>JAXLVK010000080.1:0-27410 GCA_046329055.1 Bacteroidia bacterium
TATCATAGACAGAATTCAGTGCTTTTCCGGGCTCGCGCTCATTGAGGTAGCCAATGGTCTCGTCGATGGCGTCCTTTTCCTTGCTGGAGAGAAGTGGACTGGCGCGCAGTTTATTCAAAGCAACAATGGCCTTTTCGCTTTCCTCACGCTTCATGTAAAGGTAAGCCTCCACGACCCATACGAGTTCATTGTCCAATCCGACCTCCTTGGCATCGGCGATGAAGTGCTCGAAATCCTCCAACGCGCGTTCGTGGTCGATGTCGCGGTCCATCATGAGGCGGTCGAATCCGCGCATCAGGTAATTGAACCCGCGGAATGCGATATGGGCCTTGACCGTGTTGAGTTTGTCGAGTTTGAACGTTTCCTGCATGAAGGGCAAGGGCAGCTTCGCATGGGCCGTGAGCCAGTCGATGTTGGTGCCGAGGTCCTCTTGCGAGAGGTAGTAGAAGCCGGCTTGGAAGAAGATGAATCCCCGGTAGAACTGAAGCAGGGTCTTGGCCTCGCCATCTTTCAGGAATTGGGGCTCAGTTTCTGCGCATTCGTACAATGCGATGGAACGGCCGAGGTCCTTGCTCAACATCACGAGGCCGCTGAGGGCTGCATGTTCCACATTCTGAACCACGAGCTTCTCCTCCTTGGAGTAGCGGAGCTGCTTGCCAGCAGAGTCGGTATTGTAGCTGAGGTTCAATGCCTCCACGATGGTCGGATAGATGTCCTCGTCGGTTTCGATCACAAAGTCCTTCAGGCTCAGGTAATCTGTGTAGAGCCCGAGGTAATCCGAAACGCCAAGCGCTTGGACGCCACCTTCGTTGACTTTGAGGATTTTTACATAAATGGGCGTTGCAATGGACTGGAATTCCTTGGTTTTGGCGTCTTCCGAGCCCGGCATGCTTGCCGACCGCAGGATGAGTTTGCAAAACTTGTAGGAGAGGACCTTGTTGCTGGTGAGGCGGTCGGCGAGGTTGGCCTTGTCACGTGCGAGGAGTTCCTCGTCGGTGAGTTCCCGGCCGCATCCCATGCATGCTCCAAGAACCAATGACAGTGTCAACAGGCCAATAGCCAGTCGATTGGGGTTGAATTTCTTCATGGATTCAGATGTAATGGATCAAAATGGTTGTGACGAATCATCGATGCAAAATAGGAAGCGAACCCTCGGCTTTGCAATCCTAGGTCTGAAAAACTCAGCTGGGCGAGACATGCTTCAATCGCATTGTTCGGCATCACCAAGGTCCTCGTCCGTCCTTGCAAGCAACAATTCGTGGATGCTGCGGCCTTCGACCCGGCTTCTGGCCCACCAATAGAGCTCCTCATGGCCTGAAATCCTCGCCTCAGCCGGCATCGATTCCAATTCGCGAAGCAGTTCGGCTTGGAGCTGTCGGGTTTCGGCGGCATCAGCGGCATCCATCAAGCGGTGAAATGCCTTGACCACAGTTACGAGGAAGGCGGGCTTGGTCGTCACCTGTCGCAGCCTGCGCTCCTGGGCCTTGAGCAGGTGCTCCAGCAGGTCCATTTGCCCTCGAGCATACCTGCCCACCAGCTCCAGCAGCCGCAATGCATCCACCAAATCCTCCCGAATGGGAAGGTGGGGCCTGTTCAGGACGGCATTGATGTACCGCTGCGCCTCCGGATAGCGCTCCGTCAGGAAAAACAGGGAGCAAATGTTGAACAGCAGGCTCATTTCCAGGCTCACGGACATGTATTTCTTGTGCTTGACCATGGCCGCCTCCAGTGTGGGCAGATTGCGGAGCCCCTCGTCCAAGTGTCCGGAGATCAATGCCCAACGCAGGGTCAGGTGCTGCCCCAAGAGAGCTGCACGGGCGGCCACGACCGCTTCCGCGACGTGCTGTGCCTGCAACTTGGGCAGCTCGGCTTGGAAGGCATCGAATTGCCGGAGGGTCAGCCGCGCGTCGAGCAGGGTCACGAGTGCATTGATGTACTGGTCGGGGGTGTGCTGGATATGGACTGGAAAGGCTTCGAACGTGCCCACCACCGATTCCCATGCCATGCAGGACCGGGCCCAATCGTGCTTGAGGTGGTGGTAGTAGGCGAGGCCGTGGTAGTAAGAGAGGAGAGCATGGAAACCTGCCGCAGTAGGAGGGGTTTGAAAGACGGGATGCCCCCAAATCTCCTCCAACGCCTGCGAATGCGCCTGGTCCCGCAAGTCCACCTGCTGTTGCAGCATCACTTGGATGCGGCCCATTCGGTCACGCAGTTCGGCCTCAACCTGCAAGCAAGCCAATGCCGTCGCCTCCTCCGCCCCGATTTTGGCCAAGTTTTCCTGCAAACCCTTGCCGCCCCGCTGCTTCGCAAGCCGGCGCCGCCACTTGTGAAATTCAAAGCTGAAGGCATGGAGGTCGAGCTTCTGTGCCTTTTCCAATCCCGCTTTCGCCTGCTTCTCGGCTTGGCTGCTCAGGCCCTTGGCATGGAGGATTTCCAGGTGATCGAGCATTTCTCGCAGTTCCGTCTCGGGTGCGTCGGGGCCTTGCGAGAAGCGGAGGCTCCTGAGCAGGATGCGGTAGAGGTAGGCCTTGGCCTCGGAGAAGTTCCGAAGGAAGGCACGACCTGCAAATTGCTGGCGCAGCGCCTCCTCGTCGAAGGATTCCTGGGCTGCGATCGCGTCGAAAAGCTGAATGTAATTGTTGCCGGACTGCCGCTCGTGCCGCTCGGAAAGCAGCTTGAAGGCCCGTTTCTCGGCCGGACTCATGGATCGGATCAGCTGGAAAAGGTCCTCGGATACCTTGATGCCCATTTTTGGCGTGCTGGAATTGCTTCAAATTACTGAATAAAATGTGATTGATTTGAATGATTGGGCCAATAATTGGCACAGATTCAAAATTGGATTCCTGAATTTGAAAAAAGATTGGTTCTGAATCGAAAGCGGCGCCTAGTAGGTTTGCTGCATCGAAAGTAAAACGACGGGAAATGTTTGAACCACACTTGAAAAGACCAATTATGAAAGGAATGAAACGGTTGATTCTCCCTTGTTTGGGATTCCTGATGCTGGCTTCCTGCAAGGAGGCGAACAAGATCAATATCAGCGAGAATGAAATCTGTATCACGGACCCTGTGGGAAACATCTCCTGCGAAAAGATGCGCGGTCCCATGGCCCGGATTTATGTCCAGGATGGCAAACTCGTCTGCACCCCCTTGCAGGGCAAATCGCGTGATTCCAAGAAATTCGCTGAGTTCGGAGAGGTCAAAACCCTGAGCAGTACCAAGCTGGACTGGAAGATCGCTGAGGACAAGCTCGTGCTGACGGATGCACAAACGCAGATTTCAAGCCTTGGCAGCTTGGGTATCTTGGTTTCCTATGATGGCGGCAAGATCCTGTGCATGACCGACAAGGTGAATGCGATCAATGCTACTTCCATTGAGTTCCCATGGCCGACCAAAGCGAGCGAGCGCTGCACGACTTACCGCTCCACGCTCTATACTGCCCTGGAGCGGGACGGCATGAAGTACGTTTTCCAGGCCAATGCCCACTTGGACGAAGCTGGGCAGTTCATCCCCAACGACACGGGCACCGTCGTGATCATCGTGGACAATTTCCGGACGGGAGATTGCAACATCATCGCCCCCGACAATTGCTGCCCAAGCATGGTCCCCCTGAGCCCGCTCCCCGGCGATACCACGGGCTGGGCTGCCAACTATGCCACACAGGGCCGGCGCATCCTGGCTTGCTACCCTGTCGGTTCCATCTGCACATTCGTGGACGGCGACCAACTCATCATCTACCATTGCACGACGATGACCCGCAAGTGCTGGGACCTCTCGGTCTGCCCCATCTCGATTGACAAGCACTGCAACGATGTGCTCGCGTTCAATGTTATGAACGATTGCACTGCCCCTAGCCCCTTCTGAGGCCGAGCTGTCATAGCTCCCTCTGAGTACGATTAAGGAATAGAAAATCACCCGTTCATTCCTTGAGGATCCATCCGGCTCACGCACTGTGTAGCCCTGGTCCTCCTCGTTCTTTTGTCAAAAGTCACCCTCTATTTTTTCATTCAAAAATCCCCCTTTATGATGCAGTATTCGCTTTTCGGGCGAGTCTCCACCCAAGTGTGTAGAGACTGCCGCACCTACCCAGTGTTCGGTGTTTTGAGATTGTATGCCACCGACACAGAAATCCGTGAGCCTTATATCGTCGATGAAGCCGGACTCGCCGCGCTGAAATGGCAGCAAGTCGGTCGCGAACCCATCGGCACGGACGGCTCCTTCAAAGTGAACATCGACGCTCGTCAGAGCCAATACCAAGGCGGCCGTTTGGTTGCCGTGATCGAGGTGCCCTTCCTGGCGCCCATGGATGGCCCCGAGCGCAACCACCCCACACAATACCTGGTGCTGGAGACCATCCGCCCGGAATGGAAAGAGTCGGACAAGGCCGCCGCGCACTACCTGTGGAATGCCACCGTGAACTCCGATATCTGGTGCAAGCTCATGGCGCTGTTCGACGTATGGTGCATTTGTGGCCGCGTGGTGGATTGCAAGACGCAGCGCCCGGTTTCCGGAGCCACGGTCAAGGGCATGGACGACGACTGGATCAAGGACGACTTTCTGGGCAGCAGCGTCACCGATACCGATGGCTACTTCCGCATCTGTTTCCGCAGCATCACCTTCAAGAACACCTTCCTTTCTCCCCTGATCAATGTCGAGACACCGTTCGGGGGCACGCTCGGGCCGGACGTCTATTTCACAGTGGAACTGGGCGGTTCGAAGCTGCTCGAAGAGAATCCCTCCGTGGGCAAAAGCAAGGAGCGCAAGAACAGCGGGCATTGCTCCTGCTTCACGCTCTGCGTGGACTTTGGTGGAGACGATGAGAAGGATCCCATCCGGGCACTGTGGCTCAGCGTAGGTGGATTTGCCATCCCGGACGCCGTCAGCATGCACGACTTCGATGCCAATGGCTACGGCGGCGGGCTCAAATATGCCTTCTACCGCACCCTGCCGCTCCGTGGCGAAGTCAAGCCTAAGTCGCTGGCTGGCAACCCGATGGAGTACCGGTTCATGGCCTCCTACGACACCCTGAACAATGCCATTGGCGGCCCTTATGTCCCCGCTGCATCCTTCTCACCCATCACCCTCGGCAATGGCCAACTCCATGTGGGGCAGGTAGGTGTCATGGTACGCCCCTTCCCCACGAGTTCCTTCCCTGTCGTGATCACGGCAGCGGAGGTGGACGCAGACGGCTGGATCAATGTCCAGAAGGCCATCGAACGCATTTTCGCGACGGACCCCTACGGCATCGGCATCACACCTGCGGACATCAACCAGTGGTACTTTGAGGACAGCTCCTTCATGGCGGGCCTGGACACCAGCAAGTTCACGGTGACCCACAGTGCCCCCGCCGGCATCCAAGCAGGCGACGCGATGGCTGCGGGAGCTTGGCCCACGGAGATGATTTCCATCCGCTTCGAGAACCGCGAGGTCGTCGCTCCGGGAGTGTACAATCCCTCGATCGGCAACGGGCAGACCCTTAACCGCATCGTCATCAGCAATGACAATCCCGTCGCGCTCTTGGCCGCCAAAGACAACAACGGGAACGTGAACTTCTGCGGAGAATTCACCTCCCCGCCGAATCTCCACTTCACCATTTACCACCCGCACCTTTCGAGTGCCAGCCTGTCCATCTACAAGAATGACGGTACCTGGAACAGCCCGCTCAACCTGTTGCCAGCCGCTCCGCACTCCATTGCGAATGGTGGAACCCGGCCCGGTACCGTCACAGCCAATGGCATCGCTCCCACGAGCCCGCTGCCCGGCACCTGCATCTACATTGCCAACCTGTCCTACGACCTCCGGTTGACGACCGGCGATGGCGGACAGCCTTGGGGACCTGCGCAGACGATTTTCTACTACAAGCAGCCCTGATTCAATTGAATTAGAGTTCATCACCTCCCGACGTCCCAGGGCTGCCCATTTGCGGGTGGCCTTTGGGATTTTTGGGGATTGGGTTTGTGTCGGTGACTTGGACGGTCCTCGATGCTGGAATTTCGAGACAGGCAATTTCAGCTTGGAAGCCTCGCGCAATGAGTCTGGCGACGGAGCTTGTTCACGACCCGTCGTCTGGGAGTGGAGCCGATAGAGGTCCGAGGAGGATCGAAAATCTGGATTCAGCAGTAGTCGAGCTCAAGAATGCCATGACCACCGCAGCTCCGACAGTGGGGTCGCTGTCAGTGAGCATGCTGGTGAGCAAGACGATGCTGGAGCCCTTTTCGATGCTTCGCAAGCTGTCTGCGAGATTCCTTTTTCCCGCAAGCGTCAGCTGGGGCCATCTGATTTTCAGCATCTTCCATTCGTCCTTGTTGAGACGGGCAAGCTTCTCGACCGCCTTTGGTCGCTCAACATCGGACCAGAAATCGGGGTTGTAGTCGTGGTTGACATCGAGGAGGATTTGATCCACAAGCGGCTTGTGTCCTCTTTTGGGATTCTGGTGTTTTTGCGCCAAGCCTGCATAATATTGGGCGCAAATGGGCCGAGTCTCGCTGTGAATTTGGACGAGGTAACGATAGGCATCAACGGCATAATGCTGCGCATAGTAAAAGTCCGAATATTGGGAATTCAACCTGCCTTCCGCAAGGCGATGAAAGTAGGAGATCATGGATGAGCAAAAAATTTCAGCCTTTGATGCCTCGCCTTCGTTCAGGTATGCCTCGATCCAGATACAACTCAATTCTCCAACGTCAGGGTAATACCAAGTGCGCCTTTGATAAAATTTGGCAATGGCACTTGCGCATCGGGATAGCGCCCAAATGATTTCTTTGCTATCTCCGCGCTTTCTTAAGTTCCTGAAATACAATAGCCATGGAAATCGAGAGAAGTAGGAGTCGTCGAAGTTTTGGAGTGCCAGATCAATCAGTCGCCGGACATCCTCAGGCCGATCCTTGGAAACCGTAAAATGGAAGGCATAGTTCCAGAATTCAATGTTGTTCAGGTTGAAAATTGGGAGGAACGACGGATTTGCCAGTTGATTTGTATTGGCAATAACCACTTGCCAACCAGCCAAATCGTCGTCATTCAAAACAATTCTCAGCAATTTTTGATTCCATCCCTTCCAATTCAAAGGGCTATGATTCTTTGGCAATTGAAGGAAAGCCTTGGTCAGTACCTCCTTGGCGAATTGATCGTTGCCGGATTCGAAGGCAGCCTCAAAATAGAATTCCCAAAATTTGGCGGTCTCCTCTTCCGAAAAATCAGGTCCAATGATCAACCCTTCCAAAGTCTTAAGTTTGGAAAGAGCATTTGCATATTGTCTTCCGTCCAAGTCAAGCCTTGCTTTCTTCAGCCTCAGCTTCCTCGCAAGGTAGCATCCTTGGTCGGGCGTCAATGCAATCGCATGTTCAAACAAAAGCATCCGCCTATGGCTACAGCGGATTTCCCTGAGTCGCCTCAAGAATTCATCAGGAAGGTGGTTGATGCGCGTCCCGTGCAATACAATCGTTTCAATGTCAGGGAATTCGAGATAGATCTCCGGAAGCGAATCCACTCCCGTCATGGACAAGTCGAGGACTTTTCCATCAATGAATTGAGCTGCAAATGCCCGCTTGTTGAAACTTGGATGTTCAGATTGGAAGAGTCGTCCGATCGTTGCATTGTGGAGTAGGAGGCCCT
The DNA here is from genome assembly GCA_046329055.1 of Bacteroidia bacterium. Classification (GTDB taxonomy): domain Bacteria; phylum Bacteroidota; class Bacteroidia; order J057; family JADKCL01; genus JADKCL01. The sequence continues at coordinate 7,609 of JAXLVK010000080.1, forward strand.
GCAGCCGAGAATCGATGAAAATGTTCAGGTCAATCTCCTCAGAATGACCCAACAAAAACGAGCCGAGGTCTGTAAAATTGAGGTATGCATCCGAGACCTTCCAGCATTCCACCAGCCGATCCAGGTCTGCTACGCCTTCTTCGATCAGCAATTCGAAAAATTCACTTCCCCTGAATACCCCATGGCGAGGGTTGGGCTTGATATCCAGCGTCTCCAGATATTTCAGGACGAAATCGATGATTCTGGCTGGAAAAGATTGCGATAGGGCGGCAATTGCATTCTGCGATCTTTCCTGGTTTTCTGAAGGGGAATTCTCCCACAACGGGAAAAGCACATGATAAACGTCGATGAAAGCCTCAAGTGGCACTCCCCCAGCTTTCATCAGTTCCATCGCGAGGGCTTGGTTGCTTGTGTCTCTGGAATTCAACAATCGGGCGATGTTTTTGCGCATCGCCTTGTTGGATTCGGAGTTGTCTTGGAGGTACATTGGGTGCCAATACTGGCGGAAATATCGGCCTTTTTGGGGAAGATGGGAATCGCTTCCTTTCTGAAATTGGAGGCGGACCTATTTCTTTGCTTGCGATGACTTCACGAAGGTTCGGAAACAATTCCATTGGGATGGAAACCACCTTTGTGGCCATGATGTCAATGATCTCAATGCGTCCAAGCTCTGCACAATCAATGGGTATGTGATCAATGCCAGTATTGCTCAGGTCCAATCGATTTCCGTGGAGGTATTGCCTCATGAAATCAAGCCTCCGAAAGCCCTCCTTTTGCAATTCAAACAATGGCTTCATCCATATTTGGTGCAGGAAAGAATTTTCGATTGCGGGAACGATGAAACCATTCGGATCGATCTCGTCCAAATGCGACAATAGAATTTGCGTCAAGTGAAAACTTCGGCGGATTTGCCCAAAATCGCTAAACGCCATCATCAATCCCTGCCAAGTTGTAATGCCTTCATCCACAAGCATATTGAACAACTGTCCCTCGCCAAAAATGGAGTTTTCGGAACCTTGTCCCCAGCCTCCAACGTGATCCAGGATTGTCCGAAAGTATCTGGCTACACTGGGATGGAGGTCACGATCAAGCTGTGGGTCCAGTTCCTTGATGATCGCATATTCCTTGTAATTGATCCAGCGCCAGTTGCGACGAAAAGCCTCAAAAACAGCTACCACCAATTCCCAAGTCCATCCACCTTCCTTGATCAGGTGCAATCCAATACCGACATTGGCCATGTCATCGGAAGCCAAAAGATGCGCAACCTTGATGCGGTTCTGATAAGCTATTTCGGTCGTGTCTTTGAGGTGCATGAGCGCCAATTACGAAATTGGAAGTTACAAAATCGTATGAGCATTGGAAACTTGCAAGTGACCATCATCATGACTCACAGCCCTTCCAGAGTACTTTGGACGGTGCCCAATCCCCGGGCATGCAAGCACCGGGAGGGCACTGCTCAGGTGGAACCACAGCTGGGATATCTGTGATCCGAATTGGGGGCATGCGATCGATGAGTCAGCTAGCCTTCATCAAGGGTGGGTAGATTTGCCTTGATTGCCCCGAGTAATTCTCCGGGGTATTTGTTACCTCCTGTTTGGATTTCGATGAACTTGGTCAGAAAGGCAACCGTAATTATCGCGAATTCCTTTGTTTGGAAGATAATATCTCCAGACATGTGGTTATAGATCAGCATCTCCTCGCTGCCAAAAGAAAGGCCATCCAGTTCATCTTCTTCGTCCAGGTTTTCCTGAAATCTAATTCCGGACATCTCTGTGTGGAGAGCATTGTGCCTCAGATTGGCATCGATCAATTCTGGATATCTCGATGGATTCAATTCCGCAAAGAATGCCACCAATGGGAGCAAGCCATCTTCGGCCTCTACTTGCACGCCAGAAGTCAACCTGCTTCCATCAGGTACTATTTTCCAGGTCATACTCATTTGAAGTAGAATGTACTAGTTTAATTTATGCCCTGAAAGCCAATTGGGGGCAAGAATTTATTCCTCCTTTGATCACGGCATGATCTTTTGGAGCACAAGTATTTCCTTGTTCAATACTTCCTGTAAGCTTTGATATCCATCCCAGCTGTTGTATTTTCAAACTAAGGGCAATCCTAGCGTCTCTAAGTTCCTCCTTGTTCATGCTCTATAGTTTTCCCAAATAGGTTGCGAGAAAGTTATTCGGAAGCACTCGGGCAAGCAAATCTCATTCAATCTCAGGCGGCTCCTCGTTTGCAGACATTTGCCAAATCAGCGATTACAAATGTCGGCCGCGAATCTCAATTTTCTACATTGGATTTCAGGGATTCGTAGGTTTGATCATGCATGTATTGGAAGTTCAGCAGTTGTTTGTGACTGAATCAATTCGATTAGGGGGAGCCCACCTGACGTTGGTGATTGAAAAACGGCAAGTTCGATATCTTTTAAGTAGATGTGGTCTGGGGTTTATTCACCTAAAGAAGTCTGACATCTAACCATAAAAAGAATCAGCCAGGTTGAGCCATCGAAATCCCGAATCGAAACAATGCGATTTCTCTCACTGTGATTGCGACCTCATCGAACTCTTCAAGTGACAGAAAGTAATCCCCAGGGACTGTGAACGGCCGCTTATTCCATTCCTCGATGCAGGCATCTCCCAATCGAATGAGTTCAAATTCGTCTCCAACCCAGCCGATAGATCTCGCATAAAAATCAATGGCAAGTGGGGTCCGTTCCAAAATTGACGGGATGTCATTGGAAGATTCATTTCTCGTTATAGATCGGAGGAGAAACGCGTAACTCTCAGAAAGTTGTGCCAATTGACGGTAGCGGCCTTCACGGCAACAAATTTGAATGTGAATTGGCATTTTCTTTCCCCAGAACCCGTGAATTTTCATGGCTTCGATGAACCATACTCTCGGATTTTTGCTTTCATTCCACTGGAAATCAAATTGCTCGCCTCCAAGTAAGGCACGGGCGGCTTTGTCAAGCACGTCTAACAAATGAGGCCTAGGTGCAGGTACCTCCCATCCCGGGTTGGAGTCATAAGTGACCAAAGTCGAGTACCTTTCTTCCTGAAAACTGATCTTGCCTTGAAATTCCAAACCCACTTGTTGATTTTGGATTTGTGCATGAATTTCTCGATCATCTATTGAAATTGAATGCTCCAAAACTGCCCAGAAAAGTGCCTTGGGGATCTCAATTGATTCCATGTAATCAGAAATCATCAGGTACCCCTCACGTACGTAAACTCCCAATTCGGGCTCGGAGGAAAAGTGATAGCTACAATATTCATAAATGTTATTCCCACCTATTCCTGATGCTAGACGCTGCAAGTTGGCGCGGGAACTAGTTGCGACAATGATTGAAATGAATTGAATGAAAATCCTCAAGGCTGGATCCTTAGATCCAACCTCGAGAAATGTCCGTGGGGAGCCCTCAGAATATTTTATCAAAACTGAATTTTCGTTCATACTCAGGGCAAATCACCAAACCAGAAAGTCTTCAGGACCAAATTTGGGGCAGTCCCTTCAAAATACCCAGAAATCCGATTTCCGGCGCTATCATAGCCTTGCCACGTACGTTTCGAATTGTCAATTTTGGCCTTTCTAGTCCGTTTCCCATTTTTGGACTTGTCTGTCGGTGTGCCACCATTCCAAGCTTCGTTGATGGAAGCTTTGAGCTTGTCATATGGCCACACTTTAGGATCATAGGTCGTCTTAATGAAGACTTGCGGTGTGGGATCACCGACAAAACCACCAGATCCATCCGCTTTTCTCATATGATATTCGTACGTAACAACTCCCTTAGTTTTTGAATATTTCTTATTCACTACTTGAACATCGGGATGAGCAAGGAAATTCGTCCGATTGTGGCAACCAATTATTCCATTTGGGCCTCTTCCTTCTGCGACTTCCACGTGGGTCATCGCATTCACAATGTGTTGATCAGCTTGATCTTTCCCTATACTCCGGTCTATCCAATTTTGGACATCAGTGGGGATTTTTAGCCCAAGATTGTCCACCAGAAGTTTGAAACCTGGATCGCCAGTGTACTTGATCCCCATCGTTTCCATGAGTGCCTTCAAGCGTTCTTGGTTCCGCGTTGGATCTTTAGTCGGGTCCGAAAGATCGGCTGCGAGTTCCCGCATCACCAAATCCACCTCCCGAACCACTGCATGATCATGAGCGGACATGTTTTTCACGTCCACATCGCCTGGAGCGACCCCTTCCTTGAAGACTTTCGCTTCTTGTTGACCAGCTATCGCTTGATTTACCTTGGTTGGGTCTATTCCCCCACTGGGATCATCATATTTTCCAGAGGCAACGTTCCTATTCTCGGCCACAACGATACTCGAAACCTCATTGAGTTCGTGGACTGCCATCTTGTTTAGGTCAGCTGAATTGTAATTCTCATTGACGTTAATCGTAGCTGACCACTTCCCTGTGGCAGGATCGAAAGTCACTGAACATTTTGCAGGACCTTGGTTTGCACCATGGTTGGCACTTGCGAAATCTTTGTTTCTAGAAGGATAAATGGTGACCTCCACTTCGATGCCATTGACAACCATCGTTGCCTTGTTCGGTGAAGTGTTACTTGCTGTGAGCGTAGCACCATGACGAAGTTTTTCGCCGCCTATCGAGGATAGAAAGGCATCTCGGACTTGAGCCTTTTCAGTGAAACTTGGATCTTTGGCTGTACTTTTTAAGTCCTTGATTTTCTGGCCTGAGTCCGGAGAATACACGTCTCGACCATCATTCGTCTTGCTACGCATGCCACCTCCACCATCGGTGGTAGGAGTGGTAGATCCATCGCTTCCGGTGGTCACGTCACCTGTCTTGTTCCCGTCCCCCGACGTAATCTTCAAATCCGGCGCGTCGATTTCCACGATGTAGCCGTCTTTGATGAGCTTGTCGATGCCGCCTTCGGGGAGCTCGTATTGCTTGCCGCCGCCGGGTTGGCCGAACCACGGAATGGCGTCGCCTTCGAGGACGGGGATGTCCTTGACGATCTTGTAGCCTTTGAGGGTGTCGGGCTTCTTGCCGGTGCTGGGGTCGCCGTCCAGCTTGCTCTGTGGCAAGGCTCTACCGCCGAAGTCGGCTCCGTAGGGCGCGACGAATCGCCCGCTGTCCACGAAGTTGCCATCGGCATCCAAGCGGCCGCCGAAGCGGTCGAAGCTGTCGCCTGCTTTGAGTACGCCGGGCTTGATGTCGATGAAGCCCCTGTTGGGCGGCCATCCGCCGTTGAGGCCCTTCTCGTTGAACATCTTTTCGAGGCCGGCCCAGTCCTTCTTGGCGAAGAGCTCGTAGGCCTGCTTCTGCGTCTCAGCGTCGAATTTGGGGTCGTTGACGGTCTTGACGAATCCGTCAAAGTCCTGGCCACGCACGGGCAAGGTGGTGATGTCGCCGTTGTAGGGGCCGTCGGCTGTCTTGAAGCCACCCGTGGTCGGGTCGTACTGCATCGGCGGCAGGGAGTCGGCATGGGCGGCGTCGGGATGGACGCTGAATTCGCCGTTTTGGTATTTCCAGTGGTAGCCGTCGGGTGCGGATTTCGTGGGGACGAATTGCTTCGTAGCCGGATCGTACTTGACCTGGGGCAGGCTGTCGGCATTGCCGGATTGGCGGCGCAGGTACGGCGAGCCATCGCTCTTCGCCACCCATTCGTAGCCCTTGGGAGCGTCTGGGTAGCCCTTGGCCTCGGCTTGTTGCTGGCCTTTGGTCTTGCTCGGGTCGGGCGTGGGGTTCGCGTCCGCGTTGGTGGTCGTGTTGTTGTTGACTGGCGGAACGAGGACCGGGGTGTTGCCGCCTTGGTTGGCGGGATCCGTGTTCGAATCCTTGTTGTTGCCGTCGCCGCTGGTGGTCGTGTTCTCGTTGGCGTGGGTGTTGCCGTCGCCGACTTGGGTGGTCTGGTTGTTGCCGTCGCCGCCCACGTGGGTAGATTGATTGTTGTTCCCATCGCCGCCGACTGTGGTGGTCTGGTTGTTGCCATTGCCGCCGACAGTCGTGGATTGGTTGTTGCCGTCACCGCCGTTGCCGTTTTGGCTGGTGGTTGTGGTGGTATTGCTGCCACTGCCACTGCCAGAGCCGCTGCCGTCGCCGGAGTTGGACTTGTTGGAGTTGCCGTTGAGGAAATTGCCCCAACTGTCCTTGTTCAGGCCATAATGATCGACCACGCCATCGCTCATCTTGCCAGCCGCGAAGTCTGTGACCTTGCTGGTGGCGAAGTTGGTGGCGAACTCAGTGAGGGTGATCTTCTCTGTGAACTTGCTGAAATCGAGGGTTCCGGTCTCGAAGTAGCTTTCGAACATGTTCTGGAGGCCGCCATTGACCGTGTCGAACATCGCCTCGGTGCCTGTCTTGGCCACGTCCACGATGATCTTGTTGCCCAGCTTCTCCATGGCGGTCTCGCCGATCTTCTTGGTGAGGAAGTTCTCCACACCGTCGCCAGCTTTACCGCCGATGGCCCCCATTAGCCCTTCGAGGCCGCCGAGGAAGACCTTGCCGCCCAATGCGCTCCAGCTGAACTCCTTGCCATTGATGAGGCAGTCGGCTCCGTACTTGATGGCGCCACCCAATGCGCCCATGCCCACCTGCGCAAGCACGCCCACGCCGGGGATCATGCCCACCGCGATGTTCAGGCCGTCCACGGCGCCATTGACCATCTCGGTCGCCAGGCCCTTGAGGGTGAACTCCTCGCTCGTGAGCGCACATCGCGCCCCGTATTTGATCGCGCCGCCTATCGCACCCGCGACCGCCCCGATGAGGAGCAATCCGAGGATACCGACACCGGAAGCCACCGCCACGAGGACCACCGCCGTGATGATGATCATCACGAGGATGTCGATGGCCGTCAGCAACCAGCTTACCCAGCGGGGTTGGACAGCGTCATAAGCCTTCTGGGCTTCTTCTGTGATCTTGGCGTCGAGGCCATTCAGCTGCTCCTGGATGTTCCCGCGGAATGCTGCTGAGTTTTCCGTCATCTTGCCTTCGAGCTTGCCAAGGGCGCCGTCGAAGTCATCGGAAACCGCCTTGTACTGGTCCTGCATGTCCTTGGCAGCCTGCTCGGCCCCTTGGGTCATGCCCGTGGAGGTCTGGTCCACGATGTTGCCCGCGCTGGTGGTATAGCTTTCCTGCTGGGCTTGGAGGCCTGCGATGACCTCGGTTTTCATCTGCTCGCCGCCGTCGATGGCAGCGGTGGCAGCGGTATTCAGCTCGGTTGCAGTCTCTTGGGCGATGTCGTCCGCACCTTGGATGGATGCGGTGATGCCACTGTCGATGGTCTGCATGGAGGTCTGCACCCCGCTCTCGATCCCTGCCAATGCCTGCTGCAATTGCTGGTGGACAGCCTCTGCATTCGGATTTTTGCGGGAAGAAACGCCCGTGACGGTCATGTTGACCTGGTTGTTCAGGGCGTCGATGGAAGTCTGGAGTTGCGACTCGAGGTTGGTGATCTTTTCCGCTGCGACGGTGTCGATGGCCTGGACCTTGGCTTGGGCCGTGGTCTCGACCTGACCGATGGCCTGCGCCTTCTGCTGGTCGAGGGAGGCGATGCCGCTGTCAGTGGCGGACGTGACGCCGCTGATGGTGGCTTCGCAGGCGGTCTGCAGGGCCTGGATGGCGCCTTGCTCCTGGGCGGTGATCTGGTCGAGGGCAGATTGTTTCCGCTGGCTGATGGCGTCGCGGCTGGCCTTGACCGAGTCGGTCACATATTGATGGAGTTCGGTTTCGCCGCTGCCCTTGAGCTTGGCGCCTTCCTCCTGTGCCTTCTGCATGAACTGATCCGCGTAGCTCTTGGCGACGTCGCGGGCAGCCTTGACGCGGGCGTTGTGGCGGTCTTTTTCGTAGTCACCGCCGTTGAGGAGGTCCTCGTCCCAGCTTTGCTCGGGAATGGGCATGGCCTCGTATTCAGCGGCGCGCTTCTCACCTTGGTCGATGGCGAGCTTGCCCAGTTCCTCGGCAGCCTTGACCATGTCCTCCTTGCCCTTGTCGAATGCGGCGGTGAACTTGGCCTTTTGTGCGGGTTCCAATGCCACAAATGCCGCGTCCTGGGCAGTGTACTCGGCCTCGACGTTGGTGCGGGCGGTCTGGGCGGCTACGGAGATCAATGCAGAGGAGGACTGCATCTGCGCCTGGACGGCGGCCTTGATGCTCTCGGACTCTGCGAGGAGCGCGGATTTTTGGGCTTCAAATGCGCCTTCAATGCGGGATTTTTCGGCAGCTGCGGCACTGAGGACCACGGATTTGGCTGCTGATGCGCCTGCATTGACTTGACCTGCGATGCTGGACTTGGCGCTTTCGAGGGCGGAGATTTTGCTGCGCGCCTGGGATTCGAATTCGTTGAGGTAGCTGCTGACCTTCTCGCGGTTTGCAGCAAACATCTCGCTGGATTGGCTCTTGCTGAGCTTTTTCTTGATCGGCTTGTCCTTGTCGCCCGCCATCTGGACGGGGAGGCCCGTGCTGGATGGATCGCTGACGGATGGGGTGCCGGAGACCACGATGAACGTGCCGTCCGGATTTTTCTTGATGATGCGCTGGGCGTCGAATTCTTTGGAACCCGCCTCGTTCACGACCATGAGGTCAGGTTCGTCGCCTTCGCCGAAGTTGCCGCGCTGTGCGTCACGGACCTCGATGGGTGCGTCACCGCCACTGCCGCCACCTGCTTGGGCATCGGCACCGCCGCCTGCGTCAGCTCCTGTGTCGCCACCACCCGCGTCAGCGGATGCGGCTGATTCTGCACCTGCCGCTCCGGCTTCCTCGGCCGCGCCAGTGTCGCCACCTTCTTCCTTTGCAGCTGCGTCCTCTTGTTGGTCCTTGCCTTCGACATCGTCCTTGACGGCCTCAGCCTCTTCGGATTCGGGCTCTTCCTGCTCGGCTTCGCTGGCTTTGTCTTCAAGTTCGTCCTTGGACTTGTCGGCTTGGTCTTCGCCTTCTTGTCCATCGGCCTCAGATTCAGCAGACTCGGACTCGGCGGCAGGGCCACCTTCGGCATTTTCCTTGTCCTCGGCTTCGTCCTCTGGGGATTCTACCTCGGTATTTTCGGGCGTATCGCCTTTTGCGGCGGCCTCTTGCTTTTCCTTGTCGCCTTTTTCGTTTTCGCCTTCCTTCTCCTCATCCTCCTTGTCGGGCCGCTTGTTGAAGCCATCGAGGGCGAGCAGGGCATCGAGGGTGCCGTAGGCGTCGTCGGCTTCGGAACGCTGATCGTCCTCGCGGTCCTCTTGATTCTCTTTCTTGGACTCCTCTTGCTGATCCGGGTTCTTGTCGGTGGCATTGGGGTCCATCTTCATCTGGGCTGCCCCGCCGCCTCCGCCTGCGCCCACCACGGGTGCTGCGGCTGGTCCATCGAATGCAGCGGCTTTGGCTCCCATCGCATCGGCCTCAGCCTCAAGGGAATGGTCGGTGTTGGCGGCCATGCCATTCACTTCGGCATTGGCTTGGACACGGCCCTGGCGTTGCTGGACCACGTGTGCGAGCTCGTGGCCGATGAGCTGCTGCCCGCCGGGAGTATTCGGGCTGAATTGCCCGGGTGCGAAGTGGACGTCGTTTCCTTGGGCGTAGGCGAGGGCGCCTGCCTCGGTCGCCTTTTGGCTGTTCTGGTGGATGTTGACATTGCTGAAGTCGGCACCCATCGCGGCACCCATCTTCTGCATCACGCCCGCACTCTCACCGCCTGAGCCACTGCCACTTCCGCTTCCCGCCTTCATTTGGACGGGGCTGTCAGCAAATTTGAACTGGCGCGGAGAGCTGGCTTTGAGTTTGAATTGGGGAGGTTGTTCGCTGCGGCCGATTTCCTTGCGCTGAGCGGGGGCTTCCGTGCTAGCGGACTCGGACTCAGCGCCTTGGGATTCGGATTGGTTGCGGTTGTTCTGGACGGCTGTTTGTTCCGTACCGGGTTGTACCTCAGAGGATTTGGCTTTTTTGCCGGCATCCTCCTTGTCCTCTTCTTCCTTTTTCAGACCCTCGCCTGTGGCAGAATAGACGGGCGGGGCCATGATCGGACCCTCGTATTCTGGCTGCTCAAGCGCGAGGAAATTGGAGAATGGCTTCTTCTTTTCCGGACGGTATTGGCGAGGTGCGTACATCGTGGTACTAGGCTAAATTGGCTGACAATAGAGGAAGGCAAGATAGGCAAATCTTGGGTGATTTTGGTCAGGAAGTTTTGAACAATGGAGGGTGTCAGTTGAGGCCGGTGTTCAGCAAACATCCGTTGCAGTGGGGGAGGGGTCCTTCCGCTGGTTCCGCTTGAATTTCAGGTAGATGCGGCCGATTGTGCCGAGTTGGGGCAGCTCAGTTCTTCCAGATGGTGCTCCAGTCGAAGTCCGGCCCGATGGTATTCTTCTTGTTGGCTTCGTTGAGGTTGCGGGTGACCTCCTCTGCGACCTCTTCGCGGATGTCGCGCTCGGGCCGCGTGGGTACGTCGAGGCGCTTGGCGAGTCCCTCCAACATGCGCTCCATGGCCTTGAGAAAGGTGTCCATGCCTTCTTCTTCTGCCGGGATCGATTTTTCAAGACCACCTTGGAGGGCGGAGATTTTTTGCTGACGGATTTTCTCGATCTCTTCGGTCGTCATCCCCGCCTCGGTCTCTGCTAGCGTGGCATTCACCTCCGCATCTTGGCGCAGCTCGGCCTCGAATTCCTTGACCAGGGCTACGAGGCGCTGTTGCTCGGGGGAGTTGGGTTGCTGGGAGAGCAGATTCTTAGAGGCGGAGGCGATCAGTTCATGGAGGCCAATCATGCCCTGACGAATCGCTTGGGGCTGGGCATCATCGCCTTCCTGCATGAATCCCAAGAGGTTTCCGAGGGCTTTGAGGCGCTCTTCCATCTTGGCCTCGGATTCGGGATTCGCATCACTGGTTCCGCTGAAAAAGCCTTGGATCATCTGCATGGCGGCAGCCATCTGATCTTGGGCATCCATGAGAGCCTTGACCTTGCGATCGTCCTCGCCTTGGCGTCCGTCCATCCACGTGCGGAACATGCGCTGGTGAACCAGGTCACGCGGATAGAAAATGTTGGTGGCAAAGGGGGAGTCTGTGATGTCCTGCAACTTCACCACTGCTGCCAATTCGAATGCCCAATAGCCGAAAAACTCGGGAGCATGGGTCAGGTGCGCGTCGAACCAGGGCGTGGTAGCCATGCCCGCATACCAAGTCCGGAGGAATTGTGGGATGGATTCGGCACTGGTCGCGGGGGTGTCTATGGCGGTACGCAGGTGCTCGTAGGGCTGAGGATGGAGCAAGGTGTCCACGGGTTGCACCATGGCTCCGGTGCGTTGCAGCAGCCGATCATAGACGGCATCTTGCCCGATGCCGCGGTGCAAAAACTCCGGACTCGCATCCCCGAAGAGGATGGAGAGGGACAATCCCCAAATCGCAAGGCAGTACTCCTTGCGGTCCGCGAGTGAAAATGCCTCTTTCGGCGATTGTGCATCGTTTTCCAAAGCAGAGACTGCCTGACGAACGCGGGCACGCACGACGCTGAGGTCATCACCACGGGAGTAAAGCGCAATTGCGAGGCAGAGATGGTTTCGGTAACTGAGGAGGGCGTTTCCTGCTTCAGTATTGGCCACGGCGGCTTCCCAGTATGCCACGTGGGCATCTGGTAGCTGGTCCATGAAGGCTTCTCTGCGGATCATGTGGTTTTTCTCCTCTGCCTGATGGTGGAGCGGATGATCAGGAATACAACGATGATGAACGCGACATCAACCAGGAATACAATAAAATAGCTTTCGCCCTTGACGTCGTTTCTGAGTACAGCGGCGCGGGCGGGCTTGTCCTTCATGTAGCAGATTTCCACGGGCTCGTTCACCCTGCAACGGTTGAAGACGTTGAACGTGATCTGCTCCTTGTTGGAAAATTTCTGGCCGTCCACCTCGTACTCGTAACTCATGAAATAGGTCTCCACTGATTTGCGTGAGGAGGTGCCGCCCGAGGCATGCACATCGGTGACCATGGCTTGGATCTTGATGCAGTCGGGGCTATCCGGGTCTGCCTCCCAAAATCCAGTGGCAAACGTGGAGTAATTCCAGTAGAGCAAGACCAATGTGACGACGATGGCGAAGCTCGACAGGATGATGCGCTGCGTCCGTGGGCTCCAACTCTTGTCTTGTGGGGTGTCGGCCATTGGGTCAGATGTTGCAGTTCGTGAGCCGCCAAATGCCCTCAAAGTGCGCGATGTAGCGACCGGGTTGGTATTCACCCATGCTCACGAGGAGGAGCTTGATGGAGCCGGGGTTCTTGTCGGTGCGGGTGTAGCAATAGACGGGAAGGTCGTCCTCGCCCTTGTAATTCAGGAAGTCGGCGACGGGTGGGCGATAGCCTTGTCCGTCCACGATTTGCTGGAATAGCTGATCGCCTAGCTTGGTTTTCAGGTCCTTGAGCGGGAGGTTGACAATCTCTTGAAAGGTGAAGGCGTAGTCGGCCAAGGCCATGGGGACGGAGATTTTCATCGCCCAATCGGGTTCCTCGCCATCATAGGCATACTTCCTCCGAGTGAGGTCCAGAGCTACCACGCTTGCATTCATCTTGGAACCCAAGTTAGGCGGTTTGGGGGGAATGTGCAAGGATTGATGGCCCATGGGGATACCACACTCCGATCAATCGAAAGGAGCAATCGAGATCCCTGGAATCGCCCAGATGGATGAAGTTTTGTCAAATTTCCAGGGTCGAGAACCCTTCGAGATGTCCCCATAATCAGGCTCGGTATCCTCAATGCTGGAATCCAATCATACATCCACCGTCGTGAAACCGCTCAAATCAATGTCATTGAAGTTAGTCTGTATTTTTTCTTCAAGCAGCTCAAATATCCTTGATTGAAGCCGTCCTGCCTCACCTCCAGAATAGTTCCTTCGTTGCTTCATCTTGGGTGGGGGCATGCATAAGGAGCAACTCCTTTGCTTTCACCAAGTTGTCTAGCTCATCCGAATTGGAAAGCTCACCAATCTCACGTATCAACTCCTCACTGATCATGACTTCTTATTTAGGCGAATTCTACGACATTCTTCACAAGTTCAAGCCAATCTCTCATTGACACTGCGCTATCCAGATTTTGTGGCGTGATTGATGAGTTGTTCGACCGCAGTCGCGTTGAACTTCTCTCCTAGGGTCTTGCGTAGGAAGGCGTTGGTATCAGCCTGATTCCTACTTTCATAAAACCACTGGTCACCCATTACCTGTCGTAGCATCTCAACTCCATCTCGAAGAGATTGATAGGAATTGGTTAGTTCTGTGGTGATTCCGGTTTTCTTGACCATCATCATTTCAGAGAACAGGTCAGCACCTCCCCTCTTCAAACCCAGGATTGCGCTTTCCACTACGCATAGCGTGCCACCATTCGTGACAAATGGTCTTCATCGCTTTGGCTCGATCCATGGGGTTGGTAGATGTCATTCGCTCGAACCGTATCAGGAAGCAAAAGGATTTTTTCTCCTGCTCGGACAGCGTTTGGCATGTTTCCTTCACCATCTATCAAGGAGGAGTACTTCTTGGCTAGATGCTCCGGTGCTCCTTGGGCCAGCAATGATTCGTGACTTCTTCTCGCTAAGCTCCTTACTTCAGCAACATCCTTGATATACAAACTGGGTTGACTCTGGGACAGGGTTCCTGCCTTTCAACCATCTCGCAATATTCCCGGCAAATTCTTCAGGGCTTTTGGCTCGGAGGATTTCGTCATGTGGGATATCTCGGATGCTAGGCATTTCCTCGGTGCCAATTGTACTTTCCAGCTCCAATTTGAAATTGGTTCAACTGCATCCTTTGCATTCTCCTTGTTGCCAGAGACATTGGTCTCCTCGACATTCGGAGTAGTGTTCTCCTTGTTGCCGGAGGTGGTGGTTTCCTCCACTTTGGGGGTGGTGGTCTCCTTGTTGCCGGAGGTGTTGGTCTCGGTGGTGGGCTTGGGGCCGGAGATGGCGTTCAGGTCGGGGGCGTCGATCTTCTTGATGTAGCCGCCGGCGATGAGGTCATTGATGCTCATGCTGAGCTCGTACTGCATGCCGCCGCCTTCCTTGCCGAACCATGGAATCGCAGGCCCTTCCTTCATCGGGATGGGTTTGAGCACCTCGTAGCCGTTGAAGGGCGAGGTCTTGGTGCTGTCCGGCAAGGCACGGCCCTCGAAGCTCGCACCGTAGGGCGCGACGAAGGTGCCTTTGTCCTGGAATGCGCCGTGCTCATCCGTCCATCCACCGAAGCGGTCGAACTTGGATCCGACGGGCAGGACGCCATCGGTCACGCTGATGAAGCCGCGGTTCGGTGGCCACTTGATGCCCTTGGCATTGAAGAGGGCTTCGAGGCCCGCCCAATCCTTGGTGGCAAACATCTCGTAGGCCTGCTGCATCGCCTGGGGATCGGCCTGCAGGGCTATGCGGTCCTTCTCGCTGATGCTCTTTTGGAAGCCTTCGAAGTCCTGACCACGAACCGGGAGCTGGGTGAGGTCGCCATTGAATGGCTTGCCAGTGGCTGCTTCCTTGAATCCGCCCGTGACCGGGTCATAGACAATCGGAGGCAGGGTGTCGGCTGCATTGGAGTTGGCGACGGGCTGGAACTCACCATTGACCAATTCCCAATGGTAGCCTGTGGGGGCCTCGGTGGTGGGCTTGAACGTGCCCGACTCAGGATCGAAGCGGACTTGCACACGCTCATCGGTGCCACCACGGGTGCGGCGGATGTACGGCTCTCCATCGCGGCCTGCGACCCACTCGTACCCGGGAGGAGCCTCGGGATACCCCTTGGCTGCGGCCTGCTCCTTGCCAGTGAGCTTGACAGGCTGATTGCTCTCGGGAGCGTTGACCGTGTCCTTGGGCTTCGGCCCGGTGTTTTCCGGGGTGGTGTTCTCGTGGTTCGAGCCCTTGTTGTTGGTCGTCTCGTTGTTCACCGGGGCCTCGTTGGTCGAGGTCTTGGTGTTGGTCGTCTCGTTGTTGACCGGGGCCTCGTTGGTCGAGGTCTTGGTGTTGGTCGTCTCGTTGTTCACCGGGGCCTCGTTGGTCGAGGTCTTGGTATTGGTGGACTCGTTGTTGGAATTCGTGGTTTCCGTGGTGGTCGTGGACCCCTTGGCGTTCGAATTCGTGTTGGTGGTAGGCTCGGACCAGCCCGTGAGGCCGATTTTCTTGGGACCCATGGAAGTCTCGATGCCCTTGGAGCGTGCTGCTCCCCAGTCGCCGACGACCGTGGTGCCCGCAGCGGTGACCAGCGCTTCGAGGGTCATGGCTTCGCTGAACTTGCTGGTGTCCCAGACGCCTGTGGTGATCCAGTTGTCCACGACTGCGCTGCCGCCGCCCATGACCCAGTTGCCGACCGATTGGAAGGTCCAGGAGAATGCCTTTTCGATGATGGGCGCACCGAAGACTTTGGTGGTGACACCACCGAACTTGCCTGCGATGGCTGCGCCCCAGCTGTTGCCGTAGTGGCCGAGGGCTGCGCCAAATGCGCCTTGCACACCGCCAAGCAGGGTTTTGCCTGCGAGTTCGCCCCAAGAGAATTTCTTGCCGGGGGTGAAGATGACGTCCGTGCCGTATTTGAAGGCGCCACCGAGTGCACCCATGCCGACGAGGACGGCTGGGCCGACACCTGGGATGAGGCCGACTGCGATGTTCACGCCGTCAAAGGCACCGTCCAATGTCTCCTTGAAGAATTTGCCCGTATCCCATTTCTCACTGGTGAGGCCGACCCTCGCGCAGTATTTGAGGGCCCCGCCTGCAGCACCTGCGACCGCTCCAATGAGGAGGAGCCCAAGGATGCCGACGCCGGAAGCCATGGCAGCAAGGACGATCGCGGTGATGATGAGGACGACAAGGATGTCGATGGCGACGAGGAGCCAACGTACCCACCGTGGGCGTACTGCTTCCTTGGCCTCGTTGGCCTTGTCCTCGATGCCCTTGGGACACTTGTCGTATTCCGCCTTGATGTTGTTGTCGAAGCCACGGGAGTTTTCGCCCATTTTGGCATCGAGACTGGTCTTGGCCTTGTTGAAGTCGTCAGTGACCGCCTTGTATTGGTCCTGCATCTCCTTCTTGGCGCTGTCCTCGGCCTGCTTGATGGCGCCTGTGGTGCCATCTTGGATGGATTGGGCCGTGGTTCCAAAGCCGTCGCGCTGTCCTTCGAGTCCGGTGATGGTACCGTTGACGGTCTGTGCGGCGCTGTCGATGGCAGTGGAGGCAGCGGTGTTCAGCTCGGTTGCAGACTCGGTAGCGGTGTCGTTGAGGCCTGCGACTGAACCCGTGATGCCCTCGGTGATCATCTGCCCAGTGGTGGTGATGGACTCATCGAGGCCGGCCAAGGCAGCAGCGAAGTGCTTCTCGGCCATGGAGACGCTGGGGTTGTTCTGGTTGGAGATGAACTCAATGGCCGCATTTTTCTGGGCGTAGAGTGCATCGACCGAACCCTGGAACTGGAATTCGAGGTTCTTGATGAAGTTTTGAGCAGCCTCGTCCACTGCGGCGGCCTTGGCCACAGCGGTGGTTTCGATCATGCTCAAGGAGTGATTCATCTGCTCATCGAGGCTGATTTGCGCCTGCTGGGCAGCTCCGTCGATGTTGAGGATGGTGGACTCCGATTGTTGGTTCAGGCGGATGCCAGCACCTTCTTCTTGGGTCTTGATTTCGTCGAGCGCGGTCTGCTTGCGCTGCTGAATGGCGTCCCGGCTGGCCCTGACGGAGTCGGTGACGTATTTGTGCATTTCCGCCTCACCGCCATTGAGCTCCTCGCTCTTCTGCTTGGCATTGTCGCGGAACGATTTTGCATAGCCTTCGCCTGCATCCTTGGCGCCTTTGACCTTGGCGTCGTGGCGGTCCTGCTCGTAGCTGCCGCCTTTGAGGATCTTGGCACCTGTTCCCATTTCCGGGACGGGCTCACCTGCGTACCTGGCAGCTTGGTCCTCGCCCTCCTTGATCGCCAACTTGGCGTATTTCTCGCCGATGTCGATCAGGTCTTGCTTGGCTTTCTTGAAGGCATCCGTGAATGCCCTTTTCTGAGTGCCTTCGAGCGTGACGAATGCCTTGTCTTGCGTGTCGTACTCCGTCTGGACAGAGGTGCGCGCAGCGTCGGCAGCGGCTTTCACTGCGGCGAGTGCGGCCTGGAGCTTGGTGCGAACCTCGCCCTTGATGCGCTCAGCGCCTGCCGAAAGGGTCTGCTTCTCTGCGGCGACTCCTGCTTGGACACGGGCCTTTTCGGTTTCGGCAGCGGAAAGGATGGCACCCTTGGCGGCCTCGGCACCTGCGAGGACCTGCGTGGAGATGTTGCTCTTGGTCTGCTCAAATGCGGAGATTTTTGCAGAGGCGGTCGCATCGAATTGGGAGGTGGACTGCTGCACGCGTTGGCGATTGGCGGCCATGGCCTCCTTGGATTGGCTCTGCGGGATTTTCTTCTTGAGGGGCTTGTCCTTGGTGGGGTCTGGAGCAAGCTGTGCGGGGGCCTCTTGGGGCGCCTCGGGAGAAGCCACGCTGCTGGAGATGACGAGGTAGGTGCCGTCCCCGTTGTCCTTAATAATATTGTTGGGGTCGAAGTCCTTGACGGCTGCCTTGTTCACGAGGGTGAGCTCTGGCTCTTGGCCCTCGCCGAAGTTGCCCACCTTGGCTGCCGGGACTTGTCCGCCACCGCCGCCACCCGAGCCTGCTCCGCCGCCGGAGATGCTTGCGCCTTCTGCGGAACCGCCTCCGCCGCCACCGCCGCCACCTGCGGCACTGTCAGCACCACCGCCATTGGCCGCGCCGCTGCCTGCGTCGCCACCACCGGAATCGGCTGTGCTCTTGTCGTCGGCTGCTTTGTCCTTGGAATCCTTGACTTTGTCCTTGGCTTGATCCTTGTCCTTCGACTCCGCTGCATTGACGCCTTCCTTGGATTGCTCCTCGTTTTCGGCACCTTCGGATTCGCCGGCAGCTTGGTCTTGGGGTTGGTCTCCGGCTTGTTGTTCCTGCTCGGATTCTGAGCCTTCGGATTCGTTGCTCTCCTCAGATTCGCTTGATTTTGCTTCAGCTTCGGAGGATTCGCCTTCATTGGCTGCGGATTCGGAGGAGCCTGAGCCACCGCCTTCACCTTCGCCGTTTGATTTATCGGATGGCAAGGATTCTTTCTCGCCTTCCTGCTCGCCCTTCTTGTCCTTGTCTTCCTCGTGGCTCTTGAAGCCTCCGAGTGCGAGGAGGTCGTTGGGGTTCTGTACTTGTGGGGTGGGCTCTTCGCCTTCCTTGTCCTTGCCTTCGCCATCGGCCTCGGCAGATTCCTTCTCAGCGGCGGGGTCCTCCTTGCGCTGGACTGCGGCGGAGTTGACCGTGGTGCCTGCGCTGACTGGGGCTGCGGCAGGGGAGGCGACTTTCATCTGGGCGGCTTTCGCGCCCATGGCATCTGCTTCAGCCTCAAGGGATTTGTCGGTGTTGGCGGCCATGCCGTTGACTTCTGTCGTGGCTTGGACGCGGCCCTGGCGCTGCTGGACGACGTGCGCGAGCTCGTGTCCGAGGAGTTGCTGCCCGCCGGGGGTCTCCGGGCTGAATTGGCCGGGAGCGAAGTGGATGTCGTTGCCTTGGGCGTAAGCGAGGGCGCCTGCCTCGGTGGCCTTTTGGCTGTTTTGATGGATTTGCACGCCGCTGAAATCCGCGCCCATTGCGGATTCCATTTTGCCCATGACCTCTGTGGAAACGCCGCTTGAGCTGCCGCCGCCGCCTGTGCCTGCCCCTGTCTTGAACTGTGTGGGGCCGTCCGCGAATTTGAATTGGCGGGGGGAGCTTGCTTTGAGCTTGAATTGGGGCGGTGGTTCGTGCCTGCCTGCCTCCTTGCGCTGAACTGGGGCGGATGCGGAGGAAGATTCCGATTCGGAGGACGGGCCTTCGGATTCTCCGTTGTCGCGGTTGTTTTTGACTGCTGCCTGTTCCGCGTCGGCGGACTTGGTGTCCTTGGATTCTTCCTTCTTGGGTTCCTCTTCTTCCTTTTTCAGGCCGTCGCCTGTGATGGAATAGACTGGAGGCGCCATGATAGGACCTTCCATCTCGGCGAGTGCCAAGAAGTTGGAATACGGTCTTTTGCGCTGTTCTTCAGTAAGGCGTTGGCGTTGACGCGGAGCGTACATAGATCAATTTTAATTGGCGTGGACTTAGACGGGCAGTAAGATAGGGAATTGGGGGGAAATGTCCAAAGGAGATGATTTTGGGATTGGGGATTGGGGGGAGGATGAAAGATGAAAGATGAAAGATGAAAGATGAAGGACGAAGAGCTAGGAAGATGGCGAGGAATACGCAGCCTCCGACGCTCTGAGAATGGATGAAAGATGACCTTCGAGTCCTTCAGGGACCGGGATGATAGATGAAAGAGTCCACGGTTTTGAGAATGGATGTGGTGTATCGGGATGGAATTCCTGAACTGTTGGGATGGGGGAGTCGGGTTCGAGTGGGATTGCAGTGTAGATGGGATGGGGGTGGGGTGGCGGTGTTGTCTTTCAAAACGGGTTGATTGGGCGTACATCGGTTGGTGGTTGATGGGTACGTGGCGTACCAATTTGGGGGTTGGGATGACTTTGGGGGCAGATTTGATGGCATGCTGGGTTGGCTTGATCGGTTTTTGCTTGGTTGTGGGCATGGGGGAAGCATCCGTCTCGATGGACGGGGCTATTGGAGTTGGCTGGAATCAGATGCTTGCAGCTGGATCGGTGGTGGCCGACGCGGCTACTGGGTCAGGCTGGTGGGCTTGGGAGGGAGTAGTTGGTCTGGAATGACTGGAGGGCCCGGAGGAGGAAGGTTTCCGGGTTCGTGCGCCATTCTTGGCTGATTTCGGGGGTTTTGGGTGCTCTGGTGGTTGGCTGTTGGGTGGCTAGGGCTTGGGCTGTTGCTTCATCCATTTGGAGGGTTGCCAAGCG
>JAXLVK010000081.1:0-27366 GCA_046329055.1 Bacteroidia bacterium
GCAGAAACCAGCCGCACCCATCCAGCAAGCTTCACCGCATTCACAAAAAAAAAATCTGCAATGCAGGTCATTCTGTGAATTCTGATCCCTACCTTCACCACATCGCCGGGAGCAATCCCGGCCACAGGGAACCAACTAAATTCAGCGCTATGGAAAACCGGACCAATATCTTGGTGTGGAACCTCCGATTTTTTGACATTGGGAAGATCACCACTTACACCAGGAAGCCACCCCAGGACGGCGTAGAGGACCCGACTTGGAACCCGGGCACCTACAGGAATTACAACGATTTCTACCTCGGCTACCTTGTCGATCAGCTCAACCCTGACGTGTTCATCGTGGTGGAGCCCCAGTCCACACACGGCTCGCGGGGCACCCTGATGGATGCAGGAGGCGCCCAAGGATTGCTCAAGCTCCTCAGCGACCTGCGGATGCGCCAACGCGCATGGTCATTGGTGCCGCCCGTGCGGCTCAATGCAGGGGTGGACAAACGCTACACAGAAGGCATGGGGGTCTTTTACCGCAACGACAGGCTAGAATTCACAGGCCCATGCATTTGGCCAGCAGCCACTTCCTCCACGGGCAAGCGCATTGCCGCACCATTGGGCAGTGGATCATCCATCGTTTACGAAGAACCATGGGGCATCTGCCTCCCCAACAGGACCGTGAACATCAATGGAGTTGAGTACAAAGAAAACGAGCTCGCAGGGCAGACGCTCTTCCTGAACCGCAGCCAAAACGAGGTGGGATTTCCCGCCACCACAGCCCGCTCACCCTTCCTCACCACATTTCGGGAGAAACACGACGCCCAGCGAAACATCGCCATCTCCAGTGTCCACTTCCCCCCATCCGGCAAGGTGGTGGGCAAATACAAAGGCACTTCAGGTGCGGCCAAGGGGGCTTTGCGCCAGGTGTACAGGCATATCCCCATCATGGCCAATCCGCCCGCCAACACGATCTCCATTCTCACGGGCGACTTCAACATCGACCGCAACGACCCGAACATCGAGCGCGATCTCTTCGGCGACACCAAAACCGCAGCGTCAACATGGTTGCTCCCGGTCGGAACGGTCACCATGAACCGCCCCATTGGAGTGGCAACCCCTTTTGATTACATCGGGACGTCCATGTGGGACAATGCCATCCTGCGGTTTGGCCCCGGCCTCCCGATCACCAGCAAGCGGTACATGATCCCCAACATCGTGGCTGGGATCGGTGAAACCCAGTCCCCGCCACAGCAGCCCGACCCGGCCCTGCCCACCGTGCCCTCCACCATCATTCCCAACTTGGCGCGATTCCAGGCCAGCCCACAAGACGATGCCACCTTCGCCACATTCCAAGAGCCAATACCCCATGGCCACGTCGCACTTATTCGGGACTCAGCGACCACCGCCCAGTTTACTTCGAAGTCTAAAGCCCAGCAGGAAACGCTATGACCCTCAACGACCTTTTCACCAAGCTCCCCTCTAGAGGGACAGGTCACCATCAATGGCGCCTACATCGGGAACCCTGCCGTGGACGCCGTCACCCAACCCAACTTGGGAACCGCCGACGTGACCGTGGATGTTGCTTCCAAGTCAATGCTGGCTGGAAATCAATTCATCCGCCTCGACTTTGTCCTGCCGTCCATCACCTTCCTCAACCTGAGCAGCAGGAAAGGCTTCTTCCTCTTTTACAGCCAAGGCGACCTCATCCAGTACCTGCTATTCATCAACCTCAACCAAGGTGCAAATGGCGCAGTCCCGGAATGGAACTTCACGACCAGCTATCCGCAGCTGGCACTCACGTCCGTCACCGCATTGCCAGCAGTTGAGCAGGTGATGACCTTGGCGACCGTTTCGAGCGAATACCAGAGCGTGACCTATCCCCAGGGACTCACTTATCAGGGTGTCGTCAGCCTGACCGGGCCCTATGCTGCCTTGGTCGCCATCGGTTCCCTCCTCACGGGGCAGCAGCGCCTCGTCCTCAGCGGACTCATCCTGAACAATGCGGGAACCATCAGCACCACACTGCTGTCGAATCCCATCACCCAGCCCATCAACCTGCTGGTGCTCACGGCCAGCGACCTCAAGTTGCAGGTGGTGATCAACAGCAAAAGGGTCACACCCAGCAATGCCATTGTCTATCAATGCAGTTTCGGGGTACAGATGCGCACCTCATTTGGGAGCCTGAACCTGACTGCCGGCGCATTGTTAGATGCCATCTCGGGCCGCAACTTCCTCCAGCTCAGCCTCCTTCCCGCCGACGATACCATCGTCCCGCTCAGCCAAATCATTTCCTTGGTGGGTGGGCACGACTGGACGCCCTATTTCACCGGAGCTACCCAGCCCTTCCTCACATTCTTCAACCAGTTTGGATTCCTGAGTTGGAGCGCGAGCGTGGACATGACCAACCTGAGCTCGGTGGCGGTGTACAATACCCTCCTGCGTGCAGGAACCCGCCCCGGCAGCCCCTATGTGATTGTCCCGGATTACTTGATATTGAACTACTTCGAATCCCACTACATGGTGTTCGACCCATTCAATACCCGGCAATCCAACCTCGCCATTTTCGCCCAACTCTTCATGCCATCGAGCAACCTGCTCTTTGACGTGGAGGTCAATGTCGGTCCCACAGACCTGTTCATCTCGGGCGTATTGACCACGGCCATCACGGGGAACCTTTCCGATTGGACCCAAAGCCTCATCACCAGCTTCGGATCCACCTATACCCTCTCCCCGGCCGTCAGAAACTTCCTCGACGTCGGCTTCTCCCTCTCCAGCGTGGGCATTGAGCTCCAGCGCCAATCCGCGAACCAGACCCGCTTCGGACTGCTCATCCAGGGCCAAGTCGAACTCACTGGAACCATGGTGGACTTCAGCGTCTCGCTTGGCTTCACGTGGACCACGACGTGGAGTGTCGTCCTCAGCGTGGAAGCGGAGGTCGGCTCCTCCATTTACCACGGACAACTTACCAACTCCGCAAACACCACAGGTACCGGGGGCCGCAATTGGCTGGCCGAACTCTCCTGGCAGGATGTCAACAACCCGATTGGCTTCGATGCCATCGCCGACACCCTCGGCTTCGAGATCCCATCCATCCCGACCGACCTCGACCTGGGCTTGCAGGCAGTGAGCTTTTCCTTCGATTCGGGCACCAACCAATGCCAGCTCTCCGCCACGTCCTCCAATTGGGGTGCGGCCCTGCTCCTCGCCTACCAGAAGGCCGGCAACTGGGTCTTTGTCTTCAACTACGCCATCTCCAAAGCCACCCAGGTCAACGCTCAGTCGCTCATCAACCTGAGCAACCTCCCCCTCATCAGCACGGTCCTGGCCAGCAATGCCACCTTGGGGATTGACCTGAATGTGCTGGTGACCTCTGCTGACCTCCTGCCTGAGGATGTAACGGCCCTGAACGCCCACATCACCAATTCTGCCCTGTACCTTCCCGCTGCGGGTTGCAAGGCAGGCATGGGATTTTCCGTGATGCTGAATTTCGGCGGCTACATCATCCCCATGTCGGTGGGGGTCGTGGGCGAGGATGCTGCGGCCCAAGTTACCACACCGTCGTCTTCGATCGTGGGGCAACCTCCGGCATCCACCAACCCCGCCACCCCCGTCCAGCCGCTCCCGGCCCCGGTGGACGACGGCACCCTCTGGGTGAATGTCCAGAAGACCTTTGGCCCAGTCTTCTTCGAGAAGGTGGGCGTCGCCTATGCCGACCAGAAGCTCTGGTTTGCCCTGAGCGCCACCCTCAAGATGGGCAATTTCACAGCGAACATCCTTGGCCTGCGGGCGGGCACGCCCATGGACACCTTTGCCCCGACATTTGACATCGACGGGCTGGGCTTGGACATCCGGACGGCTGGCTTCGAACTCGGGGGCGCCTTGCTCAACATGCGTCCAGCCCAAGGATTCCAGTTCGCGGGTGTGGCGGTTGCGCGGGCCATGGGGCTTTCATTGGCACTTGCGGGCAGCTACGGGCAGGTCACGGTCAGCGGCAGGTCGGTCACCACCATGTTCCTGTTCGGGCAATTGAACGGACTGGCATTGGGGCAGCCTTACCTCATGATCACCGGGCTCAGCGGCGGCGCAGGGTACAACAGCAGCCTGCGGCTCCCCACGGCCTCCACGGTGAACCAATTCCCCTTTGTGGCCAACCTCGCGCAGACGACGCCGTCCTCGCAGACGCCCATGCAGATGATCCAGACCCTCATGTCCGGCTCCAATCCCTGGATCCGCACCAGCGCAGGGCAGTTCTGGGTCGCCGCGGGGGTGTCATTGAGCTCATTTGGCGTCGTGAAACTGAATGCCCTGGCCATCGCGAGCTTTGGGAACAGCCTCGAACTGGGCCTCATCGGGCAGGCGACGGCGCGGTTCCCCAGCACTGGGCCCACCGCGTTCGCGAACATTGTGCTGAACATGGGGGCGACCTACCGGGAGGCCGAGGGTGTGCTATCCATCTTTGCGGTCCTCGGCAGCGCGTCCTACATCCTCGATCCCTCCGTCAAACTCACTGGCGGCTTTGCCTTCAATTCTTGGTTCTCTGGCCCACATGCCGGGGACTATGCCATCACCCTCGGCGGCTACCACCCCAGGTACAGCGTCCCGCTTTGGTACCCGAGGGTGGACAGGCTGGGCATCAGTTGGTCACTGGGCTCCACGGTCTCGATCACTGGCCAGGCCTACCTCGCCATGACCCCGGCCGCGATGATGCTGGGCGGCCTCATCAACCTCAACTACTCCAGTGGCAGCAAGCGCGCCTGGTTCAATGCCAATTTCGACGCCCTGATCCAATACGCGCCATTTGCATTTGACCTGAACATCGGGATCACGGTGGGCGCGTCCTACACCGCTGAGGTTTGGGGCCTCTCCAAGACCTTCACCGCCGAGTTGGGGGCCAATCTCCGCCTTTGGGGGCCGCCTGTCGGGGGCAGGGTCGTGGTCGATTGGACGGTGGTCACCATCGAGATCAATTTCGGGGCCAGCAGTTCCAACAGCCGGGCCAACCAGGCGGCGACATGGGCGGAATTCCAACCCCTGCTCCCAGCTCCCGGCAAATACTGCGCAGTCGCCGCCCAATCCGGGGTCACCGGCAACTATGTCCCTCCCACTTCCAGCGGCCTCACCCAAGGCACGCTTGTGGACGGCAACAGCCTCGTGATCACCACGATCTCCTCGATCCCGCTCAGCGCGGCCAAGATCAAGCAGTCCTCCACCATCACCACCAAGGGCACAGGCTCCCTCCAGAGCATCCGTCCCATGCGCCAGACCAACCAAGCCTCCGAGCAAACGGTGGTCTTGACGCACCTCGAAAACGGCGCCTATGTGGAGAAAGACCTGTCCACTTGGACCATCACCAGCATCGTTCGCTCGGTTCCCAAGTCGCTCTGGGGCACCTATTCCTCCACCAATGCCCTCCCGGGTCCCAATGACCAGCTCCTGACCGGACAATTGGTGGGATTGCAAATGTCACCTCCTGCGCCGACCAGGGGACATGCCATCGGCCCGGTTTCCACCGACAACCTCTACTTTGCTGCCAGGAGCTTCTCTTGGCGGATGCCAGTCCTCGCCGGACAAACCCGCAAAGGCATTCCTCTCAACGCCAATCCTGAGGCGGTCTCCACCATCGCTGACGACATCGGTACGTCCGATGCTGTCCAAGCACGAAGGACTGCCGTCAGCACCCTGAAGCTGTTGGGTTTCAACCTCGATTACGACAGCTCCAACGCCACCGACCTCCAGTCGGACGTCACCGACTACTTTGATGGCATTCCGATGATCGCCTCCTAACGCCCAGCCGCCAAATCCATGGAATCCAACATCAGTTTCATTGCCAATTCCTTGCCCTCGCTCCCCAGCGGGGACTACAAGCTCACGGCCACCCAGACCCTGGGCACCAACCTCGGCAACTCCGCTTATTTCAGCACTCCAGTGGCCCATGCCTTCCACGTGGACGCCCCGCAGTTTGTCCTGCCTGCGAGTGATGTGGTGGCGAGCCTGCCCGGCCCGGACGGCGTGGGCGACTACACTTGGATCTTGCCCCAAGTCCTCCTCAACCGCGCCGCCCTCCCCTGGATGCGGAGCGTGACCACCGACACCAAGGTCCCTTGGATGGCTCTGATCGTCCTCCGCGACGACGAGGTGGTATGGAACCCTGCAACGCAGTCCCCCATTTTTCCGGCGACTGTCGGCAATTTGGCGGCCACAAAACCCTCCAACGTCTATTTCCCGACAGTCACGCATGACAGTGTGGGCGAACCCGCCAACACCCCCATCCAGACCATGCGAATGCCGACGAACCTCTTCAACACGGTCATGCCCCGGCAAACGGATTTGGCCCTGCTGACCCACTGCCGCGAGGTCACCGCCAATCCCGGCAACCGCCAAGGTGAGGTCAACCGGAGCCTCGCCGCCGTCGTCGCGAACCGCTTCCCCCCTGCCGGGCGTTGCCATTGCTTCCTGGTGAGCGTGGAGGGCTATTATCCGCTCCTGACAGGCTCGGCGACCTTCTTGCAGAGCCAAACCCAGGCCCAGTTCATTTGCCTCAAGTATTGGAGCTTCCTCTCCCAGCCCTCCGGCATCAGCGGCTTCATGAATGGCCTCGGCAACCCCGGCACCAATGCGAACGCCCTCCTGCTCAGGGTTCCGGTCTCCTTGACCCCGACCGACAACAACATCGCATGGCGCTTGAACTCAGGCTATGTCCCCATCCAATACGCTGTGGATGTCGGCACCACCACCTTTGCTTGGTACCGGGGGCCGTTCACGGCCCAGGTTCCCCAACCTATTCCGCCGACCGTCGATGACCTCGCCACCTCTGATGCTGCCATGGTCTATTCCACGGCGGAGCACGTATTCGATCTGAGCTATGCGGCAGCTTGGGAAATCGGGCGCAGCCTCGCATTGGCGGACCCCAATTTTGCCAAGAACATCCTCGCCTTCCGCTAGGAATCCTATCGCCTGCTGGGATTGATGGTGGACCGCCTGCGCATCGCCTCCTTGGCTTCCACCCAGGACTTGCAGCAGGTCGTGGCCAGCGATGCCGTGTACAATGCCTTCGACGCCATGATCACCAACAAGGTCGCGGAGTTCATGGCCAATCTCAGCCGCAATGGCGTGGGGCAGATGACCCCCAATCCACTCCCGCAAGGCAAGCGCAAGAGCCGACTCGATACGACCGCGACACCGGAGCAGATGGCACGGAATTTCCTTGCATTGCCGGAGGTGCAGGCCGCCCTCGGGGAATTGGTCGCGGACAAGCTGTTGCCTGTTGCGGCATGGTTGGCGGAGCTGCAATTGCTTTGCAAACTGCCCTTCCACCACCTGGTCCCCGACCAGCGCATGTTGCCGCCCAATACCGTCCGCTTCTTCTACATCGACCAAAGTTGGCTGGACAGCCTCCTCGACGGGGTCAAAAGCGTCGGGGTGCAGGGCAGCCAGGACACGCTCTTCTACCAAGCCATGCGGGGCGTGATCGATGACGCGGTGCAGCAGGAGATGAATGCTTACATGGGCGGCATTTCGGGCACTTCCACAGGCGACCGACTCGACGGCGGCACCAAGGAGGCCATGTCCGGCATGCTCATCCGGTCGGCAGTGGTGGGCCACTATCCCAACCTCCAGATCGTCGGCACCAAGGGCACCACGGAACTGAAAATCCTGCGCAAGGAGCGGCTCAGCGACACGGTGATGCTGGTGATTTGGCTGGACCTGCCCACCAACGTGGTCATTTCAGAGCCACAATCCGGTCTCGCAACAGGTGCCGACGCGGGCAGAATCGTGCTCCGCATCACCTCCGGCAACCAATTGGGCAGGCGCGGCACCACCAACTTCCCGGCCACAGGGACCTTTTCGAAATACTTC
Source organism: Bacteroidia bacterium (assembly GCA_046329055.1). Classification (GTDB taxonomy): domain Bacteria; phylum Bacteroidota; class Bacteroidia; order J057; family JADKCL01; genus JADKCL01. The sequence continues at coordinate 7,845 of JAXLVK010000081.1, forward strand.
CGAGTGGGCACCGCCGCCACCCAGGGCTACGCCACCCTCAACCTGAGCACCGGCACCCCCAACCTCATCACCGATTTGAAAAATGCCCTCCTTTCGCCCACCAACCTGGACGCGGCGGACTTGGCATTGCAGCTGACCCTCACCCCGGACCTCCTCCAGATCAAAACCAACTCCTAAGCGATGGCCGATCAATCCCCCCTCGTCGTTCCCATCCAGTTGACCGCCATGGTGGTCAACAATGCGACCCGGCAGCGCACCAATTTCCAGCGGTGGAAGCTCCGCTTCGAGAACTGGGCCAGTTTCGAGAGTCCCGAGCCCGATCCCTTCACGGGGCTGGATGGCTCATTTGGGTCCCTCGCTGGCAACAATGGCATCTACCTCCAATGGGCCCTGCCGCCTGTCCTGCTCAATGGTGCCGATACAGGGCCGCTCACTCCTGCGAGGTACCGCCTCGTCCCCAATCGGTGGCTGGTGATGCGGCAGTCCATGAACCCCACCAATGTCAACGCCGTCCAATACGCGGCTTGGGTGGTCGAAAGTGACTACGTGGCGGCGGACGGCACCAGCAATTTCCTCCAGACCTCGGGCACCAGTCCCCAACCCACCAAAATCGGCAGGAAGGTCGTCCTCGCAAGCTCGCCCTACACAGGAAAGCCACAAGGGGCGCAGTTCCTCAGGGCAATTGGGCCGGGCGAGGTCACTTTCTCCTCCTACCAGCCCTACAATGAGAACGTGTTTTCCCTGCACGATCCCCTCGATTCGACGGTCCACGAGGGAGACCTGCTCAGTTATATGGTCATGGGCTGGTACACGGACCCAAACGCCGACCCACTGACGCCGGGCAGCACCACTTGGAGCGGGACCAGCGGCTTCCAGGACTACATCCATTCATTGGGATGGGATGTGGCATTGGTGGACGGGCAGCCCAGCCCAGACATTGCCAAAAGCTCTGTCTATGAGGGCCTGGTGTACCAGATTCCTTGGAGCACGACCGCCAATCCTCTCACCGCAAATTGGCCACTGGGAACCAACAATGTCACGGTTTCCATCGGGAATACCGCAGTGGATGCCTTGACGGCCCTGGCGGAGGTCGCCGCAACCCAGCAGAACCAAGAGTTGGATGCCCTGCTATTCGAGGCCTTCCAATACGGGTTGCTCGACAAATTGGCGGATCCGGGCGGCTTGGAGGAACTGGAGCGCAAAATCCATGCGGCTTGGTTCCAGGAATTGCGGGGAGGCTACCGCTGGGCCCTCGACCAACTCGCCGCTGACGACCCGAGCCAGATTCCACCTCCCCCCTCCCCGGCCGACGCGCAGGCTGCCCTGAACTCCCTCCAGAGCCTCAACAGCCTCCAAGCCCAGTACGACGCCGCCATCCAGACCCTGGCCTCGCAGCAGATCGCCCTCTACGAGATGTATTGGAAGCAGGGATTTTCCTCCCAAAATGGCATCACCACTCCACCAGCCAGCTACTACTCCAACCAGCTCAGGGTCGGAGGTCACGGCATCCTGGACACCGTGATCGCCAGCCTCGCCAATGTCCGCGCCCTGCAAGCCCAGCTGCCCACGGGCCCCACCCCGGAGGCATTGGCACAGAGCGTGAACGCCTACCTCGTCCAGCACAACCTGCAGATACCCACTGGCTACCAGCTCCGCCAATACGCCCTCGCGCCCTACGCGCTCACCAACGACCCGACCCTGCTCGTGAGCGGATTGGGCACTCAAGGGCTCCTGAATTCGAGCGGACTCCTCCTCTGCCGTTTCCGGAACCAGTTGGTTTACCAGGTGACGATCGATGGCGAATTGATCCCGATGAATTTCGATGGCAACCCCACCGGGATCAACCTCACGGGCCTGCCCTCCGTCAGCTCCAACATCGTCAACGAGTTCATCACGCTCAATCCCTACTACGTCAGCACCTCGACCAACCGCAGCTACCAGGCGATGGTCCCCTCGATCTACACCGCCCATTGGCAGCAACCCTGGAACCCGCTCTTCATCGAGTGGCAGGTCCTGTACTACCCCATTGACTACCAAACCAATGGGCAAGACAACTGGGCATTTGACGGAAAGGAGTTCAGCTGGAAAGGAACGGGCTACTCCGGCAAGACGATCCCCTACTCGGGGCGCATTTTCCTCAGTCCGCACAGCGCCTACAACTTCAAGTGGCGCCTCGACCAATACCTCAGCCAACACCCTGACTCTGACCTCTCCAACCTGGAGGCAGCGGTCGATGCAGTGTCAGGCTGGGATTTCCTCTCGCAATCGATCGACGGGATGGGCCTGGAGATGCTCTGCCGGGACAGCCTCATGGCAGCCCTCCCCACCAGCACCACGGTCGTCTCCAACGGCATGACCCTCGGTCAGTACATGGGGGCGGTGCCCAAGCATCCGCTCTTGCCCGGCCTCCCCACGGACACTGCCGCGACCTCCAAGTTCCAGCCCCTGCGCTCAGGGCAAATGGTCTTGGCCCAACTCAATGTCATCGACCGATTCGGACAGACGGTGAGCCTGGTGAACAGCCAAAACACCCACAGCCTCCAGATCGTCCGAGGAGAGTCCCTGATCCCCAGTTCGACCATTGGGGCCACGGAGACCTACCGCTACATCGACCTGAAACCGAGGCTCCTCCAGTACGCCAGGCTCGACTTTGAGCTCATGAACCCCAATGGAACGGACCTCCACTGGATGGCGCCCACGGTGAATCCCATCATCGGTTGGCTGATCTCGAACCATGTGGACCAGTCCCTGGCGGTGTACGACCCTGAGGGCCACGCACTCGGCGCGCTCAAGCTCCTCATCGACCCTTCCGATTCCTGGAGCGTCCACTGGGTCAAGGCTCCCGTTCCCGATGCGCCGACATTCGACCAAGTCAATGCCTCCTTTCCCACCTTGGGCAGGGTGCTCTCAGAGATCGTGGGCATGGACAAAAGCAGCTTCGAAGCCTTCCTCCGGGTGGTCGATGCCAGCCTCTGGGGGATCCAACCCACCCACGATGGCATGTCCGAAGGCATGTCCGTCCTCTCTGGTCGCCCACTCGCATTGGTGAATGCCAATCTCCAATTCTCACTTGGCGGACTGCCACGCACCGACCCCAGCTGGTTCAATACCCAAAACCCCGCCCCCAACCCTGTGTTGCAGGTGCCTTTCCGCATCCACCTCGGCGCGGCGGCAGATTACCAGGACGGCCTGGTGGGCTATTACATCGGCGGCAATTACGAGACCTTCAATGCCGTCACCATTCCACGCGACCTGCCGCTGGACGGCAACACGGGCACCTACGTCCACCTCGCGACCCCAGACCAACTGAAATCCACCCTGGGCGGCACCACGCAGGCTGTCACCCTGCTTTTGGATCCCAGAGGCCTCGTCAACGCGACCTCCGGCATCGTGCCGGTGAGTCAGCTCCGCGTTCCGCGCAACTTCGTGGAGCCGGTCCTGCGCAACCTACAGCTCTACTTCAGGGTCGGCCCATTGCTCACGGCACTGGAGACCCTCGAAGACGGCACGAGCACCATCCAACTGAATCCCCCGGCGCTGTCCCCCGGCACCTGGTCCTGGGTCTCGGGCTTCACCTACGAGCAGTCGCTGGCCATGGGATTCTCCAAAACCGACCAAAGCGCACGCTTTCCGAACGCCAAGCTGGTCCTCCGCAATGGCATGCTCGTCCTCGACGGCGCTTTCGACGATGATCTTCCACAATGATTTTCCACCTACTCCAATCTTGAGACAATACTATGGGCAACGATAAAAGGGTCAACCTCCGCTACCAAGTCAATATCCCGCTGAACGGCTTCCGCTGCAGCCTCGACCAAACCAATCTCCAGACCGAATGGCTGGAATGCTCCATTGGATGCACCATCGGCAAATCGGTTCCGGTGAAACACATCACCATTACCATCCCCTTGGGAACCGACCAGAGCACCAACATGGGCCCGGCCAACTTCCTCACGTTCAACTACGACTCCCAGAACGTCTTCCTGGTCAAGCAGACCAACCCCGGCGTGTTCTACATCACCGCTGCCGATGGCAAGTCCACCATCCAGTGGAACCTGCAATCCTTGAACATCCGCATCACGGGAATCCAGATGGGAACCGTCCCCGGCGTCTTCAAGGTCAAGGTGGAGGAGTACAGCGCAAGCGCTGGCAGCAACGACTACCATACCAGGACGGCATGGCATTGGTTTGGGAAGTATCCCTACCAGTTTTTCATGCGCAACCTGGTGGCGGGCGCCAACTCGGTGAATGCCGGAGAGACCGTGCACCTGAGCTGGATTGGGACGCAGATGGGCAAGTACACCATGAAATGGTACGATGCGAATGGCGCACAATCTGCCGATGTGACCGATGTCCGCAGCTGGCAATCCCCGCCCCTCACGCAGGACACCGTGTTCCAACTCGTAGGGGTCGCCAATACGCCGGGAGCCTTGACACAGACCTTGCAGACCACCGTCTTTGTGCAAAATCCGGCCTTGAAGGCATCCAGCCTCACGACATCTGGAGGACCGGTGAACCTCAACACCGACAACAGCCGGGTCATTGCATGGGAGAACACCACCGGATCCCTGATCCCACTCAATCCTGGAGTCTCATTTGTCAACCAAGGAATTGTCGCTGAACATACCGGCCGCCTCACTGCCGTCGATGTCTATTTTGGCGATATCACAGGCACTGGAAACTTCTCCTTGTCCACCGGAATTGGCGTGCCGGAGAGCTACCAACCCAAGCTCCAAGGCATCATCTTCAATCCCGTCCCCAATTCCTGGAACAGGATTCCGATCACCCAGCAGATGGACCTCGTTGCGACCCATTCTTACGTCTTCCAATTCCACAAGAACGGGACGATCAGCAACTACAGCATGGGCAGCAGCATCAATCCGATTCCCGGAGCCATGCTCCTCAACTATACCCAACCTGGGCAAAACCTCTGGATGGCGCTGGTCATTTCCTCCACCACGCAGCAGGGCCTCACCGTGACCACGGATGGCCTCGTAGGCATTGCCAACAGCACTCCGGCATTCGCCTTGGATGTGGCAGGCACCGTCCAAGCCACCAAGGTCCAGGAAACCAGCGACATCAGCCTCAAGCAAAATGTCCATCCCCTCACGGATGCCCTGATGCAACTGCTGCAATTGCGCGGCGTGAGCTATGACCGCCGCGACACTGGCAAGCATGAAATCGGCCTGATTGCACAGGAGGTGGAGCAAGTCCTCCCCGAACTCGTGGAGCATGACGCCCAAGGCTTGGGCTCAGTGGCCTATACGCGGCTCACGGCGGTGCTGGTGGAGGCCGTGAAGGCCATGAAAGGCGAAATCGAGGACCTCCGCGCCGAATTGCGCAAGCTGAAAGGGGAATAGACCCAGGGGATGCCAACCCGATTTGGGGAACACTGTTCCAGCAGCCAAGCGCCTGCTGGAACCCCAATGTGCATCTAATCCTTCGATGATATCGCTGTACGGACAGTTCGCGACCTGTCCGTATAGCAGAACTATGAACGCGAGGATCCGATTTTCGCTGTCAGCTGACTCCCAAAACCCAACACAAATAATTGATTATCAGGCCTTTTTACCTCCATCCCCGTACGGTCAGGTCGCGACCTGTCCGTACGGGGATGGGGATCGCCCAAGGCGACTTTACGCAAACACGGTTCCGGGGAAACCACCCTCTCCCAACTCCCCATCACCCCCATTTTCCCACCTTGAGCAGGACACTGAATTTTGTCATGTTTTCGTCCCTCATGAGCAAAAAGAGCGCATTTTCCCACTCCCTCCAATTCCTGAACATGTCATAATCGAACGGAACAAGATTGGCCACCTGAGCCATTCCACCGAACATTGCTTCTGTTATCACACCACACACATTACTATTATGAAATCGAAACTCTTGTATCTGCTCTTGCTCCCGTTGGCCCTCGTCTCCTGCGAGAAAGGTGGCATCTACAAAAATTTCCAATTTGAGTACACCTTCAAGGCCACTGTGCCATCCAATGCGCTCATTTCCTCGCCCTTCTTCCCATTGAGCTTCGCCGAGGAGTCCAACTCCGAAGCCCAGTTCGAGGTGAACGACACCCGCAAGGACCTCGTGGATGAAATGCACGTGAATTCCTTCCTGCTTGAGGTCGAGTCACCCCAAGGCGAGGACATGAGCTTCCTCAACTCAGCATATTTCTACATCAATGCTGATGCCGAACCAGAAGTCCGCGTTGCCTACAAAGAAAGCGTTCCAAGTGATGTAGGCAACGACTTGTTGTTTGACCTGGACGATGTGGACCTCGCTCCGTACATCCGCGCTGAGCAAGGCTTTTCCATCCGCTCCAAGGTCGTAACTGATGAAAACCGCACCCAGGACATCACGCTGAAAGGAACTGTGAAGTTTGACGTGAGAGCCCAGGTGCTGGGGGAGTAGTAATGTGGTGATGAAGTGGCTCGTCCTTGGATTGTGGGGACGGGCCCACTTCGCCGCATTGACTCCGGTTTCCCTACGAGTTCAACAGGATTAGTTTCCAAATCCTACCACCAGTTTTTCACTCCAGACCCATTTCTGGGTCCTCTTGAATCTAGTTAACCTGCGTTCTTTGATCCCCCAAAAAGCCGCCCCGCAAGGTGCGGCTTTTTGTTTTTGGGTGAATGGGAGCGAGCGATGGACCTCAGTCTGTGGATTTGCGGCGGCTTCGAATCCGGCCCCGCATCACGATGAGAAACGCCAGCAAGGGCAAGGTGATCCCCGCAAACCACAATACGGTGTTCCACGGAAATGGCTTGCCGGGCAGTTTCCCGGTCTTGGGGTCGATGCCAAATGCGATCGCGGACTTGGTGTACTTGGGGGTCTGGTCCTGATGGATGGACGGGAATCGCGCCAAGAGGTCCTCCCGGAAGCGGTCATTGATGCCCTCCATCCGCTGCCGCTCCGCAGAGTCGCCCAGCGTGTAGCTGATCTCATTCAGCTCCATCTCCATCTCGGTGAAGGCATGGCTTTTCCCCTCGAAGAATGCGGAGTCGATGTCCAAGGTGATGGTCGCAAAGGGGAGCGTGTCCCGCAGGACATACAGCCGCTTGCGGTACTGCCGGATCATGATGGTGGGCAGCAGGTCCTGCGCCTTGATGCCGATTTGCTGGAGCTGGGCGATCACATTCGCGCGGTGCTTGCGCTTGACCAGGCCCAGGAAGGGGTGGTCGTCGTATTCCACGACCTTGCCGCCCGGCTTGTAGTGCTTGACGGGGTACTTGTATTCGCCGCGGTTGAGTTCATTGTGGTCGATGTCATTGACCTTGATCTGCATGAGCTCGCGGCCATCCTTCCGGCTAGTGGGGTCTGTGAGCACCTCGCGACGGCGATGGCGCACCCCGCTCTGCATGGTGACGAGCTTGAACTCAGGATTGTCGAAGTATTGGTCGAAGAAAAGGTCCTCGGCCCAGACGGCATGGAGGCTGCTGTCCAGGCCGGCAAGGAAGGCACTCGGCGCGGTGTAGCGCTGCTTGAGATAGGCCCAGACGGAATCCTGCTGCGGGATCGGCACCACCAGCTTGATCTCGTTTTCCACGCGCATGGAATTGTAACCGCCGGGGTCAAATTCGCCGCCCTGCGCCCAGACAGTGCTGGATGCAAGCCACGTGAAAACCAATGTGCAAATGAGAAGGTGGAGTCGAGTCCTAGGTGCCGTCATCGCGGCAAAGTTAAGGCAGCGCAGGGGATGGAGCAAACCTCAAGGGCTGCTGCATCACGGGTTCTCTACCCGCAACTTGCCCGCATGGATCTGGTGCCCGTCGGACATCACCCTGTAGATGAGCATCCCGGAAGTGCATGAGGGCAAGTCCAGGTTGTGGCCGGGGGTCACCTCCGCACGGAGCACCTGTCGGCCTTCAAGGTCTGTCAAGATCACTTCCACCTTGCCATCCATCCCTGCAGGGAGGTCCAGGTTCAAGTGTTCAGTAGCTGGATTCGGGTAAACACGCACTTCCTCCCGGCCGATGCTCGGCTGGACCAAGGTGGTGCCATCGACCCAATACGGACCATCGGTGGAATCGCCCGTGGACGATCCCGGGGCTGTAGGCCAGATAACCATGATATTAGCTCCGTTATTGGAATTTTGAGGAGAGACGACAAAATAGTCCAAGGGAACCTCCGTGCTGTCGCCGGGTGCGAGGATTCCCCCTGTGAGATCCAGAGTCCCCAACTGGATCGGATTGCTCAGTGTGGAAGTGAGTCCGTTCAGGGTCACCAGCAGGTTTGCCACAGGCAGCGCCCCTCGGTTCACGACCCATACAGACATGCCATTGATGGTGTCTCCGAAATGTGTGGTGTCGGGCAATCCGATGATGCCCGGCGAACCGATTCCCAGCACGCTTTGAGCCGGGGAGCTCAGACCCAGCATGGCAAAAAGAGCAAGAACCAATACTTTAGGAAGTGCACACTTCATGGCAATTCATGTGATTTTACACGGCAATGATAGGGAAAGTCGCGAAATTTTTCTAAATTTGCTTTAAGAATTGTGACACCTTCAACATGAACCCACTCCACGAGGCTGTTCGCCTATTGACCAAGGAAGAGGTGAGAGCCTTCAAGCTCTACATCCAGAAAGTGGACACCAGTGGCCAGCGCAAGGACGTGGAATTGTTCGACCTGATTCGCAAATCCAAGGAAGAATACGACGAAGACGCAGCATTTGCCAAGCTTTACCCCTCCACTGGCAAGAATGCCTTCCACCGCCTCAAGAGCCGCCTCCTCCACGACATCAACCGCTGTGTGGTGGATCTGGAGCTGGAAAATAATGACACGTTGAAGCTCCTGCATTTTGTTTCAGTAGTGGAGATTTACATCGGGAGACGACACTTTCAACTGGCATTCTGGTTTCTCAGGAAGGCAGAAACCTTGGCGGAGCGAATTTTCGATACGATGTTCTGGATCTGACTTACACGTACCACATTCAGCTTTCGCAGGAACTCAGCGAGATCGACCCGAATCACTACATCTCCCTGCGCAAAGCCAATCAGACCAAGCTGTTACGGATGCGGGAGCTCGATGACTTGCTGTCCATCGCCATCCACCGCACCAAGCACGGGCAAACCTGGGGCGGCGGTGACGGCGAGCTCTTGGCATTGCTGCAGCACACGGTCGAGGAGTTTTCCAGCGAGGAATCCCTCAAGGACAACCCCATGATGCGCATCAAGCTGTTCCAGAGCGTCAGCAACATCCTCCTGAACAAGCGGCAGTACGCCACCCTTGAGCGGTTTGTGCACACGACCTATGAGCAGTTCGACAAGGACGGCCTCTTCAACCGGAACACGCACGACCTCAAGCTCCTCATGCTCACCTACCGGGCAAATGCGCTCAACAAGATCGGCCAATACCAGGAATCCCTGAAGCAAGCCGAACTGCTGGCCGCGCCATGCTCGACTTCGAGGGCATGTTGCAGGACAAGTACCTCTTCTTCTTCTACAACGCCCTCACGATCAACTACTACAAGACGGACCTCGACAAGGCGATCAAGCACCTGGAGGAGATGCGCCTGAACGAGAAGATCGGCGACGTTCTTCTACGCATTGTTCATCGACATGAACATGGCCTTTTGTATGGTGGTGGCGGGCAACCTTGAAGGCGACGGCGACATCAGCGGCGGCGACGCATCACCCGGCCTACAAGGAGGCAGGCGGCGGGCTCCGGCTGCGCATCGCGATCGCGGAGCTGATGATCCGCCTCAGGCTCGGCGACTGAGGCCGCGAGCAGCGTGGGTCAGGTCCGGCAGGACTTCTCCGCCCTCATGGAGGATGCCGCCTTCCGCCGCGAGAAGATCTTCCTCGAGCTGCTCGCCGCACTCAACGCACACAGCGGCAACCGCCTCCCCAATGACCTGCGCGCCCGGGTTCAGGATTTCGTGAATGCCCATGCAACGGTGGAGGAAAAGGACGCCGAACTCATCGACTACGCCGAGTTTCTCAAGGAATTCCTTGCGTGAGCGCGTCAGAAACAGCATTTTCAGCAACGCCAAGACCCGCGATTCCGATCAAAGCACACCGATTCGCGCCGCAAACTGCTCAATCAAGCTGAATTCCACGCTGATCGGTAATTGCCATGGATTGGGGCGAGTTTGCGCGTGCTCAGGCTTTTGAGGCAGGCGGCGTATGCCAAGCGCGTTGCATTCCATACCTGAAACATCTGCGCTCGGCCTTGCCGCCTGGCCTTTACTGATTTGCCCGGCCTGACTGATTCCATGAAAACAATCATCCTCCGTTGGAGCCTCTCCCTCACCCTGCTGATCTGCGGATGGGCCTCCGGCCGCGCACAGACGGTCAACCCCAACTACCTCGACGGCGAGCTTTACCTGAAGGTTTGGGACAGCAGCTCCGTGGTCCTTGCCCCGTACAACAATGGCATCCCCGCCCTCAACCTGATCCTCGCCACATTCGGCGTGGACTCCATTTACAGGTCATTCAGCCATCCGGCCCTGCAAGACGTCTATCGGATGCACTTCACCAACCTGGCCGGGACCGCCAACCTCATTTCGCAACTGCAGCTGCTGCCCTTCATCGAGTACGCCGAGCAGGTGCCCCTCATCCGCCCCATCGGCAATGCGGGACTCACCCCCAATGACCTGATCTCCCAGCAATGGCACCTCGTGAAAATCCACGCCGAGGACGCCTGGGCCATCGGGACGGGCTCACCCACCGTCACCGTCGCCGTGGTGGACAATGCATTCCGCACCACCCACGAGGACCTTGCCCCTGCCATTTTCACGAATGCAGGGGAGGTGGCAGGCAACTTCCTCGATGACGACCTCAACGGCTTCACGGACGACGTCCACGGCTATGACGTGGCTGACCGCGACGGCGACCCCAGCCCTCCCATCGTCACCACGGGATGGGACCATGGCACCCATTGTGCGGGCATTGCGGGAGCAGCCACGGACAACGGCATCGGCATCGCATCCATCGGCTTCGGGATCAAGATCATCCCTGTCAAAGCCACCCAGAGCCTCTCCGGCGGCAACTCCCTCACCCATGCCTACGAGGGCGTGGACTACGCCATGCGCGTGAATGCGGACGTGATCAGCATGTCCTGGGGCTCCCTCGGGCCCGGCCTTACAGGCAACCTCGTCCTGAGCCTCGCCTCCAACGGCGGCGCCGTCCTGGTGGCAGCAGCCGGCAACAACAATGACTCAGTGCCGTTCTACCCCGCTTACAACGACATCTGCCTCGCCGTGGGCAGCACCGACCAAGCCGACCTCCGGAGCGGATTCTCCAACTATGGCAGCTATGTCGATGTCATGGCCCCGGGCACAGACATCTATTCCTCGCTCGCGCAAAGCGACACGGACTACGGCGCCCTGAGCGGCACCTCCATGGCTTGCCCCCTGACCGCTGGATTGGCGGCCCTGATCAAATCGCAGGCACCTAGCCTCACAGCCCAGCAGATTCGGACGCTCATCGAAAATGGCTGCGAGGACATCTATCCGCTCAATCCCGGATTCTCAGGACAACTCGGCGCGGGCCGCATCAACGGCCTCAATTCGCTGAACCTGATCACCTCCACCACTGCATCCACAACCCCGGTCAATGTCACGCTGGGCCCGAATCCCACCTCTTCCCTCCTCTATGTCCGTGTCCCGGACCTGGGTGAGCCCACGGTGGCATTCCGGATCACGGACGCGCTCGGCACCATTCGGAACCAAGGCCAGCTGCACAGCGCCCAAGTCAATTCCCTCGACCTGTCAGGCTATGCAACAGGGGTCTATTTCCTCGAAATCCGTTCGGCAAATGCCACCCAGGTCAAGCGGATCGTGGTGTCCAAATGATGCTTGGACGCGTCAGCGAATTTCGCTCCTAAGAGGTTGATTTCATGCACTATTCGCGGATGTGATTCCAAAATTCGAAGTCAGAATCGCATTCAGCAGGTTCGCAAGTGAGGTGACAACGGTCTAACGTTGGGTCTTCATTCACCTCAAAATTACTTGTGTACAATGAAAACAATCTACTTCAAGAACCTGCTCGTGTTGGTCCTGGCAATGTTCGTGTTGGGGGGAGCTGCTTCGGCCCAAGTCTGCCAAGTGGACTCCGCCTATAACTCACCCGGCATTTATCCCAGCGACACCCTGGCGGACATGACCGTCGGCCTCCCCTACAATGAAGTCGTGCAGTTTGTGTTCCCCGCGGACACCACCGTCTTTGGCTTCACCGTGAACTTTGACAGCTTCGTCGTCGCCAATGTGACGGGCATCCCTCCGGGCATCAACTGGGAATGCAACGCCAACCACCCCACCTGCCACTACATCTGCTCGCCACCCGCATTGACCCGCGGCTGTGTGAAGATCTACGGCACCTCCCTCGCCGCCAGCCCGGCCTATCCCGGCTATGACTCGATCATCGTCACTGGCCAGGCATGGGTGACCATTCCCTTCACCGGACCACAATCCTTCAACCAAGACATTCCTGTCTATTACAGGTCCTCCCTGGCCACGTCCAGCAGCAACATGCTGAACAGGACCTTCAACCTGCAAGTCCGTCCGAACCCGGTGCAACCCGGCAGCTCCGCCATCTTCAACCTGCCCGCAACGTCGCAAGTGGCATTTGAAATCCACGACATCATGGGCAACACCGTGGCCGCGATCGACAGCAAGGACTTTGGAAGCGGGCTCCAAGAGCAAGTCCTGCCCATCCAGAACCTGTCCCCAGGCATCTACTTCGTCACGACTCGCGTGAATGGAGGCAGTTTTGTGGCAACGCAGAAGTTCCAAAAGCTAAACTGAGGAGTAATACTTTTTTTCTTCAAGTTCGTGAATGGCGCCAGGTAGAGGGCGCCATTCGATTTTTGTGCCGCACCCATAGACAACATCGATGAGCCCATAGCTTTATTTGATAAAATTTATTCCTCGCGCCGGGTTATCTTCGCTCTAGAATACAATTGCATCAGCACCAATGGAAAACACCCAAAATTCGAACGGCGAAAGCAAATGCCCCTTCCACGGCGGCGCATTGCGGCACACAGCAGGTGGCGGCACCCGCAACCAACACTGGTGGCCCAATCAGCTCAACCTCGGCATCCTGCGCCAGAACTCCAACCTGTCCAACCCCATGGGCGAGGACTTCGACTACGCGGCGGAGTTCAAGAAGCTGGATTATGCCGCATTGAAACAGGACATCATGGACGTGATGACGACTTCGCAGGCTTGGTGGCCCGCGGACTACGGTCACTACGGCCCCTTCTTCATCCGCATGGCCTGGCACAGCGCAGGCACCTACCGCATATCTGACGGCCGCGGTGGCGGCGGCTCCGGTCAGCAGCGCTTCGCCCCCCTCAACTCCTGGCCCGACAATGCCAACCTCGACAAGGCTCGCCTCCTCCTCTGGCCGGTGAAGCAGAAGTACGGCAAGCAAATCTCCTGGGCCGACCTCATGATCCTTGCTGGCAATTGCGCACTCGAATCCATGGGCTTCAAGACCTTTGGCTTCGGTGGTGGACGCGCGGATGTCTGGGAACCGGAAGAAGATGTGTACTGGGGCTCCGAGACCGAATGGCTGGGCGACAAGCGCTACACAGGCGACCGCGAACTGGAAAATCCCCTCGGTGCCGTGCAAATGGGCCTCATCTACGTGAACCCGGAGGGCCCAAATGCTGTTCCGGATCCGCTCCTCGCCGCACGCGACATCCGCGAGACGTTCGGCAGGATGGCCATGAACGATGAGGAGACCGTGGCCCTGATCGCCGGAGGACATACCTTCGGCAAGACCCACGGCGCCGCCAACCCCGGCCAATATGTAGGCCGCGAACCTGCTGGCGCAACCATCGAGGAGCAAAGCATGGGTTGGCGCAACACCTTCGGCAAGGGACACTCCGAGCACACCATCACGAGCGGTCTCGAAGGCGCTTGGACCAAGACCCCCGCGCATTGGAGCCACGACTTCTTCCAGCACCTCTTCGGCTACGAATGGGAGCTGACCAAGAGCCCCGCTGGCGCCCAACAATGGCGTCCCAAAGGCGGCGCAGGCGCAGGCACCGTGCCGGACGCCCACGTTCCAGGTCTCAGCCACGCACCCATGATGCTCACCACGGACTTGGCTTTGCGCTTCGACCCCGAATACGAAAAGGTCTCCCGCCGCTTCCTCGACCATCCCGAGCAATTTGAGGACGCATTTGCCCGCGCCTGGTACAAGCTCACCCACCGCGACATGGGTCCTGTGGTGCGCTACCTCGGCCCGGAAGTCCCCAAGGAAGTCCTCATCTGGCAAGACCCGGTTCCCGCTGTGAGCCATCCGCTGATCGACGCGAATGACGTGGCCGCCCTGAAAGCCAAGATCTTGGCCTCCGGCCTGACGGTCTCCCAACTCGCCTCCACAGCATGGGCATCGGCATCCACCTTCCGCGGCTCCGACAAGCGCGGCGGCGCCAATGGTGCCCGTGTCCGCCTCGCCCCGCAACGCGACTGGGCCGTGAACAACCCCGCACAGCTCCGCACCGTCCTGAATGCCCTGGAGACCATCCAAGCTGAGTTCAACAGCGCGAATGCTGGCGGCAAGCAAGTCTCGCTCGCCGACCTCATCGTCCTCGGCGGCAATGCCGCAGTCGAGCAGGCCGCCCGCAATGCTGGACAAAACATCACGGTGCCCTTCAGCGCTGGCCGCACGGATGCATCTCAGGATCAGACGGATGCAGAATCCTTTGCCGTCCTTGAGCCTTCTGCCGACGGTTTCCGCAACTACTTCAACCCCAAGCACCGCAGCTCCGCCGAGGAACTCCTCATCGACAAGGCGCAGCTGATGACCTTGACCGCACCGGAACTGACCGCCCTCCTCGGAGGCATGCGCGTCCTCGGCACCAATTGGGATGGATCGCAACATGGCGTGTTCACGAACCGGGTTGGTACCCTCAGCAACGACTTCTTCGTGAACCTGCTCGACTTGGGCACCACATGGAGTGCTACTTCGGCAGCCGCCGATGTCTTCGAAGGCCGTGACCGCAACACCGGCAAGGTCAAGTGGACCGGCACCCGCGTGGACCTCATCATCGGCTCCAATTCCGAGCTCCGCGCGATCGCCGAGGTGTATGGATGCGGCGACGGTCAGGAGAAATTTGTCCGCGACTTCGCAGCAGCCTGGGCGAAAGTCATGAACCTGGACCGGTTCGACTTGAAATGATTTGGGTTATCCCGAAAGGGAGGCTTCAATACTTGGATTGGATCGGCGACCTTCGGGTCGCCGATCTTGTTTTTGGGTGGGCGAGTCCGCAGCGCAGAAGGAGTCCGCGGCGTCCCGCCGCAGGACTAAGAACATTTGCCTCCGGCGAAAACAGATCATAGCAAACGCCTGCAGTGCAACTCGTTATGGACAAATACGATTTTGAGCATCCGCAGGTGGAATCACCGCCATTGATAGGGATTTAAGACTTTGAAGCCCAACAAATGACAGGCACCACTGCCACGAGAAATCACAAACTATGCCTGCGCTGAGTTGAATGGAAAATCCCTACTCCCCATCCAACTCGGCCTTCGGGTCGATCACAAACCATTGGCTCAACTCACCATTCACCAGGACATGGCGGTACCGCAGTTCATAAACATACTTCAATTCCCCAGCCCACTTCACTGTATGCGAATCAGCGCCAATCATCCCCTGCTGCAGCTCCAACTCCCCCGGATTGATCGGATCCACCATCACAACCCGGTAATCCACCCCCCAAGCATTTGCCGGGAAGTCCACCTGAAACTCCTTGCCATCGTGCTTCACCGACACCGGCAACTGCGCCCAAGCCGCCAAGCCAAAGCTGAGGAAAACCGCGAATGCAATGAGGTGCTTCATTCCGTGCTGAAAATAGTGATTGATGAGGCAAGATAGGGAATGTTGGGGAGGGAGGCAAGGGGCTAGAGGGTGATGGTCTTCCGGGCCATGTCGATGCAGAGGTGCCTACCTTCTAAGAAGTCCAAGCCCAATAATCCGTCGATGTCAGAGAGGACACCCTGGCCTAAAAAATCGTACGAACTCACAGTGAGGTCGTTGCGAATGATCCCAATCGCTTCGAACTGACGCAGCCTGAACAGCCGGGCTTGGATTGTTCCATTTGCCGTCTCATACTCCTCATCACCCACCGCATCAGTCGCTGAGTACCCGGAAAGTAACAAGCAGGTCAAATCAATCACACTGTGGGAAGCACCCGTATCAATTGCCAAACGCAACTCGTACCCATCAACCACAGCAGTGATCACCAACAGCGGCAATTCCTCAGTATATTCAAATGGAAATTCTCTCACAGCAAAAACCTACGCCCCTTTTCTCTTACCCCAGTGAAAAATGCCGTTGCAGTCTCAAACTGCGTCCTCCAATCCATACCCTCTGCAAGCAAATCCCGCTTTTCCATCCCATGGCAGATGACGAAACCACCCACTAGCGTAGCTCCTTCGCGCAAGGGATTGCCGAGCAAAACCCACTGATCGGGGTAGGCAGATTGAATCTCTTGGATACTGAGAGGTGATGACATATTACAAAAATAAATATACCAATCTAATTAGTCAACCCTCCAAACCCTATATGATTGTCCCAAACAGATAAGCGGCCCACTCAAGTACAGAATGAGGCGCTATGATCAAATGGGTTATTCCATCATCTACGGCAATCGATTTTCGCTGTATGCTCAAAAATCAATCAATTCCCAAGGTGCAGCGAGGTTGTCCACTTGTCCTTACTCCTCTTCAAACTCAATAGGCAGCCTTCCAACCAAATGCGCAGCAGCAACTTCATGAAGATGCTCATTGGCGGTCTTGAGCGCCCATTCCAATCCCAGTTTTGGCTGCTTCAGGCCTAGAGCAAATGTATATTGTACAGGCGCCTTCGCGAAAATCGATTCACTCTCGTTGCAGTCCTCGATCTCCATCGTCACCATCAACAAGTCTCTCGAATCCAATCTTTCAGTCAAATGCCCCGTCAACATGGATTGAGTGTATGAATCAGACACCATTGCTGGGCTCAGAAACACAACCAAAATATTCGCTTGATCCAATAAGGGCCAAGTTGCACTCAGAGGGTCACGGCCTTTTTCCGAAAACCTTTCCCGGTTTTCTAGCAGAATGATTTCGCCTTGAGATTGTAGCAATTTGGCGTTCTCTTCGAATGCCCGCCCCAAACGTTCATCGGCTTGATGGTAAAGGAAATAGGTTTTGAGGGGTTTGGAGCGGATGGGCTTTTGCTCCTGCGCTGAAGACTCGTGCTTTCTGCGTAAGGCATCTCGAAGAGCGCGGCCTAGAAGGAATTGGGCAGATTCAATGGTTGAGTCATTCCGCCCATCTTGCAAAAAGCCCGAAAAAGGCTCCAATAGGATTTCAATATCGCTGGGCAATTTGCATTCCTCTTTATAGAAACTCACAGCCTTGAGACCTCTTACACCAAATCCACCAGAAATTGAGCCAATATCATAGGATTCTAGGAACTTCAAGTCCACTCCGAACAAGAACAAATCGACATAACTAATGCCACTCACAAATTTGCTCGGAAATTTCCTGAACTTCCCCTCTTTTAGATCGATCAAGCCGGCATCCTCACCAACCCGCCACCACTCCAAAACAGGCTCAAAAACATCCGCAAACTCCCCCAAATTGTCCACCGAAACCAACAACTCCTCCGCCTCCCCCCTAGCCTCCCGATTCCGCGTCCCCGCCACCTCCACCCGCGTCTCAAACGGCTGCCCATCCAAATCCAAATAAAACCCAGCAATGCTCGCCCATTCTCCCTCCGAAGGCCCGTCATATTCTCCGAGCCAGCGCAATTGTTGCTGAATCTCACGGACTTTCGCTTTGCCTTCCTCGGATTGCTCGAATGCCAATTCCGCCTGACGGGCCATCAATTTCTCGGTCGCCTCCCTCAGCATCCGGCCGAGCGCAAATTGCACCTCTCTCAGCCGATCCTCCCATTCCCGAACCTCTTCCAATGACCCTGCCTCATCCGGCACCTTGCGGTATTCATTCAGGGCCGAGTTCTGCCACTCACAAGGCGACAAAATCACAGGCAAAATCGGCTTGCCCGCCTCGCGCACCGCAGGCACAATCCAATCATACCGATTCGACCGCAACCACTCTTGATCGACTCCGATGACCACCACTTCCTTGGTTTCGACGGCTTGATCATCCAAAATATTGTGGTAGGCCATCTGCCCCTGAATCGCCTGTGCTTCAACCCCATTGCTCTGCTCCACACGCCAAAACTCCAGCACCGGCTCGACATACTCCCGCAACCTTTCCCAGTTCTCCAAATGCACTTTGACCTGCGGCATTTGCTCACGGAAAGCAGATATCCGACCATTTGCATAAGCCACCCATTCTCCAGGCGACTCCATCAGGATTGGATGCGCATCCCCTGGCAAGACCAACGCACGCATTTTGATTTGCCTCTCTATCCCCCGCCAATCCTCATCCAAAGAACCGTCATACAATCCCATCCACCTAAATTGTTGCAATGCATTGCGCAGAAGTGTCGCGATATCCAACTCCGGTTCCTCCACCTGCTGCTGTTGCTCGGCCCCTTCAATCACCATCCACTCCTCCTTCACCCCAAACGTCACCCCACCAATCGCCACCGCTCCCCCACTCACCTGCAAGCCCGCCGCTGCCTCGCGCGCATCCGCGACCAAACCCAGATTGTCCATCGCCACGGCACGGGCATAATGCTGCAATTGCCCAGTCTCCCCCTCCATTCCAGGAAATGCCTCCATCAAATAATGCAACCGCAGCTGCAAAGCCAAATCCGACTGATCCTGAGCACGATACAATGTCCTGCTCAATACCTGAACCGCCTCGCCCGGCTGCGCCTGCAACTGCGCGGCCCACAATTGCGCCTCCGCGAGGGCACGCACCTCCGGTTGCGCACTGAATTGCAGTGGCCCATAATACTGCGCAATGAATTCATGCAATTCCTGAATCCTTGCCTCCCCAAACCGGGGCATATTCCGCAACCGCCCCAACAGGTAATTCCGCGTCTCGGGAGCCATGCGATAAGCCTCCTGCCCAGTTTCCTGACAAAGTTCCGAAAGCAACAAATCACTCACAGCCTCCCAAGGAACATCCAACAACCGACCATGGATATCCCGCTGAAAATTGTCCCGCAGCAGATACAACAAATCCGGGCTCAAGCTCAACGGAAACGCCGCATGAAGCGCCAGATAGACATGCCGCATCCCAAACCTGTCTTGGAAGGCATCGATGCGGGCGCGTATGAAATCTTGCTGTTGCACGGCTTATGTTGTAGGTGAAACTGACTTGGAAATCGGAGCACCAACCTTGCCCCGCAAATAGTCCACAGCCTGATCGATGCCCTTCCCTTGGACACTGAACATCGGCACCGACTCCGCAATCTGCCCGGCCGAAGTGCCTGCCCATCGTACAGAAGGCAGCGGATTGAGCCAAGCCACACGGCGGCAACGCAAGCGCAATCTCCGCAGGAATTCCCCCGTCTCACGGATGCGATGACGGTCCATGTTCCCCCGAGCAGCCCCGGCATCACTCAGGACCACCACAAGGCTCCGCTTCGGATCCAGCCCGGATAGCCAGACA
>JAXLVK010000082.1:0-27201 GCA_046329055.1 Bacteroidia bacterium
GGCCGACCGTCCCCTTGGGCTCACGATCTCCAAGAGATAGGTTCCCGCCGCGAGTTCCTTGGTCTCCAACCTTACCTGCTTCGCATGTTGGCTGGACTCTGAAAGAACAAGCTGCCCCATCGCATTGTACAGATTGATTTTGGTCCTCTGATGGGCATTCTCGCCAAATTGTACGACCACCCAATCGCGGAAAGGGTTGGGATATGTCGAAACACCCTCGGGCTGGACTTGCTCCACTCTCCCCACATACACAAATGTAATCCCCGCGGTATCCGCTGCCGCGCAGCCGATGCTGTCCAGCAGGTTCAGGCTCACGGTGTAGCTGCCGTCTGTGGCATAGCTGTGGAGGGGGCTCACTTGTGTGCTGCTGCCGCCGTCTCCGAAGTCCCAGAGATAGCTCGTTCCGGTCAGGTCGGCGGGGGTGAATGTCCAGTCTAGGCTGTTGCCGATTTGCTGCCCCGAGAACGCGGCGCTCGGCTGTGAGATGGTGACATTCATCTGCTTGTGCGCGTAGCAGCCCCATTGGTCGGTGACCTCCAGGGTATGGATGCCGTTTTGGTTCAGCATGATGATGCTCGTGTCTGGGCCGGGCTGCCAGTTGTAGCTGAATTGACTGCCGTTGAAGCCTGCGTCGTAGAGGGTGTTCAGGCAGACGGTGGTGTCCGAGGGGATGTAGAATGCTGGCGGTGCCACCCCTTCAACGGAGAGCGTATCGTCCATCCAATTCAGGCGACGGGTGACGTAGGACTTGAGGGAGTCGATTTGGTCTTGGTAGGTCTCATTCCCCAAATCCGGCCACAGGGCAAAGTTCCGTTGCGCGGCCTCGTCGATGAGGGCATGCAGGCTGTCGATCACGACCATGAACGAATCGGTATGGAGGACATCCTGCCTCAGCATGGTCCAGCGGCAGGCAAATTGCTTCCGGTAGTCCTGCTCGCTCCAGAATTTGCTCCACCAAAATGGAAACGGCCAATAGGGGTGGGTGATTTGCCAGACCCAGCCGCTCGTGCGCTCTGGCACGGTGTAGTCCATGGCCCGGTCGTAGTCCCAAGGCGGCCCGATTTTCAGCTTGCCGCCATCGGTGACTTTTTCCTTGTACATGAAGGTGCTGCGTCCGTAGCTGTCGTAATTGACGCTGTACTCGTTCACGATCGCGAAATCGATGAAGGTCTCCACGTTCACAAACTTGCGGTAGCCATTTACAGGATCAGCGAAATTGGGGCCGTTGAGGACGTTTTCGAATGAATCGACATAGGAATGAATGTAGTTCGCCTGGACGGGAAGGATATCCGCCGCTTTGGGATAGACATGCTTGAACTCGACGGGGTAATTGCAGGTGGCATTGTTGATGGGCGGATAGACGGAATTCCATGCACCGGGGGCGCCGTTGATGTTCATCTCGATCATGTAGCCGCCCGTGAGCGCCTGCCCGGAGACATCGTTGGTGGTGAGCTTGGCGATGTTCACGCGGTTGGAATCGCGCTTGATCTTCTCGGTGAGGGTGTAGTAGCCCTGGTATTGGCCGTCGAGGAACACTTCGCAGGCGCGGGTGCGGGGCGCGTATTGGCCCATGCGGCGGGCCATTTCGTAGGTGACCGTGTTCTTGATGAGGCTGTGGTCGAGGTACTCCGCCTTCAGGATCCAATCCTGCTCGCGGGGCATGCCCAGGATGCTCGTGTCGATTTCCACCAATTGGGCATCCACGGTCTCGAATTGGTAATTGACCTTGGGGTAAAATGGCCCTGTGAAGCCCTGCAACTCCGCCATGATCATGCCCTCATAGGCATAGTTCGTCTGGTTCAAGTAGTTGCGGACGCCGGGGCCATTGTCGATGATCTCCATGTACACGGGCACCTTCGGATCATTGGGGATGGGCTGTCCTTGGGTCGTGAGCTTGATGATGGGCAGGTTGCTTGAGGTGAAAATGTAGGGCATCGCCGGATTGTTGCCGAAGGAGACGCTCCACTGCGTGAGGATGCCGATGTCGATGGCCGCCATGTCCCGGCAGAGGAGCTGCCAAGTCCCGTTCGGATTTTGACCATTGTTGATGTTGCCGAGGGTGCCTTGGGATTTGAAGGTGCCGGTGAAGGGTGCCGAGCCCTGCCCAATCGGGGGGCCGCTGCCTTGGAGGCAGGTGTTGAAGAAATTGTCATCCCCGCCGCCAATCCCGCTGAACAGGGTCACGACGGTCCCATCCGGCGACTTGATCTGCACCTCCATGTCCGAGCAATAGGTATGGTACATGTTCAGGCAGACCGTTTCCAGACCGAAATTGGTATCGATGACAGCGGGCAGGCCACTCACCTGAATGTCAAAGGCCACCACCGTATTGTTGTCCGGGATGGTATCGTTGAGGTTGGAGGTGAAGGTCTGCGCGGTCAAGAGATTGACCGTCAGGAGCAAAGTCAATGTGTACAGCAATTTCCTCAGGGGCATATTCCATCAATCCTAGCCCGTTGATCTGACTAGGGGGATGAAAGTAAACTTTGTGTGAACAGTTTGCAATGGTTGGCCGCGACAAATGCTGTTTTGCTGAGGGCGGCGGTCGATTCCTAGTAGTCAGAGACTACTGAGTTCCTCATCGGTGAGACCCGTCATGCGCTTGATCGTCTCACGGTCCATGCCATTTGCCGACATCAGCCGGGCGACTTCGATCTTCCCTTCCAACTTCCCTTCCAATTTGCCTTCCGCTTTCCCCTCGACCTTGCCTTCGTCGAATGCGGTCGTGATCACCGAGTGCAAATCCCGGTAAACTTTCAGGTTTTCCTGATAAACCTCCAACTCCTCGGCAGTGTACTTGGCGATCTCCGCGACCTCGAATGCGTGAATGAAAATCTGGTCTCGGAAGATGGCCGGGATCGCCTGAAAATCTTCCAAGTGTTTGATGAAGTACAGCCATTTGTCCAGCCGCGTCTCCAACTCTGCCTCCGTTTTGTGGAAGTGCGGCATCTCCAGATACACGAACCGCAGCTTGTCGTAGAAGACTTGGTGGTTCTGATCCTTGAGTTGCACCGTATGCACCACCTCCCCTGTACCCGCAGGCTTGGCCCTGTCCTCGAAGGTGAAATCCAGGACGCCGATGCAGAAAACCGACTTCAGTTCGTAGTTCCAGACGCCTTTTTCCGCCTGCTCCTGAATCGGAAATGTTGAGTAAAACAGGGTCCTGTCTTTGAAGAAGTTCTGCTTGGCCTTCTGCAACTCAACGATGATCTTTTCCCCGGACTGTGTCTCGCAGTAGATGTCGTACACCGCCCGGCGGTCATCCTCGCTCCGTCCCAGGTTTTCCTTGTCCTTGAAACTAAGCTCCACGATCTGGCATTGCGGCAAGAGACTGTTCAGGAAGTCCATCAACAGGGGCTTGCTCGCCTCCTCGCCGAAGAGCTTCTTGAATCCAAAGTCGGTGAACGGGTTGACGTACTTCGCTTTCATCTTGCCTGCCCAGTAGAGGCCTTTGCAGCTCAAAAATAAGGAAATTGTCGCGGATTGTTGGGGGCATGGCCGCAGTTGTCCACGAGAATGATCCCAAGCGAGATTTTTTGATCGGAATACCAATTCGCTGTTGGGCATTGGATTAACTTCGAGGAAAGTCAATCAATATGGCCTCAGACCCCCACACCCTCGAACGCCTCCGTCGCGCCATGCAAGTCCGCAACCGCACATGGGACGAAATCAAGATGTTCGGCGGCGACTGCTTCATGGTGCAGGACAAAATGTGCTTCGGCACCTACAAGGGCGGCATCATGTTCCGCGTGGACCCGGAGGAGACCGCAGTGCTCCGTCAGCGACCCCATGTAGAGGTGATGGTGCAAGGCGGCCGCGAGATGATGGGCTACCTCCAAGCGAGCCCCGAGGCCTACGACAGCGACGCAGATCTCGACTTTTGGATTGACAAATGCCTCGAGTACAATCCCAAGGCGCCGCTGCCCAAAAGCAAGAAAAAGAAATGAGGAGGGCGGCCATTTGCCTCTCGTTGCTCGTTGTGGGACTTTGGGCAAATGCATTCTCCCAAATCCAACCCAGCGACTCCCTCATGAATGCCATCGCAGAGGCATCCGCCGGAGAGGATCACCGCCAAGTATTGGCCGAGTTCATCGCAGCGCATCCCGACAATGGCCGCCCGAGCCAATCCATTGGCACTGTGGGCAAAGGCAGCCTGAGCAACGGCAAGCTCGTCCCATTTTCCGGCACCAATTTCCGCTACTACGATACCATCAGCTACCTGGACGGCCGGGCATTTGTGCACGGAAAGGTGCTGCAAGCGGTTTTGGGGTCCTATGCGGCAATGGATTCGATCCAATCGGGCCGCATGTTCACCATCATGGAATGCAGCAAGCAGCAGGGCGGGAAGATTTGGCCGCACCGCACCCACCAAAACGGCATGAGCATCGACTTCATGGTGCCGATGTCGCAGGATGGGCAGCCTTGGTACGGAATTGACAACATGGGAATGCCGCATTACCTGCTGGATTTCACGGCTGAGGGTGGATTGGCGGAGTATCCGGGCGCGACGATCGATTTTGAGGCGATGGCGCAGCACTTGCTGGCACTGAATCAAGCAGCAAAGAAGGCGGGACTGCGCATCACCAAGGTCTTGCTGCGCGGCAACCTGCACGATGAGCTGTTTGCATCGGTTTCGGGACAGAAGCTCAAATCTGCCAAGATTTACTTCCCCACCGAATTGGAGCCGTTGATCGATGGGCTGCATGACAACCACTACCATGTGGATTTTGCACCGCTGTAAAATTCCTGCCCCTCTTGCCCGTTTCCCCCAAACACATAGATTCGCAAAGCAGAATCAAAGCACAGAAACACCATGGGCGCATGGGATTACGGATTTTTTGACAATGACACCGCCCTCGACTGGGTGGACGAACTCGAAGAAAGCGAGAACCCGAAGGCGTTTTTCAAAAAGGCATTTGCTACGGCCCTGAAAGCTGACTACCTGGATCAGGACGATGCCCACGCTGTCACGGTCTCGGCGGTCATCATCGACCATGTCTTGAACGGGACGCACTACGGGGAGGACCATGAGATCCTGCTGGATTTCGTTGAGGAGCACCCCAAACTCAAGCTCGAGGATCTGCGTTCCGACGCAGTGAGGGCATTACAACGTGTCTTGGGCGAAAACTCCGAATTGGACGAGCTCTGGGCTGAAAACGCCGAGCACTACAGCCATTGGCGGCGGACAGTGGAGGAATTGATCGGGCGGCTGGCGCCGAGTTAGGGGCGTCTCCTAATCGTTGGCGGAAAGCGGTCAGGCTGAAAAAGGAGGCAACCTTTGAAGCCTTGCGTGCTGCATTTGCACCTAACCAAGATCATTGCCCACCAATCCCAATTCTGCCCTACCTTTGCCCCAAATTTCAACAGCTATGAAGAAGCTCGCATTTTTCCTCCTCAGCCTCGTCGCATTGCTTCCCGCTGCATTCGGGCAATTCACGCAAGCGCCGCTGCCATATAGCTACTCCGCATTGGAGCCGTGGATCGACGCTCAGACCATGGAAATCCACTACAGCCGCCACCACGCGGCCTATATCAAGAACCTGAACACGGCGATCGCGGGCACTGAGGCCGCCAATGCCAAGCTTGAAGACATCCTCGCCAATGTCTCCAAATACAGCGAGACCATTCGCAACAACGCCGGGGGCCACTACAACCACGCCATGTTCTGGACCATCCTCACCGACAAGAAGACCACCCTCCATCCGCAACTCGAGGAGGCCATCAAATCGCAGTGGGTCACCGTGGACAGCATGAAAGTCCTGATCAACAAGGCCGCCGCCACCCGGTTCGGTTCCGGTTGGGCTTGGCTTTACGTCACGCCCGAAGGCAAACTCGCGATCGGCAGCAGCCCGAACCAAGACAATCCCCTCATGGACGTGAGCCCGATCAAGGGTTTTCCCATCCTGGGCATCGACGTGTGGGAGCATGCCTATTACCTCAAGTACCAAAACAAGCGCGGCGATTACCTCACCGCCATCTGGAACGTGGTGAACTGGGAGGAAGTGAGCAACCGCTACTTCACTGTGGTCAAGAAGAAGTCTCCCTTCGACCCATGGCCGGCCCTCAAGGATTTCCATGCCGTGATGTCGCAGACCTTCCACCCGATGGATGAGGGCAATTTCGAGCCGATCAAGGCCCGCAGTGGCGAACTCTCCACCAAGGCAGATGCCCTCGCAGCGAGTGTCCCCCCCGCCGAATGGAACAAGCCGGAGGTCACCAAAGCCGTCAAGAAGCTCAAGACCGATAGCAAGAAGCTCCACGACATGGTCACGAAGAAGGCCAGCGACGAAGCCATCAAGAAGTCGTTGACGGCCTTACACGATACCTTCCACGTGATCGTGGGTGCCTGCCTCGGGGAGCATCACTGATCATCTAGGGGCCTCAGGCTGGTGAAATGCGCATTCGTTTTCGAGAACCGAAATGTCCGCGTTAGCGCAACCAAGGCATGGATCAGCCTGAAACCATCCACTTCTACTCAGTCGCTGCGCCCTTCGGCGAGTTTTCCAACTTTGCCCGATACCCCATTCGGCTGAAAGGCAAGACTTGGCCCACATCGGAGCACTACTTTCAGGCCCAAAAGTTCGCTGGGAAGCCGCACGAATTGGTGATCCAGAAGGCACCGACTCCCATGAAAGCCGCCGAATTGGGCAGGTCACGGCGTGAGCGGATCGATCCATCTTGGGACAAAAAGAAGGATCAGGTGATGATGGATGCCCTCCGGGCGAAGTTCACACAGCACGCAGACCTCAAAGAATTGCTGCTTTCCACGGGCAATGCCATCTTGGTTGAGCATACCGAAAACGATGATTATTGGGGCGATGGCGGCGACGGATCGGGGAAAAATCGGCTCGGCAAGCTGTTGATGCAGCTCCGGGAGGAATTGAGGAGGGGTTGATAGGGAATTGAACCGCAAAGGCGCAAAGGAACGCAAAGACCAGCACCCAGCTTTGCGCCTTTGCGGTTTCTCTAAACAAAGCAAGAATCCCACCCCCGAATTGCCACGAAGCAACGAACTTGGCATTCGATAGATTCCCAAAATGCGCCTTCGTCTCTCATTTGCCTGCCTTTTCCTGCTCACAGCCGCCTTGCTGCAAGCTCAACAAAGCCAGTTCCTCCAAAACGGCGCGGCCACCATCCACTACCGCAGCTTTGGCAAAGGGCAGCCCATTCTCATCATCAATGGCGGCCCCGGGATGAACAGCGATGGCTTCGTCAACTTGGCGACCGAGATGGGCAAGCAGTACCGCGCCATCATCTATGACCAACGCGGCACGGGAAAATCCGTCATTCAGCCCGTTGACAGCACCACGATCACCTTGGACGAGATGGTCAAAGACATGGAAGCCCTTCGGCAGCATTTGGGACTCGAAAAATGGACCGTGATGGGACAATCGTTCGGCGGAATGCTGGCCAGTTACTATGCGACGCAGCATCCGCAGCGGGTCGAGCGGCTCATCCTATGTGCATCTGGCGGCGTGGACCTCGACCTCTTCAATGACATTGGGCAGCGGCTGAATGATCGGTTGGATCAGGCGCATGTCGATTCATTGGACTTCTGGAATGCGGCCATTGACGGAGGGGACACGAGTCATTTTGCGCGGTACCATCGGGGATTGGCATTGGCGCCGGCTTATCTCTGCAACCTGAAGCATGTCCCTGCCATCGCGGAGCGGCTCACGCAGAGCAATGCGAACGTGAATGCCCTCGTCTGGCAATCGATGCAGGGGATGGGATTTGACTGCACTGCGGGATTGAAGGCTTACAAAGGCCCGGCATTGATCCTGCAGGGGCTGAATGACATCCTCGCGCCGCGCATCGCTGAGAAATCAAAGGCCGCACTGCCACAAGCGAGACTGGTCTGGATGAAGAATTGCAGTCACTATGCTTGGTTGGACCGACCGGATGTGTTCTGGAAGGAGATTCGGCGGTTCATGAAGGGGTAGCCCCCATGTCATTTCGACCGGAGAGTAAGCGAAGCGAAGCGCGACTCGTAGCGGAGAATTGCGAAGCAATCGCGCAAGTCAAATCTTGCGCGCATGGTAGCCGCACACAGAAACACGGACGGAAATATCGGGTGTTCCTCCCACTGGACGATGGACGTTATCCTTTATCGACAGCAGCACACGCCAATGTTTCCCGACAGCAGCACACGCGAATGTTTCCCGACAGCAGCACACGCGAATGTTTCCCGACAGCAGCACACGCGAATGTTTCCCGACAGCTGCACACGCTAGATTTCTCCGCTCCATGCCATTTCCGCTTCGCTTCAATGGCATTCCGGTCGAAATGACATGATGGACTTACCGCGCAACTACGACCCGCTCCGTTTTCAGCACCCCATCCACGACGGCACTGACCATGTAAACCCCCGCCTGCGGGAGGTCCAACACGTACCGCGTCGCGTCCGGGCGCAACTGCATCACCTTGCGGCCTAGCGCATCTGTCACCCAGAGATCGGAAATCGTGCCCGAGCCACGGACATTGAAACTGCCGCGGCTGGGATTCGGGTAAACCCAAAGCGTGCGCGGGTCGGCGGCGGGTTGCGTGCCCACAACGGGTGGATAGCAGGTTCCCGGCAGATTCGCGTCGATCCAAGCCATCCTGTCCAAGATCCACTGCTTGGTGTAGTCGATCTCCTCCTGCATGGTCTGCGCAAGTGGAGCGGGATTCGGCCAGACATAGACGCCGAGGATGGGCCATTGACGGAAGTGGCGGACCTGGGCATTCGAAAGCAGCGAACCGATCGAATCCATGTAATGGAAGATGTGCGCCGTGTCAAATACGGTCGTTTTCAACTCCGCCCAGCGGCATTGGAGGTTGTTGTCGAAAAGCGTGTCCGAAACAAGGCGCTTCCACCAGAATGGCATGTCGCATCCGCAGTAGGTCGGCTCATTGTAATGCCAGTCCCAGACCTCCGGGGCATTGCAATAGTCGGCTCCGTGCCAAGCGCCATTGAAGTCCCAGCTGGGCCCCATGGTGATCTTGCCGCCCTTGCTGTCCTTGTCCTTGTAGAAATACGTCGAAAGCCAGTAGGCATCCACGTTCTTGGACAATTCATTCAGCAGAAAATAATCCACGAACGAGCGCTCATTCCCAAATCGCCGCCATCCCACCACCGTGTCCTGGTAATTCGGCCCAATCAATGCCGTCTCGAAGCTGTCCACATACGCCTGGATATAAGCCTGTTGCACGGGCAGCACGTCCTGCGGCTTGGGATAGAGGAGCTGGAAATTGATGACGTTTTGGGAGGGATTGGTCTGGTCAGGCGGGTACTGGGATTGCCAGTACGGCCCGCCGATCCAGTCGATCTTGAGGAGGTAACCGCCCGTGAGGTCATCACCGGTGGTGTCAGCGTAGGTCAGTTTGGAGATGTCCACCCGGTCCGCGTCGCGTTTGATGGATTCGGTGATTTCGTAGATGCCCTTGTACTCGCCATTGATGATGACCTCGCAGTAGCGACCCCGGACGGCGTATTGGCCCATGTCGTTGCTGAGGGCGTAGGCGAGCCAGTTGCGCATGCAGCTTTTGTCACCGTAGGGGCCGTAGAGGATCCAATCGTGCTCCACGGGCATCCCCAGGAGGCTCACGTCGTTGTTGCCGCCGGATGCGTCGCGCGTCTCGAAGGAGTATTGCTTCTGCGGAAAACCTTGGGAGCTGTTGCCCCGGATTTCGATGCCAATGAAGCCATCGTAGCCATTCGCGGAGTCGGTGACATGGTTCAGGTTGCCGGGTCCATTGTCGATGAGCCGCATTTGGGCGGGGACCTTGGGGTCATTCACGATCGTGTTTCCAAGCGTGTTGATGACGACGAGGGGAAGGTCAGTTGCAGAAACTGAGTAATAGGTCGCGGGATGGTTGCCAAATGTGATGCTCCAACTGTGGACATACCCAGTGTCGGCACCGTAGGTGTCGCTGATGCGGAGGTACCAGGTGCCATTGCCGTTTTGGCCATTGTTGACGCGGCCCATTTGACCTTGAGGTCGCCAGTAACCTGCAAAGGGCGCTCCGCCCGCGGTGATGGAGAGTGCGGCTGTGTCGCTGAGGCAGGTGCCTTGGAAATCGTGGCCTCCGCCGCCCACGCCACTGAAGAGGTCGGCTGTGGTGCCATCGGGGGCAACCAATGTCATGACCACGTCGGCATCCCAAGTATGGGTGATCGTGAAGCAGACGGACTCGAGACCGAAATTGGCAGTGTCGATGGTGCTGGGCGTGAGGCCGCTCACGATGAGGGGCAGGTCAATCGTGCTAAGGTCATGGATGGGACCCGGGCTGCCATTGAAGGTTTGGGCGGGTAGTAAGCCCCCAGCCATCACTGATGCCACAAGTGCAATGAGCCTCCCAAATGCGCAAAAACGACCTTTCATTCTCGTGTAAAATGCCATAAGGGGAGCATACTCCGAAAAAATAAGGAAATCGCCAAGTGATCATAAGACGGCCAAGCGCTTTTGGTTGGTCAGCCCTCAAGTGACTTCCATCATGTGGAATGTTTCGATGTCCAGTGTTTCTGAGAATTTGTGGAATCGTGCCCGATTGCGTAGCTTCATCCAAACTGATGCGCCGATGATGAAATGGATCTACCCGGGAGTGCTGTGGCTGGCATTGTTCATGACCTGCTTCGGAAGATTGCCAGCGCAAATCGGCACAAGGTATTACCCCAACCAACTTGCCCCGCACAACTATGAGGAGGCATTGTTTGCGCCGATCGTCCCGACTGCGGATGGAGGGTATCTGTACAATGTCGGCTTCGGAAACGGGGGATGGCGTTCGGGATGGTACCAAGGCGAACTGTTCAAACTGGACAGCAGTTTCGTGCCGGAATGGCGCTTGCATATCGGTACCCATTCTGGGGTGCGCTGCTTCGAGAATTCGGATCACAGCATCATCCTCTTCGGCGGTGCGACCTTTGGGAACTTCATGACGCAGCTGCAGTCGGATGGGCATTTCAGCTGGAGCAAGCGCATCGACCGGCCTGTGGAACTGCTTTGTGACATATTGCATGTATTTGAAAGGGGGGATCACTACATCGCGAGCGGGGTGACCTATTCCTATGATGCATTTGGATATTATGTCTATCAAACCCCTGTGCAGCTCACGGTGGATTCGGTTGGGAATGTGCTACATGTGGATTCTCTTTCGGCGTCGGGACGGATTTGGACGGATGTTTCCGCGGTGGACGAGGACTCCGAAGGGGGGACGTGGATGGTAGGAGAGACCTATGAGCTCCCTTCGGCCCACAAAAAATACGTGATGCGATTGGACAGCAACCACACTGTCACGGCAGCCTTCGACATCGATGGAGTGGCCGCCTTGTTTTCGAAGCAGTATTGGCACAAAGTCAAAGCCCTGTCCAATGGCGATGTCCTTCTCATCGGGGCCGGCGAGGTGGGGAATTCCATCTTGGACATCTATCAGCCGACGCTTGCACGCATCACGCCAAGCGGGACGGTCCTGTGGGCGCAGCGCTTGGAAGGCGCCCATTTGCCCTCAATGTTTCGGAATTGCCCAGCGGAGACCTTCTCTTCACCGGAACCCTGTTTGACTCGATCGATGTGGTGGAATCTGCGATCATGGCGCGGTTCACACCTGCCGGTAGCCTCCTCTGGGCGCGGCAATCGGTGGTGGCAGATGGCATTGGGGAGCCATGGATAGGCGGTGCAAACAATTGGGTTTTTCCCGTCGTCGGCAATTGCCCCATTTTGGTGGGAACAGACAGCCTGGGCATGAATTCGCAGTGTCCGACCCTGAATTTGACCCTCACGCCAGTCCCGATTTCTATCAGTCTGAGCCCCATGCAGATGCAGGTGTTCCCGCATACGATGCACACCGTGCCGGGCGACTCCGCGATTTTGCAGCCGCATGCGCATATAGACAGCTGTCAGGTGGTGCCGGTGGGCTTGCAGCCTCAGTCAGCAATGGAAGTCGAGGTGTTTCCGAATCCAACGAGTGGCCGGGTCAGCCTGAATGCGACTCAGGCCATCATCCGCATCCTAGTGATCGACCCATTGGGTCGTGAGGTCGCCCGCAGCCATCCTGGGGCACCTGCTGCCACGATGGAAATCCCTGCAAACGGCCCGCATTGGCTCAAAATCGAGTTGGAGGATGGTTCCGTTCTCACCCGGAAGGTGGTGAAGCTGTAGCCCAAGTTCTCCACAGGGATTGTCATTGGCCGCGATTCTGATTACATTGTCTCCTTTTCGTCGAAAGCCAATCTAAGTCATGAGCCACGAGACCGCGTCCAAGACCACGGCACAGCCGCAGGCCGAGCAACAAGTCGCCGAAGGCGGCGTATCCATGCGCCCACCGACATTCCAGCTCAAAGCCAATCCCATCCAGCGCACGGAGGATGAATGCTCCACGGAGACCACCATCACTCCCGGCAACGAGGCGTACAGGGACCTCATTTCCAATGCAAAACCGGATGAGAATACTGCTACCCAGATCTTGGGCGCAGGCGCAGCGCGGGGGACCGTTCTCCATGACCTCATGCTCAACCACCGCCACGACGTGGTGAAGTATGTGATCCAGAACGCCTCTTGGTCGGACTCGGACAATGTCACCTGCGAGCTCCTCGCCAAATGCAATACCACCGACCTCTGGGACGCGCCCAACGACCTGCTACAGGCGATGTACGACAGCATGAACGGCGGATGGATCGGCGCGGACAGGAGCTCATGCCATGGGCGCCCTCAAGACTGATGCAGACGAAGGCGCTCCTGCCGCGGATGAGGTCTGCGAGCAAGCCCCTGCGGCCGACAAGGAAAAGGAGAAATTTGACCCGACCAAGCTCAAGGCCGCAAGCGAATACAAGAGCGGCGCGACGGCAGGCACCCTCTACGGCAAGTCCCAAACCGATTCCCTCGGCTCCATGCTCAAGGTGGAAAACACCAAGGGCACCGTGTCCTGGAAAGCAGGCGGCAAGCTCATGGCCGACGAGGACGCTTACAAAGCCCTCGACGACCGCTATGCCAAGCGCAACGAGGTCGCCAAGGACAAGGTCACCGACAATCAGAAGGAGCTCCTCGAGATCGCCCGCAAGGCTGCCCGTGATGCCGATTACTTCAACCAAGTCATCAACAACTCCGAGACCGCCCAAAGGCGCCGAAGATTGGACTACGCCAACGCCCAACTCAGCAATGACGCCTTCACATTCAGCTCCGTCCTGAAGCACCGCATCGGTCAGCCACCACGAAGTTCATGGTCGCCGTGGGCCTCTACACCACGCAGAGCCCAAGCCTGGCGGACAAGCAGCATTGCGCGGACCGTCCTGTGGCCCACAAGTGGAGCACAGACACTACATCACGCAGGGCAAGAACAAGGACGCCACCATGACCAATTTCATGACCATGTTGGCGATGCCAGCTACCAAAACGGCGACATCATCAAGGACAAGGACAACCTGCGCCCGGGCCAAAAGTCCGCTGGCCGGATGCGGAGGGCAAGGCGACCGCGGATGCCACCAAGGTGGACAAGGACGAACCTGGGACAACATCAAGGCCTACGTGGACACCTTCAATTACCACCAGCAACAAGAAGTTCTCTTACCTCCGAGGGCTATGCCGCCGGAGACACGAGTATCAACTCCAACGCAGTCGGCATCAGCAATCACATCTTCGGCAATGCCCTGGACCTGCCCACAGCCGGATTCATCAAGGCCGAGGACCAAGTCAATGACTTCGTGGCTTGGGAATTTGGCCTGCAGCGCAACGTCAGCGGCGAAACCTGGCACTTCGAAAACACCGGGCGTCCCACCCGCAATGCTGAAACGGAAGGCAATTGATGGGCATGATGTGGAAGACCTTGGTGGTGGCGGGGATGATGGGCAGCCTGCTCGGATTGCGGGCTTGCAAATCGCATCAGGATATGAACGTGAGCATTACCAATCCCTCCAGCAAGATGGAAACCGCCGCTGAATTCACCACCCGATTCAATGCATGGATGGCAGAAGCCAACGAGCCGATCAAAAGAGGCTACGACGCGCGAGCATGTGGTCCATGACCTGGCGAAGGAGGACGAGGAATGGGGCTGCGAATGGAATGGACCATCGGGAAATCAACGATGCAGCCCGGAAGGCAGTGAAGGAGACCGACCTGCTCGGCTCGGAGCTGAAGACATTGGTTGGCGATCCTCGATTCCGCTTCGAGGAGAGGGGACAGTCTATGGAGTCGGCACCTTGGTGGTCATGGGCAGCTACAAAATCAACTGTTGGGGGACGGATGCATGCCCTTCCTTCCGGTGGAGGGATCTATCGGCACCGAAAACGCATCGACAGGCAGCATTCAAGCGGCATGGTTCATGGAGCCGATGTGCTCAGGCTATGCTTTGAATGGGACGATTTGAATCAGGCTGCATCTTCAAAGCCAGGGAATCTAGAATTGGTGGGGACGCGGTTTCGAGGCGGAATAGGGGAGGACCCGCAGCACAGCCAGACCTAGATCTGATCACCTGAGAACCATTCGCATAGTGGCCTGATTGAGTAATTGAGGCCCTTTTCAAGCCCAATAAGAAAATATTTTCACTGTCCACTTGTCGGCCTGAAAATAACCCAATAGTTTTGTTGACCATTTGGTCAAATCATTTGGTTGAATCAACGTGTCAGACGAGACAGAAGCGGAATTGAAGATCCTGGAGGCGGCGAAGTTCGTCTTTGAAAGGGACGGATATGCGGGAGCGCGCATGCAGGCGATCGCCGATGAGGCGAGCTTGAGCAAGAGCCTGCTGCATTACTATTTCCGCAGCAAGGAGAAACTCTTCGACCGCATTTTCGATGAGACCATGGAGGCGTTCATGGCGATCGTCGCGACCTGGGATGACGACAATGAGGACTGGGAAGCCAAGCTGCGACGGTTCATTTCCAGTTTGTTCACCTTCCTGCGGCACAAGTCCTTGCTTTTCATCCTCCGCGAACTGAACCGGAACCCAGATTTGTTGGTGAAGAAAAGGGCTGGCAAGAGCAAGCACAAGCGGAACCGCTTCATCGTCTATATGGAGCAATTGCAGGCAACAGGGCGGGTGATGCAAAGCGTGGACCCCAGGATGATTTACATGGCCATGCATTCCTCTGCACTTTACCCATCCCCCTGAGCACCGCGATTTTCAGGCTGACCATGCAATGAGCGACAAAATGCAGGCGCTACCTGGACGGCATCCCGGAATGGGTGGCAAGTTTTCTGATACAAGGCATCAAAATCAAAGAATAAGCGAAATGAATCCAGGTAGCAAGAATAATGCGGAACAAATATGGCGTCAACAGGCTGGGGGGTTCAGGCGCTCCGTATTACAAGGAGACGCTTCCATCTCATTGCCGGAATTGCAGGCATTGGCGAAGGCATATTATCCCTGCTGAAGCAGAAGGACATCTACGCGAAATGGTGGAAAACAAGGTGAAACAAATCAATGCGAATTACCTTCCGCAACTCACTGTGACCGGGCAGACGACCTATCGGGCGGGGAGTCACCAGAATTGCGATTCCGCTACCGGATGCGCAGCCGTTCCAGCAAAAAAGCCCGACCAATACAGCTTCGGATTGGAAGTGCGTCAAAACCTCTTCGATTTCGGCGCAATCCGCACTCAGAAGGAGCTGGGCAGGGAAGACTCAGACGTACAGGTGCAGCAACTAGACGTCGAGTATGGCAAGGTCAAGGGCGCATCAATCAGCTGTTGGGAACATTTGCCTGCAACAAAACCTCAAGATCAAGAATTGCGGATCGAGGAACTTGGTCAAAGCAAAGTCAATCCGCCGTCGCCAATGGAACGGCACTGCCAGAAGCAGTTGGCTCGTGCTTGAATCTGAGCGCCTGACGACCCTGCAACGCATGGGCCAGCAACCTCGACGCTGGTACAAGACACTGAGCCTCCTCCTGGGCAAGGAAATCGATGGAAAATACACCTTCACAGGTTTGGAGGACAATGTACGCTCTGAACACCAACGCCTCGCCCGGAATTGCGCCTGTTTGACCTGCAATCCAGCAACTTGCTCACCGCGAATCATTGTTGCGCCGCATGAACAGCGCACCGGCTCTTCGTGTTTGCAGGGGATAAGTCGGCCGTCCCGGCTAATTTCCTGAACAATGATTTCCGGCCTATGGCTGCGGGTATTAATTGTCTCTTGGAACCTGATGCATTCTACACCCAAAACCGGGAGCTGAAGGGCACGCATTTCAACCAAGACCTGATCCGGGCGCAAGCGCAAACTCTTCGACCTGAATCTCCAAGCCACACTCCGCGATACGGTACGAAGAGGAGGTGCGAAGGTAGACGCCTCATCACCCTAGATCGGCAGATCATGGGCAAAACCGCCATCCGCAAGACCTCATCCAGTCAACTCGACAATGGCGCGATCACAAGCTCGGATTACATCGTGGATTTGAATGGCGAAAACCGGGCCCAATTCAACCTGAAACTCCATCAAATCAGCTCTGATGGCCAAACGGAACTACAACACGGCCCTCGGCCTGATTCACTGAAAAATTCACAGCCCACTCAACATACGATGGCAGAAAATACATCAACCCCCGCACAGGCATCGCCTGAAACCCTCAAGCCCAAGTCAACCGCCGCCGACTCTTCATTTTCCTCGGCATCGCGGCATTGATCGTGGGCGGCTTCCTCCCCATGCGCCTCTCCGGCATGGGTTACGGGACACCTGACAACGCTCAGTTGGACGCCATGATCACCCCGTGCGCAATATCGTACCCGGATTCGTCACCGATATCCGCTTCACCGACAATGCCCAAGTGAAGAAAGGCGACACGCTCCTGCGCATCAACGACGCCGACTACCGCGCACACGCGTCGCACTCGCCGAGACCGCCTCAGCGCCAGGCTCGGCGAGGTCTCCGCTCCGGTGCGAATGTCGCCGCTCCAGCATAAGCCTCCAACCTGAGCAGCCAAGCGACCGGAAAACATCACCGCCACGCAGGCGCATACCAAAATGAAAGAGTTGACCCGCCTCGAACGGATGCTCGCAGACGGCGCTACACAACGGCAAGTCGATGCCGCCCGCGCCGAATACGAATCCTCAAAGGCGCAACTCGACATGCTCCCGTCGCCAATACGAGGCATCCACCTCGCAAACCCAAGGCACTTACTCCCAAACCCGGAAGACCCAAGGCTCCCAAATCAACCTCGCAGGTGGTGGTAACACGAATCCGGGCTCAACTCACCATCACGCAGCTGAACAATACCGTGATCCACAGCGCCATTTGATGGCGTGAAGCTCTACCGCAACGTGAAAATCGGGCAGTACCTGCAAGCGGGATCACCTGTTTGCTCCGCCGTGGATTACATGAACGCGCGGGTCACCGCCAATTTCAAGGAAACGCAAATCGAAGACATGCGCCTGACCAATCGGTGGACATCGAGGTCGATGCATTCCCATCCGCCAAGGTCACAGGCAAGGTCGAGCTTCGGCGGCGCTACAGGCGCCAAGTTCAACCTCCTGCCTCCCGACAATGCCACCGGCAACTTCGTGGCGCAGCGCGTCCCGTGCGCATCGCCTCACGGAGACCCCAAGGAACTCGAAGGCATGCTCATGCCCGGCGAACGTGACCGTGGACGTCCACACCAAATAATTCAACCTTGAGCGCAGCGAATTCAGCACCACGATCCCCGCCGCCGCAATGTATCCCACAGGATTTTGAAGTGGATCGTTGTGATCACCGCGATCAGTTGCGCCATCTTGGAGCTGATCGACAGCACGATCGTGAACGTGTCGCTGCGCGAAATTGGCGGCAGCATCAGCGCGACAACCTGAAATCACCTGGGTCGTGACCTCTTATGCGATTTCCAATGTGATCATCATCCCGCTCACGAGCATGTTTTCCGACTTGTTTGGGCGGCGGGCGTATTTCACGGGATCGGTGATTGTGTTCACCTTGGCGTCCTTGATGTGCGGATTTTCGGATGTCCTGTGGACGCTAGTCTTCTGGCGTTTCATCCAAGGGCTCGGCGGCGGCGGCTTGTTGTCCACGGCGCAGACCATCATCATCGGCGTTTTTCCCCCCAACAAGATCGCGACCGCCAATGCGATTTTCGGCATCGGGATCATTATGGGGCCGACATTCGGACCGACTATGGGGGGATATATCACGGACAATATCTCCTGGCACTGGATCTTCTTCGTGAACATTCCCTTTGGGATCATCGCGACGATATTGTCCTGGGCCTATATCACCGATCGCCCCGGGGCCGTCAAACCAAGGAAAATCGATTGGTGGGGTATCTTGTTCCTCGTCTTGGCGGTGGGAGCCTTGCAATATGTATTGGAGGAGGGCACGTCCAAGGACTGGTTCGAGAGCGAGGAGATCACGATCATGTTCCTGGTCTCGGTACTTTCGACATTGGCCTTCATCCACCGGGAATTGAGCATTGATTATCCCGCTGTGAACATCCGGCTCTACCGCAATTACAACCTCGCGATGGGCAGCGTGATGAACTTGATATTGGGGATGTTGCTGTTTGGAACGGTGTTTGTATTCCCGTTGTTCACGCAAATTTCGCTGGGTTGGACGGCCACACAGACGGGTGTTTTCATGATTCCAGGGGCGTTGTGCACAGCTGTGGCCATGCCCATTGTGGGGCGCCTTTTGAGCCGGGGAACGAATCCAAAGCTCATCATCATCGCTGGGATTGTGCTCACATTCACGTTCATGCTGCTGCTCAGCAGCGCCTCCCCCGACTCCAACGAGAACAATTTCTATCTGCCATTCGTCATGCGCGGGTTTGGAATGGCATTCATGATGGCCCCGATTTTGTCGCTTGCCGTCGCCGGCTTGCAAGGCAAGGACATGGCGCAAGCCGTCGGCCTCTCGAACATGATCCGGCAGCTGGGCGGCGCCCTGGGTGTGGCATTGATCAACCTCTACCTCACAAGCATCAATGCCGAGGTCCGTGGCGACATGGTGACCCGCGTAAGCATGTACAATGAGGTGAGTGTGGACCGTCTGAACCTGATGACGCAAAACTTCCTCGCGAGCGGCCGCAGTTTCGAAGAAGCCGAAATGATGGCCTACAAAGCCATGGACGGCGCCGTCTTCAAGCAACAAGCGATGGTGAGCTATGACCAAGGCTTCCTGTTGATCGGGTTCGCCGTGTTGCTGTGCATCCCCGTGGTATTCCTGCTCCGGCACCGGAAGCAAGGGGGCTTGGCGGCGGTTTCGGATCATTGAGTGGGGGCTTAATTGATGCTGTTCAATGCTTGTGGGACTCGGATTCAATAGCGAATAGCATGGCCAGGAAAGAATGTTATCCCGAATTGACGATTGGTTGCAGTCAGGAATTGGGAATCCGCACCACAAACGTGGATCCCACGCCCACCTCGGACTCCACGGTGATTTCTCCACCGAGTTGATCCACCAAGGTCTTCACGATAGCCAAACCGAGGCCGGAGGAGCTTTCGCCGGCTGTTGGGCGGGCGCTGAGTTTGTGGAATTTGCGGTAGAGGTTTTTCTGGTCTTCGGGGGAGATGCCGGGCCCTTGGTCTCGGACTGTGATGCGCATTTTTTGGCCCACGGATGCTAGGGAAATCTCCACGGTTTTTCCGGACGGAGAAAACTTGAGCGCGTTGGAAATGAGGTTCTCGAGTACCCGGCGCAGGTGGCTGGGTTCTGTGACGCAATATGCCTCAACCTCAGGTAAAGCGGTCTGGATCTCGATGGATTTCTTCGCGGCATCCACTGAGAAAGTGGCGGCAACCTCGGTGATCAATGAGCCAAGCGGAACCGGGGCCATTTTGAGCTGCGCATCCTTGTGCTCGGCCCTGCCCAGCTCGATGAGGTCCTTGACAAGGTTCCAAGCGTTGTTGGTGACTTTCTTGGCCATGGAGAGGACCTTTTCTTGGTTGGGGTTCAGATTTCCGTCCTCTTCCGCCACCTCGATGAGATTTGCGACTTGATTGAGCGGTGCCTTGAGGTCATGCGCAACCACATGCAGCAAGCCGGACATCTCGTGGTTCAATATATTGAGCTGCTCGTTTTGAGTGGTGAGGGCTGAGTTTTGCTGGGAAATTTGAGCGTTTTGGCGGATGATCTGCGCGTTTTTGTCTTGAAGCTCTAGGTTGATGCGGCGGCGTGCCTTGTTGTTGCGGAAGAGGACCACCAAGATCACAAGCATCGCGATCAGAGCCACGGAGACCAAGCCGAAGAGGTACCAGACATTCAGCAGCTTGGTCTCCTGAATCTCCTTATCCTTGTTCAGCAGGTCGATTTTGGCATCCTTTTGCTCGACATCATAGACGGTCTGATAATTCGCGAGGGCGGTGGTGCTTTCTTCGCTGTGGATGGAATCCGTGGGGCTTTGCTCTTTTCCATCCAATCCAGCGCTCTGCGAGAAGTCGCCTTGCTGTTTTGCGATCTTGGCAAACAGGTTGTAGCAATCCACTACGAAGGGCAGTACTCCCAATTCCCGTTCCATTTTCAGAGCGAGACGCAGGTCCTCCAATGCACTCTCTTCCATCCCTAGTTGATGCTTCACTTCGGCGCGGATGATCAGATCCTCAGCCCGGGCATGGTCGTCCTCGCCTTTTTCCGCCAGGTCTATGCTCTGATTCAGCATCTGCAATGCGCGGGAGTAATCCTTCTGAGCCATGAAGATTTCCCCCATCAAGCCGTACACCCGGGCATGCGCGTTGGCGTCCTCGGGGTTCTCGATCTCCTTGAGGGCTGAGTCGCATACCGCGAGCGCTCTGTCATACTGTTTCAGGTCCATATAGACGAGCGCCACGTTCGTCAATGCCATCACGGCATTTGCCTTGCCACCGAGCTTGAGGTAGCCCGCTCGCGCACTTCGGTAGCTTTTCAGCGCTTCCTCGAACCGCCCCTCATTCTCTTGGATCGTCCCAATGTTGTTCATGGCGTTGACCCGCGTCCTTTCCAGTCCGAAAGAGTCCGAAATCCGGGCTGCCTGCAGGAGGTTGACCATGGCGAGGTCGGTGATCTTGAGGTTGAAGTAGATGATCCCGCGCAGGTTGTGGGCACGTGCCCTCACCCATGGATGGTCATGGGACCAAGGCAATGCCTCGGCGTGCTCAGTGAGCCAAATCCCGAGCATGGGGTCAGTGGCGCCTAACTTGAAGACGATTTTGAGCATGCTGTCCACCCGCACCGAGTCGTCCTGCACGCCTGCGAATGTCGCCACGAGGGAATCGTTTTTGGGCTGTGCACGCAGGCTCGAAGCCATCGCAGTCAGCAGAAGGAGCAGCGCGAACGGATGCACGGTATTCGGCTTGAGGATATTCCTCGACAGAAGCCTGAAGGACAGCAAGAGCATGGCGAAGAATGAAAACGTCGTTGATTGAATCTCTCTGTCTTCGGCAGTCAATTGGCGTCTCGATTTCCCGGATTTTCGGGGGGACATTCCATTCTGACAAGCCGAAAACGACTCTACGGGCTGAAGAACAAATCTAGGAGCCGGGCTCCTCAATTGCAATGATCCTTTTGCGTTCTGCCTTCAAGGCAATAGAAGCTGTTGAATGTGAGCGGCAACGGCTGCAAATGCAATCGCTGGTGCTAGGTGATCCTAAATTGCTGCGCGATCTTAAGAATCTCAATTCTCAATTGTAAATTGCCCCCATGTCTGCATCTACAATGACAGCTCTGTTCAACCCCCGCCATGTCGTGACCGTGGATCAGGTCGGCGTGGAGGAGCGCGTGGCGAAGTTCAAAACCCGCTCCATCAAGAAAGAAAGCAAGGTGTCGGCCCTGAAGCTGGCGCTGAACATGATCGACCTCACGACCCTGGAGGGCAAGGACACGCCCGGCAAGGTCAAGCAGCTCTGCTACAAGGCGATGCACCCGCACGATGCCTACCCGGGCCTGCCCACGGTCGCGGCCATCTGCGTGTATCCGAGCATGGTGCGCGTTGCCAAGAAGGCCCTCGAAGGCTCCAAGATCGCGGTCGCTTCGGTCAGCACGGCATTTCCCGCTGGTCAAGCGCCGCTGCAGGTCAAGCTCGACGACACCAAGTTCGCGGTGGACGAGGGCGCGGACGAGATCGACATGGTGATCAGCCGGGGCGAGTTCCTGAAGGGCAATTACAACTTCGTCTTCGACGAGATCGCGGCGATCAAGGAGGCATGCGGCAAGGCTCACCTCAAGGTGATCCTGGAGACGGGCGAACTCTGCACCCTCGACAATGTCCGCATCGCCAGTGAACTCGCGATGTACGCCGGGGGCGACTTCATCAAGACGAGCACAGGCAAAGTGCAGCCGGCCGCGACCATGGAGGTCACGCTCGTGATGCTCGAAGCCATCCGCGACTTCTATTACAAGACCGGGAAAATGGTGGGGATGAAGCCCGCCGGGGGCATCCGCGACAGCAAGACCGCCTTGCATTACCTCGTGATGCTGCGGGAGACGCTCGGACAGGCTTGGATGAGCAACGAATGGTTCCGTTTCGGTGCCAGCGTCCTCGCCAACGACATCCTCATGCAGCTCATGAAGGAGAAAACCGGCATTTATCAATCAGTGGACTACTTCTCGATCGACTAAGTAATGGCAAAGGAAAAGAAATCCGCCGCCGCGCCTGCTATGGTGGGCCTGCAATTCGACACCGATTGGCAATACGCGCCCTCGCCTGAGAGCCGCGACCATATCCAACTCAAGGACCAGTACGAGCTCTTCATCGGGGGCAAATGGGTAAAGCCGGAGTCGGGCAAATACTTCGACACGATCAATCCCGCGACCGAAGAGAAGCTCGCCCGCATCGCCGAGGCGAACAAGGCGGACGTGGACAAGGCCGTGAAGGCTGCCCGGTTTGCCTACGAAAAATACTGGAAGGGCATGTCCCCGAAGGACCGCGGCAAGTACATCTTCCGCATCGCCCGGATGATTCAGGAAAAGGCCCGCGAATTTGCCATCATCGAAAGCATGGATGGCGGCAAGCCGATCCGCGAAAGCCGCGATGTGGACGTGCCATTGGCATCCAACCACTTCTTCTACTATGCCGGATGGGCGGACAAGCTGGAATATGCCTTTCCGAACCGCCGTCCCGAGCCGTTGGGCGTTGCCGGACAGATCATTCCTTGGAACTTTCCGCTGTTGATGGCTGCTTGGAAGCTCGCACCTGCATTGGCGACGGGAAATACCGTGGTGCTGAAGCCTGCCGAGACCACGCCGTTGACGGCACTCAAGTTGGCTGAATTGATCCAAGAGGCCGACCTGCCGCCCGGTGTGGTGAACATTATCACGGGATTCGGGGCCACGGGTGCGGAGATCGTGAACCATCCCGACGTGGACAAAATCGCCTTCACAGGCAGCACAGATGTCGGCAAAATCATCCAGCGCGCGGTCGCAGGCAGCCACAAGAAGGTGACCCTCGAGCTGGGCGGCAAGGCTGCGAACATCATCTTCGAAGACGCGCCGCTCGACCAAGCCGTCGAAGGCATCATCAATGGCATTTACTTCAACCAGGGTCACGTCTGCTGCGCGGGTTCGCGCCTGTTTGTGCAGGAGGGTGTGTACGACACTGTCGTGCGCAAGCTCAAGGACCGCATGGCGACCCTGATCGTGGGCGATCCGCTCGACAAGAACACGGACGTCGGCGCGATCAACAGCTCGAGTCAGCTCAAAACCATTCAGAATTACATCTCGATTGGTCAAGAAGAGGGCGCGGAGATGTTCCAAAGCGCCTGCCCGTTGCCGGGTCGTGGATTCTGGTGCCGTCCCACATTGTTCCTCAACGCTTCGCAGAGCCACCGCATCGTGCAGGAGGAGATTTTCGGCCCAGTCCTGGCCGTGCAGACCTTCCGCACCGTGGACGAGGTCCTTGAAAAGGCAAACAACACCAACTATGGCCTCAGCGCCGGGGTTTGGACCGACAAAGGCAGCAAGGTCTTCCAAGTCAGCAGCAAGCTCCGCGCCGGCGTCATCTGGGCCAATACCTACAACAAATTCGACCCGGCCTCGCCGTTCGGCGGGTACAAGGAAAGCGGATTTGGACGCGAAGGCGGTTTGCATGGCCTGGGGGCTTATGTGAGGGTGTAAGGGGGATGGGGATCGAGGAGTATTTCAAAGGAGAAATCCAAGAGGTGCAAGATCTAGTGGGTTTGCATCGAA
Source organism: Bacteroidia bacterium (assembly GCA_046329055.1). Taxonomy (GTDB): domain Bacteria; phylum Bacteroidota; class Bacteroidia; order J057; family JADKCL01; genus JADKCL01. Next base: position 24,051 of record JAXLVK010000082.1, read on the forward strand.
TGTGGCTGAAAATCAAGGCTGGGGAGGCCTTGGCTGGGTGGCCAGAAGGCAAGGCCTTTGAGTACATGATCCTTCGCGCGTTTGAGTTGGATCAACAAGCTGAGGTTGAATATCCTTTCCCTGTTGGAGTTGTTGGACGTCGAAGTTGTGAGCCAGGTGATGGATTCATTCGAATTGGAAGGTAGGATCAATGCATTTAGTCGAATCGGAAGGATTTTCCCGGAACATTTTCGATTTCGTACATCTACAAGCTGCGTAGCCAATTGGCGAGACGTCCTGCGGGGCTAATCGGTTGCTTCTTCACCAAGGAAGACTATACTCCCTCCGCCAAGCTCCTGTCACACTTCCTCTTTCCTCAAACGATCCTACTTTGGTCAGGCAATGACATTGATTTTTGCTTCGAGAACGCGTATTTTGTAAAGGGCTTGGAAGAGAAGTTTGACTTTGCGTTGAAGCTTGTGGTATTCCGAACCTGAGCCTCGCACGTAAAATGAAGAACTATGATTCGTGACGCCAAAACCACAATCATAATCACTGAAAGTACAGGTGATACAGCCTTGTTGCAGCAATGTATTGTCACCAATAGAAGGCGGCAAGTTGTACTTCGACGTAGCGGGTGGCATCAATCACGCGATGACTGCTGCCAGCACTATACTGAATGCCCGGCGGGAGAATGTTCTGATGGTCATCGACAACGATGGTGCACGAGACAATACGAAACCGAGTTCGTTCAGGAACTTGTGGAAAAGACAACCAAAGTTCAAGCTGGTTCTGATGGTTCCAAGAATCGAATCCCTCTTTTTCGCTGACCGAGTAGCTTTGGAACAGGCATTGGGTACAAGAATCGAGGACATGATCTGGGAGATTGCGATGACTGCTCCAAGGCACCCTTGACGTTTTGTTGAAGAAGCTTAGCAAAAGATCGATTAGACTCTTGTCGAGCACACCGCCCTCCTCTCCGCCATGCACAATCCTCCCCAAAATCAAAGAGATACAGGAATTCGCCAAGTGGCGCATAAGGAAATGGCAAAATCCAAGACCCCAACACCCAAGGCTGCTCCAGCGGCCAAGTCCAATGGAAAATCGGCCGGGAAGGCTGCGGTGGAAACGACCAAGCCGGCTGCCAAGGCTGCTCCTGCGGCAAAATCCGTCGCCAGGCTGCATCAAGCCAGTGAAGCCCGTCGCCAATCCCGCTGTGAAGGAGGCGCCTGCTGCCAAGGCCGCCCCTGCCGCGAAGGCTCCCGCTGCCAAGGCAAAAGCGCCCGCCGCAGTCGCGAACGCCCCCGCCAACGGCAATGGAAAATCTGCCAAGGCGGACACCACGCCGCAGACGTCCGCCTCGAGGGTCAGAGAGACCTACAGAGAAGCTGTATCGGTGGTGCTTTCCCGCGCACGGAGTCGGGTCAGTTCATCGGACTGAAAAATGCCGCAGGTGACCTCGTCGCCAACTGTACCGGGGCTCCGCAAGGACTTCGGAATGCGGTGGTCGTCGCTCGGAATGCCTTCCACGGTTGGTCGAACCGCGCCCATTTCAACCGTGGGCAGATCCTCTACCGCATCGCGGAGATGATGGAAAGCCGCCGCCCGCAGTTCGTGGCTGAGTTGGTGAGCCAAGGCGTGGACAGTGCCGCCGCCGAGCGCGAAGTCAGCGCCGCCACCGACCGCATGCTTTACTACGCTGGTTGGTGCGACAAGTACCAACAGGTCTTCAGCAGCGTCAACGCAGTCTCCTCCAGCCACTTTGACTTCTCCATGCTCGAACCCATGGGCGTGGTTTCCGTCTTTGCACCGAATTCGACAGGCTTGCTGGGCTTCGTTTCCGTGGTGGCACCCCTCATCGCAGGCGGCAACACCGTGATTGTCTTGGCATCTGAAAAGTACCCCCTCAGCGCAATCACATTCGCCGAGGCGCTCCACCACAGCGACCTGCCAGGTGGCGTGGTGAACATCCTCACCGGCCTCCAAAGTGAGCTCAAGGACCATTTCAGCACCCACATGGACGTGAATGCCATGGTCTATGCCGGGACGGATGCCGCCCTCATCGCACAGATCCAGAAAAACGCGACACACAACGTGAAGCGCATCCTGGTCAACAAGACAGAGGATTGGTTTGCTGATTCCGCACAAAGCCCCTACCTCATCGCCGAAGCCCAGGAAACCAAGACGACTTGGCACCCGGTCGGGATTTGAGGCTCAATTGAAAATTGCTCAACGCACCTGCTGAACGCGGTTCGCAGGGAATAGAAAGCAGATATCAGTTCCGATTGGAATTGGTATCTGCTTCTGGTTTAGCGGCATGGATTGCGAAAGAGATGAGGAAGCTCAAGAATGCGGCGAGCGAGCTCCAGAGCCCGCAGAATCCTGAAAATTCTGTGAATTCTGTGAATTCTGCTCCATGCGCCGTCTTCCTTCATCACCCGTCATTTCCACATACAGCTCCTCGAATTCCCGGCCCCGATGCTGTTGCCAGAGGCTGGAAAACTTGATCTCGATTCCTTGAAGGAGTTGCACGCAGAGCCTTGAGTCCTCGGCAGGCATGTCTTGAAAAAGCATGTCGCCCACCTTGCTGAACTGCCTGTAACAGTCCCAAAGCACCTCCTCGCCCCTCGGCGTGATCGAAACGCGCTTGCTGCGCTTGTCCTCGGGGTCATCTTGCTCCTCGATCAGACCGGAATCCTTGAGGCCATTGAGGATACTCAGCCCCGTCGTCAATTCCATGAAATAGGCATATATGACTTCCGTTTTCCGGGGATTTTTGGCTTTGGCGATGTAGTTGAGGAAATAAAAATCCTCCTCCCGCTTGATGCCAATGTTCTTGATGGCCATCGACACATAAAAGGAGTAGAGCTTCACCAGGTAGCCCATGAGCTTCCCCAAGACGAGGTGCGGCGATGGTGGGCTGGGTTGCCCAGCGAACAGTTTGCCTTCCTTGTCCTGTTCGCGCCTCTGAATCAGATAGTAACGGCAAAATCCCTCCAAGTCCGCCCCCGGGTGTTGTTCCTCATAGGCGGCCCAAGCATTCACCAGCTGTACCGTTGCATTCATGTAGATAGATCGTTTCTGATGCAAATGTAAAAAATTTACATCGGATTTGTTATATGTATATCTGAACCGATGTATATTCGCAGCATCTAAATCGGATTTGAGGCAA
>JAXLVK010000083.1:0-26386 GCA_046329055.1 Bacteroidia bacterium
GATTTGCGGGATCAGCCGCTTGAATGTGGCGCAGCGCAGGTAAATGCCTTCTCCATCCTCAGCGGCCATGTAGATCTTGATCTGTTCGCGGTATTCGTAGGCGGACGTCTCCAACAATTGCTTTTGAATGGGAGTGGTCAAGTCAGGAAGGTCGGCTTGCGGTTCGAATCGATAGCTCGTTGTTGGAAAATAGGTGTCAAGCAAGGCCTGTTCCAACAACTCATTCCGATTTGCATCCAGCATCCATTCCGCTACGTCTTGCCGAATGACGGCATGGTCCACTGCGGCATCTAGGGTGGCTAGATTCTTGGCCTTGGAACCCAGCAGTTGGACGACCTCCACATCGGTTCTGGGGATCAATGTCCAAAATCCATCGCCCGTAAGGTGATAAAACGGATAGGACATGTTCGGCTGGTGCGTTGTGATGGCCAATTGGGCCCAAATCTGTTTGAACAAAGCGACCAACTCTGGAGAAATGGCGACGCGGTTGGATTTCAGCAGCCCCCTGCGATATGCTTCCAAGATCGCGAGCATCAGGACCGGTTTGTGGGGTGCAATGACTCCAAACTTCTTGTTGCAGCGGAGGTGGGTAAGGATATGGATGGGCGATGGCATCGGTTTTCGATTCAGTTCGAGGATAGCGGGTTCAGGAGTAGTTTGAATTGGACAATGGGCTGCTGATGATCTGAGTGATTGAAAAACCAAAGGTTCGGGACAGTCCTATGGTGGCACTGCAACTGGTCGCTGAGATAGGAGGTCTTGTCCTCCCGCTGAATGATCCTGTTGATGTTCCAGAAGACTGCTATCGTGTCCATGTTGGCTGCCGTGTGCGTTTCCATTCCGTGACTGCTAACTGAACCTCCAAGTTGGGGAAAACCTGGCCTGGGTTCCCGCGGCGTTACATTACTTGAATATTCTATCAATTTCATTGTCGTCCAAATCCTCGATGTGTTTGCCGCGGAGCATGTCGCTGTCGATTTCAACATCGCTGCTGTCGGGGTCCAAGTTGTATTTGAGGGATTGGTTGACCTGTTTCTCCAGTTGGGTTTTGGTGGGGCCGGATTTCGTGCCTCCGGTCTCGTAGTCTCGGGAATAATAAGCTGGTGTTTGCTTGTCTATGCCCATGTGGCGGCATTTGATGCCACCACAACCGTGGCGCTTATCGCTGGGGTTGGAATTACATACTTCATTGTAAGAATAGACCATGACGACTTGGGGTACCTGGTCTTCGTCCAGTTCTCTTTTTTGGTGCTTTTCGAGCTTGCTGTTGAAAATCGACCTGATTGCCTCTTTCTGTGAACGGTAGAATGCGCGCCACTGTTGCTCTGTGTGCGCACAAGAGCGATCCTCAAACCTTGGGTGCTTGCCCCCGAGCCCGGCGCTCGTGAGGTGGAAGGTAACATTCAGGTCATTCGCATTCAGGGTCACCATGAAGTTGTTTCTACCAGTGAATGGTGTAGAACTTTTGGATTTCTTGACGACGTTGATCGCATACTGCCGGCTTCGTTCAAACTTGAGGTCCCTGGATATCCGCCTTTTCATCGGAATGGTCATGTCCTTTACCTCGATCTTCCGTTTTCCGTTTTTCAGAAGCCTGCCTCGTTGGACGATCGGTTGGGCATGCGCTGTGGTCGCATGAATCCGCTGTTGCAACTGTGCGACGGGACTGCGGCTTGTCGCCATGTCAGCGCGTGCCTGCAGTTGTAGGAGGCGCTGCGTCTGCGGACGGTGGTCTGGACGAGTGGCCGCGAGGGCGTGAGGCGCTGTCCGCTGTGCGACGGCAACTGCCCCTGTCTCCCAATTCTGGCACCTGTGTCTGCGAATCATGATGCAATCTAACGATTTTTGATGCGATGCCGATTCTGGCCAATTGGGCAAGTGGAACCTTTTTAGGAAGCTCCTCACAATTGCATGGGGGTTAGTTATCCACTGCCCCTACCGCCGCTCAAGGCTCATGGCGATGTCCTCCTCTGTGACAGTGGTCGGGGTGATGTCAGTGTAGAGGCCATGCAGGTCCATCTTGCCTTTGCTGAGTTCGAGGACGTCGTAGATGACTTCGAAGCCGGATAACAGGGTGGTGAACCGAAGCTTTTCCAAATCCTCATCGATGCTTCCATGTGAACCAAGTGACGGTGTCGCCTTTGGAATCATATTGCACGCCCTCGTAGTCGTCTTCAAATGCGAGGTAGCCCAGGCTGTCGGTCTCAACCGTGTTGCTTTGCAGGGTGTCATTGACGGTGGTGATGACGGCCCTGCGGACGATGTCCCATTCTCCATCAGCTTTCCAGGAGCTTGGGTTCAAGCTTGGTGCAGGAAGCGAGGCCCAGCAGGGCGGGCTGCCTGAGGAGGAGGTTTTGATTTTCGTATTCATGAAAGGGTGTCATTTGGGAGGCAATTTATAGCATCGGGGGCTTCGGATGAGCCTTGACCTTTGACCGTTCGGATTGGGAATTTGGGGATTCGCCCAGCTTGGCCACCCTCACCAATCCCTGTCCACGAAATAGAAATTCACCGCCTCGTCATCCCATTCCCGTGGCGGGGTTCCGAATTGGGCGTTGCCGTAGTCCTCGATGGCGTCGATCTTCCAGCCCGAGTAGGCGAAATCCTCCAAATGCGATTGCGGAAAGGCGCTGTCCACACAGTAGAGGACCTTCCGCTGTCCGAGGTGCTGAGCGACCTTGCGGGAGAAGTCGATGAAATAGGCCCGGGTGTAGGCATCCCGCATATTGGCCCACTTGTGTTGATGGGGGATGATGTGCAGGGTGTGGCGGTTCACGTGGACCCTGCCGAAGCTCGCTTTGATGTCGATGGTGAAGACATTGCCCATGGGGACGTCATCGTCCTCCGCCTCCCAATAGGCCCAGCATTGCAGCACATCCTCCTCGGTGAGCGCATAGCCGTCCATGTCCCAGCGCGGCAGGTCGTCTTCGGGATCGCGCAGGATGCGCGGGAATTCGTCAACATATTCTGTCACGGCCTCCTCGACATCCGTCCACGCCGCCATGATGGTGGGCAAGGTCAAAACCTCGTGCATTTTGAGCCGGTGCCCGATCAAGATGGATACATCAACGCCCATCGGGTAAGGTAATTGGGGTGGATTTGGAGGAGGATACTCTGGACAACTTCCTGTCTCAGAATTGGTAATCGACCAATGGATCGGGCTTGATGGCCTCCCAGATGATCCAGGTGGCAAGGGAATAGAGGGCTAGCCCCAGTCCCAATCCCACAGCGCCCATGGTATGGCCCGAGGTCACCTTCAGGCTGCTGCGCACGGATTCCCGCAACAGGAACACGCCCCATAGTATGGAACTCACATTCATGAGGAGCGAAGGCAGATTTTGAAGCCGGGGTGGAAAATCGATTCCCAGCATCCAGATGATCTGTTGAATGATTCCTAGGGAGGAGCCGTAGTAGGCGGCTGAGTAGAAGATGTACAGGAAGTTGGCGGCCCAGTAATATACCAGGAGCATGATGACGATGAAGTAGCCGCTGCGTTTGTAACGGATCAGGGCTACGCCGCCGAGGATGAGCAGGATGTCACGCAGCAGGTAAGGCGGCAGCTTCAGGAGCATCTCGATCATGTTCCAGCCCGCAAGGCCGCCCTCGGTGAGCATCCTGTAAAGGATTGGGATCTGGAAGATCAGCAACATGGAGGCCCCGCACACGATCGCGAGGATGCCACAAATGCGTGGCCATGGATCCGCCTCGATGGTGGAGGAGTTGGCGTATTTCAGTGTAGGGTCTGACATGGGAGGGATTATTCCATTACGAATTTGATCTGTTGCATGCGGGCGCCGCTCCGGAGCTGCAGGACGTACGAGCCTGCGGCGAGGTTGGCGGTCGGGACTTCGTTGTGGATCTGCCCGGTGGTGCGACCCGTGAGGACCTCGCGGCCATCCAGCGCGATCACGCTCCAATCCACGGCCTCCGCTGTGAGGAGTTGCAGGCTCAGGTTGCGGCCCCGCTGTTGCGGGACAGGGCTCAGGCCCACTGCGATTTCATGCGCACCGTCGAAGACCACTTCGCGTACCTCCGAGAAGGCCGCCACGCCATCCTTGCCCACCATCCGCACCCGGTACCAATTGCTGCCCGTGCGGGGATGGACATCGTCCCAGGTCATTTCGCGGAGTTCGGTGGCACCCATTGCCTCCACCTGCCCGATGGTCTCGAAGCTCTGTCCGTCGAGGCTGTGCGCAAATTCGTAGCTGCCCACCTCGGCCTCCGTCTGCACGGACCAGTTCAGGCGCACTGCTGCATCCCACCGGCTGCGCGTCGAATCCGAGGATGTTCCCATCCAGGATGGTGCCACCCCAAGTCAGGAAGGTCGCCCAGACATGGTTGTCGGAGCCGCCGCTGCAGTGGGTGAACAGTACCGGGATGCTGTTGGTGCTGCCTGGGAGGACCGCTTGGATATTGCTGAGTGCGTCGGTGCCACTGATGGCCTGGTTGGCATTGTCATCATTGTACCCGGTGAGGGTATTGTTGTAGTATTGGAATCCCGCCATGCAGCCCCATTGCGAGGAGGCATTGAAGTCCTGCCCGCCAAATGAACCGAGGGCAGTGCCGTTCACGGTGACGTTTTCGCAGTCGCCGCCCGTGGTCGCATAGCCGCCGAGGAGGGCAAATCCCACCGGACTGCCATTGCCTACCGATTGGGTTGTGTTCAGGTTCCAACTGTAGCTGCTCACGTTCATGTCCACCGTGTTCAGGTAGATGGCGGAGTTGATCGCGGGCAATCCTGCATTGTTGAAGGCGATGTAGAGGTAAAACTCCGGGAACTTGTCACTCACGGTATTGCTCTGCACCGGGGCGGCGATGGTATAGGTGCTGGTGGCAGTGCTGATGGAGGCCGTGATGTCGATGGCATGAACCCCGGATGAACCGCCGTACAGCGTCTGGAATCCCGAAGTCACGGAATTGGTCGCTTGGGAAAAGGTATAGGGGGTGCCATTGAGGGTGACGGTGACATTGGGCGAGTTGCCGCAGCGCCCTGCGATCAGGTAAGCCTTGCGGACGGTGCTGCCCACCGGAATGTTCACGCTGAAAGTCCCAGAGCCGCTGGGGACTGTGGCGCCATTGGAATAACCTCCACCGACGACTCCTCCATTGAAGGTGCTCTCGTACAGCTTGAGTTGTGCGAGGCAAATGGAAGGAAGTAGCAAGAGCAGGAATAGCAGGGGGCGAACCATTAGGACACAAAGTTGATTGGTAGGGCAAATATAAGGAAGGCGAAGGACAAGTGGTGGAATGCTGGACTTTTCCATGTGCTGTCTGCAAACGAAAAATCGGTGCAGGATTGGCTAGGCAGCATCTTGTTTATCCCGGCAATAGTATCGAAATTTCCCTAGACCCAAATGGGTCAATAGGGAATGAGAAACTTCAAATTCGGTCTGATCCTTGCTGTTTTGCTGGTTCTTATGAGTGGATGCACCTTGGATGACAGTGGCCCCTTTCCAGAAGAGGTCCCAAGCACCACCGTCCTGTTCCAATCGGGTTTCGAGTCGAATGGGGCTCCCGACCTGATCAGTTGGCACCTCTACTATGAGGCCGTGAATTGGGGAAATGACACGCTGGTCTCGGCATCCTGTGCCAATGGAGGGTCCTTTGCCTTGAACTTGGAAGCCGACCGTTTGCAGCGAAGCTATGCGGAGGCCTTCATCACCCAGCTCTCAGGCCCACGGGTGATGCTCCTTTCGTTCAAAGCCATGCTATTCTCCGGCCAAAACTCCATCACCGCCACCTTGGCGCAGATTCGCGGCGGTACAGTATTGAGGGAAAATGAGTTCGCTTTGGGTACATGGAATGATTGCCTCGACTTCGGCATGACAGCAAACATGGACCTCATGCCCACCGACAGCGTCCGTATCAGATTTGTTGCAAGTGGCAGCTCCTATGAGCGCAGTCAGGTCCAAGTGGACGAGGTCATGCTCAAGATGCAATAGGGCAGAGGGCCGATTTTAGATTGGCGTTTGAACGAATAGAAATTCTATCAATTTCCACCTGAAATTTGGGAACCTTTGCCGGCGGGAATGAGTACAACCCGCTACCAATTCTGCCTTAGAATGCACAACCAACCTGTTTTTGCGCGCCTGCGGGCTTTGATTTGCTTCGCTTTCATTGGACTTTCCGCCACCTTCATCGGCACAGCTTCAGCACAATCCGCTGACGAGCCGAAAGTTGACTGGTTGGCCTACATCGATTCCATCGCCAAGGAGGATCCGAGCAGTTGGATCGAGCGGGCGCATGCCGGTCACCTGTCCACGGAGTACGATTCGAGTTCGCAAGTGGCTTATGGCTTTTCGGAATCGACCGTGCAGTTGACTCCGGAGGATTGGGCGGCCTATCAGGTGGGCAGGGGAGAGGGGCGCATCGAGTGGGAGGCTGCCAAGCGCATTTTCCAGCAGGAGGAGTTGCCGCTACCGCAAGACGGTTCCGATTCCGTGGCGATCCAGGTACTGAATTTGACCAAGGGCGCCTCCAAGCTGGATGTGGTCCTGATCAACCCGGCAGACTTCCAATGGGAATCGACCGTGCATTTCATGGGCAATGGCTGCTACCTCGGCCAATCGACCTTTTTCCACAAGTACGGCGTGAGTGGGGGAGGAGGAACCGTCAGCGGCATCCCGGTCGTCTGGCACATCGCCAACCTCGGCTCCGGCACTGGAATCTGGGAGTTTGAATGGCAGGTCTATGGGCTCATCGACGGGCAAGTGGTGCAACTCGGCTGGGTACCGCAGGAGGTCAACCTGACCAATCCCTGCGTCTTCAACCGGCACCTGAATTCCAAAGTCTTGAAGACCGCGCCGCTGACCATCCGCTACGATTGGGACGTGGACCTGGGGTATCGGTATCGGGGCAATTCGCCAGCCATGAAGGGAAATGCCGTCGTGCGCTACGATTGGGACGCAGCAACTGGGCGGCTGATTCCAGTGTTTTTGTCGGGAAATCTGAATGCCGAGAAAATGCTGGCCCTGAGCCTCGGCGCGCCGAATGAACTGCTTGTGCATGCATTTGCCCCAGAGCTGAAGGCCCTACTGCGCAAAAAAGGCAGAGCCAAGGATGAGGCAATAGAGTTCCTGAAGGAAGCCAGGGCAGCAGATGAGGTATATTAAGCGGCGGCGCGGAAAACCGAGCCCGCGGCCTCCCGGCCGCAGGGCTATCGTCCCGATTCTCGGGATGCCTCCGGCCACCATCATCCCCCCATACTCTGTAATCCCCGGATGACTTTTTGTTGGGAATTGGAGTGAAATAGTGCTTGCTTCGACCTGTCAATGGCTTTGCGATAACTCGATTCATCAGTAGAGATTATCATCCTTTTTATGCGTTTCAATCAACTCTTGATGGCCTTGGCCTGCATGGTCGGAGGCTCTGTGTATGCTCAGGCGTTCACCTACAACTGGGTTCCCACCAATTCCCCAGCCAATTCCTACCGCTTTGACGACATCTATTTCCTGAATGCCGACACCGGTTGGGCCGTGAATTTTGCCTACAGCAACCACGACGGCTATGTCACCCGCACCATCGATGGCGGCAACACTTGGGACATCCTCTGGGACTCGACCGGGGCGGCGCTGCGGGACATCGGCTTCACGGACGCGATGCATGGCTGGATCGGGACATTGGAAAATGGCATCAATCCCGAGGACACCACCATCCTGTACCAAACGTCAGATGCGGGTCTCACTTGGTCGGCCGTTCCCAATATGCCGGGGCCGCGACCAGCCGGCATCTGCGGGATGCAGGTCATCAATGACTCGACCGTCTATGCGGTGGGTCGCTACTCCGGTCCCGCAGGCTTCTACAAGACCACCAACAATGGCCAATCCTGGTCCTACACCAATTGCAGCTCGGTCGCGGGGGGCTTGGTGGACCTGCATTTCTTCAATCCGGACACGGGATACGCAATCGGCACCAGCGCCAATTACTTCACGGGTAAGGGGCGTGTCATCGGCACCACCGACGGCGGCAATACTTGGAGCATCGTCCATACCAGCGCACACTTCAATGAAATCTGCTGGAAGATCGAGTTCCCGAGCCGTCAGCGGGGCTACATCTCCTTGCAGGCATTCAACAACACCGGATTCCAATACTTCCTCCGCAGCAGCGATGGCGGCGCGACCTGGTCGGACGTGAACCTGAGCCAAGCCGGAGGCCCCACCGGCAATTACAATGTCGAGGCCTCGGCTTCATCGACGACATGCACGGGTGGATCGGCGGGGACGTGGCCTCTATTACACTGCAAATGGCGGCACCAATTGGTCGCATCAGTCCTGGGGGCAATACCCTGAACCGCTTCCGCAAGGTGAACGACTCGACGGCCTACTTCGGCGGCGAGATGGTCTATAAAATGGGCCGCCTCCCGGTCAGCATCGACAATGGATTGCCCTCAGGCTTCATGCTCGCCCAAAACAGCCCGAACCCCATCAAGGACGAAACCGTGATCGAATTCCATGTCCCGGTCGCCACCGAGATGGAACTCACCGTCTTCAATGTGATGGGCCAACCCGTGAAGGAACTGATCAATGACCTCGTCCCGACGGGCAACCACCGCATCTTCTGGTCAGTCGAAGACCTCCCCGATGGCCCCTATTTCTACACCATGCGCATCGGCGACCGCCGAGTCACGAAACGGATGATCATACAGCGGTAGTTGATAGGGGATAGTTGATAGTTGACAGTTGATAGGACCCTCCTTGGCGCGGCCATGAACCACCTCAATTAGAAAATGTCATGTCGAGCGTAGCCGAGACATCTTGCGCACACAGAGCGTGTTCCGCTGAGAAGGCATGAAGACGAGTACATCTAGCGCACATAGAGCGAGTTCCGCTGAGAAGGGATGAAGACGAGTACATCTAGCGCACATAGAGCGTGTTCCGCTGAGAAGGGATGAAGACGATTACATCTAGCGCACATGGAGCGTGTTCCGCTGAGAAGGGATGAAGACAAGTACATCTAGCGCACACAGAGCGTGTTCCGCTGAGAAGGGATGAAGACGAGTACATCTAGCGCACACAGAGCGTGTTACCGTGTATGCTAGATGTCTCGGCTCCATCCGCCTCGGCGGACTCCGATCCCCGACTTCGCCGGGACAGGCGACATGACAAACCTAAATGGGAGCCTCAAGACCGTCCTGACTACATCAACTCCACTTCACAATCACTTTCCCCATAGACTTGCGTTGCTCCACGAATTCGTGGGCGGCGACGAGTTCGGTGGATTGGAAGACCTTGCCTACGGTGGGTTTGAGGTGCCCATCCTTGGCCGCGCCTAGGACGCCCTCCAGGCAATGCTTGAGGACTTGCGGGCGGTGGTCAGCGATGCGGAGCATGTTGCAACCGATCACGGCGCGGCTTTGGAGCAGCAGGAACGCCGCCCAGTACCTCCCGAACCCAAACAATGTCCCGATGTCGGAGAAGATATTCCCGCCTTCACGGCTTGCCGAACCCAGGCCCACAATGCGGCCGCCGGGGCCGAGGAGTTGGAAGCCTTTCTTGAATTCCTTGCCGCCGGGCTGTCATAGACGATGTCCACACCCGCTTCACCGCGCAAGCCCGCGGATCACCTGGAGCATAATCTTGGGTATTGTAATTGATGGGGTGATCCACGCCCAGCTCCCGCAGGTACGCCAATTTCGCCTCGCTGCCCGCCGTGCCATAGACCACCGCGCCCCGCCATTTGGCAAGCTGCACCAAGGCCGTCCCCACACCACCCGCCGCCGCCTGAATCAAGACATGGTCGCCGGGCAGGATCCGGGTCGCGTATTCCGAGCAGTACCAAGCCGTGCTGTACTGCACCATCAGTGCCAATGCCACACCCACATCCATGTCCTCAGGGATGGGCACCGTGCCTTCCTGCCTCGCCTGCACCTGCGTCGCATACCCGCCGAAGCGGGTGAAGCAGGCGACCCGCATGCCCACCTGCAAGCCCGTCACGCCCGAGCCGACCGCGATGATGCGCCCTGCAGCCTCATAGCCAGGCACAAACGGGATGGGCGGCGCGTCCTTGTACATGCCCTTGCGAGCGACCACGTCGGCGTAGTTGATCCCAAAGGCCTCGGTCTCCACGACCACAGTGCCGGGGTCCGCCTTGGGCGCAGGAACCTCCTTGAATTCAAATGCAGTAGCGGCCGGTCCGGCCTTGGTGAGGACGAATGCTTTCATGCCCCAAGATAGGGATTTGGACATCTAATCAATTCCCCAAATCAATAACTTGCAAGTATGAAACGATTCGACTTGGCGATCATCGGGGCTGGGCCGGCGGGGTATGCTGCGGCAATGCGGGCATTGGACTTCGGGAAGCGTGTGCTGCTCGTGGAGCGGGACCGCATCGGCGGGGCGGGCATTCACAATGGAGCATTGAGTTCCAAGACATTCTGGGAGGTGGCGCAGGAGGTGGCAAGGTGGCGCATTCAAAACCGGGAATTTGACCTGCCGGAGGCGGATGTGTCCTGGGCGGACGTAGTGGCGCAGGTGGATGCCGCCGTCAATACCCGCACGGAGCAGTTGGAGCGGCACATCATCGGCTGCAATGATTGCGAAGCGGCGGAGGCGATCGTTTTTGCCATGGGAAATGGCCGCTTGGAGGGCAATCATACGGTGGCGGTGGAGCACGATGGCAATGTCGTTCGGTACGAGGCAGACCATGTCATCCTCGCGACAGGAAGCCGCCCGCGCAGGTTGCCGAATGTCCACATCGACGAGCAAGTGATACTGAGCAGCGACGGTATCAGCAATCTGGAGGATTATCCAGAGAGTCTCGTGGTGCTGGGGGCAGGGGTGATTGGCTGCGAATTCGCGACGATTTTTGCACTCCTGGGCAAGACGAAGGTGTTCCTGATCGACAAGGCGGAGCGGATACTGCCATTCGAGGACGAGGATGTGGTGGCGGTCGTGGAGCGGAACCTGGAGGCAAATGGAGCTGTGATTCACCGGAATGCCAGCCTGCTGCGGATGGAGGTGAAGGATGGCCGGGTGGAATATGAGCTGAAGTACAAGGACGGGCATTCGGAGGTCTTCAACGTGGAAAAGGCATTGGTGTCGATCGGGCGGGAGCCGAACACGGAAGGGCTAGGCCTGGAAACGACCGACGTGCAGCTCACCGAAAAGGGACATATCCTCGAATTGGCGAAGGACACCTCCACGACTGCATCGAACATTTATGCGGTGGGCGACATCACAGCGGATATTGCACTGGTGAATGTGGGCAGGTGGAAGGGCGGCGCTATGCAGTGAAGCTGATATTTGGCAAGCCAGAGCGCGCCCTCTGTGCGATAATATTTCCACGATCATGTTCCTGACACCCGAAGTCGCGGGTGTGGGCATGAACGAGGTCTGAAGCGGCATGCAGGACTCGGCTACCGGGTCGCAACTTGGATGTATGACTGCATCCCGAGGGCGATTGCAAGGCGGCAAATGGACGGATTTTTCAAGATCCTGGTGACCGACGACGATGAGATGCGGGTGCTCGGCATGCGGGCCATCGGCCAGGACGCAAGCAGTGCCATCCAAGCGGTCGCCTTGTTGATCGCCATGGGCAAAGGCATCCGCGAGCTTGCCGAGATGGTCCATCCCCACCCCAGCATGACCGAAGGCGTCCAGGAATGCGTGCGGATGCTGCTCGGCAAGAGCATCTTCAAGCCGAGGGCTTTTCAGCAGCTGCGCTGCGCGCGGTGGGATGGGGGGAGGTATGTGGAGGGGTAGGGGGATCTTTGCCAATGAATTCGTGTTGAGCCTCCGAAATCAGCCATTTGCTTCAGCCTTCTCAACGGATGAGTTGCGCCCGGAACGGGCCGCCTCCTTGTAGCCGGGTGCGGTAGCTCCCGGCTACAAGGGTGTCACAACGTCCGGCGCCCGGAATGGGCCGCCTCTAATGAATCGCGATCATCCTCATCTATCCATTCGAAGAGGAACCGATCTTCGTATTCGATCTCCAATCCTTCAAATCCCAATGAATTCCTTCTTGAACGATTCCTTCTTGTGATGAGTCGGCTGGTTTCGAATGTAATTGATCACCGTCTGGACTTGGGAATGTGAATGGGAAAAAGCACCGTACCCATGCTGCCAAGCGAATTCCTTGGCCCACCCCGATTCGCGGATGAATGCCGAGGAATTCGATTTGATGTCCCGAACAAGGTCGGACTCTGATTGGTTTGGATGCTTCCCAACAAAAATATGCGCATGATCTGGCATACAATAGATCGCGAGCATTTTGTGTTTGCGGTTCTGCGCGATGCCGGTAATGTATTTCTCAAGTTCGTCCCGAAAGTCCTCACGAATGAGGTTCCTGCGGTATTTGACTGCAAAAACGAAATGGATATGGAGCTGGGTAGATGTTCCTGCCATGATTTCTTTGTTTGAGACGAAGATAGAGACGATGATGTTTCGGTCAGGGGGGTAGCATCTTTTTCCATGAGCTTCCGCTCATGGTTACGTAAGAGCCCGTTCCGGGAGCGCTTTGTGGGGTGGTTGTCCCACGAGCTTCCGCTCATGGTTACATGGAGGCGGCCCGTTCCGGGCGCTTTGGTGTGGGGCTGGTTTCCTATGAGCTTCTGCACATGGTTACATGGAGACGGCCCGTTCTGACGGCTTCGATGCGATCGTCATCGAGGTCCACCACCAAGCCTGACGAAGACTAAGGCCCCCATCACCCCGCCCACAACCCTGCCACCGCCTCGGCTTCGGGGTGTTCGACCTTCCTCAATGCGTGGATCAATGCCCGCATCAGCTCGGCCACATTGGAATTGGGGTGATTTGCAGAGGTCCTAGAATCAGACCCCGAATTTGTGGAGCTAGATGCAGATACGTAGAAATTCGCCGCTTGGTTGAATATCCTTACTCTGGCAATGGGCTTGGCAAGAGCCACTATTTTCACTAACTTTGAGTAATATCTCCAATGAAATGAGGGCGATATCCAACGATGTTAGATACTGGATGATTCAACGGATCATCGAAACCCGGAGCGAGGAGATTCTTCAGCGCATCATGCACATCTTGGTGGAGGACTCTACATCTCATGACCCTTTCAACGCGATGACTCCCGAGCAACTGGAATTGCTAGGAATACAAGTTGACTTGGCAGAGGAGGAGATCATGGCCGGAAAGGTGCACTCTCAGGAGGCAATTGCAGCATGGATCGATAGCCTAAATTGATCTCATGCGATGGAAAGCCTAGAAGTTGTCTGGACAGACCAAGCGAAGGATGGTCTCCTAATGATCAAGAAATACGTTGGGGGATATCCGACCAAGGAAGCCGCCAGAGAAACTCTCCGTGCCATCCAAGGACGTACAGTTATCTTGCCATAGTTTCCCTATTCTGGGCCAATTGACCCGCATTTCGAATTCAAACAAAAAGGGCATCGATTCGTGATGGCAGGCCATTTCCGCATCGTTTACCGTGTGATCGAGGGCAAGATTTACATCACCAATTTGTTTGACAGCCGGATGAACCCGAAGGATGTCTTCTTTGTCGGAGAATGGAATCGAGCAATATGGCCCGTTCCAGGCGCTTTCCCTTTCAACTACGATTTTCCGATGTCCATTGCTCAGCCCGCAGCAAGCTCCACCTTCTCATAAATCATGGTCATCGGCAGCGTGATGCCCAATGAAGTGAGTTCCACGGTGTCCTCCAAACCGTCATAAGAGGAAAAGGCCCAAATGCCGGACTCTTGCCGACGAAGCACCTCTACATGGTAACTGCTTTGTTCGACGATCATGTATTCCTGCAGGTTCGGCACCTTGCGGTAACGCTGAAACTTTCCGCCACGATCAAAGCTATAGGTCGAAGGGGAAAGCACCTCTACGACGAGCGTGGCGTTCGTGTTGAGTTTCGGGGATTGGTTGGAAATGATTGGTTCCCCGCAGACAACATGGACATCCGGTTGGACCACAGTATTGGCGGCATCGATTGCCAAATTCACATCGGGAGGATAGACCCGGCAAGGCCGTTTTCTCATCGCGTCACGAAGTTCACCGACGATGTTGGCAATAATCAAGCCATGCTCACTCGATCCGCCTGCCATGTTGAATATCTCCCCCTCATAGTACTCCGCCCGGCCTTCGAGTGTGTCGAGGTAGCTCAGAAACTCCTCGACTGTGTACCGTTCATGCTTTGCGACCACATTCATAGGCTAAAGTTACGGAAATTAGGTCTAGGTCTCAAAATACCAGCAATCCCAAATCCCCCTCAAAAAAATCAAACATTCCACCACATAGAATGTTAACGCTTTGTACTTTTGCGCTTAATTAGAATGAGTCTAAATAAGGATCGGTGGAATGAGTGAGGACCTAAAAGTGATCGAGGACGTCGTTGGGCAGGAATATGCCTACGGTTTTGTCACCGATATCGAGAGCGACAAGGCACCCAAGGGCCTCAATGAGGACATTGTCCGGCTCATCTCCAGCAAGAAGCAAGAGCCCGAATGGCTGCTCAATTGGAGACTCAGGGCGTTCAGGCACTGGCAGACGATGAAGGAGCCGCATTGGCAAAATGTCCAATACCCCGCCATCGATTACCAAGACATCACCTACTACGCCGCTCCCAAGCAAAAGCCGAAGCTCAACAGTCTTGACGAAGTTGATCCTGAGCTGCTTGCGACATTCAAGAAGCTGGGCATCTCCATCGAGGAACAAAAGGTGCTTAGCGGCGTGGCGGTGGACGTGGTCTGGGACAGTACCTCCGTCGTGACCACATTCAAGGAAAAACTCAAGGAACTGGGCGTGATCTTCATGAGCTTCGGGGAAGCCGTCCGCGAGCATCCGGAGTTGGTCAAGAAGTACCTCGGCACCATCGTCCCTTACAATGACAACTACTTCGCCGCCCTGAATTCTGCGGTCTTCAGCGATGGCTCATTTGTCTATATCCCGAAAGGTGTGCGCTGCCCCATGGAGCTGAGCACCTACTTCCGGATCAACGAAAGCAATACCGGGCAGTTCGAGCGCACCCTGATCGTTGCCGACGAAGGCAGCTATGTCAGCTACCTCGAAGGCTGCACGGCTCCGAAGCGGGATGAGAATCAGCTCCACGCCGCAGTGGTGGAATTGGTCACGCTGGACGACGCCGAAATCAAGTACAGCACCGTCCAAAACTGGTACCCCGGCGACAAGGAAGGCAAGGGCGGCATCTACAACTTCGTCACAAAGCGCGGCAATTGCCTCGGCAAGCGCTCCAAGATCTCCTGGACGCAAGTCGAGACGGGCAGCGCGATCACCTGGAAATACCCGAGTTGCTACCTCACGGGTGACGGCTCCGTGGGCGAATTCTACAGCGTGGCCCTCACCAATATGTTTCAGCAAGCCGATACGGGCACCAAGATGGTCCACATCGGCAAGAACACGCGCAGCACCATCATCAGCAAGGGCATTAGCGCAGGCCGGAGCCAAAACAGCTACCGCGGCCTCGTGAAAATCGCGAAGAGCGCCGAGGGGGCGAGGAACTTCTCCCAATGCGATTCACTCCTGCTCGGTGACAAATGCGGCGCACATACCTTTCCCTACATCGAGGTCGGCAACTCCACCGGACAGGTCGAGCACGAAGCCACAACATCCAAGATCGGGGAAGACCAAATCTTCTACTGCCAACAAAGGGGAATCGATGAAGAAAAAGCCATCAGCTTGATCGTCAACGGTTTTTCGAACGCAGTTTTGAAAAATCTTCCGATGGAATTCGCCGTCGAAGCAAGAAAATTGCTGGCGATCAGCCTGGAGGGAAGCGTTGGGTAAGTTGATAGTGGATAGTTGATAGTGGATAGTTGATAGTGGAGGTTGGATAGTTGATGAAAGATGAAAGTGGAAAGATGAAAGTGGTTGGGATGTGGAGGGGCTGTGGGAATTGATCGGGATCGATCTTCCTTCAACTTTCATCCTTCATCTTTCATCGGAAATTGAATCTGGATTGAATCATTCTAATAGAAGTGGAATGCTAGAAATAAAGAATCTTAAGGTCAGGGTCGAGGAGAAGGAAATCCTGAAGGGGATCAACCTGACGGTGAATGCGGGCGAGGTCCATGCGATCATGGGACCGAATGGCTCTGGCAAAAGCACCTTGGCCTCGGTCTTGGCTGGTCGCGAGGACTACGAGGTGACGGACGGCTCAGTGGAGCTGGACGGACAAGACCTGCTGGAGCTCAGCGCCGAGGAGCGCGCCTGGGCCGGCATCTTCCTCGCCTTCCAATATCCGGTGGAGATTCCGGGGATCACGACGGTGACGTTTTTGAAGACGGCATTGGAGGAAATCCGGAAGGCGCGTGGGCTTGAGCCACTTTCTGCGAAGGAGTTCCTGACCCGGATGCGGGAAAAGGCTGCCTTGGTCGAGATCGATGCCAAGCTGATTCAGGAGCGTTCGGTCAACGAAGGCTTCTCCGGCGGCGAAAAGAAGCGCAACGAGATTTTCCAAATGGCCATGCTTGAACCGAAGCTCGCGATCCTCGACGAGACAGACTCTGGACTCGACATCGACGCGCTACGCATCGTCGCCAATGGCGTGAACAAGCTCAAGAGCGCCGACAATGCCGTGGTCGTGGTCACACACTACCAACGCCTGCTGGACTACATCGTGCCGGACTTCGTGCATGTGTTGTACAATGGCCGCATCGTGAAGTCGGGAACAAAGGAGCTGGCACTCGAACTCGAGGAAAAAGGCTACGACTGGATCAAAGCCGAGGCTGACGGCGTCGCAACGGTGTGATGGACATGACCCCGACAATCGACATATCTGCTGAGGCAAGGGCTTGGGTGGGCAACTACGAGATGCTCAAAAAGCTTTGTGCCTGCGAGCCCCGAGTTGACCGCGCTGCGCGATGCCGCGATAGCGGAATTTGCCCGGCTCGGCTTCCCCACGACCAAGCACGAGGAGTGGAAGTACACGAGCCTCCGCAGCCTCGCGACGGTCGTACATGCCTGCATTCCGGCCGGAGCAACGGACATCGATGCTCAATCTGAGCTTTATATGACCGCGTATTGCCAGCCGGATTGTCAGGTGACATCGTGGTGCTGGTGAATGGCCATTTCGATGCAAGCCTGTCTCGGATCTCAAATGGGGCAAACATCAGCAGCCTGAAATCTGCCATCGACACCGGGGACGAAGCCGTCCTCGCACACCCGGAAAGGTTGCTGGATATGGCCGTGCCCTCGTTGCTTTGAACACGGCGATCGCTACCGATGGCGTGGTCGCGCGTTTCCCCAAAGGAAAAGTCGCTGCCTCTCCGCTCATCATCGTGCACCTGAGCGTCGGTTCCAATGCTGGTACCAACTCCAGAGCCTTAGTTTTTGCCGAGGATTTATCGGAAGGAAAGGTTGTTGAAATCTTCTTCAACTGGGGCAATGGGTCTGTTTGGGCCAATCATGTATCGGAAATCTTGGTGGAAAATGGGGCCAACCTCGAATGGGTGACCATTCAGAACGACCTCGGCGGCGATTATGCCCTCACCAACTTCACGCAGGTCCACCAAGGCGGTAACAGTACCTTCCGTTCCACGGTCATGAGCAGCGACGGCAAGCTCGTCCGCAACGACCTCCAAGTCCTGCATCAGGGCTCAGGCTGCAACACATACCTCAACGGCCTGACCTTGCTCGATGGCGACGCGCACGTCGATCACCATACCCTGGTCGATCACGCCCTGCCGCATTGCTACAGCAACGAGACCTACAAGACCGTCCTCGACGGCAATAGCACCGCTGTCTTCAATGGCAAGGTGATGGTGCGTCCCGATGCACAGAAAACGAACGCCTTCCAAAGCAACAAAACCCTGCTGCTGAGCGATGGCGCGACTGTGAATGCCAAGCCGCAGCTGGAAATCTACGCCGATGACGTCAAATGCTCCCATGGAGCAACCACTGGCCGACTCGATGAGACAGCATTGTTCTACCTCCGCAGCCGCGGCCTGAGCGCCAAGCGCGCCCAAGCCCTGCTCACCTATGCCTTCGGCGCCGAGGTCCTCGACCAGATTGGCATCGCCGAAGTCCGGGAACATTTGGAGTCTCAGTTGTTAGAGAGATTGACAGGGGAATCGAAATGAGAACCGCTCCTTCCATACCCGCCACGGTGAAGCCCTTCGATGTCGCAGCGGTGCGGGCGGATTTCCCGATCCTGTCCACGCAGGCGCATGGCAAGCCATTGGTCTATCTGGACAATGCCGCCACCTCGCAGAAGCCGAAGCAGGTGATCGAGGCCACAAGCGCCTACTATTCGGAATCGAATGCGAATGTCCACCGCGGCATCCACTACCTGAGCGATCAGGCGACCCGCCTCTATGAGGGTTGCCGCGACCTCGTTCAGCGACATATCAATGCCCTCCACCGTCACGAGGTGATCTTCACTAAGGGTACCACGGAGAGCATCAACCTGGTTGCAAGCAGCTTTGGGCAGCGGTTCAAGGCGGGTGATGAAGTCCTCATCTCGGGGATGGAGCACCATGCGAACATCGTACCTTGGCATCTCTTGGCGCAGCGTACCGGGATCAAGGTTCGCGCCATCCCCGTCACGGACACAGGCGAGATCGACATCGACGCAATCCCCGGCCTGATCAATGAAAACACCCGCCTTGTTGCGGTGAACCACGTCAGCAACAGCCTCGGCACCATCAATCCGGTCAAGGAAATCATCGCACAGGCCCATTATGAAGGTGTGCCAGTGCTGCTCGATGGGGCGCAGGCCATGCCGCACATGCTGGTCGATGTCCAGGAACTTGGTGTGGACTTCTACGCCTTCAGCGGTCATAAACTCTTCGGTCCCACAGGAACAGGCGTCCTCTACGGCAAGGAAAAGTGGATCAATGACATGCCTCCCTACCAAGGCGGTGGCGACATGATCGACAAGGTGACCCTGGAATACACGACTTTCAATGCTCCGCCCCATGTCTTCGAAGCCGGCACCCCCAACATCGCCGGATTCGCGGGATTGGGAGCAGCGATTGACTACTACCGAGGCCTCGACCATGCAGGAGCAATTGCCCATGAACAACATCTCCTGAAGTTGGCGACGGAGCGCCTGCTCGAAATCCCAGGCTTGCGCATCATCGGCACTGCGCCCGAGAAGGTGTCTGTGATCAGCTTCGTGATCGACGGCATCCACCCGAGCGACGTCGGCACCTTGCTGGACCATCAAGGCATCGCGGTCCGGACCGGGCACCATTGCACGCAACCGCTGATGGACAGGTTCAGTGTTCCGGCGACCACAAGGGCTTCGTTTGCCTTCTACAATACCGTCGAGGAGGTGGATCGCCTCTTCCTCGGCCTTCAAAAAGTGATCAAGATGTTCCGTTGATGGAAACGACAATGCAGAAGATCGACCCCGAACTCGTGCAAGACCTTGAGAACCGCGTCATGGACGTGCTCAAGACGATCTACGACCCGGAAATCCCCGTGAACATCTACGAACTCGGCCTGATTTACGAGGTCGCGGTGACGCCATTTGCCGACGTGCATATCCGCATGACCCTGACTTCGCCGAACTGTCCTGTAGCAGGCAGCCTGCCCGGGGAGATCCAAGCCAAGGTCGAGATCATCCCCGAGGTGCACCACTGTGAGGTGGAGATCACCTTTGACCCGCCGTGGGAGCAGAGCATGATGAGCGAGGAAGCGAAGCTGGAACTCGGAATGATGTAAGTGGTTAATAATGAATAACTAATAATGAAGAATTGGCGTTTGGGGGAGGGGAATTATTCATTATTCATTCTTAATTGTTAATTAAATTAGCAGAATAAATAAGAAAGATATGTATCCACCTGAACTGGTAAAGCCGATGCGCGAGGAGCTGAGCTCCCGTGGCTTTCAAGAATTGCATACCGCTGAGGAGGTCGATAAGGTGATGCACGAGGCCGATGGCACCGTGCTGGTCATGGTGAACAGTGTCTGCGGCTGTGCTGCGGGTGCTGCCCGTCCGGGCATCATCAAGGCTGTGACTTCCTCTGGCAAACTCCCCAAGCATCTCGCGACGGTGTTTGCAGGGGTTGACCGCGAGGCGACCGACAAGGCACGTGCATACATGGCGCCTTATCCGCCTTCCTCGCCTTCCATCGCGCTCTTCAAGGACGGAAACCTCGTCCACATGATCGAGCGTCGCCACATCGAGGGCCGCAGCGCCGATATGATCGCCGCCAACCTGTTGGGGGCGTTCGAAGAATACTGCTGATCAGGGCTGTTCTCCACAGCCATATTTGTATGTCCCAATGGGCGGCAACCCAAGTATCGCGAACCCGGTAATGGATTTGCGAACATGTCGCCCATTGGGCATTTTAGCGAATTATCTTTCGGTCTTAATGGAGAGAAAATTCCGCTGGATCCTTTTTTGCCTTTTGCTTATTTCCGAATGTCTGCCCGCCCAAACCTATTGGGGGCTTGATTCATCTTTCAATGGAACGGGTTTCCGGATCGAGCCAAATCCCACTGGAGAATACATCGGGGCGACGCTGACCATGACCGATGGCAGGATCGTGGTGGCTGGGACGAACATCAATGGGCCATCAGGAATGCTGTTGGTCCGCCAGTACCTTGAAAATGGAGACCCCGACCCCAGCTTCGGCACCAACGGCTATGCCATGGCCAATTACCGGCAGGTGGAGGGTGTGGTATTGGGCCTAGGGATGCAATCCACGGGGAAAATCATCCTCGCTGGTGGCGAAATGACGAATCAGGTGCATCCGATCGTGGAGCGGCTCCTGCCCAATGGCGATCTGGACACAAGTTTCGGTCAATCAGGCATTGTAGATATTCCTAATGCTGGCGGTGCGCAGTACGGAATGCGCGTCTTCGTGCTTCCGGATGACAGGATTGTCATTGGTTATCGCATCGGATTTCCCCCACAGCTCAAATTCGGCTCCTGTCGGCTCCTTCCGGATGGCGAAGTGGATCTGACATACGGTGTCAATGGGTTCGCGACGATGGTGGGTCCGAGTGGCTCGCTCCGTCACAATGCCGTGGCCATGGACGCACAGTACCGGCTCATTTTTGCAGGGCCCCGAGGCGTGACCATCCCAAATGGGAATTACCTCGCGAGGATGGACTCGTCGGGATTTGCAGACTCGGAGTTTTGGTGTCAATGGCTACGTGACTATCTCTCCGGGATGTTCAACGATTTTCGTGATGTGGTCTGCCACCCCAACGGCAGCTGTTATCCGCTGGGATTTGGCGGGACCGGACAACTCCGTCAACAATGCCATCGCCATCGGAAGGTACTCTTTTCGAATGTAATCTGGATACGACCTTTGGCACGGGCGGATTGGCGGTCATCGCATCGTCACACCGCTGTCACTTGACTCGAGCAAGATTTTGGTGGATGCTCAGGGCGATCTCGTGATTGTAGGCTCGGCGTCCGTTTCTCCAGCAAATGACTTTGGTGGCCAGAATGCACCCGGATGGCACTCCTGACACGGGTTTATCTCCAGAGGGTTGGCGCCGCTACCATTTCAGCCCAGATTGGAGCGACTGCCATGCTGGGGCATTCGACAATCAGGGGCGATTGATCATGGCAGGAAACACCCTCCTGAATTCGAAGGCACTTGTACCGTCGCCAGTGGCCGCAGCCCCTCGCGGTGGAGGAGCCCGAATTGGTCATTTGGCCAAACATTGTGATGGATGGATCGATGAATATCGGGTTTTCTACCTTTGCAGCCTGGCGCGTTAAGCTACGTGGTGGTGGACATGCAGGGAGGGAGGTAGCCAAGTCCTCCGCCTTCAAGCTGTCACCTGTTTACATTCCATCCCCATCTCCTCAATGGGGCGGCTTCTGGGCTCTACCAGGTCACATTCAACGACAGAAGCCACACCAGCGGCTGATAGTGGAATGATCTCCTTTGTGGGCGAGGAGACACGAGGAGAAATGCTCAACCCGGCGTCCGGGCGATTAGCGCGTACAAAGCAATCCGGATGCGCGTAAGCATGTAATTGAATCGTCATTTGAGGAGAAAAAGAACGCTTGCATGTCTTGCCTCGAACCCAATTTGGGCTGATATTGCCGAATCACCCCATTGTTTTCAATGAAGAGACACTACTGCTGGACTTTCTTTGCTGTTTACGGTTTCCGTACCCTGCCGTCGCTCAGACCATTGGTGCGCTTGATCTGTCCTTGTGCGGGGACTGGCTTACCGAATTGAAACCGCACCCTCTCATGACTATGTCGCCGAACGGGCAAGGCGATGGAAAAATCTTGCGTGTCGGCACCGATAACGAGGCGCAGCCACGGGACAGTTTCCGCAGGCAGCCCGACAACGACCCTAATCTCCACTCTGGAAACAATGGCTATGTCCTGGCCAATACGGTGCCGCTTGAAGGAGCAGTGGTGGGCGTAAGATGCGTCCGGAGAGCTTTGGCAAGATTGTCTTCGCTGGCGTCAGCAGGGGCAGTGGCACCCTGTTGTCGAGCGGCTCCTGCCAAATGGCGATTTGATACGAGTTTCGGGCAGTCCGGCATCGTGCATATTCCCGTCTCCCAAGGTGCCTACTGGCGGTTTGCGCCTCTCTTGCCGGATGATGACCGCATCGTGTTGGGCTACTTCCAAGGAAGTGGTTTCGGACGCGAACTCGGGGTCTTGCCGACTTCTTGCCCGAAGTGACTCCGACACCAATTTTACGGTCTCACGGGTCTCGCCACGGAAGTGATGGCGTAAAAAAATCCATCGTCACATCGCTAGCGAAGCGATCGATTCGATAATCGCTCCTGTTGTTCGCGGGTGTTGGAGGCGGCAACTTCCCAACTGGGAATTTCCTGGCGCGGATGGATTCCACTTCTCCGGCGCGCCTGATTCCGTTTATGGGGTCAATGGCTCGGTGGTGATTCCGTCGGGGACATCCGGGCGCTGTTGACCTGACTTGAGCGATATCACTTATCATCCTGACGGAAGCAGCTTTTGTGATGGGGACGGCGCCCAATCAGCCGCTTTACGGTGCCATCGCCATTGGGAAATACCTCTCGAATGGCGACTTGGATTCCACCTTCGAGCAGGCGTGGCATCAAGTTCATTTCCTCCATGCAGAGTCATCGTTGGGGAGCAAAATCCTCGCGGATGATCAGGACGAGGTGGTTTTCACAGGAAGGGCGGCCTCCTCGAACCTTGAGTTCATGATGGGTGGTGCTCCCATCCTGACGGGACATTGGACACCGGGGTGTCGGCTGTAGGTTGCGCACATACCCTGTCGCAGGTGTGGAAATCTGAGCAAGGCTGCCGCGCTGGACAATCTGGGATTTGCCGGTGATGGCGGGAAATACCGTCTTACTCCAGGACATGCTTCGCTACGATCAGCCGTGGTGACGCTGGGCATCCCATTGTGTGCGGAGGGCGAGACCGCTGTGCTCTGGGCCAATGTCGGCTCCAACAATGGTCAAGTGAACTTCAGTTTTGCAGCCGACCATCCCGGTATGCTGAGCTACCGCATCGTGGACTGCAAGGCAGGGAGGTAGGAGGGATCGCATCGCCCGTGTTGTTGGCGACGGGAACCCATACCCTCCAAGTTCCGATCAACAACATGGCTTCTGGCCTCTATTTGGTCCAGGTGATGTTCGATGGCAAGTCGATGGTCCGCCGGCTGTTGGTGAACTGACCAAAGGGACCCTTAACTCCGGGGCCATGGCTTTTTCTGGCTGCTTTTTGTCATGAGTGCCGCTCAAATCCCCCGGAACTCCGGACAGGAATTGTTTATCTTTCGGGCAAATTTTCGCCCATGGGCATTTTTGACAAATTATTCGGAAGAAAATCGGAGAAAAGGACGGAGGTGACTGCTCCTGGTCAACCCGTTGACCCGATTGCAGCGTTCTGGGCTTGGTTCCGCACCAAGGAAGGGGTGTTCGCGGATGTGGTGCGCAAGCATGGGGACATACAGGCGGAGGTCTTCAATCCCATCAATCGGCAAATGGCCAGCTACCGCGAGGGGATTTTTCTCCTGATCGGCATGCAGGGCGAGGAGGTTGACCTGATTTTCACAGCCGAGGGCGATGTCCGGAATTTCGTGTTTGTGGAGCAATTGGTCGATGCAGCGCCTCAGATTCCGGGATGGATTTTCCAAGCCTTGAAACCTGCCGCCCCGATCGAAAAGTTCGGAGTGTCCATGAATGGCTATGCCATCGATGCTACAAACCTCTTTTTCTACGCCGAGGAGGACCCAAACCTGCCGGATTTGATCGACATCCGGGTGGTCTATACGCACCTGAAGCCTGAAAACCGCGAGGATTGCATCCCGGGAGTGTTCATTTTCTTGGAGAACTATCTGGGTGAGCTGCGGTT
This sequence comes from Bacteroidia bacterium, assembly GCA_046329055.1. Lineage (GTDB taxonomy): Bacteria > Bacteroidota > Bacteroidia > J057 > JADKCL01 > JADKCL01. The sequence continues at coordinate 24,208 of JAXLVK010000083.1, forward strand.
CGCGACGGACGTGGATGAAGTGGAGGTGATCGGGCCGGACGAGGCGAAGGAGGACCTTATTCCCATTTCCAAGCTGTCCGATTACCTGATCTGGCGGCAGAAGGAGTTTGTCGAGAAGCATGAAGGTCATCGCCGGGACATGGAGGATGACAGCTATTCCATCATGGAGGCGACCCTGCCGGATGGTGTGCGCATCATGGCAGTGCTCAACACGGACCTGCTGAATTGGGACGCGAAGGTTTCCCATCCGTGGATGCTCGTGGTCACCATCAAATACGATGGCTCCAAATTCAATGGAATGCCTAGCGAAGACACCTTGGAGACCCTGAACCATGTCATGGACGTCTTCGAGGAACGATTGGTTGCAGAGGACGGGTACCTGAGCATCGTGCGGCAAACCGGAAACAATGAGCGCCTCCTTTACATCGCCTGCAAGGATTTCCGGAAGCCCTCACTTGTGGCCACGGACATCATAGGAGAATACGCTGGCGTCCTCGACATGAGCTATAGGATATTCTCGGACAAGTATTGGTTAGGCGTGGAGCGTTTCCGGCCGTGAGAGGCATCTAATAAATCAACTCAAGATACCATGGGCATTTTTTCATTTTTCAAAGGCAACAAAGACAAGGGTGAACCGGTGCCAGATTGGGCATCCTACATGAACCGGAAGCAGTTCGAACACTTCATGATCGAGGTCCGGGGATATTTCACCCGCAAGGGGATCACCTACCGCGTCGAGGACGGGGTGGTGCATTGTGAGGGGAACGACGCCGGATTTGGGCAAATGGGACTGCATACCCTCTGCCAGAAATGCTACCAGCAGGACATCCGCATGTACCGCAAGGAGATCGAGGGGCATTTCGACTCGCTCATGCGGGACCGGAAATTCCAGGACATCTTCGCCGAGCAAGCGGGCAACTTCGACTACGCCAAGCAATACATTGGCGTGCGGCTGTATCCTGCGGACTATATCCGTGGCCCTGTCGGGGAGCATGCGATGTACAAGCGGTTCTCGGATGACATCATTGAGATGCTGGTTTTCGATCTGCCGGACAGTGTGAGCAACATCCAGCCGGACTACCTGAACAAGTGGGGCAAGTCGCTGGACGAGGTCTATCAATACGGCATCGAAAACATGCGCCGGGTGAATCCGCTGCATTTTGAGAAGACCAAGATGGGCGACCATGAAATCTGGTTTGCGGGCAGCGACCACTTCTTCGCGGGCAATGCCGTCTATGAGCTGTCGCGCCAACCCCGCTTGGTAGGCCGTTTAGGCGCCCTGATCACCCTGCCGCACCGCCACGCAGCACTCGTCTATCCCATCGAAGGCAGCGAGGTCATCACCGCCTACAACACCCTGGCCTTCGTCGGCTCCGGCATGTACAAAGAGGGACCCGGCTCACTCAGCTCCGATGTCTATCTCTACCGGAACGGGAAGTTCACCAACCTGCCCTACAAACTGAATGATGAGGGCTTGCAGGTGTTCCCACCGCAGGAGTTCGTGGAGTTGCTGGAGCAGATGGGAGACAACTAGCCATTAGCAGCCAATAAAAAACCTTCAAGGCTGATAGACTGGGCGTGTAGATGGCTAGCCCAGGGGACCCGCTTTTCGCGGGTTTTTGCCATTTCTCCGCCATCCACTCAGAAAATCTACCGATTTCAAATATCGAGTTCCGGTTTGTTGTTTGGGATATTAAGATTGACTGTGAAACTACAGCTTAGGAGAATTGCCCTCGAATTCTTAATGATCGGTTAGAAAAACAGAATTGATTCAGTCATGAAAAGAACTCTAAGCCTGCTGGCGCTGGCCGGCATCTCTATGTCTCATTTTTTGTGGTCGCAGTCACCTGGCGACCTTGACCCGAGCTTCAGCACGAATGGCTGGCTGATCGACGGGGCCGCTCTCAACACGGATTTGACCGCAGTGGAAGTGATGGCCGACGGGCGCATCGTCGCTGCCGGGGTCTATGATTTTGGCGTCAATCACAACATTTGGGTATGTAAGTGGAGGCCGGACGGAACGCTGGACCCGGGATTTGATGGTGATGGATTTGCAGTGCTGCCCGGCTACTTTGTGGAAAGCGATGAAGTGGACCTGGCCTTGCAGGCAAATGGCAAGGTGGTGGTCGCCGCTTGGCTCAGCGACTTCAACTCGGACTACAGCGCCTTGATCCGGTTT
>JAXLVK010000084.1:0-25797 GCA_046329055.1 Bacteroidia bacterium
ACTTGGGGAATCTCTGGGAACTCTCCTTCGTGCCCAAGGCGGGCGAGTTCACCTCCTTCCTCTCCCAAGCCGCGATTTTCATCCCGCTTATCAATGCCGCAGCTGCTCAACTCAAATTCGGCCGTGTCAGCCTGGTCCTGACGAACACCCTGCAATATGTGGTGCTTTCTGCAGTTGTACTGTTGCTTTACTTCCTGCTCCATTTGTCATTGGAATCCATGGGTTTGAAGATCAAGTATCAGGCCTATTTGGAACTGGCATTGGTGATCGTGGTGGTGCTGCTGCTCCGGGTGGGCTACAAGAATTACGAGCCTCGGGTCCGGCGGTATTTCGTCCTCGCACAACAGAGCCGTCGCGAGAAGATCGACAAGTTCATCGCCAGCATTTCCCAGTATCCCAGCTCGCAAAAATTGCTTGAAGACCTGGTGGAGGCCCTGCGGGATTATTTCGGGACGAGTGTGGTGGGAATCCGGATCAAGGGCGATCCAGAGGCTGGTGATCGCATTGGATTAGAGGATGATGTATTCGAGAAGGTCTATCTTTACTTGAAGGAATCATCCATCTTTTGGGCCAGGAATCGTCAGATTGCCCAGCACCAGTTTCCGGTTGAAATCGAAAACGTTCTGAAGCCGACAGCATTTGCATTGATCCATCCCATCACCGTCAATGCGCAGATTTATGGCCTGATCATGATCGGCAGGAAACGCCGCGGGGTCTTCAACCTCGACGACCAGGAGCTTCTGCAACGCATCGTACAGCAAACGCGCCTCACACTGGGGGTGCTGCACCTGCTGGAACGGGAAAAGCTCCTCATGCAGAAAAATTACGAGGCCAATCTGACGGCGCTGCGCTCGCAAATTAATCCGCACTTCCTTTTCAATACGCTCAATACCATCTCAGCATTGATCCATGATGATCCGGACGATGCTGAGGTCGCGGTGGAAAAGTTGGCCTTCATTTTCCGCTACACCCTGAAAAACAGCGACAAGGCAACCGTCATGCTCAAAGACGAGCTGAGCCTGGTGAAGACCTACCTCGAAATTGAAAAAATCCGGTTCGGGGAGCGCCTGCAGCTGAAGTTCGACATCGACGAGACCTTGGTAGAGGTGAACCTGCCTGCTTTCGTGGTGCAAACCGTTGTCGAAAATTGTATCAAGCACGGCATCGCCAAGATCATCGGCAAGGGCTTTGTGTCCATCATCGTCAAGCCGCTGGGCGACCTGGTTTGCTGCGAGATCGAGGACAATGGCCCCGGAATCGACCACAAACGGATTTTTGCCAGCACGGGATTGAGCAACACGCATACCCGGATGGAGCAGATCTACGGCCGCGAGGACCTGCTCAAGTTCGAAAACACAGGCAACGGCACCAAGGTCACGATCTTGCTGCCGAAGGAACTCCCACAAAATTAACCGCGCCCCTTCCCTCTCCATTGGCAATTTCCTAAACTTTGCCGCCATGTCCTTGGAATCGACCCCCGAATCGGATGCCCGCTACATGCGGCAAGCCCTTGCCCTCGCCCAACAGGCTTACGAGGACGAGGAGGTCCCCATCGGCGCGATCGTGGTCGCCAACGGCAGGATCATCGGCAAGGGCTACAACCAAGTGGAGCGGCTGCGTGATGCGACGGCACATGCGGAAATGATCGCCATCACGGCGGCAAGCGATTTCCTGGGCAGCAAGTACCTCACTGACTGCACGTTGTATGTAACGGTGGAGCCCTGCCCGATGTGCGCAGGAGCACTCAGATGGGCGCAGGTGGGCAGGGTCGTATATGGCGCGCCCGAGCAAAAGCATGGGTACTCCCGATTCGGACCCGAGATGCTCCATCCCAAATGCGCCGTCCACGCGGGGGTGCTGGAGGAGGAATGTCGCGACCTGATGCGGTCGTTTTTCCAGGAAAGGAGGGGCAATTGAGCAACGATACATCGCAACGCTCCGTTCTCGCTTGGTTCCTGCTGATCATCCTGTCCATCATCTGGGGCAGCTCCTTTGTCCTGATGCTGGAAGGATTGAAGGGGTTCACCTCCCTGCAACTGGCGATGATCCGGATGGCGGTCGCGGCGATTTGCCTGAGTCCCTTCCTGTTCACCTATATCCGTCAGGTGAGTTGGAGGGATGTGGGCCTGCTCTTCGCGATTGGCATGACTGGCAATGCGATCCCGGCCTACCTCTTCGCCAAGTCCGAGACCGAGCTCCCCAGTGCCATCGTCGGGGTGCTGAACTCCATGTCCCCCATTTTCACCCTGATCATCGGTTGGCTGCTGTTCCAGCTCCGGTTTCCGCTCAAGAATGGCCTCGGGGTTCTCGTGGGGTTCGCCGGGGCGAGCATCCTGGCCCTCTCAGGCGGCAGCGGCGGCAATTCCTCGGAAAACCTCTCTTATAGTCTGCTGGTCGTGGCGGCCACACTCTGCTACGGCATCAGCACCAACCTCATCAAGCACTATTTCAGTGGTCGACCGCCCGTGCTCATTGCCACTGTGGCGCTGTCGCTGGTGGGATGGCCGTGCCTCATCTTGCTCCTGACGACGACCGATTTCACTGAGCGCATGGCCACGAACGAGGCCGCCCCAATGGCATTCACCTACATCGCCATTTTGGGTGCATTGGGGACAGCATTCGGGGTCGCCCTGTTCAACAAGCTCCTGCAAATCAGCTCCATCATCTTCGCCACCTCGGTTACCTATACCATCCCGATCGTTGCCTTGATCTGGGGCGTGATCCTGGCTGAGGAGCTGACCTACTGGCATGCCATAGGTTTTGCAGTGATCCTGGTCGGTGTCTGGCTGGCAAACCGGAAATGAGCCATTTCCTGCCCCTTGGCGCGGAATTGGAATCCGCATTTGGCCATGATTTTCACCTATATTTGAGTCCCAATCACGATTTTGAATGAAACGGATTCTCTCGCATTTCCGCAGGAATCGCTCCCGGTCACTGCTGGCTGCAATCGCCTTGGTGGCTGGATTGACTGCCTGCGACAAGGACAATGTGAAAAAAAGCAACCCCAACGAGAGCATGGACGCAGCCAATATCTTCAATTCGCTGGACCCGCACAGCTACGCACGCCCCAGTGAGGCCATGGCCAAGCACCTGGACCTGGACATCGAAGTGGACTTCGAGGCCAAGCGCATCCGGGGCACCGCCACCTACACCGTGGACCGGAAGGGCGGAGGCAATGCCATCATTTTCGACACCCGCAACCTGGACATCATCGATGTCACGACCCCGACGGGCGACTCCTTGAGCTACAACCTGGGTGAAAATGATCCCGTGATGGGCCAGCCTCTGGAAGTCGAGCTCAAGCCCGATGTCCAAGAGATCCGCATCCAATACGCCACCACGGAAGGCGCTGCCGCCCTCCAATGGCTGAGCCCGCAGCAGACCGAGGGCAAGCAACATCCCTTCCTGTTCACACAGAGCCAAGCCATCCTCGCGCGGACTTGGATCCCCTGCCAAGACGGCCCCGGCATGCGCTTCACCTACAATGCCAAGGTCAAGGTTCCCTCCAACCTGATGGCGGTGATGAGTGCGAGCAATGCAACTGAGCGCTCAGCCGACGGGGTGTACAAATTCGAGATGAACCAGCCGATCCCGGCCTACTTGATGGCCTTGGCGGTGGGCGACCTCCGGTTCAAGTCCATCGGGCCACGCACCGGGGTATATGCCGAGCCGACCATGATCGACCGCGCCGCAAATGAATTTGTGGACATGGAAAAGATGCTGGTCGCCGCTGAGGAGCTGTACGGCGCCTATGCCTGGGAACGCTACGATGTGATCGTGCTGCCACCGAGCTTCCCCTTTGGCGGCATGGAAAATCCGCGCCTGACATTTGCCACGCCCACCATCATCGCTGGAGACCGGAGCCTCACTGCCTTGGTCGCACACGAGCTGGCGCATAGCTGGTCCGGCAACCTCGTCACGAACGCCACCTGGAACGATTTCTGGCTCAATGAGGGCTTCACAGTCTATTTCGAGTCGCGCATCATGGAGCGCCTCTACGGCAAGAGCTACAGCGACATGCTGGCAGTCCTCGGCTATGAAGACCTGCTCGAAACGATCCAAGACCTCGGCGCCGACAACCCGGATACCAAGCTCAAACTCCGTCTGAATGGCCGGGACCCCGACGATGGCATGACGGACATCGCTTATGAAAAGGGCAATGCCTTGCTGCGCACGATCGAGAAGGCCGTGGGTCGCGAGCGTTGGGACGCCTTCCTGAAGCAGTATTTCAAGGCCCATGCGTTTGGAACGATGACGACGGAGGCTTTCATCGAGGAGGCCAAGCGCGACCTGATCAAGGGGGATGCCGACCTCGCCGCCAAGATCGAGCTGGATCGCTGGATCTACGAGCCTGGCCTGCCCAGCACCTACGATCCGCCCAAAAGCCAGCGCTTCGACGCCGTGGATGCCCAACTCAAGGCCTGGGTCGGCGGCACGCCCACGAGCAGCCTCGCTGGCACCAAGGAATGGAGCACGCATGAGTGGCTGCGCTTCATCCGTCAGCTTCCCGAGGACATGTCTGTTGCGAAAATGGGCGAACTCGACAAGGCATTCGGCTTCACCAGCTCCCACAATTCCGAGATCCTCGGCGCATGGTTCGAGCATGTCATCCGCAGAAAATACACCGCAGGCTATTCAGCACTGGAAAACTTCCTGGTCCACGTGGGCCGTCGGAAGTTCGTAAGGCCGCTGTTCAAAGCCATGGTCAGCACCGAGGGTCAGCTGGAAATGGCCAAGCGCATCTACGCCAAGGCTCGCCCCAACTACCACTCCGTCACCCAGAACACGATTGACGAGATGCTGAAGTAAGAGGCCCGAAATCTTTTTGAGCCAACCTTTTCCCGCTTAACCCCCATCAGGTATGCCCGCAGAGGAAGCCGGTACCGTTCTCATCCTAGGCGCCAATTCCGATGTGGCCAAGGAGATGTTGCGCCTCTACGTCCAGCGAGGGGACAAGGTGATCGCAGCCTCTCGGAATCTGGCGGAGATTGAAGCCTTCGTGGCCAAGCATCAGCTCCCAGCTGCATCGGTTGACATCCGGCATTGGGATGCGGTGGACTTTGCAAGCCATCGGGCATTTTATGATCAGCTTCCCGAAAAGCCCTCCATCGTGGTCTATGCCGCGGGTTATCTGGTGCATACCTCGGATGGCTTGGTGGAATGGCCCCGGACGTATCAGATGATGAACGTCCACTATGCCGGGGCGGTCTCCATGCTGAACATCGTGGTGATGGATGCGGGGAATGATCGCCTGAGGCAAATCATCGGCCTGTCCTCGCTTTCCGGGGTTCGTGGCCGCAAAAGCAACTTCATCTACGGCAGCACCAAGGCGGCATTCACCACCTACCTTGCGGGACTGCGGCAATACCTCGCACCTCGCCGCATCCGGGTCAATGCCATCATCGCCGGCTACATTCGGAGCAAGATGACTGCGGGGTTGAACCTGCCAGAGTCGCTGATGCTGGAGCCGGAATTTATCGCGCGGGCTTCCGTGAATGCGGGCCGCCGATTTGTGATCGTGCCGGGCTGGAAATGGAAGATCATCTACCGCATCCTGAAGATGTTGCCAGAAAGCCTGGTCGCCCGCCTACCTTGAGGCGATGCGCTGGACATTCAGCCGGCCCCGCAGCATGAGCCATGCCGCAACCAGCAACCACACCAAAATCGAATAGAAGCAGCCCCATTCCAAGATGGGTTGGATCCAGACGTCCGGCCGGATGAAGGTTTTGGGATTGGCGATCCAGCCCCGCAACACGTCGCTGGGGGACATGACAAACGCAGCGAATATGACCGCCGTGACGATTCCGATCACGATTGTCCACTTGGGGAGCACGGGCTGCTTCGAGAACATGGTGATTGCGGTATTGAAAAAGACGAGGGCCAATGCGCTGTGGAAGAAGATCATGGCGACCAGCAGGTGCGGTCGTAGGTTGTCCTCGGGGATCGCTCCCACCAGGAGACAAGATGTCCCAGTGAGCAAACCCAACAGGGCGACAACCACCCTGCGCCAGCCTTGGAACATGCTCGCGAAGCCAAGGCCAAATACTGTAAGCAAAGCACTACTCACGATCAACCCATAATTGAACACGGGCGCGAATTCCGAGAAGCGCCGATCCCCAAGCTCTGAGATGAAATGGTTGAGCATCGAGTAAGGCTCGTCGTACATACCGGTGAAGGGCAGCATTGTGGTCCACGCACAGATCACCATCAAGGCGCCTCCGGCGAATCCACTGATGGCTGACCAGCGTTGGAAGGGAGTCAGGCTCGTGTTCATTGCTCAAAAATAGTCGGATACGGTGCTCGTCGCATCGCTGGCTTGGGGAAGAATGTATCTTTGTAGGCTATGCGCATGCGATCATTCTCATTCTCCCTCTTTTTGCCAGCTCTCCTGCTTGGCATGGTGCTCACCAGCTGGCACTGTGGCGACAAGTCCAGCCAAGGTTCCGAGAGCAGCTCCAATGATTCCACAGCTGAGGAGGTCGCTGGGGAACCCCTCTTTTTCGCCGGATGGGTGGACACGATCGAGACGCCGGTTTACATCTCCCTGCTGCAAAATGGCACCGAGCTCACCGGAACGATGACGTATGTGAAGGTCGGAAAGCCCATTTCCGTCAAAGGCAAGGTGGTGGACGAATCGTTTGAATTGGAAGAGTCCATCGACGGCAAGACAACAGGGCTCATGCAGTTTCACGTGGCTGAAGGAGCCTATGAAGGAACTTGGAAAAAGTCGGCATCCGCCAAGGAATCCATGCCGCTGAAGCTCCATGATTTGCCTGAACTCGACCTCTCGGATGCGGAAATGCGGAAGACCTGCGATGGGGACTATGGCGGCATCGAAACCATCTCCTGGCCAGACGTGAATGAAGAAGGCGAGGAAATCGAAGCGGAAATGGAAGGCGAAAACTCGTTCCACGCCAAGTACGTCGGCAACCGGCATTTTGAGTTTTCGATGGTCACGACCACACACCATGGCTTTGGCTGCTCCGCTGACGGGTACATGGTGATGGTCTCACCCACCATGGCGATGTGGTGGGGCTTGGAAGGTTGCAGCGTGGAGTTTGAATTCAAGGACAATGGGGTCGAATGCCACCAAGTCGGCTGGAGCCCCTATTACTGCGGCGCCTCTGGATCCCTCGATGGATTCATGACCAAGCACTAACTCGCCGCGAACAAGGCCTGCATTTCCACCTCCGCTTGCACGAGCCCGATGCTCTGCTCATTGGCCCGCACACCAAAGCTCGTCACCATGGTCAAGACCACTTGCTTGCGCGTGCGGCTGAGTTCGCGGAAGCTCGTAACGCGCTCCCGCAGCTCTTGCGCATAGGCGCGCGTGACGGTGAACGGCCCTTCGTAGAATTTCAGCTCACAAAGGTTGATGACTTGGTCCTTCCGGTCTATGAGCAGGTCCACCTGCATTCCTGGCCTGTCGGCACCTCCTTTGAAATAGAAACTCGACACCTCAGCATAAACCCCTTGGATGCCGAGCGCAGCTTTGATTTGCGGGACATGCTTGAGACAGATGTTCTCGAATGCGTAGCCCGCCCAGGCCTTCCAGGATTGGGACTGACTGAGTTGCAACCATGCGCCCGGTCCGGATGCCTTGCTGCCCTCCATGAATTTCAGGTAGAAGAGGGAGTACTCGTCCGTCAAGCGGTACAAGGTCTCCTTCTTCCGCTTTCCAAATGGCCTGTATGAGCTGATGAAGCCGGAACTCTCCAGCTCTTCCAAGAGCGTGCTGACCCTGCCCCCGTCCTGCAAGCCCGACTCAGAGACGATTTCCTTGCGGGTGAGCCCCCGGCGGTGCTGGGCCAGCTCGCGGATGATTTTGACATGGTTCTCGGGGTTGTCGAACAGCGAGGCGTAGAGCTTGGGGAACTCGTCCTTCAGGAATCCTTGCGGCTCGAAGCACATGCGGTCGATGTTCTGCGCTGCGCTTTGGCCGGGTTGCACCTCCTTGAGGTAGTGCGGGATGCCGCCCGTGACCATGTAGAGTTGGATGGTCTGGTAATGCTCGAGCTTCATTTTTCGGCTTTGGAGGTACAGCTGCGTCTCGTGAAGGTTGAAGGGCTCGAGTCGAATCTGCCGGGTGATGCGGTTGTGGAGGCCGCCTTTGTTGTGGACGACCTTTTTGAGCATCCATGTCGCCGCTGAGCCGCAGAGGACCACGACGACACGCTTCTTGCTTGCCCAACTGTTCCAGAAATAGCCCAATGCCTCCAAGAAGCGCGATTTCGGAGTCGCCAACCATGGGAGTTCGTCCAAGAAGATGACCTTCTTCCGGCGGGACTTCATGGCATCCAAATGCGCCGCGAGCTGTGCGAATGCCTCCAACCAGGAGCCAGGTACGACCGTGGGAATACCCGAGGGGCTTGCCTTACCCAGTTGCCTGCTAAAGTTGCCGAGTTGTCCCTCAATCGTGCCGTCCAGCAAGCCCGTCAATTCGAAATCGAATTGCTCCTCAAAATGGGATCGAATGAGGAAGGTCTTGCCTACTCGGCGGCGTCCCGTGACAGCGATCATTTCTGCCTCGCTAGAGCGCATCGCCGAGTCAAAAATGGCCCTTTCTCGCACCCTGCCTACACATTCTTGCTTCTGTAGCTGCTCCATAACTTGCGGAATCTGCCCAAACCTAAGCAGATTCCGCGACATATAGGAAGATCATAAGTGGCGGAATCTATTTATTTATGTCACGATTCCGCGAAATATAGCCGTGATATCCGTGGCGGAATCTCTATGAATCATCCATGATTCCGCCACTTATGTCATGATGATTGATCGTTCAAATGCACCTTGGCTTGCCGATTCCGCCACTTGTCCTCCTCGATCGGTATGCCTCCTCACCTCGCGGAATGCAGCTGCAAGGGCAACACCTTCCTCCCCACGCGCACCCAATAGCTTCCCGACGGCAAACCCTCCAAGTCCAGTTGCAGGGACTTCTCCCCTCCGCCATTTACCTCCAGCACCACTTGCCCCAGCGGATTCACGACCCGGACCCAGTCCATGGGCTCCATCGACCATACCCGAATCGATCCTTGAGATGGGTTGGGGTAAATCCCCGCATCGGCCATGCCACCACTTGGGGTTGCCCACACGACCGCCGATCGCAGCTCCCCTCCATTCCCATCCACTGCCCGAACCCGGTAGGCATACGGCAAGCCAGCCACTACGTCCGTATCGCGGTACGAGCAAATGCCATTGCACCCCCTCTCCTCACGACTCAACTCGACAAAACTCACCCCATCCTCACCCCGCTCAATGAAATAGTGCTCCACCTCCATTGGGCTTTCCAGGGACCATTGCAGATCGACGGCCCCTGCGACACCTGCTCCGCGCAAGTCGATCCCCGCCACCGGAAGCGGCAACGGAAACTGCCTCAGTTTCAATACCCAGTCATCATTGTCATCCGAGACCATGTTGAAAACCGTCCCCTGCGGATCAAAGTCGGTCGTCCCGAAGTGGTAGCCGCATGAATAGACATTCGTGTTCACATCGAGGTCCAGTCCCGCGCCGAAGCTGTAGTTGCCCGGGTTCTCAAAAATGGCGACCCAGATAAAGTTCCCAGAGCCATCGAGCTTCACGATATAGGTCACTTGGTCGATGGATGTCCGCAAGGCCGAACCGGGACCCGGGTCAAAATCCGCTGTCCCCTTGAAATCCCCCATGAGATAGACATTGCCGTTGACATCTGTCTTGGTCAGGCGGTTGTTGAGCATGTCGTTGCAGGTGATCTGCCGCACCCATTGGAAGGCGAGGGAGGAATTGAGCTTGACCACGAAGCCATCGGAACTTGTCCCGGCATTCAGATTGCTCACGCCAGCTCCGGGGTCGAAATCCACTGTCTGGTCGAAGGATCCTCCGCAAAAAACATTGCCGGAGCCATCGTTCGCTGCCTGCCCCCAGCACCGCGTGGACGTGACCCCGCCAAAGCGCACCGCCCCTACATAAGTGCCTGCGGAGTTCAGCTTCTGCACATAATAGTCCTCCACCCCTATTTGCGCGAGGTTCACCACCCCAATCCCTGGATCAAAGTCCACCGTGGAGCTGAAGGTTGAGCCAGAGATGTAGAGGTTGCTCGACGCGTCCACCGTGAGGCCCTCGGGCGACTCGTAATCGGAGCCTCCCAGCCTGCGGGCATACACAAATGTCCCAGCGGCGTCCAGCTTCTGGAGATACACGTCATCTATGCCTCCGGTCGAGAGGTTGTTGGTTCCGGCGCCAGGGTTGAAGTCGATGGTCCCGTCAAATGTCCCCACGGTATAAACGTTTCCAGAGGCATCGCATTGAAGGCGGTAGGGGAAGCAGAGCAGACCCGAAGCCCCTGTGCGCCGCGCCCACTGGAAAGTGCCTGCGGAGTTCAGCTTGACCACGAACTGATCCTCCACGCCGACTGCGCTCAGGTTGTTGGTGCCGGCACCGGGGTTGAAGTCTGCTGTCCCGGTGAAGGCTCCAGCCACCACGACATTGCCGGAGGCGTCCACGTCGAGTGCCATGCACTCGATGAGGTTGTTGCAGGTGAAGACGGCCGCCCAGATGAAGTTGCCGTTGGTGTCGAGCTTCTGGACAAAGCCATGCCAAATGCCGGGCGGAGTCGAGAAGCTTGCCACTCCGGCGCCGGGATTGAAGTCCACGGTACCCGCGAATTCGCCTGCGACATAGACAAAACCCGCAGGGTCGGTGGCCACTTCATTGGCATCGGACACGCCAGTGATGCCGGAGGCAGTATTCGCCCAATGCAATGCGGGAGTCTGGGCGATCGCCACCTGCGCAAAGCATTGCAGGAAGGCGCACCCCCACAGGATGCGTAATAGATTCCGTACCATAAGCCAGAAAGATGTTCTCCTCTTTTACCAATTTAATGCTTTCGGGCGAATCAACCACTACCCATCCGGTGTTCTTTTGCCCATGTCGGACTCTATGTTCCTTGTATTCCCGCGCCCGACGGATGACTGGGACGTGATATGGTCGGTTTTCGGGCAATATCCGTGGCGGAATCTGGTTGGTTAGGGATAGATTCCGCGAGTTATATGCGGATTATAAGTGGCGGAATCGCGTGAATTTTATCACGATTCCGCCACTTATGATTTGTCAAAAAGTGCGATTGAGATTCAAAAACGCCATTTTTCGCGAACGAACCTCGCCCAACAGCACTCCAGATTTGATCAAAAATGCGGGGAAATCAAGCAGCTGCTTTCACGTTCGGGCGGCAAACCCAGAAGTTGTTGTAGCCGTTGCCGATGACGAGGGAAAGCTGCTGCATCTGCGCCATTTCCAGGATGCTGAGGAAGGTGAAGACGCAGTAGATTTTGTCAGGATGCTCCATGAGCAAGGAGACAAAATCAATCTTCTTCTTCTTGGAGAGGAGGTTCACGATGCGCTCCTTGACCTGCTCCACATTGTAGGGATAGGCGCGGATCACGTGCGTCGGGCGCGCCATGCGCTCCTCGTGACGCTGCATGATGCGTTTGAAGGTGCGCATGATGGTGTAAAGGTCGATGCTGCTCAGCTCCTCTTCGGTCGTATCGCCTTCGAAGAACAGCTTCTCCTCCTGCTTGGCGAAAGGGCGCTTGAAAATCTTGCTGCCTTCTTCCTCCATCTGCGCCAAGGTGTCCTGAACGCTCTTGAAGCGCTTGTACTCCAAGAGGCGGTCCACCAATTCGCGACGGGGGTCTTCCACCTCGCCTTGCTCATTGAGCACGGGGCGTGGCAGGAGCATGCGGGATTTGATGCGCATCAGGGTTCCGGCGACGAGGATGAACTCCGAGGCAACCTCCATGTTCAACACCTCCATGTGATGCATGTAGTGCAGGAAGTCCTTGGTGATGCGGCTGATCGGAATGTCGTGGATATCCAACTCGTCCCGCTCGATGAAGAAGAGCAAAAGGTCGAAAGGCCCCTCAAAAATGGGCAATTCGATGCGATATGTATCCTGTAGGGCGAGGGCTCCCATTGACATTCCGTATTGTGAATGCAAACATCCCCGTGCTTATCCACATCCGCTCGTTCGACTTATTCACATTTCAAAAGATGTGGGGGATTGATGTGTTTGATTATTAAAAACTGTTTCCACATGTGTTTCCGGGCCGTTTTCACATTTCCTCTGGGATGTGGTTTTCCAGCAAAAATTTCGCCCTTGGCCATCCTTGATCATGTGGCGCACGGGCAATTCCTATCTTTGCGGCCGTTTCCATTTTATACCGATTCCGATTTATGGATTGTGGCATCAAGAACCCCATCAGCTTCATTCTTCATATCAATGATTACCTCGACTGCTTGGTGGGTGAGTACAAAGGCTGGATCTATGCCATCCTCTTCCTCATCATCTTCGTGGAAACCGGATTGGTCGTGATGCCCTTCCTTCCCGGCGACTCATTGCTGTTTGCGGCAGGTGCCATCTGTGCCCGCACTGCAGGGCAACCTGACGCCCCCCTCAACATCTGGGTCTTGATCGGCCTGCTCATCGTGGCGGCGATTCTGGGCGATAATAGCAACTATGCCATCGGGCGGTTCCTAGGTGGATGGGCCGTGAAGCTCAAAATCGGGAAGCGGCAGCTGGTGAAGCAAGCCTACATCGACAAGACGCAGGCTTTCTTCGACAAATACGGCACCAAGGCGATCATCATGGCCCGCTTCGTCCCAATCGTGAGAACCTTCACGCCCTTTGTGGCTGGGGTCGGCAAGATGGATTACAAGCGGAAATTCCTGCCTTATGATGTATTCGGTGGCGCATTGTGGATCACCACGATGTCTCTTGCCGGCTATGCCCTCGGCACGAACGAATGGGTGAAGAAGCATTTTGAGGCGGTGGTGATTGCGATCATCCTCATTTCGGTGCTGCCCATGGTGATCGGGTACATACGCAGCCGCCGCTCCTCCAAGAAAGCTTGAGCCTGCCGCGATGGAATTCCGCACCGAGATCAAGTTGCCCCCCGCTAGCCGCCCCGTCGGTCATTCGTCGGCGATTGTCTCTGTGGGTTCTTGCTTCGCAGAGCGGATGGGCGACCGCCTGCGCCGCTACAAGTTTCGTCTGTTGCAGAATCCATTCGGGATCATTTTCCATCCTCAGCCGTTGATCGCGCCGCTAGAGGCTGCACTTGCTGGGCAAGATCCGTTCACGGAGGAGCTCTTCTTCCATGATGGGCGCTGGCGGAGTTTGGCTTTCCATTCGATTTTGAGCCACCATGACCGCCGCTTCCTCGAGGACCGGGTGACCGCTGCCCTCCAAGTGACCAATATGGCCTTGCGGCAGGCGGACTTGCTCATCTTGACTTTGGGTTCGGCGATGGGCTTTGTGGACAAGCAGTCGGGGCGGATCGCCGCCAACTGCCACAAGCTGCCGGATGCCCGATTCGAGCGGAAAATGAGCCGGGTCTCAGAAGTTGTCGCTTCAGTGGAGCCATTCTTGGCAGAATTTCTGGGCCAGAATCCGAAGGCGCAGGTGCTGCTCACGGTGAGTCCCGTCCGGCACTTGCGCAATGGCATCGTCGAAAACTCGGGGAGCAAGGCGGTCCTTCGCGCGGCATGCGATGAACTCTGCGCTGCATTGGAGCGGGTGCATTACTTCCCTGCTTACGAGCTGCAAATGGACGACCTGCGCGACTATCGGTTCTACGGCAAGGACATGGCGCATCCGTCCGAGGTGGCTGAGGACTACATCTGGGAAAAGTTCGCGGAATGCTGGCTCAGTCCCCAAGCCCGGACGTTCAATGCCGACCTCGAACAGGTTTACCGCGACCTCGCCCACCAATCCCGGCAACCGGGCAGTGATGCCGACTTGGCGTTTCTGAAAAGCTTGCGCGACCGTATCGATCGGCTCCGGAGCTTCGTGGACCTGGATTTGGAACTGCGGGAGGTAGAGGAGCGGATGCAAGCCTCCGAATAGTGCGGCCTACTCCTTGGCGCGGATTTCCTCGAAAAATGCCTGATGGAATCCCTCGACCTGCTCCTCATAGACGTCCATGATTTTCAAGAAGCCGGGATCATCCAAAAAATGGTTTTCCTCGATCCCTACCCGGCGCAGCAGGCGGCGCAGGATATAAATCAGGTGATCGTTTTCCGTGTAGTGGTAGAGGTATTTGTTCTCGACGAACTTCTGGAGGAAGGACTCATAGTTCGGCAAGGAGTGCCCCGAGACCTCTTCGGTCGCCTTGCGCACCTTCACCCATGGCGCAAGCGATTCAAAATGGCTGTAGTACTCAGGCAGGATATTGGAGTCGCGGCGGATGAGCACCTTGTCCAAGATCAGCTCCAATAAGATGTGCGCTACGAAATACTTCCTGGGAACCACATGGGCTGTGAGTTGCTCTTGGAGCATCACGGACAGGTCATGGGTCGTCTGCGCAAACAATGGGGAGGAGTGGAAGACCCGGTCGGCGTGGAAATGCCTCGCAAGGCCCAAGAGGAACTCGGGGTCACAGTGGGCCTTGGTTTCAGGATTCATGTGATCGACCTGTCCGGCTTTGATGCGGAGGGTCGAATTGTAGATGGAGAGGAGGTCCGGTGTAGCCGCGCCCAAGACAAACAAGCTGCTAGCCTGTGCCTGATCGAGGTAATAATGGGCAAGAAAATTCATGGACGCTTCCGCCGATACGCTTCACCGAATACTCCCGCCAAATTAGGAAAATTTCGGCTCTGCCCGACCCTGACAGGCTTGGGGCATGAATGTGAGCGGTTTTGGGGACGGTGATATGCGGGATTCGACACTCTCCGGAGCGATGTGATCCATCTCTGACATTGGCTGTCTGTCGTGCAATGGCGGTTTTTGGGAGCAATAATTTTGGGAATGGTGCCTTGCTTGTTTATTTTGGGAAGTTGCATTCACAATTCATCCACGCAACGTTGATATCACATGGCAGTTAATTCAAGCACTGCGGCCTCCACAGGGCCCAAGCACCCTAAAGGTCTATGGGTGCTGTTCCTCACAGAGATGTGGGAACGATTTGGGTATTACTTGATGCTCGGCATCTTCTCGCTGTTCATGCTGGACAGCTGGGAAAATGGCGGCATGGGTTTCTCTGGCGCTGAGAAGTCGGACATCTATGGTACCTACATCGGTCTGGTTTATCTCACGCCATTCATCGGGGGCCTCTTGGCCGACCGTGTACTGGGCTACCGACTGTCGATCATCATCGGGGGCTTGCTCATGTCGGCGGGCTACTTTGGATTGTCATTGCATGGGACGACTACATTTTATGTGTCGCTCTTGTTCATCATCGTGGGCAACGGCTTCTTCAAGCCGAACATCTCGACCCTCGTCGGCAACCTCTACAATGACCCGCGCTACAAGAGCAACAAGGACGCCGGCTTCAACATCTTCTACATGGGCATCAACGTGGGTGCCTTCATCTGCAACTTCGTTGCCGCATACATGCGCATCAACTTTGGCTGGGGGTATGCATTTGCAGCGGCTGGCGTGGGGATGCTCATCGGCCTGATCGTGTTCGTGGTTGGCACCAAGCACGTGAAGGAGGCCGACGTAATCAAGCCCACCAAGCCTGGCGACATGGCGCTCTGGAAGATTTTCGCGACGGTGTTGCTGCCAATGTTCGGCTTCGGCGTGATCGGCTACTTCCTCAAGGGCGTGACTGGTCCCGACAACCCCAATGGCTACCTCATCAGCTCCGATACCACGGACGCCTTCCTCTTTGGTTGCATCCCGGTCATCGCCTTCTTCCTCTTCATGCTCTTCCGCGCGAATGAGGAAGACAAGCGTCCCATCGGTGCCCTCTTGGCGGTCTATACCTGCATCATCGTCTTCTGGGCGGTCTTCCACCAAAACGGCGACGCGCTCACCGTCTGGGCTGAGGACCATACTGACCGTGAGATGCCCTCCTGGATCGCTGGCCCTGCCAAAACAGCTGGCATGGCGCAACCCACGAACTACCACGCCTCCATTTACGAGAACTGGGACGATGCCAAGTTCAAGGGCATGACCGACAGCTTGAGCGCCCGCCACGACGCCCTCGACAAGGCTGGCGACAAGAAAGGCGCCAAAGACGTTTCCGCAGTCCTGAAGGTTCGGGAAGACTCTAGGCTTTACTTCAAAAACCTGCCCGAGGCGCAACGCCCGCAAAAGGATCAGGACCTGCTCCTCATCAGCACGGAGCTGTTCCAGTCCATCAACCCCTTCTGGGTGGTGTTGCTCACCCCGGTCGTCGTGGGCTTTTTCGGATTCCTCCGTCGCCGCGGCAAGGAACCCTCCACCCCGACCAAGATTTTCATCGGTCTCATCATCACTGCCTTGAGCACCCTGGTGATGTACGCCGCAGTGAAGGCCACGAGCCTCGAAACCGAGAAGGCGAGCAGCATGTGGCTGGTCGGTGCCTACGCGGTGATCACCGTGGGTGAGCTTTGCCTGAGCCCGATGGGACTCTCCCTCGTGAGCAAGCTGAGCCCGCCCCGCATCACGGCCCTCATGATGGGTGGCTTCTTCCTCTCAACCGCCGTGGGCAACAAGCTCGCTGGCACGCTTTCCAGCCTCTGGGAGACCTTCGAGGACAAGAGCAACTTCTTCCTCATGAACTGTGGCTTGGTCTTGGTCGCCGCGGCAATGCTCTTCGTGATGCTCCGCTGGCTGAACAAAGTCATGAAGGAAAAAGGCATCAGCTGATATTTTTTCCGCAGCAAAAGCCACCTTGGTTGTCCAAGGTGGCTTTTCTTTTGTCTATCTTCAAACGCTGGTCACAGGGTAGATTGCCCCGGTGTTTCCGGCACAGAGATTGAGCATTGATTTCATTTATCACCAAGGCCTCCGGGCAGCTAAATAAGTAATGAAAGTACAAGACCAAGCCGCGGAACTGGCGGCGATCCAAGACTTCAAGGGCAAGTACCCCAAGCAGCTGTGGTCCCTGTTCTTCTCGGAGATGTGGGAGCGGTTTTGCTTCTACGGCATGAGGGGCATGCTCACCTTCTTCATGGTGAACCAGCTTTTCATGGAGGACAAGGCCGCGAACCTGCAATACGGCGCCACGCAGGCCTGGGTGTACGCCTTTACCTTCATTGGTGGCTTGTTCGCGGACAAGATCCTCGGCTTCCGCAAGTCCCTGTTCTGGGGCGGCTTGCTCATGATCATTGGTAGCATCATCCTCGCCATCAATCCCAAGGACTTCTTCTTCCTGGGCATCGCCTTCAACATCGTGGGGACGGGCTTCTTCAAGCCCAACATCTCGAGCATGGTGGGGCAGCTTTACAAAGCAGGTGACAGCCGACGGGACGATGGCTTTTCATTGTTCTATGCGGGCATCAACTTGGGAGCGCTCTTGGGCGGCTACTTCTGTATCGCCATCGGCAAGGGCACCTTCTTCGGCGGCATTGTACCTGAGGGACTGCGCTGGAACGTCGCATTTGGCCTTGCGGCTGTGGTGATGACCATCAGCTTGCTCACCTTCCTTTACACGAAGAGGTCCATGGGTCCGATCGGCCTTTCGCCCTTTGAGCGCGAAGGCAACCCTGCTCCCAAGTGGCTGGATTACATCGTGTATGGCGGTGGATTGCTGGCCATTCCGATCATCATGGTGATGGTCGCCAACACGGTTTACACCGACTACTTCATGTACTTTGTGGGCCCGTTTGCCTTGATTTACTTGGGCTATGAAATGTCGAAGAGTACCTCCAGTGAGAACAAGAAACTCATCGCGGCGCTCTGTTTCATTTTCTTCTCGGTGGTTTTCTGGGCGATCTTCGAGCAGGCGGGTGGCTCCTTGAGCCTCTTCGCCGAGAAGCACCTCAACAATAAGCTGCTGGGTGTGATCACCCTTGATCCGAACGGCGTGAACAATGCCGCGAACTCGCTGTTCGTGATTGCATTCGCAGCCATTGTGGGTACCATCTGGGTGTTGCTCGCCAAGCGCAAGCTGGAGCCGAATACGGTTGTGAAGTTTGGCTTGGGCTTCCTTTTCTTGGGTGCCGGCTACATGCTCTTCTTCTCTGGCCGCTTTTTCGCTGACGCAAACGGTGTCTCCTCCTTGGATATCTTCACCTTTGCTTACTTCGCTGTGACCTTGGGCGAGCTTTGCCTCTCCCCCATCGGCTTGTCGATCATGACCAAACTGGCGCCTGCGCGTCTGCAAGGCTTCATGATGGGCATGTGGTTCCTCGCAAGCGCATACGGCCAATACGTGGCTGGCCTTTTCGGTGCGAGCATTTCTCCCGATCCCAATGCGACTCCGGTCCAGAAACTGGAGATCTACACCCAAGGCTACTATGACTTCGCATGGTATGCGGTCATCGCCGGGGTGATCTTGATTGCCATCTCTCCGCTCATCAGGAAACTGATGCAAGAGGTGAAATGAGCCAGATTCACTCCAGCAGTTTTGCTGGGTGGTTCATGTGATCAGCGAGGGCAGAGCCGGATGGGTTCTGCCCTCGCTGCTTTTGGAGGAATCGCGGAGGTTTTCGATGAGGGCAAATTTCTGGCCCTAGGCATTTTCCTTATCTTTGGGCCTTCAATGACCCCGGACCTGCGGCAACCGCTTCGGGGTTCATACTTGCGACACCTAGAGAAAATGACTTTCGCATTTCATCGCCTTTTTTGCCCGGTTCGAACTGCCTTCTTGGCGGCCATCACTGCTGTTGGCATTGCTCCGCTGACCGCGCAATCCACCTTCAGCCCGTTCAAGATCACCCTGTTTGAGGATGCGGCATTGCTGTCTTCCAAGGGGATCATGAATTTCCAGAATCAAATGGCGGAAATCCCGGTGACCATGGCCATGATTCCGGAGAGCATCGACTTGGTGGCAGGAACATCCGAGGTGAAGGTGGTCTATTACCGCCTCCGCGAGGACAGCATGCCGAGCGGCGAGAGCGTGGGCACGTGGGGCGAGGTCTTGCAGGCAAACATGGGCAAGCGCATGACCATTGTGTATGACGCGGGCATGGAGGTGGACGAGGTGAATGGCGAACCCATGGTGGTCAACACCGACAGCGGCATGCTCCTGTTGAAAGGCAGCGAGGAAAGCCAATACTTCATCCCATTTGCGGAGATCAAGCAAGTCATCGTCTTGGGCAAGGCGAATTTTCTGAGCCCAAAGAAAGTGTCGAGCACCGTCCTCGAGTTGGGAATCGACAAGGACATGCCCTTTGTCCCGATGGAGATGCACAGCCTTCATGACGGCATCCGGTGGACACCGGTCGGTCGCATCCGCATCACCGGCCCTGAGAAGGCTGTCCTCCAACAAACCGCCGTCATCCAAAACGACCTCGCCGACTTTCAGGACATCGACCTGGAGCTCTGCGCTTCCAAAATCTTGAGCGACGGCCATCAAAACGGCGACGTGGTGCCTGCTGGCAAGCTCACCATCAAAAAAGGCGAACGCCTCGCCATGGGCCTCAAGGACACCGAGCTCCCCTACACCGCTGCCTACCAATGTGTGATCCCCTGGACCACTCCGCTCATGGATGGCAATGCGCAGCGCTTTCCCGTTCAGAACATCATGCGCTTCAATGCGACCTCCCTGCCGGGCCTGCAATGCGAGAGCTACCATATCATGGACGAAAACAACCGTCAGCTGGCGCAGCTCCCCTTGACCGCGAATGAAAAGTCGGGGCAGCTTGAGCTGATGATGGGCGAGGAGAAGTCCGTGATCGTGACGGTGCTTGAGCGCGTGATCAAGCGCAGCAACAAGGTGGAGCAAATCGGGGAGCTGAGCTACAACCGGGTTTCCATGGAGTGCAAGATCAACCTCTTCAATGCAGGACAAAAGTTCGCGCAACTCCAAGTGCAGCGGGACATCAAGGGCAGCGTCACCCTGAGCGACAAAGCCAAGGTCGAGGACAGCCCACTGGAGCCGAATGTGAAGTCCCTCATCTGGAAGTTCTCATTGGAGAAAGGTTCCAAGAAAGAGGTGACCTATACCTATGACGCCTTTGTCCCCGTTGGCGAAAAATGAGGCGCTACACAGGCATCGGTCTCATGTCGGGCACGTCCTTGGATGGGATCGACATGGCCTATTGCGAATTCACGGAGGACGAGGGGAAATGGAGCTTTGAACTGTTGGCTGCGGAAACCATTGGCTACGACGAGCAGTGGTACGCCCGGCTGAGGTGCCTGGATGAGCAGGATGCCCTCGCATACGCCAAGACGCATGTCTATTTCGGGCACCATCTGGGGCGGACGCTCAAGGAATTCATCCGACGCAATGAGCTGAAGCCGCAGTTTGTAGCGAGCCACGGGCAGACCATTTTTCATCAACCGGAAAGGAATTTCACCGCGCAAATCGGCGACGGCGAGACGATGGCATCCTACCTGCCCTGCCCGCTCGTCACCAATTTCCGGAACAAGGATGTGGCCATGGGTGGTCAGGGAGCGCCGCTTGTGCCATTTGGGGAGCGGCACCTGTTTCCTAGTCATCAGCTATTCCTGAATCTTGGCGGGATCGCGAATCTGAGCTTTGGTGGGAAGGCATTCGATGTGGTCTGCTGCAACATGGCCTTGAACTGGCTGGCAAACAATCTGACCGAACCAAAGGCATTTGATGCCAACGGCGATGCGGCCCGCGCTGGGCAGATGGATTATGCGCTGTACGACGCCCTGGAGCACATCGATTGGTACGATCAGGTCGGCCCCAAGAGCCTCGGTACGGAATGGTTCACTGCGAACATCCTGCCGCTGATTTCGCAGGCGGAGTCCCCTGTGGAGGACCGGCTCAAGACTTATGTGGTGCACGTCGTGAGCCGCATTACCGTCGCACTGCGCGACCTCGATGTCCGCAACCTGCCCATGGTCGTCACAGGCGGCGGCGCGCACAATGCCTACCTCAGGGAGGAGCTCTCCAAGTCGCTGGCAGGGCTTGGCGTGACGCTGAGCCCCCTGAGCGATGCTGTGGTGGACTTCAAGGAGGCGATCATTTTTGCATTTCTCGGCCTGCAAACGCTGCTCGGCCAACCAAATATCCTCGCCTCCGTGACCGGAGCGAAATTCGATATCTGCGGCGGCAGCATCCACTTACCGCCCAGCGGGTGGCCAGGGGCTGGGTTGATTTAGTGCCGCTTATTCTAGTCACTGCCAGGTATTCACTGGAATACTCGTGGCACCATTGAAGCCCGGACCTCCTTAACTTTTCCGCCAGAAAAAGACGGCATGAATCCAACGCTGAGCCTGACTCTGATCGGCATTTACTTCACGATCCTCTTCATCTTCAGCTACCTGACGGGGCGCAAGGCGAATGAGGACTCCTTTTTCCGCGCCAATCGGTCGGTGCCTTGGTACGTGGTGGCCTATGGGATGATCGGCGCCTCAATCTCCGGGGTGACCTTCATTTCGGTGCCGGGGTGGGTCGGTGCGCAGCAGTTTGCTTACATGGTCATGGTCGTCGGCTACCTGCTCGGCTATCTGGTGATCGCTTATGTGCTGATGCCGCTCTATTACCGCCTCAACCTTGTCTCCATCTACAAGTACTTGGAGCAGCGGTTTGGATTCTGGAGTTACAAATCCGGGGCATTTTACTTCCTGCTGTCGCGCTTGTTGGGCTCGGCGATCCGGCTTTACCTCGCGGTGATGGTGCTGCATGAGTTCGTCTTGGGCGAGATGGGGGTGCCGTTTTGGGTTTCGGTGGCATTGGCGATCCTGATGATCTGGGTCTTCACGTTCAAGGGCGGAATGAAGACGGTGATCTGGACGGACTTGCTGCAAACGACATTTTTGCTCGCAGCGGCTGGCTTGGCGGTGTTTTTCATCGCTGGGGAACTGGGGATGGATTCGCCTGGCAAGGTTTGGAATGCGGTGGCTGACAGCAAGTACTCGAACATCTTCATCAGCGACTGGGCGCATCCCCGGCATTGGGTGAAGCAGTTGCTGGGGGGTATGTTCATCTCCATGACGATGACGGGATTGGATCAGGACATGATGCAGAAGAACCTGACCTGCAAGACGCTGAAGGACGCGCAGAAGAACATGCTCAGCTTCAGTACGGTCCTGGTGTTCGTGAACTTGATGTTCCTGGCGCTCGGGGTGCTCCTGTACCTCTATGGCACGACCAAGGGGTACGTCGTGGAAGATTTTGCGAACAAGGCGGCTCCGCTGCAATACCTGGATCCTGCCACAGGCACGATGATTGCGGGCAAGACGGATAGGCTTTTCCCCTTCCTGACATTCACCTATCTGCCGACTGGCGTCGGGGTCGTGTTCATCTTGGGACTCTTTGCGGCGGCTTATGCGAGCGCGGACTCGGCACTGACGGCGTTGACGACCTCGTTTTGCATTGACTTTCTGAATTTCGAAAACAAGACCGATCAAAAGGCCAAGAACCGCACCCGCCTGCTCGTCCACGTGGCGATGTCCGTGGCGACCTTCATTGTGATCATGATCGCGAGTTGGATCAACAGTGTGGCGGTGATCGAGGCGGTATTCCAGGTCGCTACCTATACATACGGGCCATTGTTGGGCCTTTTTGCATTTGGGTTGTTCACCAAGCTGAAGGTGCGCGACTCGCTGGTGCCGCTGATATGCATCGTCGCTCCGGCATTGTGCTACTTCATCAACTTCCATTTCACGACGGGGTGGCTGGGTTTCATGACCCTGCCAGTGAATGGCGCCTTTACTTTCCTGGGGTTGTTGGCGATTTCCAAGGGATCTCAGGAGGTGAGTTTCGCAAAGGCGTAACCCGCTCGGAGCATTTTCCGTTTGTGGATGTGCAAGTAGCTGGCTCGGCCGTTGATGCACATTTTCAAAACACTCCGCATTTCACTAATTTGGCCGTCTTGGCTCGCGCTTGAGTATTTTTGGGATCGGGAAACCTTTTCCGAAAAGGTTTGTTTAACTTTTTAGGCCCG
Organism: Bacteroidia bacterium; assembly: GCA_046329055.1. Lineage (GTDB taxonomy): Bacteria > Bacteroidota > Bacteroidia > J057 > JADKCL01 > JADKCL01. Next base: position 22,765 of record JAXLVK010000084.1, read on the forward strand.
TTACTTAAACGGCAGACAATTGATGATGATTCAGGAAGGTAATCTCCTCGCCCAAGTTCAATACCCCGAAGACCTTCGGAAGTTGAAGCCGGAAGACCTGTACCAATTTTGCCACGAGCTGCGCGACTACTTGATCGAGCATGGTTCGCACTATGGCGGTCACTTCGGCGCGAGCCTGGGTGTGGTGGAGATCACCACTGCGATCCATTATGTGTTCAACACACCCTACGATCAACTCATCTGGGACGTGGGGCACCAAGCCTACGGTCACAAGATCATCACGGGTCGTCGAGACGAATTCCACAGCAACCGGAAGTACAAGGGCATCTCTGGCTTTCCCAAGCGCACGGAATCCGAGTACGACACCTTCGGCGTGGGCCATAGCTCAACCTCGATCAGCGCAGGTGTGGGCATGAGCGTCGCAAGCCGCTACAAGGGCGAGGCCGACCGTAACGTGATCGCTGTGATCGGTGACGGCGCCATGACCGGCGGGATGGCATTCGAGGCGCTGAACCATGCCGGCTGGGAAAATGCCAACGTCCTCGTGGTCCTGAACGACAACTGCATGAGCATCGACCCCAACGTGGGCGCGCTCAAGGAGTACCTCACGGACGTCACCACGAGCCGCACCTACAACAAGATCCGCGACGAAGTCTGGAAGCTGCTCGGCAAAATGAGCAAGTTTGGCCCGAGCGCGCAGAAGATCGCCTCCAAGATGGAGGACCTCTTCACCGCGCAGTTTGGCAGGAAGGGCGAACTCTTCGAGTCCTTCAACTTCCGCTACTTCGGCCCGATCGACGGCCATGACGTGAACCACCTGGTCCGCATCATGGACGACCTCAAGAAAATCCCCGGTCCAAAAATCCTGCACTGCGTGACGGTGAAGGGCAAGGGCTATGAACTCGCTGAGCTGGATCAGACCAAATGGCATGCGCAGGCAGGGCCGTTTGACCGGATCACGGGTGCGTCCCTCGTCCCCAAGGCGCAGGTGCCGCAACCTCCCAAGTACCAGGATGTCTTCGGCCATACCATGATCGAGCTGGCTGAGTTGAACCCGAAGGTCATGGGCATCACGCCCGCGATGCCGAGTGGTTGCAGCCTCAAGTTCATGCTGGACAAGATGCCGGATCGCGCATTCGACGTGGGCATCGCCGAGCAGCATGCTGTGACCTTCTCCGCTGGCTTGGCTACGCAGGGGCTGCGCCCCTTCTGCAACATCTACTCGACCTTCATGCAGCGTGCTTATGACCAAGTCGTGCATGATATCGCCCTGCAAAAGCTTCCTGTGGTGCTCTGCCTCGACCGTGGCGGCCTCGTCGGCGCCGACGGCCCGACGCACCACGGTGCTTACGACATCGCCTACTTCCGCTGCATCCCCAACATGATCGTGGCCTCGCCCATGAACGAGCAGGAGTTGCGCAACATGATGTACACCGCCCAGCTCGATGAGCAGACCATGCCCTTCAGCATCCGCTACCCTCGCGGCGAAGGTGTCATGATCAACTGGCGCACCCCATTCGAAAAGATGGAGATCGGCAAGGGCCGCATGATCAATGACGGTGAAGAAGTCGCGATCCTGAGCCTTGGCCCCCTCGGCAACTATGTGCAGGAGGCTGTCGCCAAGCTGAATGCCCAAGGTCTGCATCCGGCTCACTTCGATATGCGGTTTGTGAAGCCGCTGGACGAGGAGATGCTGCATGACATTTTCAGCCGCTTCAAGAAGGTGATCACGCTGGAGGATGGCTGCATCCAAGGCGGATTTGGCTCGGCGGTTCTGGAATTCATGGTGGACCATGGCTACACCGCGCAGGTGAAGCGGCTCGGCATCCCCGACAAGTTCATCGAGCACGGCACGCCGGATCAGCTCTTCGACGAATGCGGGTACGGCCGCCAAGCGATCTATGAGACTGCCTTGGCCATGTGCGGCGTTCAGGTGGCTCATTGAGTCAGTTCCCGGTCAACCGGTTCTTATCCCATTCTGCTTTTTCTTTTTGCTCTGATTGATTCGTTGAATCGATCGGCGATGTGACCCTTGGGCGTTCAATCCGCTCAAGGCGGCATCATTGGGAGGTGCGCTTGTCACTGCGCATCCTGCTGTAGATAAGCCCCAAAAATTGAATGAATTTACTCGAACTCAACCTTGACGATTGAGAAGACTTTGTCTCGCTCCTGATAGTACACGATCAGTGCTGCGGTATTGCTGACCTGCTCGGAGTATCGGGGAAAGAAGGAGTCGTCAAATCCAGCAGCCGGGAAGAGGGCCTTGCGTTCGCTCACCTGCCCATCGAAGTCCACACTGTTCACATAAAGTGTGCGCGGATCCTTGCGAGGTTGGTAGCCATAGACGAGGTAAAGGTTGGTGCCGCTTACAATGTCCACGTAGCTCAGATTTTCCCGGCGCTCGCTTTGTTGCCGTTTGGGGATCACAGCTGACCATTCAAGGTCACCCGTCCCTGAGACTGAACTCACGATGACCTCGTCGTAGTGGTAAATCTTCTGGTCCACCCAGTAGCCGTAAATGTCCACGTAGCTGTTGAAAGTGGTGTAGAACTTCTCAGCGATGAGCAGCACCCCACCGTCCGAGCGCAGGATGATGTTGTCGAGGTAGAAGTTCTGGAGCTCGCGCCCCTTTTCGATCTGCTTGTCACGGAGGAAGTTTTCCAAGAACTCTTCGGAGAAATGCTGCGAGCTGCGGGTCTCTTCCTCCAAGTTGCTGTTGAGCCGGAAGAAGCAGGTGCCGATGATCTCGTCTGTGCTCTGATGCGAATAGAAACCCGCCAAGAACAGGTTTTCGTCCCGGTCGATTTTCAGTGTGAGGTCGGTGATGAAGAGTTCACCGAGGTCGATGCTGATCTCCTTGCCTTCGGTGGCGCCCGGCTCGTATTGGTAAATCTTGAAACCAAAGTCGTCCGGGGCTTTGACCTTGTTCACCTTGAAGAACTTGCCCAAGACATAGATCTTTCCGCCGTTGCTGACCATGATCTTCCGCACCTGGAACTTGTCGTCGGGGTAGGGAATCTGAATCTTGCCGCT
>JAXLVK010000085.1:0-25598 GCA_046329055.1 Bacteroidia bacterium
AATGCCCCTGACTTCCTCCATCCGGGACCGCGAACGGTCTGTTGGTGATGCTGCCATGCGATTACTTCGGGGCATGAAATTAAGGAAATTCGCAGAGAACGGCCGCAGGGAAATTCGGAACCATCCCATGGCTGCCCCAAGGTCGCCTCGTTCCAGATCCCTGTTAGCTCGCTAGTGGGTCCCTGTTGCATCCCTGTTGGGTTGCTGTTCCATTGCTCCTAATCCCACTCGATACCCACTCGAAACCCACTACAAAGGCACTCCAAAGGCACTCACCACACCCGATTCAGATGAGTTTCCTCCGCAAAATCAGCGCCCCCTAGACTCACTCCCGCACCAAAACCCGGCTTTCCACCGAGCCATCCCGGAAATGCACCCGCAACAACCAAACGCCTTCCTGCAAACCCTCCGTCGCCAACTCCACCTGCATCAAGGCACGCTCAAATGCCTGCTTTTGCGCCACCCTCCCCTGCGCATCCACCCATTCCACGGCCGCCATGGCCTTGGGCGCTTCCAGCCACACCTTTCCGGCACTCGGATTCGGCCACAGCCGCAATCCCTTCCCGACTGCTGCCTCCTGCACCCGATTCGGCTCATAGAAATGCATCGCCTCCGCAAAGCAGCTGTTCATGGTGGAAACGCTCGGCGGCAAAGCGTCAAACATGCTGAAATCGCTCGGCGCCACGCCGCCCCAGTCCCATGCCAAGGCATTCAGCTGATGCTGATCCACCAAGTCCCCCAACAATGCGATCCAGTTGCACCGCGAATCGGCATCCGCGTAGATCCCCACACCAAATTCCCCCATGAACACCGGAAGCCCATTCGTATCCCGCCAATTCACCGCCGCCGAAATCGCCCCGCGCAACAAAGCATCGTCCCCCAAAAAGGGAAACGGCACCCCCGTCGGGAACTGCGGCGTCATCCACGTGAAGCCCTGATGCGTGAAATACAGCGGTTCGTAGGTATGGAAGGTATAGATCAGATTGGGGTCGGCATAGGGCGAAAAGCTCAAGTAACTCGACCCGATGCTCGCCGTATGCGGCCCCACCACGAGGGTATGCACCGTGTCCACCTGCCGCACCGCATCGATGCAGGCTTGATTGACAGCGTCCGCATTCGCGGGGAGCACACCCACAGGAGGCTCATTCAGCATCTCAAAGAAATAATGCTCCGGATCCAATCCCGCATAATGCGTGGCCACCTGCGTCCACATCGCCGACATCGGCGCGATTTTCGACTGGTAGTTGCCGTTCGTCACGTCCCAGCCATGTTGATTGCAAATGATCAGGTTCATTCCCAATGCCCCCGTCCAGTCGATCACCGAATCCAACCAGGCAATCCCCGCCGAATTGAAATCCACGACATAAGGCGCATTCAGGGTATCGGTGATCATCGCGAAGCAAAACGGCACCCGCACCGTGGACATCCCTGCATCCTTCATCGCCTGCAAATCAGCCCGTTGGTACTTCCCCGGCTGCGGCCAGCCACTCCCCATCCAGTACGCCTCCAGCCAGTTGCTCAGGTTCGCTCCCTTCCCAAATCGAGCCTCACGCTGATGCGCCACCGATTGCCCGCAGACCGCCGTCCACATCCCCAGAACTACCAGCAACAATCCAATTCGCTTCATTTTGAGCCGCATTTCCTCAAATCTAGCGATTTCGCCAAGCAATTCGACCTCCTCATTCGGGAGGTTTGATCTGCGACGCGATCAGCTCCATCATGGCCAGTTGCGTTGAGGTCCGCAGGTCGATCAGCCTGATTTCCTCTTCCAATTCACGCTTTTGGTCCAGCAGACTCAGTAGCTCCGAATGGGCCTTGTCCATTTGTGCCTGCCATTTTTTGTTCCACGAATCATTGTATTGTGACATTGCTCCGCCGCCCCGGGGATGTTTGCCGGTGGCTGACGGGGCGTTTGGGCGGGGGTTTGGGGAGGGCGGGCAAAAATTTTTCGTGGCGCGGAGAGCAGCGGAGCGACGCGAAAAAATTTTGTTTGTCCTCTCCCAAACCCCGCTAATTTGCCCCAGGCAGCCATGGCGGGCATCCCCGGGGCGGCACCTTGCAAGCGATACAATGGTTCTTGGGACGGGAAATGGCACAAATGATGGCCCCCCATCGGCTGCATCATGCAGAATGCCCTAATTTGTTGCCGATGAAGGCAGATGCAGGACAGGACCTCAGCCCGAGGCGAAAGCAGCAACTCGCGAGTGGGACGATGATCGTCACCGCAGTCCTGCTGATGGCGCGTGGAGCTTGGATTTCCTTGGCCTTGAAGGAGGTCGCACCCGACCTCTCGGGATTGATGGTTACCCTGCATGTGGCGGCTGTGATCCTTGCAGGATTCGCTGCATGGGCATGTCTCCGGGGCAGAGTGCTCGCCTATGCCGGATTGGGATTGACCTTGTTGCTGGGGCTGAGTTTCTATTTGCCGGGCCACCACATCCTCCGGTTTGGCTCGGGACTCACGGCATTGAAAGTGTTGCTGCAATTGCTGCCTGTTTCGAATACTTTCTTGGCAATCTCCCTTGTGCGGAGCGCCCACGCCACGGTAAGTGCTGCCAACTCCCAACCAAAGCCCTGGTGGATCAGGATGGGAAGCCGAGTGCTCATCACCCTGATCCTGCTAGCCACATTGGAAAATGCGCTCCGACAGTCCCGGTTCCTCCCCGGAAGCACCTCCTACCCCTGGTACTTCACCTACGTGGACGAACTCGTCGAATACACCCCCAACCTGACCGACGAATTCGGCATCCACCACTTCCGACCCGAGACCGCCCAAGCCATCGACTCCCTCCTCGCCATCGCACCGACGGCACAAGGCGACGCAGACCTGACCCAGAAATACTTCGGCGAACCCAAATGGCTATTGGCGGAGCAGCGGCGCATCCTACGCGGCGACCTCGACAACGACTACACCCGCTACATCCAGCAGCTCCAAAGCCGCCCAATCGATTCCCTCGACCCCGTTGAACGTGCCTACCTTCACCAGCTCCGCCATCCCCTCAATAACCAAGGCTTCCGCAGCATCCCCTTCCAAAACGACAGCACCTCCAAGACCAAGGTCCTCCTGCTCGGCGACAGCTTCACTTGGGGACATTCCGCCACCCACCTCAGCCAATCCTTCGCCGACCTCCTCATCGCCAGGGGCTTCGCCGTCTATAACAGCGGTCTCTCCGCTACCGACCCCGCACAGTACGAGGCCATCGCCCGCCGCTACATCCCCATCATCCACCCGGATGCAGTCGTCGTCAACCTCTACCTCGGCAACGACATCATGCACTTCATCCGCCCCATCGAGCCCGGCAAGCCCCTCCTCTATGTCACCAATGCCGGAGTCATCCAGGCCTACCCAGCTCCCGAGCAAATCCCCTCAGCCGCAGCAGCCTACGAATTCGCCCGCAACGAATTCCGCATCCCACAAGGCGACACCCTCCCGCTCAACGCGCTGTGCAGCAAGACCGTGATCACCACCCTGATTTGGCAAGCCGCCTCCAATGCCAGACTGATCCCCTTCGTCCGCCCGAATGCAGCCTATTGGAAGCGAAATGACCCCAAAATCTCCAAAGAATCCGTCACCATCACCCATCTCCGCGCCATCCAGACCATTTGCCAGGAAAACAACGCCAAGTTCATCCTAGCCGTCATCCCCGACGACCCCGCCACCCCCGCAGCCATCCACCAACAACACGGAAAAATCTGGGAAGGCCTCCAAGCCCACATCGTCCCCAACCTCACCCCCGCCGACTACCACCCCTCCGACCACCACTACAACGACCAAGGCCACCAAAAACACGCAGACCTACTGGAAAACGCCCTTAAATGAGCCCGCTAATACGAGGCAGCGGCGTCCCGCCGCATGCCGATCGAAATGCTCGCCTCTGGCGAGCGAAATCGGAAATAACTTGCCTCTTGAAAATTCACCAATGCCCTCAACCCCCAATTCCCAGCATCCCGCTCAATCCCCCACCCCCACACAAACCCCGAAAATCGCATTCTTCCCGACCCAGCCATTGATCCGGCCCCGGTTGTTTCCAATCTGAAATCGCTCCCCCTGAATCGCCTTGATCAGGTGCAGGTACTGCACCCCATTGACCTTACAGAGCACGATGTCCCCCTTTTGAAGCACCCGCTCCCCGATCGGCTCCACTGTCACCAGCTGCCCTGATTCGATCTTCCCCGCCATGGAATTCCCACGTGGACGAAACTGAACGGTTTCCCCTTGCTTGAGTTTTTCAATATGGTGTGTCGCCCAAGACATGTCTAGTTGAACTTGATTCGTTGATCAAAAATACGATCCAATCGACATTTTCTGCCAGCCACGGCTCCGATCCCTGACAGTGAACCGCTCCAGATTTGCCTTGGGCGCTCCAACACCGCCCCCAACAAATCCCGCCAAAACTGCAAGCCAAATGTTTCGACTTCCTCCGAGCCGAGGCTTCGACACTAGCAGAATCCTCTCCCAGACTACTCCGGGACGGGCAACAGACATGGTGCATGCCTGCGGTGATTACCGCTATGGCTTCCCTCCTGCGGGTCGTTTTCCACCTGAAGCAGGCTTGGAACTCCGCGCCTTAGCACCATCCTTGGCTCCGCGAGCAGTGGATTCCTTCTTCTTGGGAGCGTCCTTTTTCGCTGTTGGCTTTTTCGTTGCGTCCTTACCCGGCTTGGCAGATTGGGAACCCTTCCCAGACTTTCCGGCATCCGCCTTCCCACGACCGGATTCCTTCCCGGCAGACCTTTCCTTGCGGACCGCGCCTTCTTTTGCAGCAGGCTTCTCCTTCCGCCCAGCCTCGCCCTTGCTCCCCTTCCTCGCCTTCGGCATGTCCAGGTCCATGTCGTCGTCCTCGATCTCCTCTGCTTTGGCCTTGGCGCGTGCCCTCCGCTGAGCCGTCTCCTCCAGTTTGCGCTTGTCGGCTACACCCAATCGGCTCTTTTTCAATGCCTCAGCGCGGTTCTTTTGATCGTCCAGCGTATAGCGGGTCACCTTCACGCCCTTGCCCTTGATCTTCAGGTCTTCCTGCAACTCCAAAGTCTCCAGCACCCAATCGTGGACATTGACCAAGGTATAGGAATCATACACTGCCACCGTCCCGATGTCCCGTGCCACCACACCCGTGTGCCCGACGAGGAAGCCCACGATATCCCCAGCAGAAATCTTGTCGCGCTTGCCGCGGTTCACATGCACCTTGATCAACTTGTCGGTGGCATGCTTCACGGCATTCTTGTCGATTGGCTCGATCATGAAGCCCTTCAAAGGAATCTGCAACTGCCCGTGGAAGCTCTCGACGAGGATTTCCTCCTTTTTGGAGGCGACCAGGTTATAGACAGCGCCTCTGCGGCCCGCGCGTCCTGTGCGACCGCAGCGATGCAGATAGACTTCGATGTCCTCCGGAAAGGCATAATTGATCACGGCGGGCAGCGCATGCACATCAAGCCCCCTCGCCGCCAAGTCTGTGGCCACCAAGAAATTCACCTGCTTGTGCTTGAACCGCTTCATGACTGCCGCCCGTTCAACTTGGTCGAGTAAGCCGTGGTACGCCTCAGCCTTCAAGCCAACCGATCGCAGGAAATTCGCCAAGTCATAGACCTCGTCCCGGTTGGGAGTGAAGATCAATGCCTGACGGACGCCCTGTGTCTGGATGAGGCTGGCGAGATAACGCTGCTTTTGTCCCTGATCCACCACGATGTAGTTGAAGATGATGTTGTGCAGGGCCTCCTTGGGGCTGAGCCTGATGATCTGCAAGGGGGCAAAACGCTCCTTGATCATGGCCTCCACGTCCTCGCTGATCGTCGCCGAGAACAATGCCACTTGCACCATGTTGCGAACATTGCTCACGAGATTGTCGAGGATGTCCTGGAATCCCAGCTCCATCAATTTGTCCGCCTCATCGATCACCAGGTACTTGATGTCCCGCCAGAAGTGATCCAGCTTGCCACCGCGCAGGGCATCCTTGAGCCGTCCCGGCACTGCCACGAGGACATGCGGGGAGGATTTGACCTTCTTCTCGCTGTCCGCGAGGCTCATGCCCCCATAGACGCTCGCGACACGGAATTTCTCATGCGTCGTGAATGAACGCAGGGCCGTCTCCACCTGCAAGGCCAGCTCCCGGCTGGGCACCAAGACCAATACTTGCGTGCTCCGCTTGGTGTAATCGATCCGGGTGAGCAGGGGCAGGCCATAAGCAGCCGTCTTTCCCGTGCCTGTGGCCGCCTCCACGAGGACATTCCGCCGCTGCAGGATGAGGGGAATCACTTGTTCCTGCACCTCGGTGGGCGTCTTGAAACCAATCGCCGGCAATGCTTCAAGTACCCTGTCGGCGAGTTGGTACCTTGCAAATCCTTTCAACATGCCGCAAAATTAAGATTCTCCCGCCAAGCCTCACCGTTTACCTTGGAATTCTGTCTATTCAAATGGATTTCCTCCATTCCGAGCCCCGATTCACCTATTTTTGCCAAGGTTTTATAAGACAAATCAAGAAACAAATGTCACGAACACTCAGAACCCAGATCGCGCAAGAGACCGTCCGCATCCTCGAACAGAAGCGCTACGCCAACCCCGCCGGGCAATCCATCTCCATCGCACGGGAACTCGACGCCTGCCTCGCCGGAACCCAACTGATCGCCCTTGATGATTGGGCTGCGCTGGAATCCCGAGTGGCAAAACAACTCGCCCTGCGCCCCCAATCCCGTCCCGCCGACCTCCATGTCTATTCCGAGACCACATTCCGCACCTGTCAGCGCTGGGTCGCCGACCAGAACTTGCAAAACGTGGCCTGCCTGAATTTTGCATCGGCCAAGAATCCCGGCGGCGGATTCCTTGCAGGCAGCCAAGCTCAGGAGGAGGCCCTCTCCCGCGCGAGCGGCCTCTACGCCAGCCTGCTCACCTCCTCCGGCTACTACGAATTCAACCGCAAATCCGGCACCTGCCTTTACTCCGACCACATGATTTGGTCACCCGGCGTCCCTGTCATCCGCGACGATGCCGACCAATTGCTCCCGCAGCCCTATATCGTGTCCATCATCACCTCCCCGGCCGTCAACGCAGGCTGCATCCGCACCAATGAGCCCAAGCGCATCCCGGAAATCGGCAAGGTGATGCGCGTCCGCGCCCGGAAGGTCCTCGCCCTCGCGGTCGATCAAGGCGTGGAGCACCTGGTCCTCGGAGCCTGGGGCTGCGGTGTCTTCGCCAACGATCCCACTGAGGTTGCCGAGATCTTCGCGGAATTGCTCAAGCCGGGCGGCGAGTTCGCAACTGCATTTACACAGGTGGCATTTTCGGTACCAGGCGGAGGCGCTTCCTCTGGCAATCTGGCTGCATTCGAGCGGATTTTCCATCGATGAGGAAGACTGGACAGACGCATTTTGGGTTGTTTACTGGAATTGCTTCCCTTTTACCCACAGGCTCAGGGGAACTGTTTACTAAACCAATCAGATTCCGAAACCGTAGAATGAGTCCGGCTGTTGGTATGTTTTTTGCTCACAGCCGCGATGCTAAGGGGGATCCCGCATTGTTTTCCCACAATCCAAGCCGATTCGCGGGTTTGGGGGACAATTGCGAATACTTAATTTTACCCTAACGCGTTTATTCTGAGTATGCGGCAGCATTCTAACAACTGGGGGGCTTGGCTCATTTTGTTCCTGTGTTTGGCGGGAACAAATCCCGTATGGGGGCAGGTCACCTGGTATGACCGCGGCGTCGAAGCCGATGACAACAATCGCAAGGTCGAGTATTTCACCAAGGCCCTAGAGCTTGAGCGTCAAGACAATTGGGTCTATTACTTCCGTGGATGGGCCTATTACAGCCTGGAGCGCTATGAAAAGGCCATGCGGGATTTCCAGACCGGACTCACGGTCAAGGGGACCCTCGACGCCTCCTTCCTGAACAGCAGCCTCGCTTGGTGCTCCTACCGCTTGGAGAAGTACGATCAGGGCCTCGAATACGCCCAGAAGTCTGTCGCCACCCGCGATGACAATACTGAGGGCTGGAATGCACTCGGTTGGTGCGATGTGATGCTCGACAAGCCTGCGGACGCCGTCACGGCTTTCACCAAGTTCATCGCCCTCAAGCCGAATGTGGCCATGGGCTACAGCAACCGTTCCTACGCCTACGTCCTCACCAAGGAATACGACAAGGTCATCGCCGACTGCGACAAGGCGCTCAGCTTTGACCCCAAGAACGAATACCTCCTCGAACGGAAGGCCTACTCCCTCATCAAGATGGGCAAGAACCAGGAGGGCATCGATCTCATCAAGTCCAAGATCGACTACAAGCCAGACGACCCGCTCTCCCTGTCCAACATTGGGAACCTGTTTTTCCGGAATGAGGATTACACGACCGCGATCGATTACCACACCCGCGGCATGAAGCTCTATGCCGACCTCATGAAGGAGGACCGGGAGTACATGGACAAGCACCGCAAGGACATTTATGAGATTTACATGTCGCGCGGCGGTGCCTACTACGCCATGAAAGACTATCAGCGGGCCCTCGGCGACTACAAGCATGCCACAACCATCCTCCCCAACGAGTACCGCGCCTGGCACGAAATCGGGCAGTTGCAGACCTTTCAGAAGAATTGGAGCGAAGGCGCACAGGCTTACGAAAAGGCATTTGCCCTGCGGCCCGACCTGAAATTTGGTTGGGTGAACCTCGGCTTCTGCTACGACAACCTGAACCAGCCTTACCGCGCCATCGACGCCTACACCCGTGGCATCAAGAACAATCCGGACGTGGGATTGCTTTACAACAACCGGGGCTATGGCTACCTGGAGCTGAAGGAATACGACAAGGCCTACGCCGACTTGCAAAAGGCCATCGATGTGGAGCCTGACATCGTCATGAGCCACGTGAGCCTCGGTGAGTATTTCTATGACCGCAAGATGTACGATGACGCCATCGCCAAATTCAATCAAGCGGTCAAGATGGAGGACGGTACCTTCGAAGCCTATACAGCCGCCTACTTCACGCGCGGCCTCTGCTACTACGACCAAGAGAAGTACGAGATGGCCATCAATGATTTTCTGGAGGCCATCAAGCACACCCCCAAGCACGTTCTCGCCCACGAGAAGGCCGGCATCACCTACTTCAAGCTGAACAAGCTCTGTGAAGCCTACACCTACCTCAAGCGCACCTTGGACCTAGAATCCACCGTCGCCAACAAGCAAGCGTTGGAAGCCCCCAAGTACATGGGCAAGATGACGAAGAATCCTTGCGTGAAGTGAGGCGAGGGGCCAAGAAATGAGGCGAGGGGCCTCTGGCCCAACGCCTAAGGGCACAAGGCCACGGGCCTAGGCTGAGGACAATCAAAAACTCCGGCCTGCCCCTTCGACCACCACAGGACAAGTGCTGCTCGCCTCAAAATCGCTTCCCTTCGATCGCCATTTTCAACGATATTCGTGTCCATGAAGAAATCGCTTGTTCTCACGGCCTTGCTCACGATGACCATCGGCGGCAGCATTTTCGCGCAGTCCGAGATCCAAGACGGCACGCACCGCAACTACGAGATCAAGATGACCAAGGAGGCGGAGTACCCCGGCGGGAACACCGCCCTCTACCAATCCCTCCACAAGCGGATGCAGTACCCTGCGGAGGCGAAGGAGAAGAAGATCACAGGCGACATCATGGTCTCATTCTTCGTGGAGCCGGACAGCACCACGAGCGATGTTCGGGCCATGAAGGACCTCGGCGGCGGTACCAAGCAGGAGGCTGAGCGCCTCATCAAGGAGACCAAGTTTGCCCCGGCCATCCAAAACGGCAAGCCCGTCCGGCAGCAGATGATGCTGCCTGTCCTGTTCAGGATATATGAATGAGTTGAAAGCGAAGCGAACGCTTAGAGCGCTCGCTTCGCTTTCAACCCTCCACTGTTCAGAATATGCGACTGAGCCACAGCGGCTGTGAATTAATCCACATTTGGTATCCTTTACTTTGCCGTCTAGGCAATGCCGTGGCCAATTCAGGTCATGGTCAGCCATGAACGTATTGTTACCGCCGAATGGCCCGAAACCGGAACTTCCTCCGCTCCCGCACACGCAGCACCTTCTGGGGCTCACTTTTCACCATTGCCCTGGTCCTATTTTTCCTGAACATCTTCGCAGCTGGGGCGATCTACAGCCATATCCTCTTCATCTATTCCCAAGAAAATTTCGAGGTCTTCGTGGAGCTGCCGGACCATGTCGCAGAGGACAAACGCCTGGTATTCGAGGACTTCCTGAAGCATCAGCCTTTCGTGAAGGACCTGCGCTACATCTCCAAGGAGCAAGCGAGCAAGTTCTGGGAAAAGGAAAATGGCACCGAGTTCATGGATATCATGGACGGCCTCAACCCCTTCCCTGCGAGCTTCAACATCCGCCTCAAATACGACTGGATCAACAGCGCTAGCCTCGAAAAGGTCCACCAAATCCTGGAGGATCAGACCATCCTCACTGTGCAGGACGTGACCTATCCCATGGCGGAGATCGAGCAGCTCCGCGCGAACACTTACGGCTTCATCAAATTTGGCATCGTGATCGGCGCGATCGTGACGCTGATTGCTTTCTACATCATCAACAATACCATACGTCTCGCGATCTACGGCAAGCGCCTGCTCATCCGCACCATGCAGCTCATCGGGGCGACGGGGAGGTTCATCCGCTGGCCATTTGTGCGGATGGGTATCCTGCAAGGGATGTTGGGGGCGCTGCTCGCTGACCTGCTGCTGATCGGATTGGTGTTCGCGTTTTCCTACCTCGACCTGGGCTTGGGCGGCTTCGAGATGGAGGGCTTCACAACACAAGATATGTTAACGCGCTACGAATTCATGCTATTGTCGGCGGGAATCCTTATCTTCGGGACGTTTTTGGGCTGGTTGAGCAGCACATGGGCGGTGAGCCGCTTCATGAACAAGGATCTCGACCGCCTCATGTAATTCGAAGAAAGTGCGATGCAGAATCCTCTGAGAAACCTGAATGTCATCATCATCTTGGCTGGCTTGGCCCTGATCATCCTCGGTTATGTGCTCATGAGCACGGAGGGCTTCATCGACGCCAAGGAGTTTTCACTTTCCCTCTACGTCTCCCCTCCCCTCATCGTCATCGGGCACGGTGTGATCGTATGGGGCATCATCGCCAAGGCCAAGCGAGGCACTGTCCCCGCCGCCGACCCCACGAAGATGAACGCCTAGGCAATGAATAATTGATAATTAACAATGGACAATGGACAATGGAGGACTGCCTCCCCAATCGCATTGTTAATTGTTCATTATCAACTATTAATTCAACATGGATCGTGTACTCTTGATCGACAAGCCCAAGGGCTGGACCTCGTTTGATGTGGTCAAGAAGGTGCGTGGCACTTTGAAGATCAAGAAGGTGGGCCATGCTGGCACGCTGGACCCATTGGCGACGGGGCTGCTGATCGTCTGCACGGGCAAGATGACCAAGACCATCGACAGCATCCAAGCCCAGACCAAGGAATACGAAGTCGAGTTTCGCCTCGGAGCGACCACGCCGAGCTACGACGCGGAGTTCCCGGCGGAGAACATCGTGGACGCCCGGCACATCACACAGAAGCAAGTCGTGGAGGCGATCAAGGCATTTGTGGGTGAAATCAGCCAATTGCCGCCGCAGTTTTCCGCTGTGAAGGTCGATGGCAAACGCGCCTACGCCGCCGCCCGTGCAGGGCAGACGGTGGAGGTCAAGCCTCGCACGATCACGGTCTATGAATATGAGCTGCTCGAGTTCCGCCCTGCTGCGGATGCAGAGTCAGGAGCCTGGGGCCGGGCAAGAATCCGTTGCAGCAAAGGCACTTACATCCGCTCCCTCGCCCATGACCTGGGCCAAGCCCTCGGGGTCGGAGGCTATATCCTGGAACTCCGCCGCACCAAAATCGGCGACTACGATGTCCAGAATGCCGTCAGCGACTTTTCTCAATTGACATTGACCAATGAATAACGGCTCCATTCGGCGCGAACTCATTGTTAATTATTCATTCTTCATTGTTCATTACTTTTGAGGGATGAAGGTCTTCAGAAGCTTGGATGGCTTTGAACGCGGAACGCGCACAGTGGCGACGATTGGCACGTACGACGGTGTCCATCTGGGCCATCAGAAGATCCTTGGGCGGCTCCTATCGACTGCGAAAGAGGTTGGCGGTGAGAGCCTGGTGATTTCTTTCCATCCGCATCCTCGCCTTGTCCTGCAACCCGACGACAAGAGCCTGCGCATCCTCCAATCCATCGATGAGAAAATTGCTGCCTTGGAGGCACTGGGCATCGACAAGCTGCTCCTGATTCCGTTTACCAAGGAATTCGCCGCATTGGATTCGCAGTCATTCATCGAGCAGGTCTTGGTGCAGACTGTGGGCATCCACCGCATCGTGATCGGCTATGACCATCAGTTTGGGCGGGACCGCCGTGGCGGCTTGCGTGACCTAGAGGAGGCTGGCAAGGGGCATGGCTTCTCGGTCGAGGAAATTCCCGCGCAGCAAATCGACGACGCCAATGTGAGCAGCACCCTGATCCGCAAGGCATTGACCGCAGGCGACATCGAGACGGCGACCAAATTCCTCGGATACGACTACCAACTCGCTGGCACGGTCGTGGAGGGGCAGAAACTCGGTCGCACCATTGGTTATCCGACAGCGAACATCGAGCCGAGCGATCCATTGAAGCTGATTCCTGCCATCGGCGTCTATTTGGCGCGGCTGTGGATCGGGGGAGAGCCGCATTACGGGATGCTGAACATCGGCAAGAAGCCCACGGTCGGCGACAATTTCCCGCTTGGCATTGAGATCCACCTCTTTGACTTCAACCGGAACATCTACGGGCAGACCGTGCGGGTCGAATTCCTCGACTGGATCCGTCCCGATGTGAAATTTGCCAGCCTCGACGAACTGATCGAAGCCCTGCACCAGGACCGGGCCGCCTCCCTCGAACTCATTTCCAAGCGTCATGGCTAAATCACCCCTGATTCTCCTACACGGTGCCCTCGGCGCCCAATCCCAATTTGGCCCATGGTTGCCGCTGCTAGAGCAAGATTTTGAGCTGCATCTCCTTGAATTCGAGGGCCATGGAGGGCAACCGTTCGCAGATCGTCCATTTGCCATCGCGCATTTTGCCGAGAACCTGGAGCAATACATCACCCAAAACGGCCTGGACCGCCCGAACATTTTCGGCTACTCCATGGGCGGGTACGTGGCGCTGTGGCTGTCGCTGCGCCGGCCGGAATTGATCGGGAAGCTGTTCACGTTTGCGACCAAACTCGATTGGAACCCCACCGGAGCCGCCAAAGAGGTGAAGATGCTCGACATCCCGACCATCCTCGAAAAGGTGCCGAAATTTGCCACGATGCTTGAGGCAAGGCACCACGGCAACGAATGGCAGGAGCACCTGCGCCGCACCGCCGCCATGATGCTCGAGATGGGCAACGAGCCGCCCCTCAAGACCGAGGATTTCCCCAAAGTCAGCATCCCCGTGAGAATGGGCATCGGCGACCGTGACACCATGGTGACATTGGAGGAGACGATTGCTGCATATCGCGCTATTCCGGGAGCCGAACTCTTCGTGATGCCGAGTACGCCGCACCCGATTGAGAAGATGGATGCGGGACGCATTTGTGGGGTTATCCGTGAGTGGTTCGGGTGAGGTTCCAGCTTTGTCGAATATTGGAATCGGGAATTGGCAATTCGCGGCGGTTGGTCTGATCTTGGATACGCAAATCCCATTTCGAATACCGCACCCTCTAGCGGCGCAATTCGTTGTAGGGACAGGTCGCGACCTGTCCCTACAACGAATGATCCATATTCATTATAAATTATTCATTATCAATTGCTTACCACATTCCCTTCACCAAATCCACCTTGGTGATTTCCACTCCCTGGTAGTAGTGCTTGAGGATGCGTTGGTAGTCCATCCCGGTTTCGCTGAGGTAGTAGGCACCGTCCTGGCACATGCCCACGCCGTGACCGAAGCCAGCCCCTTCCACGAAGAGCAGGCTCTGGGAATCAAAAAGACATGGAACTTGGAACTCTTGAGCTTGAAGAGCCGCCGCAATTCCTCACCGGAGATGATGAGTTTGCCGTCGCCATTGACTTGGACGCGCTTCACACGGCCGCTGATGTCGGGGATGATGTCAAATTCCGTCGCCTCTACATTCAGGTACCGCCCTAATTTCGCGAGAAAGTCCAGTTTCGGGATCGTGACGTGCCAGGCGTGGTTGTCGAAGCCTTCGCAGAAATTGTAGTCTGGCATGGCGCGGAGGTACTCGACATTGTTGATCCAGACGTCCTCACTGTTCGCGGTGAAGCCGCCGCAATTGGCTGAGAAGACCGCCTCGATCAGCTGATTGTCCTGGAACACAATGACTTCGCCAGCCGTCTCGCTCACCGCTTGGTCGATCAGGGGATTGTTCAGGTACTCACCCTTGTAGGCTTGGCAATGGGTATTGTCGCAGAGGTCGTAGCCGTGGTTGCCGTGCCGCCCGATGTTGCGCAGGGCGTAGGTGCGGGCGCTCAATGCCTGCACCTTGAAGAAATCGAGGCTTTTGTGGTGACCCGCTTCCGCATGGATCACGCCCTTGATATAGGTTTCGACGAAGACCTCGTTCACCAATTCCAGGTACCGCGGCCCTGTCTCGATGCGCAGATGGTCCGGGTAGGTGCGGAAGGCGATCGCCGCCTTGTCGAGGAAGAGCTTGAAACGCGGCTTTTCGTCATTGCACCAAAACAGCAGCGAGGGAAATGGCCCAGATTTCTTGCCATTCTGATCCAGCATGATGCCGGATCCCTGCACAGACACCTCGATCTTGTCGAGGGTATTCAGGGTCATCACCTTCCGGGGAAATGAATCGGCGGTCATGATCACGATCTCGTCGCCGAGGGCCTGATAGACAAAGGATTCGATCTTGTCCGCCGGGGCGATGTGGACGCGCAGCATCTGCCCACTGACCGCATGGGTCAGCGAGAGCAGGAACAGTAGCAGTCCCGTGGCCCATTTACAGCGCATTGACGGCAAAGTTAGAGCAAGCTTAGCCAACCCGAAAGGGGTTATTCACAGGAGATTGGGCGAGGTCAGTTAAACTGGACATTTGGGAGGGGCCGGGGATTGCTGGTTCCCGAGGCGGCGGCCTCTCGCCGCAAGCCGATGGAACATTTGCCTCTGGCTTACTGCAGGTGATGGGAATAGAATCTTTGTTTTTTCGACGGAGACAAATGTCGGTCAGCCCTGCAGCCGCTTCAACGAAGCTCATGGACCAGCCGATGGCTCGCTGCATTGGCCATTGATATCTCCATAGCCCCCAACAGTCACTTCGAGGCGAAAAAGTCGCCGAGAAGTCTCAGATCACAGAAACCCATCCAGCATTTGCCCCCCAATCATCTGCGTCCCACCACGCTGCAAGAAATCCTCCCCACTCATCTGCCTCCCATCACGCTGAAAAATCCTCCCCGTTCACCTTCCCAGAGACTTCTCCGCAGCCTGCGGCTGCCTCGAAGTGACAATGGCTGCTCCGCTTTCAAAAAAAAGATTCCGCCTACCTGTATCCTTCCCTGCACCCCTGCATTATGCTCTCAAACGGGGGATTCCTGTGCGGCGGCCGAGCTTGGGCGTCCTTCGTTCAAAAGCATCCACACTGATTGATTCTGATTGCTGAACCGCATTGCCTCGGCGCGGGCGGGAGGGGTTTGGCTATTCGGAATCAGCCTACTGACCGCATTTCCAAGGTTTCCGTGCAAAAATCAAAGAACTCACTAAGGAGAATTCACTATGGCTGGTTCATCGCTTTCACCCAGACAAAAAATGATCAACATGATGTACCTCGTGCTCACTGCCATGCTGGCACTGAACGTGAGCGCTGAGATCCTGCAGGCATTTGAGAGCCTCAGGGCATCACTCAGGGACACAGCGGGCGTACATGGCTCCCAAAACCAAGTGCTCGCCGAGGACATCATCAAGGCGATCAATGACCAAGAAAAGGGCGGCACCGACAAGTACTCCAAGTACAAGCCCGTCATTTCTGAGATCAACACACAGACGGCCTCCATGATCTCCTACCTCGACGGGCTGAATGCCGAACTTGAGGATATCGGCCAAAAGGATCCCGAAACGGGGGAAATCCTCAAGAAGGACGAGACCACCAAGAACTACAGGTACTGGCTCGGCTCCGACGACGTGGGCAACGACGGGCATGGCAATGGCAAGGCTGTGGAGCTCCGCTCAAAGCTGGACGAATTCGTCTCCTGGGCCAACAAGCTCTACAAGAGCCAATACGACCCCCAACAGGCCGCATTGTTTACCAAGCTGGCGCTCGAACCCGCCGAGGATCCCCATGTGACCTCCGCCGAAAGCAAGGACAAGACTTGGGAATACTTCACGTTCCATGAAAAGCCGGTGATTGCCGACCTCGCATTGATCGAGAAGTTCAAGATGGACATCCGCGACATTCAGTCCACCCTGCTCCACAAGACAAAGGAGAAAATCACCACTTTCTCCTTCACCGTGGACTCGCTGATCGCGTTCCAAGCGCCTAGCGCCGAGGTCGTTGCCGCAGGCATGAAGTTCCAAACCACCCTCGCAGTGGGCCTTGCATCGAAATCCGTCAAACCCGAGTTCGTAGGTTCCGGCCTGAGCATGGACCCCGGCGGCAGCACCGCGACCATGACCATTCCCGCAAATGGCAGCGTGATCCCGGATGGCCAATCAGAGGGCATTCAGCACTATACAGCGACCATCAAGGTCCCAAAAGCCGATGGCGAGATCGTGACGATCCCCGTGAAAGGCCAATTCCGTGTCCGCCGCCCGGAAGTCGTGGTGCGTTCCCGTGAACTGCAAATCCTCTACCGCGATTGTGGTAATACCGTGAACGTGGATGTGCCATCCCTTGGCGACAACTACAACCCCGACTTCAGCAAGTCAGAAGGCGGGCAGGTCATCAGCAGCGCGACCAACAAGAAGGACATTACCATCGTTCCTGGGAGCGGCAAAAACTTCAAGCTCAGCGTCTATTCCAATACCAATGGGCAGAAGATCAAGATCGAGGACCTGAAGTACAATGTAAAGAAGCCGAATTCCCCGAGGATTGTGGTGCAATTGCCGAATGGTCAGGAACTGAGCCCAATGCAAGCCGTGAGCAAACGTCAGTCCGTCAAAGTAAAACTTTTGCCGGACCCAGAATTTGCAAGCACCCTGCCACGCGACGCACGCTACAAGGCCGACAAGGTCAAGGTCATGCTTCAGGATGGCATCGATTCTCCGAAAACGATTGTGAGCGTGAGTGGAGCAGACATCCAAAACGGGGTGAGTGTCAATCTGTCTCAGGGTGAACTCAAAAGCGCCTACCAAGGCGCCAAGATCTACTTCCAAGTGGAAGGCGTCAAGCGCATCAATTTCCAGAACAAGGTGATCGACGAAAACATGCCTTTGACCATCACGACCATCCCGGCGACCATCAAGCAATAAGGTTAAGCCTATCCATCGTTCTTTGGCGAATGCCGCTCAAAAGCATTTTTTGCCAATATACAAGTCTCCCGCCGGCCCCGAAGGCCGGCGGGATTGCTTGTATTACCCCTTATCCATCCGGACCACCTTAGGCCAGAATTTCGCGACCACGTCCACCAAGTCCGTCTGGGCCGCGATCACCGCATGGATGTCCTTGTAGGCATCCGGCGCTTCCTCCGGCGTCCCGCCGATCAGGGTCACGCCCTCCTTCGCGAGCTGCCGCTCGATCGCGCTCCGCGTGAACGTGCTCATCGCCTTTGTGCGGCTGACCTTGCGGCCCGCGCCATGGCTTGCGCTGCTCAGGCTTGCAGGATTGCCCCGGCCCCGCACCACAAATCCCGGCGCGAGCATGGAACCCGGGATCACGCCCATTTCGCCCTTACCGGCGGGCGTCGCCCCCTTGCGGTGAACGATCGCCTCCTCCCCTGTCGGCAGGATTTCCTTCCAGGCGAAATTGTGGTGGTTCTCCACCCGGGCGATGTTCTTGGCAGCCAATGCCTTGAGCAAGCGACGGTGGATGTCGTGGTGGCAGGCACTTGCATAGTCACCCGCCAGGTTCATGGCCATCCAATACTCCTGCCCCTCGGCGGAGTTCATGTCCAGCCAAGCCAGGTGACTCGCCTCCTTGGGCAGGAGGCAGAGCTGCCGGGCCATGTCCGTGTAATGCTGCGCGACCGTCGCCCCCAGTGCCCGCGAACCGGAGTGCGTCAGGATGCCCACATAATTGCCTGCGGGCAAATCCAGATCATCGGAATACTCAGTGAGTTCCACGATGCCCAGCTCCACGAAGTGGTTGCCAGAGCCGCTGCTGCCCATTTGGCGGGTGGCTACACCGTGGAGGTTCGAGAGCAGGGTCAGGTGTCGGAATTCCGGCCTGTCCAGCACCTCCGCCTCGTTGACACGGTCGTGGGTTTCCTTGCCGAATGCCGAATTGTCACGGACGATGCTGCGCAGCTTGTCGCGGTCGCGGCCCAGTACACTCGCGGGCAAATCTGTGACCGTGAGGCACATGCGGCAGCCGATGTCCATGCCCACTGCGTAAGGAATCACCGTCCCTCGCGTGGCCAGCACCCCACCGATGGGGAGGCCGTAACCCACGTGGGCGTCCGGCATCAGAGCGCCCGCAGCCGTGATGGGTAGGCGCATGGCCAGGTCCATTTGGTGGACAGTGCCTTCATCGATGCCCTCGCTGCCGTAGCTGCGGTAGCCCTTGGCGGCATCGAGCAGGGCGTGGCGCGTGCCCTCGACGGTGGGCAGGGGTGGGATCATCTTCTGCGCCAATGCACCCCAAATCGGGTCAAATGCGAAATCCTGCGGAGAAGCGACCAATTGTTGAATGAGCGCAATGCCTTCCTGCGGGTCGCCCCGCTTGTAGTGCTTGCGCAGAATATCGAGAGCCAGTCCGGCGAGGCTGCCTTTTTCGAGGCCCAGCCGCACGAGGTCTTGGCTTTTGAGTTGTTTCAAAATCTAGAAAATTGAAGGATCAAAACCAGCAGCAACCGATCCCGAATGTCGTCATGAAATGAATCGATTGCCAATAGAGAACAACGGCCCCTGAGAGAGGCCTGATCGGCGGTCCACGTCAATCGCGAAAGCTATTCAGGAGAAGCCCGATGCCTCAGCGGCGACGCAGTCCCAGCGCAATCCCGGCGATGATATGTTGGAGGCGGCGCATGGTTTTGGTGTTCAATGTGTGAATGAATTCCCCGTAGGGTGCTGTAAATGTCGCGCCTCCACTGCCCAATGCGACCTGGCGCAGGCCGAATGGTCAGGATTCCAACCTGATCTGACGGAGCGGATGCCTGAACCAGCTGCCACCAATCACAACGGCCCCGCGATGCAGGGCCGTTGCTCTCAATCAACTACATCGGAGTTGAATCGGCTGTCCGCGACGGGTGCTGGTACACCCATACTGGATGGGACAGTCCTATTCAGTCCTTAGGTCTGCTGCAAAGTTAATCCACCTCGTTCGAACTGGGTGAGTTTTTTTGTTGGTGCGCATTGAAAGGCGTTCCCATCCTTGCCTTTTTATTCCTGCCGGGCTGTTGTAAATTTGCCCCCTTGGCGTCTGCACTGATGGAGTCGCCCATTTTGAACGTGAATCGACTGAAATTGCCCATGTTCCTGAAATCTTGGCGTAGCGCATGGCTGCTGATGGCTGTCGCTGCCTTGCCGTTCTGCGGCATGTCCCAAGAGGCGATGGAACTCAAACCCGAGAAAGCGCCGAAAGCAGGCCGGATCAAGGGGGAAAAACCCAACCAACTGGACCTGATCAAGGTGGATCTGTTCCAAGCAGGTGTGAACGAGTTGCGGCTTTGGTACGAGATGGAGGTCACCAAGCAGAATAGCCTGGAGTTTGGCCTTGGTGCGATCTACAAGAATGGCTTCTGGTACGACCGTGGCGACCGCCCGATGCTGGCCAATGGCGGCGGCGTCTATTTCGCATTCCGGCATTATATGGAGAAGAAGCGGTATTTCTCCGAGCCGAAGTTGCGTTCCTACATCAGTCCGCTGGTTTTTTACCGCTACTCGAGCTACAAGAATGAGTGGCTGGCAGTCACCACGGGTGATCCGGTCCTCAATGACTGGTACCTGTACTCCGAAAAGATTCACCAAGCGGCTGTGGTGGTGCGCTTTGGCTGGCAGACAGCGAGGGGCAGGATCGCCCTGGACATCTACTCTGGTCTCGGGTTCAAGTTCCAGCCGTCCATCCGGTACACGAGCGTGATGACCCCCTCGGCGGCCACCTACGGCGTGAACGACAATACCATCACCGTGGGTAGGACGGACAAGTTTTACCCGACGAATGTGATCATCAATGCAGGCGCGAAGCTGGGCATTCGCCGGAACAACAAGGAGCGTCACTACAATGATCCGGTGGAGGAAACCCCTGGTCCGGGCGAGCCGAGTCCGGAGGATCCCCCGAAATTCTGATTTGAAAAACAGATGAACTACCTCAGTGCCAATGGCCTGTTCAAGTCTTATGGCATCAAGGTGCTGTTTGACGACCTGTACCTTGGCGTGGACAAGGGACAGAAGATCGCCCTCGTGGGCCGGAATGGTTGCGGGAAAAGCACCCTACTTCGCATCCTGGCACGTCAGGAAGCCCCCGATACCGGGGAGGTGAGTGTCCGAAACGGCATCAAGACCGTTTACCTGAGCCAAAATCCGGACTTTGGGACGGCGGTGACGGTGATGGACGCCCTGTTCACCGGGGACGATCCCACGATCCGCGCCATCAAGGACTACGAACGCCATGCAGCTCATCCTCAAGCCGATCCCGCAAAATTACAGCGCGCGATCGACAAGATGGAAGAGGTCGGTGCCTGGGACTACGAGGCACGTGTCAAGGAAATCTTGGGCAAGCTGGGCATCCACGACCTAGAAATGCCGCTGAGCTCCCTGTCCGGCGGTCAACACAAGCGCGTGGCTCTCGGGCAGGCTCTCGTGAGCGAACCCGACCTGCTCCTGCTGGACGAACCCACGAACCATCTGGACACGGCGACCATCGAATGGCTCGAAGGTTATCTGGCCGCCAAGGCGATGTCGCTGGTGCTCGTCACCCACGACCGCTATTTCCTCGACCGCGTCTGCAACGAGGTGGTAGAGCTGGACCATGGCAAGGCGCACCGCTACATCGGTGACTACGAGCATTTTCTGGAAAAGAAGGCAGAACGTCATGCTGCCGAGGATGCCCTGCAAGCCCGCGCTCAGAACCTGCTCCGCACCGAACTGGAATGGCTGCGCCGGCAACCCAAGGCCCGCACCACAAAGAGCAAGGCACGCATCGACGCCGCGCACGACCTGATGGAGACCGCCAAGGGACCTGCAAGGGATGGGGACATCTCGATGAACTTCGCCGCCCGGCGCCTTGGCAACAAGATCCTGGAGCTGGAACATGTCCGCAAGAGCTATGGGGACAAGTGCCTGGTTCGCGATTTCAGCTACGTTTTCAAGCGCGGGGAGCGCATCGGCATCGTGGGACCCAATGGTGTGGGCAAGACGACCTTCCTGAACCTGATCACGCAGCGTATCGGGCCGGATGGCGGCAAGGTGGAGCAGGGCGAGACGATTCAGTTTGGCTACTACTCCCAGGAAGGGATTCAGATCAAGGAAGGGCAAAAGATCATCGACGTGATCACCGAGGCTGCCGAGGAGATCACCCTCGGCTCTGGCGACAAGCTGAAGGCGAGCGCGGCCCTGATCCTATTTGGCTTTCCTCCCGCGATGCAACAGCAGCAGGCGAGCCTGCTCAGCGGCGGGGAACGGCGGCGCCTCTACCTGTTGCGGGTACTGATGGCGCAGCCCAACTTCCTGATCCTGGACGAACCCACGAACGACCTGGACCTGATCACCCTGAATACGCTGGAGCAATTCCTGCTGAGTTACAATGGCTGTCTCATGATCGTGAGCCACGACCGCTACTTTCTGGACAAGCTCTGCGATCACCTGTTTATCTTCGAAGGGAATGGGGAGATCAAGCCATTTCCTGGGACATTCCGCGAATACCGGGAACGTCTCGCGGCGGAGGAAGCACAGGCAAGGGCCGAGAAGCCTTCGAGCAGCCCCTCCCCTGCCCCGGCAGCCAAAACCGCCGTCAAGGAGGAGCAAAAGAAGCTCAGCTACAAGGAGCAGCGCGAATACGAAAGCCTAGAAGGGGAAATCGCGGAATTGGAGGAGAAGAAGTCGGAAATCGATGCCAAGATCAATGCAGGGTCGGGCGACTACCGCGAACTGCAAGCCTGGGCGGAGGAAAGCGAACGGCTCGGAGCCGAGATTTCAACCAAATCCGACCGTTGGCTGGAGTTGGCGGAGCGGGCTTGAGGACGGGGGCTATTCCCGGTTCAGGGTTGCTGTGATGTCCCGGCGGGTGATTACGCCTTGATTGTCCTGGTAAAGGGATGTGGTCCAGACTTGCTCCTTGTTGGAACTCTCGACGACCTCCATGACGGTGGCGGCACCTGAGGTGTCTGTGAGCGTGACCCAGTCGTTTTCCTCATTGACCTCCCATGTGAAATCAGAGCGCTCGCCCAAGGCGTCCTCCAAGTAGCCAATTCCTTGCTTGTCAAAATAGTAGCGGCCCAGGCTGTCGGTCTCATCCGTATTGGAGACGAGGGAATCATCCACGTAGGTGATGGTGTTGAGGTTGACCACGTTCCAGAGTCCGTCCTGCCGGGGAAGGATCTTGTCGATTTTGCTGCAACCGAGGACCAGCAAGGTCAATGCGCCCACCCAGAGGCAATGTTTCCACAATTTCATACCCCAATTTAAGGCAAAACGGGGAGTCTGATGCAATGTCTTATGAAATCCGTATCGGGTTCCGCTTGGAGACAAACCCACCTTTCCAAAAGCGTCTAGTGGAGCAGGAGTCTGCGGGGGACAGGAAATGGTTGGGAATCCATCTGGCTGAGACAGATCGTGCTACTGGATGAGCTGGATGTCTCGCTCCGCTCGACATGACACTTGGCGATAGCGACTGCTTGGGGCCTTGCCAAAAAGCCGAGAGGCCACTCCCCGAAGGAAATGGCCTCTCTGATGTAGAACGCTCAACCTTATCAGTTGACGCGCTCCATGGTGCTGGTGGTCTCGGTCCAGGTGCTGTCACCGGTCTCTTTGTCAGAGTAGAACCACACTTGCTTGTTCTTCTCGGACTCGAGCACGTCCATGGTGACGCAGAAGGAGAGACCGGAGAAGGACTGGCAGATGGTGACGGCGTCGTTGTCGTCGTTCACGCTCCATGTGAAGGCCATGGTGGTGTCTGTGGAGATGATGTTACCCACACCGTCCTTCAGGAATTCCCACACGTCAGCGGAATCACCGGCAGTCTCGGTCCAGGAGCTGTCCAGGGTGCTGTTGTTGTACCAATCGTACTTGGCGGAGGTTTGCTTCCACATGCCGTCCTTTTTAGGAAGGATTTTTTCGACTTTGCTGCAACCAACGGCCACGAGGGCGACCAACATTGCGAGGGCGAGCGCCTTAACAGATGCTTTCATAATTGTTTTTGAAGTATTTGATTTTGAAAAAATGAATTCATGTTATCTGTGGGGGTAGATACCTGCATTCCCAAATGGGTTGCACCTACCTAGAAAAAATTTCCAGGTCACTGGGTATCAGTCCACCCGTGTCATTTCCAGGTCTTCCTCGGTCCAGCTGCCATTCACGCTGCCAGCTTCAGTGTAGGTGAATTTCTGTGCGTTCTTGTCGCTGTTCACGATGAGGTAGAGCTTGCAGTCCTGGCTTCCAGAGGTATTGTAGCAGAGCTGGAAGTTGTCATTGTTGTCATTGACAAACCATGTGAAGCTGTGGCTGCTGCCTGCGGAGTCCACCCGGGTGCCTGTGAGGTCCTTGACGAAGTTGTAGGTGCTCTTGTGGGAGATCACCCAAGTGCTGTCGAGGGTATTGCCGACGTAGGAGCGCATGGTGATCTTCTCAGCATACCAGCCACCGTCGGGCTTGGGGAGGATTTTCTTGGGGCCGGTGGAGCAGGCCGCGATGAAAAGGATCGCGCTGATGGTCAACAGGAAGTAGCCAGTCTTTTTCATGGCGCGAAGATACACAGAGAAAAAATATTTTCATGCGCCTTGCAACCTTGAGGGGGGCTCGATCATCTAAGGGTCATAATGCGGAACAAGGAAAAGATGAAAGTCACAGAAGAAAGCGTCCTCCCCTCGCTGGTTTTGTTGCCATTTGCCGCTGTGGCGGTGGGTGCCGCGGTCATCGGGCTGATGGCGCTGTTTGCCTGAATGGAAATAGGTGGTGCATTTGCCCCCAGCAACTGAGCAAAATTGATGGAATTTGAATCCCCCTTATCCCTCTAGGAACGCTTCCGCCCTCGCCTCACTCCAGTAAATGCCATTCCAGCTCAGGGTCATGAAGCCGACGTGACCGCCTAGCTCGGGGACTTCGAGGTAGAGGTTCTGTGAATTGGCGGCAGCATCGAATGGATAGCAGGCTTCCGGCAGGAAGGGGTCGTTCATCGCATTCACAATCAGGGTGGGCAGCGTGATTTTCGGGAGGAGCTGCGTTGGGGTGATCATTTGATAAAATGCGTCGCGGTCCGGCAGGTTGTGCCAGGGTGCATTGAACGCGGTGTCGAAGTCCAGCAAGGTTTCGATCTTTTCCCAGGCCGCGAGGTTGTAGTTTCCCGGCATGCGCTTTTCCTTGATGAGCATTTTCTTGCGGTACTTGTAGAGGAAAGCGCGGCCGTACATGGCCTGCTGCCCCTGACTCAGGTGGTGGGCGCTCGCTCGCAGGTCGGTGGGAACGGAAAAGACGACGGCTTTCTTGATGGCAGGATTCAAGGCTCCGGCGCGTTCGCCGATGTACCTCAGGGTGATCGCTCCTCCTAGGCTGAAGCCCATGAGGTAGATTTCTTGGTAGCCACGGGCCATTGCCTGATCCACCACCTGCTGGTAATCGCCCGTCTGCCCAGGATGGTAAAATGGGATGGTCCAGTTCACCTCCCCGCTGCAGGATCGGAAGTTCCAGGCAACGGTATCGTAGCCCCGCTTGTTGAAATACTTGACCATGCCCAGGATGTAGGCTGCGCGGGAATTGCTTTCCAGGCCATGGCTGAGGATAATCAGGCGCTTCGGTTCGTGATCGGCATCGGGCTTGCCTGTGGCCAAGGACCAGTCCAGGTCGATGAAGTCACCGTCGGGGGTGAGCACCCGCTGACGGTCGTATTTCACCCCAAAAGGGAAACGGAGCAAGTTGGGCACAAGCGTGCCGATGTGCCGGTTGCTAAGCAATGACGGCGGGCGGTATCCTGTTTCGTCGATGATGGGCATTGGAGGAGGCAAAATAAGGAATTGGCGGGAGAATCGAAGCTGGCTAATTGAGAGAAATTCCAGGCCAGGCATTGGCCGGATGGGGCGAGGGCATTTTTGTGAGATTTTCGGGAAACGTTGAATGGGGGCTTAGGAGATGGATTTGGGGTGATTGACGACGGGCCAATGCGGAGTTACCCTACGAGCCACGCTTGAGCCACGGCGGAGCCGGTAGGGACTGCGCGATTGGCGACGCTTGGGTGGGGGCGATGGGCTGCACCCATCGCTGGGGGATTGCGCCCTTTCAGGGCTAATTCGGGGTAGCGATTGCTGGTCGTGAGCGGGTCGGGGTGCGTGCAGGGTG
>JAXLVK010000086.1:0-24758 GCA_046329055.1 Bacteroidia bacterium
AGGTGGCAGTGCTGCCATATTCGCTGGTCGCTTTATAGGTCACCGTGGTTTCACCAAGCGGAAACATCTCCTCGGGCTCCAATCCGCTCTCAAGCGTGACATTGGCGCTGCCGCAGTCGGTAGCGGCAGTGGGCAAGGGATAGTTCACCGGGAATCCGCATTTCCCGGGCAATGCCGTTTTGGTGATGTCTGCTGGGCACTGGATGGTCACGCCGGGAGTCGCCAACTTGCCGCTTTGGTCCTTGTACAAATTCGCGATTTCGGTAGTGGTCAATGCCCGGGAATAGATCTGGAGGTCGTCCATCGTTCCGCAGAAAAACTCCATCCCGCCCGGCATGTCCCGCCCGATTTCCAGTGGCATATCATTCACCGTCAGATTCTTGCTGTAGCTGAAGGTGAATGCGGATTTCCCGTCGATGTATGCCGTCACCTGGGCACCATCGTACCGGACTACATAATGAAACCATTGGCCGAGGAGGAGATTTTCCTGTGCAGGTTCGGTGAAATCCGTATTGATGCTGACCGTATTGTAGCCATACGTGTCGTCCTGCATGGATTGGACGCGGAACTGTGGGCTTGTGGGCGTTTCCTCGGCGATGTCGGATTTGCACACGACGGTCAGCCATTTCCGGGTGGGTTTGGTCGGATGTTGCTCCATGTTCACCCAGACCGAGACCGTGAATGCCAGGTTGGGCGTTTGAAGAGATTTGCTGTTGGGGACCGTGATGTATCCCGATGTCCCGTCAAATTTCAACGCTCCGCAAGGATTGCCCCAGCGATCCTCCGCCGCCGTCACTCCGCCGATGAGCGTTCCGTCGTTTTTGTATTGCCCGGCATCCGTCGCGTCTCCATTCATGAGGTAATGGGCGATGGGGTCCGAGGAGCGCTGCGCCGTGGCGGTTATCGCCAGTAGCAACAGGGGTATGATGAATGCACGTTTCATGACCGATCGATTTTGGATGAATGGGAAACGCTCAGTTGGCGGTGTAGCTCCAAGCGATGAGGTTGATGGCATTGGCGATGGGGACGCTGCCAGTTGGGTCTGGGAGCTTGTAGCCATAGTCATTGTACACCTCCATGATGTTCTCAGCTCCGGTGTCAAGGTTCAGCATCGCGACCACTTGCAGGCCACGCTCCATCTTGGCATAACGCAGCAGGGTAGGGGCGACGTCACCGAGGTGCTCGGAGGTGGTGATATCATATACTATGTGCAGCACCTCGCCGAGTGGATTCTTGGCGATGACCAAGATGCGGCGTTCTGCCTGTCCAGTGCGCGCCTTGTCCATGTCCAGCTTCAACTCATTGTCGTAGGCAAGCAACTGGGTCTGGAAAACAGTCGCTTGTTCCCGTTCCGCCCAATTGATGAAGGCGTTGAGGTCCTTGTAGGAGCGGAGGTTGGCGACGGTCTCCGGGGTGCCATAGCGTAGGTTGCCGTCCTCCAGATTGCTCACTGCGATGCCGCCATTGGGATAGACGATCACGAGGCCGTCCATTTTCGTGTCGATGAGCTTGTTCACGAGGACGCCATTCTCGATGGTCAAGCCCATGGGGGTCTTGTAATCGCTGGTGAATGCGCCGGAGCAGACCATCACGACGTCATTGTATGGCTGCCATTCCTGGTACTTCGAATAGACGGCGCCCGTGGCGAAATACTTGGCGCGCACCCTTCCTGATCGGCGTTTGAGCTCGATTTCATGGCCATAGACCGTGTTGCCATCGATCAAGGGTGTGATGACCACGTTGTTTTCGCGGAGGTATTTTGTCTTTTCCACCGGGGTGGCGGATTCGGTGCGAATGTCGCTCCGCAGGTGGATGGTTTCGCGAGACGATGCGCCGCCGACAGCCAATAGGGTGCCCAGCAGCAGGAATTTCGACAGATTGGACATAGGATTCAGCGATTAGGATTTTCCGAGAATTGGGGTTGACGACGGGAAATGAGGGAGGTGAGGAAGCGCCGGATGCGCCGCAACAGAGGTCTGGCCAGGAGCAGGAAGTTCAGGCCAAGGGACAGCGCAAGCACGGTTTTCAGCAGGTAGCGGGTGCGGAATCGGTTCCAGATATAGCCCCAGTTGCCTTCCTTGGCGTTGGTCCAGAGCTTTTCCGCATTGCTCACAGGGATATTCGGGTTGTATTGGTTGCGGTGAAGGATTTCTAGGATGGCCTGCAATGTGGCGTCCTCCTTCTCGATTTGCTTGGCAGCGAGCGCCTCCTCGATGTGGTAGGCTGCTGCGCCCATGTAGCGATCACCGATGCTATGGGTGATGAACTCCAGCGCTGAATCGGTCGGGGCACGGAATTGAAGGAAGGTCTCTGCGACAAGCAGTTCCGCCTTGGTCCGCACC
This sequence comes from Bacteroidia bacterium, assembly GCA_046329055.1. GTDB lineage: Bacteria > Bacteroidota > Bacteroidia > J057 > JADKCL01 > JADKCL01. The sequence goes on from JAXLVK010000086.1 coordinate 2,343, forward strand.
AAATCCGTGGCATCAATGGGGTGCTCCTTGAGGAACCGTTCGGTGGCTTCGTAGAGGATGGGATCGGCAACAGCTTCCCGGCCAGCTGCTCGAAGTGTTGTCCGGCAATCTTGCGTCTGGGCTAGGGGCGATGTTGTATAGTTTGAGAGATAGTCTTCGTAAGGAAACTGAATCAAGAAGTGGTCGTCATCCAGTTCTTTGTTCGCAGTGCAGTAGGCGGAGATATTCCATGCAAATGCTGGAGATGCCAGTAGCATGGAAAGCAGTGTAAGCAGCGTAGCGTTCAACGTTTTCATACATATTCCACAGATGTTTTAGTGGGATACGGAGGGTTGAATCGTTTAGTTTTGTGTACGTTTTTAAGGTTTGTTATTGTTCAATTTATTAATCGATTTAGTCGGCCGAAATTGGCCTGAAAATTTTTCATTTTTTTTCAAAGCTGTCCCTGCCCATTGGGCCGGATAGGAGTGCCAAATCTACCAGAAGGCTTTGTTTGCAAATTGTATGCAAATGAAAAAGCCCTCACGACTTTATCAATCGTAAGGGCTTCATTTTCAGGTGGGTCGTGTAGGGTTCGAACCTACGACCCCCTGCTTGTAAGGCAGGTGCTCTGAACCAGCTGAGCTAACAACCCTGAAAGAACCGCCATTTTTCAATGGGGAAGGCAAAGGTACACCCGGCCAGTGAAAAAATGCAAGCATCGCCTCAAAAAAGTTGCATAGAGTGCCCCGAATCGCACTGTGAAGGGTGTTCGTTAGACCTCCTCGCAGTTGCAATACAGCTTCTTGAGTTCCGGCCAACGCAGGAGCTGCCAATCCCGGTCCACCAATCTCCGCCACCGTTCGGGATCAAGTTTGTGTGCCAGGATCATCCATTCGAGCCATTCCTTTTCCGAAACCGCCTCCGGAGTATGGATGGCTGTCCAGGCAAAAATGAACACCATCTCATCCGTGTAAACGCCCGGTTTCATGAAAGGGCGCAGCAATTTGATGGTTTCGTTCGGAGTCTTGCACAGGTTGTAGAACAAGGCAAGCTCCTCTGCTTCATGCACATCGATGGTGTCGCCAGTGTACCGCACCTGAACATCACGAAGCATTTTGGGGTCCACCTCATGCTTTGTGCCAGTCCACCAAGCCAATCCAGCGTAGTAGTTGAATTCCATTCTGCGGATCAGGTCGGCGGGGACATTCCTCTTTTTCAGGCTCTGGATGCTTTGCAAGGTCCAAGTCGGGAATGGCAGGCATTTCAATGCATACAAGGCATCGATGCTGGCTGCTAGGACTTTGCGTGCCTCGAACCAAGGGTACGTCTTGGAAAGCGCAGCATACATATCACTTGTATCGCGCTTGCGGTCCTTGAACAACCGCTCCTTGAGACAAGCCTGGTTGTGGATCATCGGAAGGCAGGCTTCCAGGGCCGGGAACTCAAGAACAAGCAGCGAGTCGGCGGCAACCAATCCGTCCTCCCAACGCCGCCACAACTCACTCTGCAATGCATGTGCATCCCGAAAATTCTGCGAATTGACGGCTTTCCGCAGACTGTCCATCAAGAAATCGTCCGTCACCCGGTTATCGAGCGCCCAGCGAAGGTCGATTTCCACGTTTGCATACCGATGCTTCGAAAGAATCGGCTCCAATGCCGCTAGCAACGCCTTGTCACGGCTCAATGTGTCACGCAGGCGGTCATTTTCCAGCTTCAGCAAGGATGCCCATTTCGTCCCCCGCACATCCTTCCGCCAATCCGGCCAATTCTCGGCGGAGGTGCTGTTCATGCGCACAGGCTTGACTTGCTGCTTCTGTATGCGCTCCACAATGGCGGCAGCGCGGCGATTGTGCAGGTCTTGGTTGATTTCGAGCGTGCCCTCGATGCTTGCCATGCCGCGAATCCGAACGCTCAGCAGCTCTGCTCCCTTGCTGTTGATGCTGTCCAGAAGTGGCTTCAGTGCAGCTTCATCAGGAATGGTACCGCCTTTTTGGAATCCGACCTTGAACGTGAGTTGCTTGCGTCGCCACTGTTGGCCATTGCCGAAGGGGATCGTGTCCGGCGCAAACTCGAAATCCATTGGATCGAGTAGCCGCTGGGGGTAGCTGAATGGCATCAGGTACCTGCAGTAGCCGTGTTTTTTGGTGAGGACGATGTTGTTTTGGGTGCTGTCCAGCGGAAATGGTCGTAGTTGATGTGTCCGCACGACCAGCGCCTTTTCCCACTTTTTCGGTGCCCATTGGTGCCAAAACGCGAGGTAGCACCAGCCTCTTGGGTGGAGGAGATGGCCATCGTGGTAGGGCGAGCCATGCAGGACATTGGGACGGCAGCAGGGAAATTGGTCACGATAGACAATGTCCGGCGCCATCTTGCCACGCGGGCCCTTGAGCACGTCCTTAGGGGCAAAGTAGTCCGGGTAGCTGAAAAAGAGTTTGACTTTCTTGCCTGCTTTTGGCTCCAAATTCCGCTCATCTACCTCAAATGCATACAGGAATCTCTTCTGGACATAACTGGTCTTGTCCAGCGACTTGCAAGCTTTGTCATTACCAGCATGGATGCCGAACGCACGCTTGTTCAATTTCACAGTCGCCGGAGGGTTCCACCGAGCCTTAGCGAGGACCAGGCAAGCCCAGATTCGGCCACCTTTTTGAATCACCACACCACCTCCGCCGTAGGCTTGATCCCTGTCCAGGATCACCAATGCATCTTGTTTGAGAGTCTGACAGTGGTCGATCACCTGCCGGCACCATTCCATCGCGGTCAATCCCGGTGTCGGTTGGAAAGTGACGAGCACCTCCGATACCTCCGCGTGGGTGCCATGGCCCAATGCGACCCGTTGGAAGACGGTTGCGGTGGACCTTCGATTCTCGAAATGGGTGATGGAATCGTGCTTGGCGATCCAGGCTGCATGGATTCGGGCGGCCCGGTGCAGGGATGTGTCGGCAATCACCAATGGGAGACCGCGGTCCTGACGGAGCTTGTTAAGCTGCACGATGACATTGGTGGAGAGGACATCGGCACCGCTCGCAAATGAGGACACGCCCCAGCCTGTGAGCAGCAAAAAACAGCACAAAAGCCGCCAACTTGTCCGATTCATACTCCCAAAAGGTGCGGGACAAATTTAGGGATTCTTGCGGTTTTGGGACGAGGCTGGAACGAGGACGGTTGCAACTCCGAGGGCGTTGTACTATTTTTGATACATGTTAGGCAGTGAGCATCTCTCCACGGACAAGTTGGAATTGATTCAACGCTTGATCGCATTGAACAACGCGACGTACTTGTCGCAAGTGCGTCAACTGCTGGATGTATTTCAGAATGAGCTAGAGCCACTGACCACCGAGGAAATAGGACTCGCGGCTGAAGGTCGAAAGGACATCGAGGAGGGTAGAATTTGGACGCAGGAAGAGTTTGATGCCCATTTTGCCAAGTATGAGGTTTGAGGTCATTTACACTGACAAGGTCAGAGTTCAGTTGGATGATCTACTTGAGTACATCGAGGCGGAATTTGGCCACTCCGTTGCTGTAAAGTTTTACAAGGAGTTCAAGGATGCTGTTCGAGTGATCTCGCATTTGCCCTATTTGCATCCTTCGATGGATGGGCAGGGCACGAGAAGATGCATCATCATGGGCAAGTCGGTGATGCTCTATGAAATTGTAGATCGACAAGTTCGCATTTTGTCCCTTCGAGACGCACGTCAGGATTGGAAGCCATGACGGAAGTCTTCTAGCCATTTCCGGCAATCCGCCTAACTTCGCGCCATGTCGGAGACCCTCCATACCCGCATCTTGATCCTCGGCGCTGGACCGGGAGGGAGTTCTGCGGCATTGTTCTTGGCCAAGGCGGGCATCGATTGCCTCTTGGTGGACAAGGCGACATTTCCCCGAGACAAGATTTGTGGGGATGCCCTGAGTGGCAAGGTCGTGGAGGTGCTCAAAAAGCTGGATTCACAGGTGGTGCAGCATCTTGCCGCTGATCCGATGGCTTTGGGTTCGTGGGGGGTGACCTTTGTGGCGCCCAACCGCAAGGCACTACGGGTTCCTTTCCGGCAGCAGTATGACAAGGGCGCGGAACAGAGCCCGGGCTACATTGCCAAAAGGCTGGATTTCGACGACTTCCTGGTCAGGGAATGCAGGCAGCGTCCTCAGATCCAATTGGTTGAGGGATTGGCGCTGACGGCTTTTGAAAGGAAGGATGGAAAATGGCATTGCAAGGCGGAAGATGGGAGGGAAGTCGTCGCGGAGTTGGTGATCGTGGCAGATGGGGCACATTCGCGCTTTGCGAAGCAGGTTGCGGGCATCGAAATGGAGCCGAAGCATCACTGCGCTGGCCTGCGTGCCTACTACAGAGGTGTGAAGGGGCTGGACGATGACAATTTCATCGAGCTGCATTTCATCAAGGATTTCCTGCCGGGGTATTTTTGGATTTTCCCGCTGCCGAATGGGATGGCAAATGTGGGTGTGGGAATGCGCACGGACAAGGTGAGCGCCCGCAAGGTCAACCTCAAGAAAGGCCTCCAAGAGCTCATTTCAAATGATCCGGTGATGCGCGAGCGCTTTGCTGATGCGGAGTTGGTGGGTGATATCAGGGGATTTGGCCTGCCGTTGGGAAGCAAGCGGCGCAAGATCAGCGGCGAGGGCTATATGCTGGTGGGTGATGCGGCCTCGCTCATCGATCCATTTACTGGGGAGGGCATCGGAAATGCGCTTTATTCGGGGATGTTTGCTGCGGTTCAAGCCGCGGAATGCCTCAGAACGGGCGATTTCTCTGAAAAATTCATGGCCGCCTATGATCAGGCAGCCTATGCGCGGCTTTGGGAAGAGTTGCAGCTGGGCTACCGAATGCAGCGGCTCGTAAATTACCCCTGGCTGTTCAACCTGGTCGTGAACAAGGCGACCAAAAACCGTGTTTTGCGGGAGACGATCTCGTGCATGTTCGAGGATCTGGACATGCGGGAGCGGCTGAAAAACCCGATGTTTTACCTGAAATTGTTGTTTGCTGGATGAGCGAGATAGAAAACCAAGAGAGCCAAGGCGGCGGGATGAATTCCCGTCGCAACAGTACCTTCATCGTTTTGGGTGTCGGGGCCATATTGTTGATTGCCTTCCTGTTTCAGTGGGTACTCAGCGACGACACCTACATGGTGGATGAGGCAAAATGGCGGCGGGAGCGGAATGAAATGTTCAAAAACAGCCCCGAATCACCGATTCCAGATAGCCTGCGGGCTAGCTTTGATAGCTTGAATTGGTTTCCGGTGAGCCGAAATTTCAAGATCACCGCCAAGTTCGAGGACAATCCCAAGTTTGAGCGGATCAAGATGCCTCGCTCCCTGGGTGACCCCGAGAACTACATCATCGCGGGTTGGCTGCACTTCAAGGTAGGGGCTGTGGATTGCAAACTCACTGCCTATCAACCCAATGAGAAGGACAGCAAAACCCTGTTCATTCCCTTCCGGGACATGACGAGCGGCGGCACGACCTACGGCGGCGGTCGTTACCTCGATACCCGGCTCGTGGAAAACAAGGTGCTGCTCGACTTCAACCGCGCCTACAATCCCTACTGCGTGTACAACTACGGCTATGCCTGTCCTGTACCGCCCGAGGAGAATCGCCTCCCCGTCGCCATCGAAGCGGGCGAGAAGGATTTTCATTGGCCGGGCACAACATCGGGACATTGAGGAGCGTTAGGGAAATGCATGGTGCGCCTGCGACGCGGCGTGCTGTTTCTCCTTATCTTTGAGCATCATGGAATTACGCGAAAGGAATTACCGCAGCCGCTTTGGCAACCGCAGCTACAAGAGCAAGCGTGAAGCCGCCGAAGATGCCCCTAGCCGTCCAACCGGCGAACGCGAGCGCTTTTCCGTGACCCGCAACGCCCGCCAACAGCGCCTTGATCCGTTTTACATTGTCCGGAAATGGCTGCCATGGGTCATCGGCGCCGCAGTGGCTTACTGGGCCTTGAGCACGTTTGTGTTCAAGTGAGGGTCAGACTGTCGCGCTGAAAATCACCCGCTCAGGCTGCTTCACGGCAAGGCGCAAGTCAAACGCCATGCAAATGTTCCGCACGAAGGGCCGACCCGCCTCCGTCACCTTCAATCCGCAATCCCGGATTTCTACCAGTCCATCCTCCACCATCGGCGCGAGCCGGTCCAATATTCCTTGCAGGTAGGGTTGCTTATTGGCGGTTTCGCACCATTGGGTCTCGTGGCGGCACATGATGTCGAGGATATGCTGACGCATCCGCAGGTCTTCCGGCGTGTGCACATGCCCCTTGAAAATGGGGAGGTGTCCGGCATTGATCGCGGCGAGGTAATCCTCCACCTTCTTTTGATTCTGGAGAAATCCACCCCAAGCATCACCGATCGCGCTCACTCCCAATGCGATACACAGGCGGGTGTGACTAGGTGTGTAGCCCATGAAGTTCCGATGGAGCTTGCCGGACGCGGCAGCGATCCAGAGTGCGTCCGTAGGGAGCGCGAAGTGGTCCATCCCGACTTCCAGATACCCGTCGGACTCCAGCATTTGTCGGCCCAGGTCGTAGAGGGCGCGTTTTTCCTCGCCCGTGGGCAGGTCGAGTTCAGTGAATTTGCGCTGACCGGGTTTGATCCACGGCACGTGGGCGTAGCTGTAGAGTGCGATCCTGTCCGGGCGCAGGAGGGCGACCTTTTCCACGGTATCCCTCACGCTTGAAATCTGCTGAAGGGGCAGGCCGTAGATCAAGTCAAAATTGACGGAGGTGTATCCAATCCGGCGCGCCGCCTCGGTGATGCTACGAACTTGATCGAAGGTTTGGATCCGGTTCACGACCTCCTGAACCCGTGGGTCAAAGTCCTGGATTCCAAAGCTGACCCTTCGGAATCCCAAATCATAGAGTGCCTGCAGGTGTTCTGCCCGGGTATTGTTGGGATGGCCCTCAAAGCTGTAGTCCGGTGATGCAACCGGTTCGCAGGTGTCCAATATTCCGCCAACGAGCCGCTTGAGATTTTCAGCGCTGAAAAAGGTCGGCGTCCCTCCACCCAGGTGCAGTTCCTGAATCCGTGGCCTACTTTCCAATGCGCCCAAGTACATCCGCCACTCACTCAGCACCGCCTCGATATAGGGCGACTCGACTCCATGATTCACCGTGATGCGCGTATTGCAGCCGCAGTAGGTGCAAAGGCTCTCACAATAAGGCAAGTGGATATAAAGGCTGATGCCCTCGGAGGCATTGCTCACTTGGAATGCATCCCGAACCAGGCCCATCCAACCATCCTCGCTCGGGGGCGTTTCATCCCAATAGGGCACAGTGGGATAGCTCGTGTAGCGAGGCCCCTGCGTATTGTATTTCTCAATCAGAGAACGATTCATGGCAAACACTTTGATCGCTGCCAAAGTCTGGGTATTCAGCCCGAGGCGGCCTGCTCCGAATCAGGAAAATTCCTGATTTTGATCATCTCCTTCCGGATTGGATCACCAGCTTCGTTGTTCCACTCTTTTGAGCGCCAGCCCATTGCAGGACATACAGCCCGTCCGGCCACCCACTCGCATCCAGGACTGCATGGGGCCGCATCACAGGCCATTCGCCCCTGAGCCTTCCGCCTAGGTCGTAAGCCCGCACATGCATTGGAAATCCGCCATCCCAGTCCACCACAAAGCTTCCGCTCGTCGGATTGGGATGGCATCGAACCTGCAGCTGAGGCATCTCCTCAGGAATCGCAACCATCGTTGGTGCCCCGAAAATGCTGGTTTGGCCCATGTATTCGTTCAGCACGAGCAGCCCTTGGGAGTAGTAGAGGTCGTGTACTCCCCATAGATGATCCCAAACAAAATCCGCCGAATGGTCATAGACGGCAAGCTGCGCATGTGGTGCGTGAAGGTCCACCGCCTTCAGGCTGTCCAGGCTGCTTGAAATGTAGAGCACGGTATCATCGGTTGCCATGAATACGCGCTCGTCAATGGTGACATTCAGCGGGAAACTGCTGGCATTCACAAAGGTCAAGTGGTGGGTGCTCGGATTCACGTAGTATTTCAAAATCCCCTCATTGTACCCTTCCATGAATACCGACAAGGTATCCCCGGACAATGCCATCGCCTTGAATCGTTGGAGCAGGATGAACTGCGGAGCCACGGAATGAATCGTAGTCAAATCGTTGGGATTCAGTACTATGATCGAATCATGTGCCAGCGCCACCAACTCTCCGCTGGGAAGGAAAAGGAGGTCCCGGAGGTAGCTTTTGGTCTTGATTTTGAGGATCGAGGGTTGGGTCGGATTGGAAATGTCGGCAAGGTAAATCCGCTTGGTGATGTTCAAATCCGGCAATGTAGGGTCCTGGATCACCGCAATTCGATTGCCCTTTTGCCTCGCCTTTTGCCAGTCGTCTTCGATCGCTTCAAATGGCGGACCAGAGATGCTCCCCAGTAATGTCCCATTCCGCGCATCGAAGACCCTCAGTTTTTCATTGGTCAGGTACCAACCGAAGACGTACCGGGCGGAATCGTCCATGCTGATCGCCCTGCAAAATCCAATGGCGGTGTCTTCTGCGATCAGGATCGGGTTCTGTCGAACGGACATGTCATAGAGCTGCATCCCGAATCCTTCACTTGCTTGGGCGAGACGGTCTTTGGCGAATGCTGATCCATGGCACCATCCACCGGTGAGTTTTTGATCCAGCCGTACCTCGTTGTGAATGTCGTAGATGTCCACAGCGAGGACCCCATACCACTCCGATGCCACGTACATCACGCTGGTGGACGGGTCGATGTCGATGTCAAAATGGTACAAACCCGCATTGATGTCCTCTATGTAGTGGACATTGCTGGGTGAGGTGGCATCGTAAACGAAGACATAGCCATCCAGATTCGGCGGAAAAGGGACATTTTTCACCGCACCTTGGGTGGCGATGTAGATCGTGTCATGGATCAGCTTGGCGCTCATGGGCATGGCCATGCTGGGGATAAAGCCCAGGAGTGTGTCCTTCAGCGCTAGTTGAAGGGAAGCCGGGTTCGTGTAATCCAGGACGTAGTAGAGCCCGTTGAAGGTGCCCACATCGTTGCCACCCATCACATGCAGGAGGGGAGTGCTCTGCCCAAAATAGACATCCCAAGCATCGCCCTCCGACTCATTGTAGAATCCCACTTGGAGAAAAGTGTTCGCGTCGAAAAGGTAAACGCCCTCATCAGGGGCGGGAGTTTTGCTGAAACCGACGGTGAATGCGATCAGGTTTCCCCTCAGGTCCACTCCGTGAATCCGTTCGTCGCCTGTGGTGGAGAAGATGTCAGCAATGAATGTGATCGACGAACCGGAATCCCTCAAGTATTGCAGCTTGTGCTTTGCGGCCACGATCAAGGAATCCCCACGAAAGGCAATGTCATAAATGCTCTCGTTCCTGGAATTGGGGATGAAATGCGCCACAGCGATGGGCTTAGCTGGATTGGTCAGGTCAAATTTGTACAATCCGTCATGGTTGGCGCAGACGTAGAGGAACCCATTGTGCTCTATGATTTGGTCGATGTTGGAGCGCAGACGGATGGAGTCGGTGGGTGCGCCTGGAGTATGGTTCGGGCCAATGATGGGGAAGGTCACGAGGGTGTTGGCCGCCCCTACATACAGGTGGTTGCCCTGCAGACAGACCTCGTAGCTCGAGCCTCCCATGGTCGAGGTCAAGTAGCTCAATTGAGCGAAGGCATCGTGGCCGATTCCACAAAACAGGAAAACCGCCATCAGGCAGATCAGTCGCTTTCGCATAGGGCAATTCGATTCTTTCGAATCAATTTAGCTCCTTGCGCCCAGAAAATCAATGACTTTCAGCACCTCGCTATTCGCAATGCGAGCTTGCAGCGGTGATGTATTGGATGGCTGGTTTGATTCGCTCTGCCTCGGAGGTGGCGTATTCGAAGCGCACCGTCACGGTCTCTTTCGCGTCGGCACGGTACCATTTGTGCAGCCAAAAGGTCTTCTTGTCCTTTTCCCAGACGATCTTGAACCAATCTTCGCCGCTCTCGTCGAGCATAGGATCCGCCATGATTTCATCTTGAACCTCTGCCTGCGCATCATGGTAGAGGATGATGAATTCGTCGTCATAGGGGTTGCCCGCGTAGAAGATCTTGATTTTCTTGTCCTTGGACACGAAGACGTGCTGCCCTTTCTCCTCGGCTGCATCATAGTCCTCCTTGAAATCCACAGGATAGGGGAGGCAATACTCTACCATTTCGAGGTTGGTGAGCGTCGCATAGCCTTCTTGTGGCTGGGCGACCTTGGTGGCAGGATCGATCTTGTCTGGCGCTGGGATGTCCGCCACCTTCTTCATTGGCACCGAGGCATTTGCATCAGTTGCGGCGGGTGCACCACAGCCTGTCAATGCCAGCATTCCGGTGACCAATAGGCAGCCAATGACCATTGAAAGGCGCCCAAATGTCCTTTGCCAGGAAACAAAAGGGAAAAGGACCGGTGCCTGACGCACCGATCCTTTTCTATTCATAGTGACAGATTGCATTCTCCGCAATTTCAACTTACTTGATGGGGTTGGATTGCACCCAAGTGGCCCAATCCGTTTGCAGGATGGTCTTGGAACGCTCCAGGTCGCTGAACATTTCGGAACCCAACTGGATCTTCTCCGCCTTGCCTTGGGCATTGGTGATGGAGAACTTGCCGCTGTGGCCGTCGCTCATGCGCTGCGTAAAGTGCTTCCACATCTTGGCAGACACTTGCTCCTTGGTTTTGCCCAGGCGCTTGGCCTCAGACTCGACGAAGGTGGACGGGTAGAGGAGGCGGAAGATATGCACACCGCCCTTGTCTTGGGTGGCGTCCTTGCCAGCGTCCTTGCCGAAGACCCTTGCAGAGTAGTTGTTGACGGTGTGTCCTGCGCTCAAGTGTGCGTACACGCTCGCGTCCTTGCCCAACTCAGCTGCGAGAGCCGCGCCGAAGCTGCTGCTGCCGTCTTGCTTCTCAGCTGCATCGAGGCCCCACACGCCTTCCTTCTCGGTGCCATCGGTTTCGCGACCAGCGTTGCAAGCGAAGAGGTTCACGTCCACATCAGCGGTCAAGCTGCCACGGATGCCTGAGACAAATTGCTTGAACTTCTCCTGCTCGGCTTTGGAGTCGATCCGGAGGTTGTACTTGCCGCTGCCGCCGAGGTGCATGCCCCAAGGCATACCGTGCGAGAACAATGCCAAGGTCTTGATCTTGGTGTAGGCGGGCAGTTCCGCTGCAGGCGTCGTCGTGGACTTCTCATACTCTCTCTTGAGGAGGGCATGGGTGTCGTTGATGATCTTGGTGATGTCTGCCAGCGACTTGATCGGGTGTGCGAGGCCGAGCTTCAAGGTGCCGGAGGCATCGTAGCCCACGGAATTGAAGGACTTGGCATAGGCACCTGCGGCGCGGGGGAATTCGGCGTTGTTGCCGTCCTTGGCCTTGTCACCAGTCTTGTCGTAGTCGGCGTAGATGGCCACGTTGATGCCATTGGGGAAGTTCTGCTTGATTTGCGAGAACATGTCGCCCGTGGTCGTGAGGGCCGGACGCTGATCGACTTTGGTCGGAGCATCTTTGCCACCGCCAGTCTGCGGGGTGGTTTGGGTCTGGGTTTGCGGCTTGGGAGCCACTTTCTGACCTGTGAGGGCCTTCCAAGTGGTACCTCCGGCATCTACGCGGCCATCGGGTTGGGAAAGTCCAGCCTTCTCGCTTTGGAAGCGGGTAATGGCTCCGATGGTCAAGTTGCCGCAATCGCCGTCCACGTTGGATTGACCCTTGCTGTTCAGGGCGGGCAGGTAGCCGGCCTTGATGAGCAGGGTTTGGACGATGCGCACGTCGGCGTCGTTGTTTTTGCCGCCTTTGCCCACGCTGTCGCTGATTTGACCCTGAGCGGCTGGAGTTGCCGGGGTGCTCTGCTTGGCGGCGGGTTGCTTGGCAGCAGGAGTGATGGTCTCCTGCTTCTTGGCGGGTTCGCTGTCACCGAAGATGGCCTTGCCCCAGCCGGAAACGGTCTCTGCGGCGTAATCGTAGGCCTGTCCGGCTTTTTGCTTACCGTAGTCCACTGCATCGCCAGTTTTCTTGGCGACATAGTCCCATGCATCGCCCCACCAAGATGAGCTGCCGCTGTTCGCAGGTTGCGTGGCGGGCTTGGTCGTGGGAGTAGCGGGTTTGGGCTCGGTGGGCTTGGTGTCAGCGGGCTTCGCCGGAGTGACGGTCGCAGGCTTGGCGGGAGTGGTGCTGCCACCTTTTTGTGCCTTGCCAGTCAGTTCGACTTTGCCACCCATGGCTGCCATGAAATACATCACTCCCAAGGTCGCGCCACCGTTCGAAACGGTACCGTCTTTGAAGTCCTTGAGTTGGATGTCCATGTTTTTGCGGTCGGTGGCGTTCGTGACGGCACCGTCGCGCTTCTTGAACCACTCCTCGGAGGTGGGAGCGATCTCAGTTGTCTGGAACCTCAGGATGGCGCTGCCGACTTTGCCAGCATCAGCGACATCGTCCTTGCTCATGTAGCCGAGCTTCACTAGCAGTGCAGCTACCTTGGCAACGTCCTCGGGCTTGTTCTTGCCGCTGAGGCCCACGGAACCGCTCAAGCGGAAGCCGTCGTCGGCCATGTGCATCTTGCCGATTTCGCCTTTGATGTGGCCTTCATAGACGGGGTTGGTGGCGTACACGCCTCCGGTGCGGTTGGCGCCCGTGGTGAAGTTGCCTTTTTCCAACAATTGCTCAGGTGACTTGTCGTCGAGCATCTTGTTGGCCATGAACATATAGTAGGATTCGAAGCCCTTTTCGAGGGTGTCGATCTTCTTCTCTGCTGCACTCACGCCGCTGTCGTAGGCTGCGACGTTGAAGACGTTGCCTTTTCCGCCACGCTCGAGACGGCTCACGCCACCTTCGAGGCGGGCCTGGGAGAGGGCGAATTCGACGGGAACGATGAATTTGGTGTCGCCTTTGGCGGTATAGACCTTGCGGGCAGCATCAGCGAAGAGCTGACCTGTGAGCTTGTCGCGACCGTCCTTTGTGGTGGTTTTCTCGTACCAGCGAGCAAGAATCTCGTCAGCGCGGGCTTGGTAATCGGCGAAGAATTGCTCCTTCTCCTGATCGTTCGCGAATGCCTTGCGTTGGACGGGTCCCTTCTTCATTTGGGAGGCGCCACCCTTGGGGGAACCGCTACCGCCAGCAGCTTTCTTCTGCATGGTGCCTGCAGCGGCTGCCTTGCCCATTTGATCGGCTTCGGACTCAAGGCCCTTGTTGTCGTTCAGGGGCATGCCGTTCGGCGTGGAGCCTGTGGCTTCGACACGGCCTTGGCGCTGCTGCACCACGTGGGTGAGCTCGTGACCGAGGAGCTCTTGACCGCTTTGAGTTTCAGGCTTGAATTGTCCGGGGGCGAAGTGGACTTCGTTGCCTTGGGTATGTGCCAGGGCGCCAGCGGACTTGGAGACTTGGGAGTCAGTGTGGATGCTCACATCAGAAAAGTCCTGACCAAAGGCGCTTTCCATCTTGGCCTGAACAGCCTCGGGCATCGCAGAGTTGCTAGCCGATTTGTTCTGGGCGGCAGGAGCGTCACCGCCTCCGCCATCGCCTCCAGCAAAAAGTTGGAAGGGCGGAGATTTAACTACCTGTCCTCCAGCGCTTTCTTGCTCATTCTTCTTGGCCTGATGGACATTTTCCTTGTCCTTTTTCTGATCGTGAACCATAGTTTTAGAAATAAGTGAATCCCAAAAAATCTCGTGATAGTAGCTTTCAATGCCAAATTTAGGAGAAAAAACGAATTTTCAGCCCAAAATCAGCACTTAAAGGGGATGCATGTGGATATCTTTGCCCAGTCGGGCATATCCTACCAAAATCACAAAATTTGAAGATTCCTTCCTATCGATGGCCAGCCCTCAAGCTGTTCACGGTCAGGGATTAGCGAATCAGATCGGGTTCGCTGCCACCCAAGTCGGCCAATCGGCTTGCAAGATGCGCGACGCTCCCGGCAGGTCGGTGAACATCACAGAACCCAGTTGGATTTTGACTGACTTCCCGTCGGAGTTTTTCACCAGGAGTTGTCCCTGGTGACTGTCGTCCATGCGATCCTTGAAGTGTGCCCACATCTTGTCGCGGACCTTGGCCTTGTCCTTCTTGAGTCGGGCGGCTTCTGCGTCGCTGAACGTCGTGGGGTAGAGCAGGTGGAAGATGTGGACGCCCCGCTTGTCCTTGGTTGCATCGCGTCCTGCATCCTTGCCAAATACCCGCGCTGAAAAATTGTTGACCGTATGGCCGGCGCTCAGGTGTCCATAGCAACTGCAATTTGCACCCAATTCTGCCGCGAACGCTGCTGCAAAGGAGGAATTGCCGTCCTGCTTGTCGGCCTCGGAGAGGTACCAGACACCTTCGGGTTCGGTGCCGTCGCTTTCCCGGCCCGCATTGCAGGAAAAGAGCGGAACATTCACATCCTCAGTCAGGTAGGGGCGGATGCCTGCGACAAATTGCTTGAATTTGGAAACGCCGTCCGCGCTGTCGATGCGGAGGTTGTATTTCTTCTCGCGGCCCAAATTGATGCCCCAGGGCATGCCATGGGCGAGCAGGGCGAGGGTCTTCACCTTCAGGTAGGCTGGCAAGGCGACATTGGTATTGCCACTCGTGCTGCCAGCGGACTTCAGGAAGTCCTTTTTCAGGGCCTCATGAAGCGTTTTGAGGATGGAGGTCGCGTCCGTCAATGACCGCACCGGGTAGGCATGGCCCAATTTCAAAACGCCATTGCCATCGATCCCCACGGATGAGAAGTCATTGATGTAGATCGCTGCCGCCCTGCCGAACTCCTGATTGTTGTTGCTCTGATCGTCGTACAATGCAAACATGCAGACATTCAGGCCACTGGGGAATTTCTTCTTGATGGCAGCAATCACCTCGGGGGTGATTTGAATCGCGGGCGTGCTCGTTCCTGTGTTCCCAGTGCCAGACGCAGCGCCGACAGTTTCAAGCAGCACTTTCCAGGTTTTGCCACCGGGGTCGATCCTGCCGTCTGGATTGGGATTGCCGACCTTTTGCAGCTGAAAATTGGTGATCGCGCCGATGGTGCCGTTTCCACAAATGCCATCGATGTTGCTCTTGCCGCTGCTGCTTTTTTCGGCCATGTAGCCGACTTTCACGAGCAGGGTTTGCACGGTGATCACATCTGCTTTGATGTTTTGGCCGCCGTTTCCTACGCTTTGGCTGATTTTGTATTCTTCCATTGGGGTCTTGATGAGGGTTTCAAATTATTCTGGAATTGAGATGGAAGCAAGGGCGCGATTCCATATTCCCTCGGAAAAATCACATCCCCAGCATTTTCGCCAATTTCTGATACTGCGGATTCTTGGGGTCGCGAACGAGGAGATCGGCAGTGTATTTCTTGGCTTGATCTGGCCGAGAGGTGTTCAGGTAGAGCGATGCGAGGTTGGCGATGGCGATCTCGGAATCGGGATCCAGTTGCAGTGCACGCAGGAAATCCCGTTCGGCTGCATTCATGTCGCCTTGGAGGACGTAGGCGAATCCGCGGTTGTTCATCACACTCGGATCCTTGGAATAAGCGCCTACTAGCTCATTCAGCAAGGTCAGGGCGCGGTCAGTCTGCTTGGAGGACACCAAAGCCGAAGCAAGTTTGGTCTTGAACTTGAGCTGTCCGGGGGCGAGCTGATGGGCGCGGTCGAGCCATGGAATCGCCTGCTGCACTTGCTGCATTTGGGACCAAGCCTCCCCGATGCGGTAGGCGGTCCAGGCATCGTTCACGGTCGCAGGTGCGTGCCGTTGGGACAGCTGCGTGAGGGCAGGGAAATTCTGTTGGAGGTAGCGCAGGCGCACCAATGGTCGCAAAACCTCGGCCTCGGATGTCTTGGCTTGGGCACGGGTGAGGCAGGAGGCTGCGCTGTCCAGGAGCCATGGAAGCGAGGTGAATTGTTCGTGCTGCGCGAGGTAGCCCTCCGCCATGAGCCGGTCGCTGGGATTGTCCTGCGTGCGACAGGCGAGGCGCAGGAAGTCCTTTTGACGTTGTGCCTCCTCGGCGCTCACAAGCTGCTGATCGTCAGGCTTGCGGATGTAATGGTCGGTGATGCGCACGTGCGGGATGTCGGAGCTGCCAGAGGTGGGCATGTGGCAAGTCACGCAATTGTCGGACTTGGCGAGGCGCAGCTTCAGCGGTGCGAGGCAGGTGTCCAATGTCCCTGCGGCGGCGCGTGCGGGTGTATGACAGCTTTGGCAGACCTGCTTGTAATGATCCGTGCCCAAGGTCTTGATGCTCAGGTGCGGATTGTGGCAGGTGATGCAGGTCATGGGCTTGGCGATCGCAGCATTGTTCTGGCTTTGCGCAAAGCAGGGGCTCATGCGCAGGCGGTCGGGATGCGAGGCCATGATGAAGCGCTTGGCGCTGTCGGCGGCTCGGGGCAGAAAGGTGTTGATGTAATCGCTCAGCTGCATGCCGGGTCGGAAGTCCGCGAAGGTCTTGCCCTCGACGGGGACGGCGGTGCCTTGGAGGTGGCAGCGTTGGCAGACATCAAATTGACGTTCGACGGGGAGCTTGCCGGGGTGCACGATGGTGTAATCAATTCCGTCGATGAGGTGGCGTTGGCTGCCGCTTTGCTTTTCAGCGATGTGGATCGATCCGGGGCCGTGGCAGCGCTCGCAGTCGATCCCGTCGGGCACGCTCAGGAAGCGGTTGTCGGAGCCGGGCTCAAACTCGGGCATGGCATTGTGACAAGTCATGCATTCGAGCTCGATGGTGCGGGAAAATCGGGTGTTTTGGCCATCTTGGAATCCCGGCGGGAGGTCCCATTTGCCGTCCTGCGCGTACCAAGTGAGTGGCGCCTGGAAGACGTAGCCGTTTTCCGCGATCATGTGGGAATTCGTGTGCTGCCCAGACCCGACGATGTAGGCGAGTTTCTCGGTGCGCTGATGGATGGTGTCGCGGCCCTTGAGGCGGAATTCCTTGAGGTAGAGGTATTCCCCGATGTGAAAGGGGAGGTAGTACAAGTTCAGAGCCTTGTCATAGACGGGCTTGATGCCCTCCCATTTTCCTGCGCTGAGGCTGAGTTTGGCAGGCTTGAAACTACGGCCCATCTCGCTGTGGACGAAGGTCTCGTACTTGTCAGCGTGGCAGGAGCGACAGGCTTCCTTGCCCACGTATTTCGCGTCCGCGCCGTGGTTGAGATAGACCTTTTGGGGCGGTGCTTCGGTAGTGGGATCGGACTTGGGTTCTGGGGTGTTGTTGCAGGCAGAGAATGTCAGGAGCAGGAGGCAGAGGACTGGAATGATGCCTTGCCTGAGCCGGGATACGATTCTCGAATTCCCGCGCCAGAGGCTTGGGCAGGATGGGCTTGCGGCTGGAAGCTGCCGCCTCTTCATGGCATGATTGCCTCCAAGCCTGCTCATTGCTGCCTCCTTTCTCGGGCAGATTTGTAAAGCCGCGCCGCCAAAAACAGCACCACTCCCAGAGCCACCAATCCCGCGAAGACATAAGCGAAATCGGTCAGGTTCTTGAAAACTGCCAGGGTAATGATACCAAACAGCAACAGGGTCGGCCCTTCGTTCAACAACCTGAAATGGAAGGATTTGAGTGTGCATTTGCCATCCTTCAAGTCCTTCATCAGCTCGCCGCAGTAGATGTGGTACCCGATCAGCAACAGCACCATGCCCAACTTCACATACAACCACAGGTCCAGCACCCTCGGGTTCGAGATGATCATCAATGTCCCGAAAATGATGGTGAGCACCATGCCCGGCCACGTGATGATGTAATACAAGCGCCGCTCCATGAGCGTGTACTGCGCCTCAAGCGCCTCGCGGACAGGACTTTCCCGATCCGTCGCCTTTCGATGGTACACGAACAGCCGTACGAGGTAAAACAGCCCCGCGAACCATGTGACCATGAAAATGAGGTGCAGCGCTTTGAAGAGGAGGTAATCCATGGGATCAGCTCAAGCTATACCGCTTGCGGACAACCCACTCGACCGCGAGCAGGCCGATCAGGATGTAGAATATCCATTGCAGCTCGTTGAATCCGAGGCGCTTGATGGTGACATTGGCGACGGGTTTCAGGCTGTTCAGGGCCAGGATTTCATCTGCCAACTTGTCCAAATCGCGGGCGGTATGGAAGCTGCCTCGTGTGCGGAGGGCAATTTGTTGCATCAGCCCAGCATCTGCAGTCAGGTTCAGGTGCTCGATGTTGCTCCGCCCGATGCTGAATTCACCACGGTCCGTGCCGATGCGCACCCCAGTTTTGGTGCCTTCCGCCTCGTAGCTATAGGCGCCTTCCTCCAGGTTGTTCAGTTCCAAGAAGTAGCGAGCATTTCCGGTCTCATTGAGATAGACGTCCTCGACCTTGCCGTTGGGGTATTTCAGCTTGAGCTTGACATCCACGCCGCTCAATGGGCGGTAAGTCTCACCGTAGGCCTCACCACGGAACAGCACCGGCTCATTCCCAGTGAACAACTGCTTGCTCGGGGAGACCTTGAAGCGGCGTTTGTCCTCGCGGACGATCAGCCATTGGATGTTGTTGTAAATCCAGGAGTCGAATCCATCGAAGCTTTCCGTCTCGACGTGAGCATGGGCCCGCATCCGCCAGATGTTTTCGCCGACGAAAACCATGTTTTTCCGCTCCAGGTGATTTGCAGGCTATAGATCGGGTAGTCCAATGCCACCCCTTGATCCTAGCCGTCGCCAAAACTTTGGTGTCGCCGCCAGCCTTCCATTCGCTTTGGTTGCGGTAGAGGGGAGGAGCATTGTTCATCATCCGGATCCAGCCCTCGTCAAAGGTGTAGGTGCTGTGGTTGCGGTACTCCTCCTTGAAGACAAGCATCGCCTCCTCGACATTGGTTTGGAAACTGCCCGGAATGATGCCCATGCGTTCGCCGAGGCTGGTTTTGAGTGTCTGCAAATGCGTGCTCTGCCCAACAAAAACCATGATCGGCGCCTTCCGGCCATCAATCTCGGCCTTGACCTTGTCGAGCATGGCGCCGTCGCCGGGGCTGAACGGATAGTTGTGCAGGATGAACAGGTCGAAGTCCGCGAGGTTGCTGCCCGCAGGGTCGTTGTAGTAGCCGCTGGCGTTCTTGTGGATGAACTCCTTGACCTCGAATCGCTGGTCGCGGATCAATGCATTCCGCAGCGCCCCGATGTCCGGATGCGGATAACCTCCGAAGATCGCGATCTTGACCTTGGTTTCGAGGACATTGATGAAGATCGCCTTCGAGTTGTTGCGGGTCGTGAGCTCGCCGGGGAGGGGATCGACCGTGATGGTGTACTGCGCGATCCCGGTTTGGGTCGGCTTCACCACGAAATCCGCGTCTGCGCTGCTCATCACCTTGCTGAGGCTCAGGTTTTGCGTGGCGATGACCTTGCCGCCTCCAGTCAGGGTGACCTTCACATTCGCTTGGTCGTAGCCCGTGCTCATGACCTTGACCTTGATCGGGGTCTCATTGTCGAGGTAGGCGATCTGATTGTACAGCACCTCGCCGATGCGGATGTCCTTTTGCGGTGTGGTATCGCCCAGGAGGACGGTGTACACAGGCTGCTGGAACTGGTCGAGGGTGTAAATCGGGTTCATCCCCGAGGTCGAAATCCCATCGCTGAGCAAGACGACTGCGTCGAGGTTTTGGTTGCTGAACAGCTTGCCCGCCTCGCTCAAGGCCGCTGCGACATTGGTGCCCATGCCACGGTAGCGCAGGGAATCTGGTGAGGCGTCGGTGCCGAGGCTGCTGGAGAATGCAAAAAAGTGGGTTTTGACCTTCTCGTCTGCGATGAGCTTGTCCATGAAGGCCTTGAGCTGCGCCGGATACTGCTGCCGCAGGTAGGTGCTGTCCCGGTTGATCAGGATGCTCTCGGAATCGTCATGCAGCACCGCCACGATGGGAGGGCTGAGTTGCCGGTTACGGGTCTCCAACTTCGGTTCCAGCAGCATCAGGGCCGCCACCAGCAAGACCAGGTAGCGGAAAATGCCCAACGGAATCGCCGCCCCGAGGGGCATGAGGCCGTCCCTTTTGTAATAGACAAAAAAGGAGATGGTCGCCGCTCCGAGCGAAAAGAGGATCACCAATGCGCTGGAAATCCCCTCAGAATAGCCGAATTGTAGCCCGGATCGCGTTGCCGCACCTGCAATGACCATTCCGGCCACGAGTGCCCCAAGCAAAACCAGCCCCAAGTTGTAAGGAAAGCGAAGACTGCGCATCGGCCAATGTTACTGAAAAAATTAATAATGGATAATTAACAATGAACAATGCGAGGGTCCCCCGCCAAGGATTCATTGTTAATTATTCATTCTTAATTACATGTACATGCCGCCATTCACGTGGATGGTCTGGCCTGTGATGTAGGTGCTGGCATCGCTGCCGAGGAACACGCAGAGGTCGGCGATGTCCTTGACGCTGCCGGGGCGCTGGAGCGGAATGCTCTCCAACCAACGCTTGAGTTCGGCCTCGGGCAGGTGATGGGTCATCTCGGTGGCGATGAAGCCTGGAGCGACAGCATTGGCGCGGATGCCTCTGGACCCCAGTTCCTTGGCGGTGCTTTGGGTGAAGGCGATCATGCCTGCCTTGGAGGCGGCGTAGTTCGCTTGGCCTGCATTTCCGGTCACGCCCACGATGGAGCTGATGTTGATGATGGAGCCGCTGCGCTGCTTGAGCATGGTCTTGAGGACCGCCTTGGTGCTGGTGAATGCGCTCTTGAGGTTCACGCGGACCACGAGGTCGAATTGCTCTTCCGTCATGCGCAGCAGCAGACCGTCCTTGGTGATGCCGGCATTGTTCACGAGGATGTCCAGGCCGCCGTAGGTCTCGACAGTCTTGTCGATCGCAGCCTGGGTTTGCTCCATGTTGCTCGCGTCGCAGGCGATGGCGATGCACTTCACGCCATACTGCTCAAACTCAGCGATGAAGTCCGGGCCCATGCCCTCGATGTTCAGGTCGGTGAGGGCGAGATTGGCGCCTTGCTTCGCGAATTCCAGGGCGATTCCCTTGCCGATACCGCGGCTCGCGCCAGTGATGTATGCTGTTTTTCCTTCGAGTGCTTTCATTTTTGATCTCAAATTCGAGCGGCAAAGATAGGGATTTTTGGATGCAGGCGTTCGTTGCTCCCAGGCCCAGTTGACGGGATTTTGCTGGCTTCGCGGCCACACGAGGGCATTTGCATGGGGAACTTGCAGCACCACAAATGCCGGCGATGCTGGGGAGCCCAGGGCTAGAAATTTTGTCTGCAAATGAATAAATTGAGGGATGAAAGTGGTTCAGGTGTTCATTTTGTTGACTTGCCTGTTGGTTGAGGTAGTTGCCGCTCAAGAAAAGACCATCACATCTGGCACAGGTGAACCCCAGTCCCATTCCCCATGGTACGATTTCTACCTCGATACGCAGCATCACCGCGCATACAGCCACCAGCCCGGCATGCATGGTGACCCCTATTGGTCCCTCATCACCGACGATGATGTCCTCACCTTGGATGTCTGCAATGAAATGGTCATCTGTTTCGATGGAGATGGGTACCATGCCTTTGGGAACTCCTATGCGCTCGGATTCATGTCCTATAAAGGATATCGGTGCGCGGACAGCTTGGTTTGGCTATGGAATCGGGAAATTGTCAGGGTTTTGGACTCGGGGGGCAATGAGCTCAATGAGATGTTTGGGGAGAAGTCCCTTGGCTGCATTTCCAAGGGCTCAGTTGCCGATACTGTGGGTGGCAAGCTCGTCTTCTGTGTATTGTCCAATAAACTCAGTAGGTACGCGGGGCCTTGCGAAGACCTGAGGGCCTGGGGCATGATGGGCCTTGACCTCCAATGGGTCATCGAGCCCAAGTACGATGAGCCCTTTAATTTCTACAATGGGGTCGCTGAGGTGGTTTTGTATGGCAAGAGGCTCAGAATCGACGAAAAAGGTGAGAGGGTGGAGTAGCCATCTGCCAATTCGCTCCTGCGTTTCCAGACTGATTTCCCCGAATTTCCCCGTAACTTTCCCTCGATGAATGCCGCGCGACATCCCGTGACCATTGTGGGTGCAGGCCCCGGCGGGCTGCTTGCAGCCATGCGGCTCTCGCAGTTGGGCATCCCTGTGCGTGTGCTGGAGCGGGCGACCTTTCCCCGGCACAAGGTCTGCGGCGACATCCTCACCTCCAATGTCTTGCGTGCACTTCATGAGCTGAATCCCGAGCTGATCGAGGACCTGAAGGCGCAGCCATGGATCATGGAATTGAAGGCGACGGCATTTGGTTCGGCCAAGAAAGCGGGTTTCGTGATGCCTTTTCATTCTCCGAGCAATGCGCGGCTGGGATTGCCGTCCTGCTTGAGCGCGAGGCGGTTGCATTTCGATGAATGGCTTTACGAGGCCGCATTGGGCATGGGAATCGAGGTGCTGCAGGGCAGTACGGTCAAGCGCGTGGAGCAATCGGCATCCGATTTTGTGCTGGAAACCAATCTGGGCGAATTCCGGACGGATTACCTCATCCTGGCTACCGGGGCAAACTCGGCATTGGTACGGGAAATGGTGCCC
>JAXLVK010000087.1:0-24331 GCA_046329055.1 Bacteroidia bacterium
TGCACTCAGCGGAGGATAAATCGTCCAACCACCGCCCGCAGGGCCATTGGTCAGGAAGATGGAGGCCAGCATGATCACGGAGCTCAGGAAGAAGAACCAGTAGCTCAGCATGTTCATGAATCCAGACGCCATATCCCGTGCCCCAATCTGCAACGGAATCAAGAAGTTGGAGAATGTACCGCTCAGACCGGCGGTCAACACGAAGAACACCATGATGGTGCCATGCATCGTCACCAAGGCGAGGTAGAAGTTCGGGTCGAGCTTGCCGCCCTCACCCCACTTGCCGATGATGGACTCCAACCAAGGCATCTCCGCATCCGGAAACGCCAATTGCAAGCGGAAGATCAAGGACATGAACAGGCCGACCATGGCCATGAAAATGCCCGTGAACATGAACTGCTTCGCAATCGTCTTGTGGTCTTGGCTAAAGACGTACTTGGTAATAAAGGTCTGCTTGTGGTGTTCATGATCATGACCGTGGTCATGCCCATGTCCATCCGCATGCGCCTTGTCCAGTGTAATTGCGTGATCTGCCATAACCCTTCTTTTCTTATTAGATATCGCTACCGCTGATGTCTTGTCTTATTTCAGAATACCTTGATTGGACTCCTTCGCCACCTCTTCCTTCAACCCAGCCATCGGAGAGGCAGGAGTCACAGGAGCAGTGGTCTGCTTGGCGCCCGAGTAGATCTTGGTCTTGCTTGCGCGGTTCCACCAAGCCTTGTAGTCGGCATCGTCCATCACCACCACCACTTTGCGCATGGAGTAGTGACCGCGACCGCAGATTTCAGTACAAGCCAATTCGAAGTCGAACTTGTCAGCCTTGTGGATCGTGTCGGTCTTGCTCACGTCAGCTTGAGCGACAGAGCCGTCCTTCAGGGTATCACCCTTGGACACGACTTTGCTCGTGATGACGGTATCGACTTGGCTCCAGTAAGGATTGCCCATCAGGTAGTCACGGAACTCCTGAGTCGTCTGATTGGCCACGAAGTGGAAGCGGGTGTCCATACCAGGCACTGCGTCCATCTTCACACGGAAGTGAGGCAGATAGACAGAGTGGAGCACGTCACGTGAACGGATCTTGAGATCCACCACTGCGCCTTTGGGGATCACGAGGGAGTCGTGAATGAAGTCGTCGTGGCTAGCGACATGCTCGTCGCTCAGGTCCACACCTAGGATGTTGTCACCACCGATCATTTTCACGCTGATGTCACCAAACTTCTCATCGGCACCGGGGTAGCGGAGAATCCAACCCCATTGTTGACCGCTGACTTCGACCTTGGCGGTCGGACCATCGGGCGGGGTCATGATGCTGGTCCAAGTTTTGATACCGAAGATGATCAACATCGCCAGCACGATGGCGGGAACCACGGTCCAGATCAACTCCAGCTTGTGATTCTCGGGGTAGTACTTCGCCTTGCGACCACCATCTTTTCCGTAACGGTACGCGAAGAAGAACAGGAAGCCGTTGGTGATCAGGAACACCGAATAGACGACGACCATGGTGATCCAGAACAACTGGTCAATGGCTTCACCGTGCACGGATGCGCTGTTGTTGGCAATGAAGTAGTGGCGGAATGCGCGGCTGCTCCAAAGGGCAGCGACAGAGCCTACCACGTAGAAGCCCAACATCAGACGAGCATTGAGCTTGTCCAGATTGATGCCGGCCATGAACTCCACACCGCGGAGACGGGCCACTTGAATGGCTATGTTCACCATCAACACCACGATCACGAAGATCAGTAGGCGAATCCAGTTCCACAGGCCTCCGAGGGCTTCGTCCTCTGCTACGCTTGTAGTAGGGCCTTGGGAAGTTGTTGTAGGTGCGACCTGATAGGAGTCAATCCAAGCGAAGATGTCATCGATCGTCTCCTTCGGGAGGGACGGGAACGGGTCCATCGATGCCTTGTTGTTCTCATTCCAAATCTTGACCGCGTAGGCATCGCCCTCTTGGATGAGCTTGGAAGAGTTGGCAACCCAGCGGTACTTCCAGTCCCCAGCAGGGATGCGGGAAGAAACACCCATCAGGGCAGGACCGGTGCCTTTTTTCTCCAAGGCGGCGTTGTGGCAGCGGGCGCAGTTGGCGGTGAAGGCTTCCTTACCCTTGGCTGCATCCGCGGCTTGAACGCCAGTATGCATGAAGAGCAGTGCCATCAACGTGGCCGCTCCCACCAGCATGCTACGCAGCTTGCTAGACAGGCGCCACCTGCTTTTGTCTTCTTGCGAGGATGTTGCTCGGAAATTCATATTACCTGTGCTATCCTATTAACTAATGTGATCTCTTTTTGTACCTGCTGTTAGACACCCGTGGAGTGGTGCACACTCTCCTCGTAGAACGGATGCTTTCGCGCCTCCATCAATTGGCCATTGTAGCCACTGAAGATGAGGAAGAGGAAGAGGGCTCCGAAGATGCAGACTGCACCAGCAGACATCAGCATCACGGAGAAGCCACCCTCGGAGCCCAGCGCTCCTGGCACGAACAGCAGGAAGGCATCCAAGAACCGACCGAAGATCATCACGCTGCCAGCAAACCGCAGGGACTCCACACGACGCTTGGCGTCACGGGTCATCAGGGTGATGAAGGGGAAGAAGAAGTTGATCAGCAGGTTCACCGCAAACAAGAGCTTGTAGTCTTGGAAGCGGTTGTAGTAGTAGATCGTTTCTTCAGGGATGTTGGCGTACCAGATGAGCAAGTACTGTGAAATCCAGATGTATGCCCAGAACACGCTGATGGCAAACATGAACTTACCCAAGTCGTGGAGGTGATCACCGGACAGGTTGGGCAGGTAACCTTCGCGCTTCATGCCAGTGGTGATGAACATGGTCACGGTCAAGCCGCTCACGAACAGACCAGCGAAGCAATAGACAGCGAAGATGGTGCTGAACCAGTGGGGATCCACCGACATGATCCAGAGGAAGCAGAATGCGCTGAACCCGAATCCGAAGAAGGGCAGGAACAGGATACCTGTCTTGCGAGACTTTTCGTAATACACCAAGCCACCTTGTGCTTCCTCGGCGATGCTGTTCTTGCGGAGCAAGTGTCCAAACCAAGACCAGATACCCACGAGCAAGAAACCAGTGCCCAGAATGAAGCCAACGCTCAAGAAGGCACTTTTGCCCTGAATGAGTTCATCATGCTCAGCCATCGGAGCACGCCAGTCATAGATGTGCTCACCAAAAGCGAAGAACACGATCAGCATCACCACTGCACCAATCGGCATGTAACGGTAGTAGCTTTCGAGGACAC
Organism: Bacteroidia bacterium; assembly: GCA_046329055.1. Classification (GTDB taxonomy): domain Bacteria; phylum Bacteroidota; class Bacteroidia; order J057; family JADKCL01; genus JADKCL01. The sequence goes on from JAXLVK010000087.1 coordinate 3,248, forward strand.
GCTTGATCATGACATACCAACCAGCATTTGCAGCATAGCCGACAGCCATGAAGAACACCCCAAAGAGTGCGACCGCAAACCACCAGTAACTACCAATCATCAGGGAGACCCCGATTTTGGACATCATAGTGACCTCTTTCTCGTGATGAGGAGCAATTTCTTGCTCTTCATGCCACTGTGCCCTGCGCCATGTGCCATTGGGGCTCTTGGCGTCGTCCTCCATGTGATGACCGCCGGCTGCGTGATCACCTTCATGGGTGGCAGCAGCATGACCTTCGGCCTTCTCCCCTTCTGCATGCCCTGCAGCCTCGTGCTGAGCAGAAGCAAACTGTGCAGTCGGCTTGCCAGCGGCAGAGCCATGCTCAGGCTTCGCACCATGTTCCTCCTTCGCAGGAGCACCATGGCTTTCTGCAGCTTCATCGGCAGGCAACTTGATGGTGGAGAGGACGATGCCCAAGATGAAAAGCAATACGCCAACCCCGGCGAGGATGCCAAACTTCCGTTTGTGGTGTCCACCGAACTGGAAGGGCTTCAATTCTTCAGATGCTTGATGCGCCATTGTCGTCTTCTTTTCTATTGGCGATTAATGTCCATTCCCATTTTTCTTGCCTTCAGCCTTTGGGGCTTCAGCAACCGGAGCGGCAGGAGCATCAGATGCGCTGTCAGGCGCAACACTCGTGCTGTCCGTAGTGCCTTGGAGGGTACGCACGTAATGCGTGATCTTCCAGCGGTCCTCGTATTGGACCTGAGAGGTATAGCTGCCCATCACACCTTGACCATACATGATGGCGTGGTAGATCTGACCGTCGGTGTACACCTTGAGCTTATCGCTCGTGTAGGACGGGGGCTTGATGGCAGAGTTGCGGGTGACAGGGCCGTTACCAGCGCCGGTCTTGCCATGGCATGCTGCACAGAAGCGGTCATACAACACTTGGCCCTCTGCCATGACTTCGGGAGTCTTGGGGATCGGGTTCACGTAGTTGATCACTTCGGGCGAAATACGGACGGAGTCACCGGGGCCATACTCAAAGCCTTCCAGGTACCCGCCACGTGGCACGGTGCCGTCCGGCGGTGCCTGCATGGTTTGGTGGTTGGCGAAGGGCGTGATGCTGTCCCTGACCTGCTTGTAGGGCTCATACGGGATGGCCTCATTCATTTCAGGTGCATATTGGATACCCGGATCATTCGGATCGCGTCCGCAGGAGGCAGCAATCGCCGCCAATCCCAGGAATGCTCCAACCTTCAGTATGTATCTTGGATGCTTCATGAGTCTTAGAACACGTCAAAATGAGGATCGTCCACCACACGCTCGGCCACTTCAAAAGCGCCACCGTCGTGCAAGATTTGTTCTGCCTTGGCCCGGTCTTGGATGCGGCTTTGGTCGATGGCTACCACGAACACGTCGTCCGTGACACGCTCATCAAAAATGACAGGCTGCTTCCAAGGGAACATCTTGTTCACGAAGAGGAAGCATCCCACCATGCCAAATGCGGCAAAGAGGACGGTGAGCTCGAAGGTGATCGGAACCAAGGCAGGGCCTTGGAAGAAGGGCTTGCCACCGATGTCGATCGGCCAATCCCACACCAGCATGAACACCTGCATCAACACGGCACACATCGTACCGGTCATCCCGAAGAAGAAGGCGGCGACGGTCAGGCGCGAACGCTTGAATCCGAGCAGCTTCTCCATCCCGTGGATCGGAAAGGGCGAATACACGTCATAGACCTTGATGCCCTCGCTCTGCAGTGCCGTCACGGAAGATGACACATCATCCGGATGACGGAACTTGCCCAGAAGAAATTTCAGGGTATGATTCTCAGTGCTCATGTTGATCTTTATGAGGAATATGAATCAGCGTTTTGACTTCAAACATGTTCACCACAGGGAAGAACTTGGCAAACGCGAAGAAGAAGGTGAAGAAGATACCGAAGGTACCCACGAAGGTGCCGATCTCCACCCAAGTCGGCTTGTACATCGCCCAGCTTGAGGGCAGGTAGTCGCGGTGCAATGAGGTCACGATGATCACAAAGCGCTCGAACCACATACCGATGTTCACGAAGATGGACAGGATGAAGGTCGCGAGCATGCTCGTGCGGATCTTGCGGAACCAGAAGAGCTGCGGGGAAACCACGTTGCAGGAGAACATGATCCAGTAGCTCCACCAGTAGGGACCGAATGCACGGTTCTTGAAGGCGAAGTCCTCGAAGTGGTTGCCGGAGTACCAAGCGATGAAGAACTCGGTGCCGTAGGCCACACCCACCATCGTACCAGTGAGGATCACGATCTTGGCCATCGCCTCCATGTGGCTCATGGTGATGACGTTCTCCAACTTGTAAACCTTGCGGGTCACAACGAGCAACGTCTGCACCATACCGAAACCGGAGAAGATAGCACCCGCAACGAAGTAGGGCGGGAAGATCGTGGTATGCCAACCCGGGATGACCGAGGTCGCAAAGTCAAAGGACACGATCGTGTGCACCGAAAGCACCAGCGGGGTCGAAACACCTGCCAGGATCAGGGACACGAGTTCGAAACGGTACCAAGTCTTGGCGGAACCATTCCAGCCGAGGGACAAGCCACCATAGACCAGTTTCGCAATCTTGTTCTTGGCACGGTCCCGGACGGTTGCAAAGTCAGGAACAAGACCCAGGTACCAGAACACCAACGAAACCGAGAAGTAAGTCGAGATCGCGAACACGTCCCAGAGCAGCGGTGAGTTGAAGTTCACCCACAATGGACCGCGAGTGTTGGGCAGCGGGAACACCCAGAACGCACCCAGCCACGGACGACCCATGTGGATCATCGGGAACAAGGCCGCACAAATCACCGCAAAGATGGTCATGGCCTCTGCCGCGCGGTTGATGGAGTTACGCCAGGTTTGGCGGAACAGCAACAAGATGGCCGAGATCAGGGTTCCTGCGTGACCGATACCGACCCAGAAGACGAAGTCCGTGATGTCCCAGGCCCAACCAACAGTCTTGTTCAGACCCCAGGTACCGATACCGTACCACAGCGCATAGCCGATGCAGAACAAACCAATGCCCAAGGCGGTCATTGAAATCATCATGGCGAGCATCCACAGCTTTGTGGGTTTGCCCTCCAGTGGCTTCAACACGCCTTCAGTGACATCGTGGTAGTTCAGCCCACCGAGCACTTCTGGATCTCTCAAAGGGGAAACGTAGTGTGACATTTCGTTTCGCTATTATCCTTGTGTTTCGTTTTCAGTTCAGGAGTGTTCACCAGCACCTTCGCCATGGGCGGGGGCACCTGCTGCCTTCTCCGTATTGCGCACCTTGGTGAGGTACATCACCTTGGGCAGGGTCTTCACGTCTTCCAATGCGTGGTAGCCACGCTTGTTGTAGTAGAGCTCGTGGATGGCGCTGTCCTTGTCGTTCAAGTCACCAAACACAATCGCGTCAGCGGGGCAAGACTGTTGGCAGGCGGTTTTGATCTCGCCATCGCGCGGGTTGCGCATCTCAGTCTTGGCCTGAAGTTTCTTCTCTTGGATGCGTTGCACACACATGCTGCACTTCTCCATCACACCACGTGCACGAACGGTCACGTCGGGGTTCAGGACCAAGCGGCCGACTTTGTCATGCTGCATCGGGTTGACATCCTTGAAGTTGTCATTCCAGTAGTAGCTGAACCAGTTGAAGCGGCGCACCTTGTAGGGGCAGTTGTTCGCGCAGTAGCGGGTACCCACGCAGCGGTTGTAGATCTGCTGGTTAAGGCCCTCGTCGCTGTGCACAGTTGCCAATACCGGGCAGACAGACTCGCAAGGAGCGTTGTCGCAGTGTTGGCAGAGCATCGGTTGGTGGAGCACTTGGAGGCTGCCGTCCTGTGCATCGGGATCGCCCTTGAAGTAGCGGTCGATCCGCATCCAGTGCATATCACGACGGCGGCGCACCTCGTCACGACCCACCATGGCGATGTTGTTCTCAGCATGGCAGCTCACGATGCAGCTTCCGCAACCTGTGCAGGCGTTCAAGTCGATCGCCATTGCCCAGTGATGCCCCTTCTTGTCGTGGATGTCCCAAAGGGAGATCATGTGGTGCGGCGAAGGACGCTTGTTCCCAGCTGCACGGTGCTCCTTGTATTCGGCCAGCGTTGTTTCCTTCAGGATGAAGTCGCTGATCCGCTTTTCGATTTTCTCACGCTTGCCATGACCGCCCTCAGCCACCATGTCGTAGCCGATATAGGTCTGCGTCTTGGCCATCTCGATGTTCTCACCTGTCGGGCTGATGGTCGCACCGCCGACGTGGTAGAGGAAGGATTGGCCGTTGGAGGCGTTGGTGAAGGGTGCTGCATTCGCGCCGATGCCCTTGGAGACCTTGCCCACGATGTCGGCACGTCCCCAGCCCATGGCGATGGCGATGGAGTCATTGGCTTGGCCAGGCTGCACGATGGCAGGCAGGGTCACGCTGTAGCCTCCGGCGTTCACGGTAAGCTTGTCGCCGTCCTTCACGTTTTGAGCCATCGCCCAGCCGTAGGGAATGGAGACATAGTTGTCCCAAGTCACCTTGCTCATCGGGTCGGGCATCTCCTGCAACCAAGGGTTGTTGGAGTAGCGGCCGCCACGCATGTAGTTCTTTTCGTAAACGACCAGTTCCAGTCCAGCCTTGCCTTTGCTGAAAATGCCGTTCACGGTCTCGATGGAAGTACTCACATCGGTGACCGGGGCTGCCACGACTTCCGCTTCAGCGGGTTCCTCAGGCTTGGCACCTTTCTTGGCCTTCGGCTCGGGCTTCGCTTCAGCCACAGGAGCCGGAGCAGGCGCGGTCAGGTTCACGTAGCCGTCGCGCACTGCGCCTTCCCAGAACTTGCGGAAGGTGTTGGTGCTGCCGGAGTTGGGGTACATGCTGGTTTCCCAGTTCCACTTCAAGTAGTCGTAGTACTTGGAGGCGGGTGCATTGTCGGTCCAGCGGAGGAGGGCATCCTGCCACTGCATCGCCCCGAAGAGGGGACGGACCAGCGGCTGCTGAATGCTGTAATGACCTGAGATCGGGCAGGCATCGTCCCAAGCTTCCAGATAATGGGTCTGGTTCAGGACATACTTGCACTTCTCGGAGGTCTCATTGCCCTTGGTATTGAAGGAGATGGTCAGCGGGAGCTTGGCGATGGCCTCACCCAGCTTGGTACCACCTGCTGCGTCATAGACGGGGTTGGCATCATCCAGGAAGATGACCGCTCCGGCGGAGCCTGCATTCTTCATGAAGTCCATCATCGCCACGTCGTCACCCTGTGCTTGGTTGCTCGGGTTGGTGGTGTCGATGGTGGAGCCGTAGCTGCCGAGTTTTTCGTTGATGGCCTTCACCACGGACTGGACAGCCACGTCGTTGATGCCGCAGACCACGAGGGCACGGCCTGCGCCTGCCTTGGTCAGTTCGGTGGCAGCGCGGTTGATGGCGTTACCAGCGACATCGAAGTCCACGCCGTTGCCACCCACAATCTTCTTGTAGAGGCTGGACACCACACCGTAGAGCCCGCTGGGCTTGACGGGGATGCGCAAGTCGGCATTGGAACCGGTGAGGGACAGGCGGCTTTCGAATTGGATGTGCCGAGACATGCTCGGGTTGTCCTGATTCACCTTCCTGTTTTTCATGTAGTCCTTGGTGAACTGCACGGGGCTGATCCAGTTGCCCAGGAAGTCAGCGTCGATGCTCACCACGACGTCCGCGTTGGCGAAGTTGAAGTTGGGCACCCAGTGTGTGCCGCCACTGTTCGCAAAGCCGTGGGCGACTGCCAGGGCGTGCTGCGAATAGGTGTCGTACACCACGTGCTTGGCGCCGGGGTAGCTGCCGAGGAAGCCGCTGATGACTTTCTTGGAAGTGGGGCTCGTGGTGGTGTTGCTCACCACGTAGATGCTGCCACCTGCTGCCTTCACACCGTCGAGCTTGCCCTTGAGTTCGGCGACAGCGCCGTCCCAGGTCATGTTGCCTTGCGGGCCTTTGGGGGCCTTGGGGCGCTCGGAGTCATAGAGGTTCAGCACAGAAGCCTGACCCACTGCGCAGGTGCCGCCACGCGACATCGGGTGCAGGTCGTTGCCTTCCACCTTGATCGGGCGGCCTTCGCGGGACTTGACCAGCAAGCCACAGTTGGCGGAGCAACCTTGGCAGGTGGTGGCGTACCAGCTAGCGACACCGGGGGTGACGTTTTCCGGCTTGACCACGTAGGGGATGGCCTTGTTGACGGGCTTGTCCACGCAAGCGGTGATCGCTGCGGCGGTGAGCCCGAATCCAAACAGCTTCAGGAAGTCACGGCGGTTGCTCATCAACCCCATGCTTTCCTCACTGATGGCATCTGCGATGGGGAGCTCCTCAGAAAATTCGTTTTTCTGGTTTTGCTCAAACACAGGTTCGGAATGGTATTGCTCCAGTCCGTTCCAGTATGTTTCGTTCTTTCCCATTTATGTTTCTAGTGTGCTGAGTTCAAAGTTTCTTTCAACGCCAGTGGCACCACCGGCCATTCTCGATCAGTAGTGGCACCTCGCGCATTCGAGGCCGCCTTGGTCGGCAACCGTGTGAACGTCTTCGCGGCCCAGGGCCTTGTACAAGTCAGCCTGCACCTCCTTGGTGCGGTGGCAGTTGATACACCAGCCCATGCTCAGGCGGTTGTACTGATACACCACGTCCATCTCTTGGATCGGACCATGGCACTCTTGGCACTCAACCTTGCCAGCCACCACGTGCTGTTGGTGGTTGAAGTAGGCCAAGTCAGGAAGGCTGTGCACACGCACCCACTCGATCGGGACATTGTTGTCGTAGGCAGCGTAGATCTTGGCGATCTCCTTCGTGCCAGTCTGAGTTCCCTCTTGGATGCCCTTGTGGCAGTTCATGCACACGCTCACCGCGGGGATCCAAGCGTTCTTGCCTTTGGAGGCACCGCTGTGGCAGTATTGGCAGTCGATCTCGAACTGACCTGCGTGGATCTTGTGGGAGAACCAGATGGGCTGCTCAGGCATGTAACCCTGGGAGTGACCCACGTTGCGCATGATCGGGGTGATGATGGTCAGACCGATGACAGCCACCACCAAGGTACCGATGCTCGCGACGTAGGGGTTGAGGGCATAATGCTTCGTCATGGCAAGTGTGCCACCGAAGGTATAAGCCTCCTTGCCCTCACGGACACGTACCAAGTTCACCAAGTTGACCGTGATGAAGATCAGCAGCAATGCCACCATGAGGAGCACCCCGACCATGACTGCCAGCGTAAGATATACACTGTCATAAGGCACAGTCACCGCAGGGTCTGGGGCACCGGGCGCTTGTCCCAGTCCCATCTCCGCACCTCCTAGGGATGTCGCAAAACCAGCCTCATTTCCTGCGAAAGGGCTGGCTGTCAAGCTGCTGAATCCGGAGATTATCATCAAAATGAGAACCAAATACCGAATCGATGCGGTACCTGGACTTCTTAGTTTCCTACTCATTTGATAAGCCATTTTACTCAAACGGGTGCAAGTTAACATGGCCAATTTCACAATTCAAAGGGGTTTCCAAAGAAATTTGGAGGGGTAAGTTATTTAGAATCATTCTAAATAACAGGCGTTTCCGTAGCAGGAAACGGATTGTCAGTGCATTGGAACTGATCCTGAGCGCACCTGACGTTCATCATCGAAAAAGCCTGACAGAAATCATCTTCTAATTCCGGGGAAAATCATTGATCCCACCACCCAAATCGTCCTCCCATGTGGACAAATGAGAGGTTTTGCACAGGGTAAGTCGCCGTCCTCTCCCCTACCCTGCCAAGCGGCATCGGGCTGCCGAGATATTCCCAGCAGCCCGAAGCATGATTCCTAGATGATGCGGCTACGGCAAGGCATCCCTGACTGCACCACGCGCAGCAGGATCAGCCGAACACTTGCTTGAGCGCATCCCCGATGACATTGACATCGCTCTCGATGCCTTTGAGGATGCTCTCCGCCTGTGACTTGCTGTAGTTGTACACCGACTTCAGCATGGAGGTCACCTCTTTCGTGCTATAGCCAGAGCCCTTGAGGATACTCGATACCTGACTCACATCAAAGTATCTCCTCAGCATCTTGCCCACGTCGTCGCAGATGTAGCCCGCAGAGCGGAATGCCTTGGACGCTAGATTGCCGCCACCAAAGGCGAAGGCAACTGCATCGTAGGCTTTGTCAAGGTCCAAGGAGATCGCCTTGTAGATGCTCGCCACCTGATTGACGGTCCTACCCAAGTCTTCCTTCAGCACTCTAGCCACCAAGTTGGGATCGTAGTACTTGTTCAAGGCCTGCGTGATCGCATTCCATTGTTCCCCAACCGCATTCTTGATGGCAACTCCAGCTTCGGTGACGTTCTTGCCCAGGTCCTCCATGACCGACACAGCTTGGTCGATCGTGGCTCCCGCTCCATTGATCAATGCACCTGCGGTGTCGCTCAGGGTGTTGCCCCATCCCTGGAAGACTTCGGCGATCTCGCCGAAGCCCGCACCCAGTTGCTTGAACTTGCTTGCAAGATCATTCAGCCCCACAGCTAACGGCCCCCTGAGCACCTGATACAGATCCACGAACTCTCCCCCAGCCTGTATCCAGAAGTCGGCAACTTCGGTCCACGCCGTCTGGAAGGCCCCGCCTAGAATGTTGCCAAGCTGTACCAAGTTGTTCCCCAAGAACTCCAAGGCACCATCCACAGCCTCGGTGATGTAGTTCAATGCGCTAGAGAAGATGTGCGAGAGGTATTTCGAAGCATTGGCTGCGAGTTCATCTCGGAGATAGTCCCCCAGCGCATCGAGATCCGGGAATGCGGAATCCAGGGTGAAGCTGTAGTCAAATCCCACATCCGCTACCTTGAATTTGGCAGCGACATTGGCCTTGAAGGCGGACTTGGTGATGTCCAGCCCGATGTCGAAACCCACGTCCAAACTGATGCGGTAGTTGTCGCACATCCGCACACCATTGATATAAATGGCGCCGATATCAAAGGTGCGGCTGTAGTCCGCCCATACCCGGCCAGTAAACCGAGGATCATTGCCGGACCATACCACATCCAGGAGTGTATTGATCCCCAAGAACTGACCCTCGATGCGCATCTGCTGATGGGTGATCAGCATCTTCGATTTGGAGAGCGTCATGCCGAACAGGGCGACCTCGGTGTCCGAGTAAAGGTACAGCGAGTCCTTCTTGATCAGGGCCTCCGCCAAGCCACTCACCTTGAGCTTGCTATCGGCCGGGAACAGGTTGATGTTCCCCTTGAACCAAAACTCGTCGTCGCTCAGCCGCATGTCAGCAACCATCACTTCGCGCCCGCCGATCTTGAGATGGCTATGACCCACCGCCTGCACTTGCTTGCGCTGCACCGGAGAGTTGGTCGTCGAGGTTGTGGGTGAATTTGCCCCTACTGGGACAATCGCCGACACGATGCCATTGAGCTTGCCATGCAGCCCATTTGGGCCATAGTCTTTCAGCGGATTGGTGTCCACCAGGCTGATGGGATAGTAAGCCACTAGCCCCGGTTCATTCCCGATCAATCGGTACTTCATGTACCTGCCGATTTCCGCCTGTGTCCTTGCAGTGTTCCAGATGCGCACCTCTTCGATGCTGCCCAGGTAATTTTCAGTGGTCTTGTTCAGCTCGCGTCGCCCAACTGCAATCTCCGTTGCACCTTTCTGCAATCCGCCTTCATGACTGCCTCCCTTCACCAGCACGCCATTGACGTACAGTCCAATTTGCTGTCCATCCCAACTGACCGCAATATGTTGCCACACACCTGCCTTGATCAGATTCTTGGGGGAATCCACTTGCTTGAAGCCATTGGAAGCGGTGTACCAGCGAGCGGAGAGTCCACCATTTTGGATGGCAACCCTTGGCGCAAATTGTATCCCACGCACAAGGAAACGGGAGTTGGCATCCACCACGTCCGGCTTGATCCATGCCTCCACAGTATAGGTTCCCGTTCCGCAATATTTGTCGCTCATCGGCAATTGACCGAACTGATTGGCATCGGTGAAGCGGATACCATCGAATTGCAACTGCTCCAATCGAGGCTTGATGTAAACTTGGGCCGCCACATCACCTCGCTCACTGTAGAGAATGCCGTTCCTAGCCTTGCCCAGCTTGAAGTGTGCGATGATTGTGGAATCATCCACTGCACGGTACTTGTTGAAGTTTTGCAGGACACTTGTCTCACCCCATTTCACATTGTGGATACGCACCTCGTAGATGCGACCCTTGAAAGTCGGCAATCCCACACGCCCACTCTTGCCGATGTCCACTCGAATGGTGCTTGCGGTGGAGCTTCCCTTGTTGTCCCAGTCGGAGACATAGCGGCCATCGACATAATATAGCCCCTTGCCCTGAACGTTGACTGCCTGTATCAGAGAGACGAACTTGCCTGGTTTGATCCCAACCGCAACTCCGAAATTGCTGCTAGGAAGATCCGTCGCCAGTTCTAGATTGCTGCTGCTGCCGATCACACCACGTGCCGGAGCATCATCATGGCGGTCTGTCCGCAGGAGCACCTCCAGCATGTAGGCACCTGTCTTGATCCCGCTCAGCGCAGGGATGCTGATGTAGTCTCCATCCCCATCGAAGTCCAGGCCATCCACAATATGGAACCGCGCCAGATCGTATTTGGGGTTGTCAATGCTGCCATGTCCACTTCCAGCAGCATCATAAGCGATACTGCCATTGTCCGAATCCAGCGGGTAATAGGCCACTCAAGCTGGTTCATGGCCCGTGAATGCGTGAGCATGGTGTCCTTGATCTCGGTGGCCAGGCGGGGATAGCGCCAGATACGCAGCTTCCAGATGCCGCCCTTGATGAAATCAATTGCGGATCCGTCCAGGTCCTTGCCCACTGTGAATCCGGTGGTGTCGTTGATGAGACCGCCGCTGATGGAAGTCCGCAGTTTGCTCACCGCGTTCACGAAGATTTCGATGGCGGAACCATCCCAGGACATCGCCACATGCGCTTAATGTTCCGGAATGTCAGAACAGCACTGTTGGTGGCGTATTGTACTTGACTCCGCTGTGTCGGATGTTGCCCTGCAAATTCCAGTTGCCCGGTCTTGAGGACGTTGAGGCGCCACTGATTGCCGGGCCTGCCCACCAGGGTTGTGCGCTCAGCAGCGGTTGCCACCACATTCACCCATGCCTCCACCGTGAACACCTTGCTGGACAGGGAGGAGTGGTACGGTAACATAAGGCAGGTCTTGCTCCCATCCAGCAACAGCGCCAAGTCATCTCCGCGCTTGTAGGTCGTGGTAGGAGTGATGGCTGGTAGCACCACCTGATTCGCTACGGGATAGGCTGCCTGCGCACCTGTCGTTTGTGTCGTGGTGCCCGATCCCAATTCTGGGGCATTGAGCAACACTGCGCCGATGAGCTGTGTCTCCACGAATCCGCCCAGCTTGCCACTGAACTTGAACCCTGTGCCAAAGCCCATCGTTCCACTTGCCGCCAAACCGAAACTCGCTTGCAGGTCGAATACGGTGCTTGCCTTCAAGGCGCCACGCAGAAACATGATGAGTCCTCCACTGCCATTGCTCTGACCGAGTTGGACTCCGGGCAATACGTCCTTGAAATCCTGCCTTTGCCCAGCCGTGAGTTTCAAGGCTGTGTAGGCACCCCCATCAAAGTCCTCGGTCGTGGTGATCAGGCAAGTGCCTTCCACCTCGAAGGGACCCAATTTGGCGCTCTTGTTCATGGACCGATTTTCCAAGGGGATCGCTCCCACAATATCAGTCAGCACGAACCGCTTGCAGAAGTTCATCAACTGCGCCACATACTTCCAGGTGCCGATCTCGATCACCGTGCCGGAGGTGCCCACCTTGCCGCCACCGAGGTATTCAGGTGCTTGCAGGTATTCGTCATGGAACCGGAACTTGATCTGCTGACCGCTGGGTGGCGTATAGGGGTCGAGTTGGTAACTCCGGTCCTTGAAGAAGGTCACGAGGGTTTTCAGCAAATCGGTGCCGCCCTTCACGAAATCGGGCTGGGGAATGCCCATGTGCGCCTGAATGCCGATGCCTTCCAGACCCATGTACTCGAAGCCGATCTCGTCATGGAAAACAGGAACGGGCACGGGCACTCCTTGCGACAGCGGGATGATGGAGAAGACATTTTTCAGGATGATCCGCCGCTGCAATTGGTCGCTCGTGGGCAGCGGGAACCCCGGATCTGTCGGCAATGCCAGCGAGGTCACGAGGCTCGGCAGGTCGTACATGTCGATCACGGCGTCGATGTCCCCGTAGAACAGGCTGCCCGATGCCAAGGTCCCAATGTTCAGCTTGCGCAACTCGATCCCGATCAGGCCGGGCATGGGCACCAAGCCCTGCACCATGCCGGGATACAGGAACCGGATCGGCTCCACGGGCGCACTCAGGGCCAGGCTCACCCGCCCCAGCGGCGAGAAGCCAAACTTGAATTCCAGCTGCGTCGGGATCTCGAACTTGAGGTAGCTCTTGAAGCCATCGGGGAAGCGGTTCAGCAGGTTGCCAGCCCCACGCAACGCGCTCTTGACATCGCTCGGGATGTCGCCGAGCATCGAGATCAGGTCCTCCGTCTTGAAGTTCTCGTTCTCATCCACCAAGGAAATCCCCTTGATCGGCAGTTTCTCAGGGAAAATCGCCTTGGCCGCCCCCATGCCCACGCCATCCAGGAAGTTGCGCAGCGGCGTCAGGGGCAGGCTCAGGTCACGCACGATCTTGAAGCCACCACTCGCCTCGAAATAGGTGGAGGCCATGTTGTACTTGAAGCTCGGCATCTTCATCGCGATCTCCCCGCAGTCCCCGAAGTCGAAGTTGATCCAATCCTCGCCGTTTTGCGCCTTGTTGGCGTTGCCACTGAGGAAGGGCGAAGTCGTGAATTGCAGGTTGATGCCGCCCGAACCCACTGTGCAATCCAGCAGGGCCATGGACATGGGATTGCCGGCCTCGTATTCGCGGAAGACTTGGCGCTTGAAGTAGGTGTTCAGCTCCTTGGGGAAACCCAGTCCCAACTGCGCCGTGAATCCGACTGTCGGCTTGAGCGACACCCCGATTTTGCGGACTTCCAGCACGAACTTGCCGAGGTCTTGGCCATCAGCCTTGGGCAGGGGGAAATTGAAGGGAGTCAATGGATTGATCAACTCCACCTTGGTCGCCGTCTTGCTCAGGGTGATGCTCGCAAGGAAACTCGTGGGCATCGCCTTGCCCAGCTTCCCCGTCAATCCGGTAATGCCCAGGTCCGCAATCCCCACTAGGCTCCAGTTGCTGTTCGCATTGTCGCGGGTCAGGCTGACCTCCTTGGGCTTGTAAGCCAGGCCTATCCCATCCGCGATCGACAGGTTGAAGGTCTTGATGGATTTCGGCTTGAACTTCAGCATGCGCTTCCCATTGCTGTCCACGGCGAACTCTGCCGACGTGTCGAAGGTGCTGACGCTGGGGACACTGAGTTTGCTGTCCAGCCGCAGTCCCCAGGATTTTTGGTCCGGCTTGCCTTCCACCACGGTCTTTTCAATCGAGAGGTCGATCCGCGACCAGCTCAGGTGGAACAAGTTGGCGAAGTACAGAATCTTGGGACTGTCAGTGGCGGAGGCACTCAGTAGCAGCTTCTGCCCGGTCGGCGCACTGGTATATGTGGCAGCAAGCCCGATGGTCTTTCCGGCGATTTCTGTGTTGAAGCTCCCTGCTACCGACCAGCCTGCAGTGGTATTGTAGGTCAGGGACAGGGTGAATGCGTTCAGCGCAAATCCCTCCGCAAAGATCACAGGCCCAGTGCCATTCAGTGTGAGCAGGATGTCGTAGCTGAACGGCTGACCCGAGCCACCCCGTTTGGAGATCTTGACGTCCACCGTGGTGGTGATGGCACTGTCAAATGGCAGCTTGTCGTAAGCGATTGTCGCACTTCCGAGCAGGTCAAACGTATCCTTGGTATAATTATAGGTGACATTCAGCTGTTCCAGCACCACCTCAGGGAACTCGTCCGGGGCACTTGTCTCACCCGTAATGTCCATGTAGAGCTGCCGCAGGCTGATGTTGTAGAAATTGCCTGAGAATACGGTTTCCGTGCTTACCACGGCGGCAAGATCGGCTGTGGCCTCACCCAGGGACATGGTGCCACGGAGCGCGCCTTTTTTGGTTCCATCCTTGGCGGCATCAAGGTAGAAGGCCAGCGAATCGATCTCAAAGGTGGTATGCCCCACAGGCACACTGAGCAAGCCCGTGGCCATACCCGTGACACTTACCGCCTTGTCGCGGGCATTCCCCACGAAGGTCAGGGTTTCTACGTTCATCGCAGGCAGGCTCACCCCACCACCGATAAAGTACTCCATCAGCGCGCCGATCGACAGGACATCGCTCGGCTCCTTGCGTACCATGAAATCCAGCGACGGGTAGGTCACGGACATCTGCAAGCCCACTCCTGCCACCGTCGCCACACCCGACACCGTCACACTGATGCTGCGTTCAGAGGATTTGAAGGGGTTCTCCACTGTGAAGCGGAGTCCCATCTGGCTCAGGTTGAACCAGCCCGGCACGATGTCCCAGGTATTTCCCATCCGCACACCGATGAAGAGGGACTCCAGCTTTTTCCCGTCCAGGTTCACATCAAACCCGAATTCCGACAGGCTCAGCCCACTGGGCGGCCCCACTTCGGTGGGTGCGCTCGCCTCGAGTCCAGCCCCACCCGCTGACGAGTCCAAGGTACTGAGGCTGTTGATCGAGAAGTCCGTGAAGTAGCCCACGAACCGCATCCGTTCGGTATAAATCGGGTCGTAATCCGCGACGATTTCGAGAGGACGCCCATCGACCTCCAGCTTGATCCGCAGGTAGATGCCGGGGTTGCCCCACTTGCTCATGTGCAGGTCGGTGTCACCCGCCCGTAGCGGCGACCGCAGCAGCAGCTCCGCCGAGTTGACCGTGAGCCCACCGAAGTCCATCGCCATCGGCACAGGCGCACTCAGCCGGATGCCCAGGAAGTCCATGACATTCTGCCCAGCCCGGTATTCGTCCACAGGGCCAGTCATGTGGCTGAAGGTCTCGATGCCCGCGAGATCAGCCAGCCTGCTCAGCGCTCCCCGCGTCAGGTTCACATCACCCTTGAAGTTGATCCCGGCGACGAGGTCCATCGCGAAATCGTCGTCGTACCCAGTATAGTTGGAAAGGACGAGCCAGGAGGTGCTCAAGCCGAAGGAGTCCATGAGGGTGATGGGTTGGGACTCGCCCTCCCTTTCACTTGCATCCACGCTGAGGGGGATTTCCAAGAAACTGTCTGTCCAGTTCCATCCCCCGGGGATGAGCAAGGACATCACAAAGGAAAACTCATCTTCCAAGTCATGTACCCGGAGGTCAAATTCCCAGTTTTCTCGATTCAGCAGATCTACATAACCCGTGAGGCGGATTGAATCCGTCTGGTCATCGTAGTAATGCGCCTTGAGCACGATGGCATCCACGCCCAGCACTGCCTGAAAGACACCTGCCAAGCCAGCGGAACCTGTGGTGGCTTGGCTGATCACCACCTCCCGGCCATTGGTAATGACGCCGAGCGCGTCGATCTTGGTTTTGAAAAAGGAATAGCTCATGTGATATTCTGTTGGGGGTTGGGTGGTGATTAGATTTCAACATTGCTGTTCGGGTCCTCGACCATTGGCTTGAGATTGGCCACGGCATCGAACTTGAGGTTGTTGATGACTCCGGGCACGGCTGCGGTACCCTGTTGATCATTGGGGATCCAAACCCCCTTGACCTTGGGATGGAGAGAGGTAACCTGAGCCAACAACTGTGTGCTGGGATTGCCGGAGGCCTTCCACGTTGCGGACCACATGCGGATCGCGATGTCCAGATCGTCGGTGACCTTGGCACCATCTGCTGAGAACCAGGACCACATCCCCTTCCGAAAGTTCTTCACCCAGGTGTCGTGCAGGATGGCCGCCCCCATTTCGATGTCAGTGTAAGCACTGCGGAGCATGAAATTGGCTGAGCCAATCGTCACGAACTTGTCATCGATCAGGACCACCTTCGCATGGGTCGCTGAGTCGATCCAGATGAAGTGCTTGGCGAAGTCTCTTCTTGGGATGCCATCCGCCATGATTTCGAAGAGCTTGAACTGCTTCCGGTACTTGTGCTGGATGGCGTTTTCCTTCTCGATCCGCTCCTCTTCCCGAATCGCATCCCTCTCTGTGTCTGAAAGAGCATCCAGTTCCTCTTTCGTGAGGCCGTGTCCTCCTTCAAGGTCACCATCCTCGTGGATCGGCGTGAGCACGATCACCTTCAGAAACACATTGTTTTTCCGCAGTTCCTTGATCCGGAGATTGATGGCCTTGGCAAACTCGAAGTTGCTCGGAGCTTGGTCCATGATGTAGATGTACTTCTCCGCAGCCATGAGGGCCTTGAAAATCACACGCTTGTATTCGAAAATGCCATCGGGTGCAAAGGTCAGCGGCGGAGTCCAGACGTGTGGCAATTGAAACGTAGCCTTGCCCACTTTGCCCAAGTCTCCGATGTTCACCTTATTTTTCTTCGCCAAGGCCACGCCGGCGAGGTAGCGCTTGGCCTTTTCGACCGATGCATTCGGATTGGCGTACCGCTTGATGGGCACAGTGCGGAACAGTTGCAGCGAGGCATCTGTCACCAGCCCCTGGCTCTTGGAAGGCTTCACATCGGGTATGGGGGTGGAGATTTTGTTCCCGAAATGCGTTGGGTAGGACTTGTAGGCGATTTCTTCCGGCTTTTTGGTGTCCAGAGGGGTGGAGCCGAAATGGAAATTGATGGCAGTGGACCCCGTGATGTCGTTCCATAGCAACTTGAAAAATTCGGCTGCCTTGGTGGCAGCCTTGCCCTCTACCGCAAAGGCCGCATCCGACCAAGTGGGTTTGTTGCGCGACGGTCCAGCATCGATCCCCCCGATGAAAGCCCGCTGGAAATTGCCATTCCCCGCTATCACGAACTTGGTATGCGCGCCACCGAGCGGGTGCGTCAGCGTATTGAAGATCACATTGTAGTTGTCGAGGTATGCTTCCCGCAAGCGCAGCAGGGAGTGGACCGTTCCCACATTCCGATCAAAAATGTGGCCAGGTGTATCGTACTCCACCCCTTTCACCTTGATCTTGTGCAGCCCCTTGGTCGCCTCCACGATGGCTTTGGATTTGAGCATGATCGGGGGAATCCACCCGATGATCCGTACCTCCACTCCCTTGTTGCGCATCTGCTTGAGCTTGTCAGCGAACAGGGTTCCTTTCACACTCAGGCTCTCGGCCTTGTAGTACACCGACCACGGGTCTCTGCTCTCCATCAATTGATATGGGGCGGGCAAGTCCTCGTATCCACCAAACTTCAGGATGGACTCGACAGCAAACAGTTGGAAGTACCAGCCGTGCATCCACCAGTATCCACCCGATGGACTATTCATCAGTTCGTCAGCCTGCTTCATGAGCCGTTCGAAATAGCTAGGTCCGTCATACCAGGCTGTCTCCAACGTATGGCCACCCCAGTCCTGACTAGTACACATAGCAGGCACAGCATCACCAGGATGGGTGAATTCAGAAAATGCCTTGTTGAGGGCCTCGCCGCTCCCCACAAAAAAGCGGTCATAGTCATTCAATGTAGTCTCAGGCATAAGTTTTGAGGAATTTGGATTGAGGATTGTGAATCGTGTTTTCGGCGGCGACAACCACGGTCATCCGGAACACGATGCAATACTAGAAGACCGATTCTTCGCCCTCAATGATCCTCCCATTACAAAAAGTTACATGCTGCCGCATTCAAGGCAACCCTCCCCCATCGCTCGATCCCTACAGCGGCATTTTCGGCCAATCCCCAAGCAAAAATGAAGACCACAGGGGCCAGCCTTTCAACGACAAGCCACTGTCCATCAACCCATTGAATACGGCTGTAATATTTTGTAACCCCATCTAAAAGATGCCCGAGTGGCCCAAAACCATAGAATTGCACTGTCAATCCCCCAAGTCACATGTCCACCTTCCCCGTCTCTCACCTCCAATCCCAATTGCAATCCATCCTGGACGTGCTCGACGGCCTCCGCTCCCACACACAATGGCTCCCCCAGGAAGCAGCATCTCCCATCCCGTTCTTCCACACCCACACCACCCCCGACGGCAGCACCCTGCACTGGATCAGCACCGACATCACCCATTGGGACTCTGAAACCAGCCAATCCGCCCAAGAAATGCACAACAGCATCCACCAATCCGTCATCAGCCTCCGCCTCTCCCTAGAATAGATCCCCAACCACAGCCCCAAAACCCACTGTCAACTGTCCACTATCAACTGTCAACTCAAAGCATTATGTCTTTCCTCTCCCAAATCAAAAACGCCATCGAGGACATCTCCTCCCTGCAAATCGCCACGCTCTACGGCAGTGCCATGACCTTGGACTCCGGCATCGACCAAGCCCTCAAGGCAGAGCTCGAAAAGAAGATCGCCGACCAAATCACCGCCGTGAATGTCGCCCGCTCCAGTTGGCTGGCAGCCACCGAACTCCCCGAGCGTTGGGATGCCCACCGCGAGTACCGCGCCGCCAAGGCCAGACTCTCCGAACTCCGCGAAGAATACCACGGCGTGAGTCCCACAGACATCTTCGAGCGCGCCCAACTCGCCATGGGCCACGCCAAGACCGCCGGATACACCCGCCTCCAACTCGCAGGCGACAGCACCAATTACTACGACGCCGAGCTCACCGCCGAGCAAACCTTCCTCATCGAAGCCCACAAAGCCAGCGTAGAATCCGCCATCGCCGCCCGCCAAAAGCTAGTGGACACCGCCGCCAACCTCCTCAAACTAGGCCAACCCATCTGACCCTGCAAAACCCCCATCCTCCAAGACCCCACATACCTCTCCAATTGGCTCCCCGACAAAGTCCGGCTGCGCCTAGCGCACCTGCTCCACAGCGAAGCCATCCGCCTCCTAGAAAAACTCCGCTACCTAAACCCCATCTCCCCAGCAAAGCACACCAGCGACACCCTCCAATCCGCAATCCGCGAGTTCCGAAACGACCTGCACGACCTGCAGGCCACCTGCCCGCCCCTCCACGATTGGCTAATGCGGCGTCTCCCCGGCTACCTCCCGGAGTGGAACCCCGACGCCCCGATCACATCCGACGAAGCCGACATCCTCGCCCTCCTCTGCGCACAACGACCAGACATCGATTTCAGCCAGATCCATGCCTCCGAATCCAGCCTCCTGCAGCGCGTCATCCGCCTCCAAAATTCCACGATCCAAGAGCAACTGGACTCCGAACCATTCCAGCTCATCCCCGACTTCCTCCTGCCAGACGATCCCCCGATCGAATGGGGCCGCATCAGGAGTGCATTTGACAGAATGGCCCGATGCATCGCCGCCCTCACCCATCCACCCGAAATCCTGACCGAAGCCAACGGACAGCTTATCAGCACCCGCTTTGGCCCGGGATTCGCTCCCCTGACCACCCTCACCGGACATCCGGACCAGCGCCTGATGGCCATCCACACCGACCGGGTCACCCACTTTTTGCAGCGGCTCCACCAAACGCGCCACGCCCTGCTGCAAGTCCTCCAATGGGCCATCTCCTTGGGCACCCAGCCCCTCAACTGGATCAGGTTCGGAATGCAACTGATCCAGCAATTCCGGCAGTTCGAGCCACGTCCGGGCGCAGCGCAGCATCCATCCACCTAGCTTGCAGCAGTTGATGGATGCCCCAGTGAAGGCTTTGATCAGAAAACTCTGGACTTTCTTGTCGCTGCTGCTCACCTGCACCGCAGCCTTCGGGCAATTCGAAACCCTGACCTCCAGCGATCAGCAGCAGACCTTCATCGGCCCCTTCAACGGCGACACCCTGCGAATCCCTTTCCAAAACGAGGCCCGACTCATCGCCGCGCCGGGATTTGCGACATCTTATCAATGGAGTGAAGGTTGGCGCACCCCGGTGGCATTCATCTCCGAGTCCGGCTGGGTCTGGGTGGACATCGCACAAGAAGAGTTCCTCATCCGCGACAGCGCCTATGTCCTCGTCGAGCCACCCTGCATCGAATTTCCATCCGTCGTCTCCCCCAACAGCGAAAATGGCGATGACAGACTATGGATCCGGGCGAATTGCGAAGTCAGGTTCCTCCAAATGCAGGTCTTTGACCGATGGGGCAACCTCATGGCCCAGATCACCGAGGCGGACAAACCTTGGGACCTGAAAAGCAAGGACGCATGGGCACAGCAAGGACAATACGTCGCCTTGGTTGAATTCGAAACCATGGATGGGATCAAGAAGAAATACATCCGAAGCATCACCATCCTCCGCTGAACGGGTTTGACCGAACCTGAGGCACATCCCCGCACCTTGCCAAAAAATTCTCGTACTTTGGCGCAGTCGGCTGCGGTCACCTTGGGAGATGTGCCCGCCCGGAATTGAGGACTGAGAAATGTACGGGGTGAATCTGGCGTTGCAACGCACCATTGTGCTGGTGATGTCCTTCCTTGTTTGGGGAGGCTGGAGTGGAATGCTGCTAGCCCAAGGCGATGCCCACATCCCGGTCATGGACCTGCGCGACCACGACTGGACCCAGCAACCCACCATCCCCCTTGCAGGAACTTGGGCCATCCATCTCGACCAGCCCAAAACCACCGACCCGCCCAAACCCTACTATCCCATTCAAGTCCCGGGATCATGGGCAGAGCAGGGCCTCTCGGAGACCAACCATACCACCGGCACCTACCGCCTGAACGTTCTGCTCAACCCAGATCATCCGCGCGGTCTTGCCATCTACCTCAACGAGGTGCTGACTGCCTACCAACTCCTCATCAATGGCAACCTCGTGGGCAGCGCCGGGCAACTGGGCCAAGACCTGTCCACCTCCAAGGCGGAATTCGCACCCGCCATCTTTGCCCTGCCCCGCACCGACACCATCCAGCTAGAAGTCCGCTGCGCCAATTTCCGGCACCGGCAAATCGGCATGGCCGAAGCACCCATCATCGGCGACCTCGACCACCTCGTTCAAGCCAAGCGGACAACCACCGTCATGGGTGGCATCCTGATCGGCCTATTGTTGATGAGTTGCGCCTACCTGTTCCTGAGCTATTTCCAGCGCCGTCAGGACAGTGCAACCCTCTACGCAGGATTGGCCACCCTCATCCTGGCATTCCACTACCTGCTCCTGCACGAACGCCT
>JAXLVK010000088.1:0-23937 GCA_046329055.1 Bacteroidia bacterium
CATCGCAAAATGGAAGGATTCGGATTGGGTTTCCATTGGAAAATGCGACGGCGATGCATTGCTGCAGGTTTTGGATGATCGACTCATGGTTTTCGGAAACTTTGACAGCATTGGTGGATCCGAATACCATCATCTCGCGGAGTGGGTGGATGGCAATTGGGTTCCATTGATGAGTGCGAGCCCGTTTGGTCCAAGCGATGCAGCGTCGGTGATGTCAATGGGCCTTTACCAAGGAAGCTATTACGTCGGTGGAAACTTGAATTTCGGGAACGGGTTGGATGGCATCGTGCGCTGGGATGGGCAATCATGGAGGTCAGTGGGCGGTGGATTGCTCGGACCCTATATCTGGATCAGAACGATGGCTGAATACAAGGGCCTGCTGTTTGTAGGAGGATATTTCTGGAAAGGGGCAGGAAATGCTGCGGATTATGTGATGGCTTGGGACGGCGAAAAGTGGTTCGATCCATTTCCTGGGGTGACTTTCACGACGCAACCCAACATGCTGAAGGTCATTGACGAAAAGCTGTACATCCTCGGTGCGCATCTGCATGAGAGCATTGTTGGGACCTATTCCATGGCCCACTTTGATGGCAACTACTTTTGCTCCTTTGGAAATGGCAAGGAGGTAGCTGGAGACATCTTGAAGTGGAACGGCGAGCTGTATTTCTGCGGGGACGTTTTGTCGCAGTATCCCAACACGGTGAAATACATCGGCAAATGGATCGGCGGAGAATCCACGGACATCTGCCACCACAATCCCTTGCCCGTGGAATATCTGGTCTCAGGGGGCGGCAGCACGGTCTTGTACCCCAATCCGCCGGATCGGTATTTCTCGCCTCAGTTGCCGGATAGCGCGACGAGTTGTGAGATGGCGGTGTACGATGCCGCGGGTCGGGAGGTGATGGGGCTGCGCCCGTGGGCGCTGGGGGATGAGCCTGTGGACATTTCGATGCTACCTGCTGGGGTGTATGTGGAGGAGGTGCGTCCTACGACAACTTCAGGAACCAGGCGGGGGCAGGTGGAGTACATCAAGCTGATCAAGCGGTAGGATGTCGTGATCAGAACTGCGAAGCCCATCACGAACACCGCTGAAAAAATGAGATCGTGAGTAATTCAACAATTCGCCGAATTCCAGAACCAAAGCGCCTAGCTATTCTTCTTTATCAGCGATTTGCTTGCGCGATTTCAAGATTGCCGAATTCTGATTCAGACCATATCCATCCGCCAATGCATGCCCAAAGCTGCCCTCCATTTACTAGATTTACGGTACGAATGGTCGGGTTGATCACCTTAGGTGTTTGTCACGATGAGGAACTATTTACTGGCAATTGCTTTGACGGTCTTCGCGCCGATGCATTTGCTGGGGCAACTCTGGCAGACGGTCGGTGGCGGTCTCAACGACGCGGCGTATTCCTTGTTTCCGGACAGTGCGACCGGGTTGCTGTACGTAGGAGGTGACTTCGATTCGGCGGGGGCGCTGAAGGCTTGCAATTTGGCTTCGTGGAATGGCGCCAATTGGAACAAGGTAGGAACGGAGCCGCAAGACACGCTTTGCCCATTCGCCTATGCTACTGTGATCTCGGTTGCCAAGTTCGGGGGTGATGTCTTTGCGGCGGGAGCATTCCGATTTCAGGGTTCTTCGACCTATCAATACTTCATTCGTTGGGATGGGTTGACATGGGACACCACCTGCCGTACAAATTCTGGGGGCTGGTATGAAGTTGTCAATGGAGAGCTGTTGGCGATGGGCATTGTCAATGAACTCAACGGAACCAAGGTAGGAAGGATTCTCCGCTGGAATGGGGTTGATACTTGGGAGTCATTTGGCGATTCGCTAGCCTACACTGATCCTGGTTGGTGGATTCAAAGTTGCACCTATTACCAGGGAAGGCACTATTTCGGAGGTAATTTCTCGACTTCAAATGGCATTTCTGAAGTGGCCACATGGGATGGCTCGAGCTGGAATCCATTGGGGAATGGCATCTTGGGGGATTCCTGGGTGAACAAATTACAGGCTTTCCAAGGACAGCTTTTCGTCGGAGGGGAATTTGACTCAAGTTCCGGAAATGCATCGAGCTATCTGACCGCATGGGACGGAACCAGCTGGTACGACCCGTTTCCCTTGGTGCAGTATTCGAATCAGGTGCGTGACATGCAACTGATTGATGGCAAGCTCTATATCTTGGGCACCCATCGGGTCTGGAATGGCAGCACCTGGCAAGGACCTTACGAATTGGCGCATTATGATGGACAGGATTTCTGCTCATTTGGCGGAGATGATATCTTTCCGCGGGACATCGCGGGACTGAATGGGCATATTTACATCACGACCAACTACACCACGCATGCTGATCCCTACAATGGCATCGCTGAATGGATCGGCGGCGACTCGGTGGACATCTGTGTGTCGCAACCCGTGGGGCGAGTGGAGGCAGTAGAGCTGGATGCAGCCCGGATTTCGGCGTATCCTAATCCGGCATCGGATGGGTTTTCGATTGCTTTCGGAGATGGGACAATGCAATCTGGAAAGGTCTCAGTGCTGGACATCGCTGGGCGGGTTGTGGTTCCCGAGCGGACCTGGCGCACGGGGGATTCCCCGGTAGAGGTGTCGATGCTGCCCGCAGGCGTGTACTTGGTGCAAGTGCGCGTCCGAGACAGGGTGGAATACATCAAGCTGATCAAGAACTAGCAATTGAAAATGGGCAACTCAATCTTCGTCGCTGCCCACGGCCATCAATGGTTTTCAAGGAGGAACGATTGATGTTTCATGTATATCCCGCCATGTCAATCTATCAGCCACCTCATGCCATCCCATTGTCGGTTGTCGTTGTATCCGTAGGGGTTCAGAATCCTGAACCCCTACGGATACCGTACACCTCCTCGCTATATCGGGATTCCAACGTCCCCATGGGGTTTGGCTGTACACCGTATCTGGCTCGTGTTTCCGTAGGGGGTCAGAATTCTGAACCCCTACGGAAACACCATCACTCAATTGCATATTTCCCACCCCCTCAGTGCTTCACCGCAATCGAATACGGGTCCGTCACCATCTCCGTCTTGAAATCGGGTACGAGCTCCAGCGTATTCAAATCAATGCCCCGCAGGTAGCCATTGCGGCCGCCGCAGTTGCTGCTGTGGTGCGGGGCGGGGCCGTCGGTGCTGATGTTGCGGTGGGCGACGATCGCCATGTTGCTCTGCTCATCCACGACGATGCCATGGGGCTGATAGCCAGTGTAGAGCGACTTGACGAGGGTGTTGGTATTGTAATCGATGATGGCGACGGAACCTACCTTGCGGCGGTCCGCTCCGAAGGTGGTCTGATCCTCCATGACCGTCACGAAGATGAGGTGTTTCGAGGGAGCAATGCCAAACTCCACAGGTTGGTTGCCGACATTGATCACCGAAAGCAATTGGTCGTCGCTCGTGCGGTAGATGCGTACCTCGTTCGCGTATTGGCAGGTGACAAAGTATTTGCTGCCGTCGGGGATGAAATAGACTTCGTGTGGACCGAGCCGCGCCGCGCCATTGTGGGGAGGGACACCGCGCACGAGGTCGATGTGGTCATAACCTTGGATGGCGCCCGTGCTGTCATAATCCAGGTACCAAAGGCCGTCACCCTCTTGCTCGGTGATGTAAAAGCGACGCATCATAGGATGGGCGGCGCTGCCATGCACCTTCGGGCCAAAGTTCACGGGCGTTACCGCCTCGGTTTGCAAGTTCACCAGGACCATTTGGCTCGTGCCTGAGGAATCGGGAAGCACATAGGAGACCGCAACCGCAAATTTCCCATCGGCAGAGAAGTTCATGGTGTTCCAACTGCCATTGCCGATTTGGATTTGCCCGACTTTTTCGTCCGTCAGCGTGCTGTAGATCTCGATATAGGGATTGATCCGCAGGAAGACCACGTACCAATGCAAGCCATCCTTGCTCACGCGAATGTAATGCGGACTTTCGTTGGCGGTAGATTGCCCCACGCGAACATATTTCATGATTTGGCGGGACTCGGCGTCCATCACAGCAACCACATCGCAGCCTTGGTTGATGACATACCATTTGCGGCGGCTGGAAACTGGGGGGAAACGCTCCTCTCCCTTGGCATTGCTACCGCCTTCCAAAATCCAATTGCGCAGCCTGGCATATTCGTCAGTGCTCAGTTGCAGGCCGCCGATGGGCATGGTGGGCTTGAGGACGGGGTCGCCGTTGCTGCTATCGGTATTCGTGGCAAAGAGGAGGTAGCTTTGGTCCGGGCTATAAGGGATCACCGCTGAGCCGCCGTTGCTGCCGTGGTAGAGCGATTGCCAGGTCTCCAAGTTCAATCCTGCCGCTGCCTCAGCGCTTGTGCTCGTATGGCAGCCGCTCGTCGCGCAGCGATGGATCAGGATCTCCCCAATTTCTGCAGGGTAGCCACTGTTTTCATCGCCCAGATCGTCCCAAGCACAGCCTGTGAGGAGGAGGAGCGGGAGCAAGAGGAGGTAGGAGAGTCGCTTCATCATGCAGTTCAATGCCATCATTGCTCAGTCACAGCCAATTCCACGGTGACGGTTCCGCCCTTGGCGAGCTTGACGGAGCGGCCCCCACTCACCACTTGGCTGATGGTAGAGTCATAGCCGATGCCGTAGATGTAATAATTGCCCTTCTGGACATCGTCAAATTGGAACTCCCCTGCGCCGTTGGCGGTGACCGACGCGTCAAAGTCGGTGGGATTGGTCCCTGGCAATTCCTTGGCTCCGAACTTGACATAGACCGTGGTCCCTGCAATGGGTGCGCCGTGGTGGGCTGCAATTCCGTTGATGATGCCGCTGCCATCGAGGCCCTCTTGGTGCATGCAGCAAAGAGGCTCGCAGTCAGGACGGCAAGGAGGAGCAGGAGGCCCTTGGATGTTTTCATTTCGTCGTCTCGTGAATTCCTTAGAGGTAAAGATAGGGAGGAATGGGATTTCCTGTTCCATCTATCCGCTGAGTTTGCTCAGCAGAATGCCAGAACTGTAAGCCACCTGACGGTAGTGGTCATTGGATGGAAGGCAGTGAATTTGGAATGCCATGCAGCGCGAAGAGGGCCTCCATTTTCGATGAATATGGCCATTGGAAGCTTCGCCCAAGCCTAGATGGAGGCATCATCTCCACCTCAGTATGCGGAGGTCTTCATGTGAGTATGGCTTGGCCATGGTGTGAGGTTGAGGCATCCATGGTGATGGGTTGAAGCATCCATGGTGCGGGGCTGACTGCCGCTTCATGAGGATATGGCGTAGTCTCCCCGCGAGGGTGACACGGCCTTGGTCGCAGGGTGAGGCTGTCAAGGTGCGGGCTTGCCAATGTCTCCCTGCAGGGGTGACGCTAACTAGGTGGGAGGATGGCTTCGCCTCCCTGAGAGGGTGACATCGCCTTGGTGAGAGAATAAGCTGCCTTGGTGAGGGGGTGCTTTCGCCACGGTGAGTGGGTGGTTTCGACATGGTGAAGGGGTGGCTTCGCCACGGTGAAGGGGTTCGGTTGGATACCTCAGACCATGGCAATCGATACCCTTCATGGAGGCAATCGATACCCCCTACATTGGCTGGAATCGCGGTATGTGTAGGGATTGGTTGCAAATGCATTTGTTTTGGAAATCAGAATGTAACGCTATGGTTGACGTTGACTCCATTTTGCGGCATCCCGTTTTGGGGGCTTGGAGCAGCAGCCCATGTCCTCAAATGGGAGGCTGTTCATTTGCCTCGAACGGGTTTTATTTTCGATTCATTGGCATCAGAGGCGGCCCGTTCCGGGCGCGCTGATGCATTCGCCGCTGTAGCACGACGCTACCACGCCGTGCTACTGAGGGGGGGGCCGTTCCGGGCGCTCAGTAAACGCCGATCAGGACAAGCTCCGTGATCGCGCATGATTCTCTCGTTGGAGGCCTCACCTGCTGCAAGCCCCAAGGTTTCGCACCGAAGGTGCCGACTCCTTATAGCTGTGAGCGGCAGCTCACAGCTATATGCGGTGGGTTGTCCAAGCGCCCGGAACGGGCCGCCTCTGCAACATCATGGCACCAAAAGGCGCGCTTCGGGGCGTAAAAGCATTCCAAGAAACAAGGATTACCCGATTGCCCTGTCGCCTTATGTCACCCCACAACCCATTCCCCAAAATTTCCCTAAATTGCCTTAGTAGGTGTCCTTCATTATCCTGAAACCCATGTATCTGCGTCGCATTGCAGCATCCATCGTGTCTTGTCTCCTCGTGCTGGGGACCGTTTTGGCTCAGTCTCTCGCTCAGCACCCCGGCGTGCATCAGCGGCAGACGGAGTTTTATCAACACCTGGGCCTGGATTCGGAGGCGGATTGGGACAGGTACAATGGCGTTCAACCCCGCACCGCGCCGGAGGATGTCAATGCCTGCAACCTCACCAAGAGCGTCTATGGATGGTATCCCTACTGGATGGGAACGAGCTATACCGGGTATGACTTCTCCAAACTCAGCACCTTTTGCTACTTCAGCTACGAGGTCAATCCCAATACCGGAGGTTACACCTCGATCCACAGCTGGCGAACGACGAACAGTATCCCCCTCGCCCATGCCGCAGGTTGCCGGGTCGAACTTTGCGCGACGCTCTTTGGCTCGACCAACCTCAGCACATTCCTCACCAATGCCACCGCCAAGCAGGTTTTCATCGACTCGATCATTTCCCTGCTGAACTACCGCAATGCCGACGGGGTGAACATTGACTTCGAGGGCTTGCCCGCCGCGCAACGCAACAATTTCACGGCCTTCATGCAAAACCTGAGCAATCAGGTGAAGACCGCGATCCCGACAGCGAGCATTTCCATGGCCTTGTATGCCGTGGATTGGAGCAATGTCTTCAATATCCCGGCCCTAGATCCCTACGTGGATCAGTTCATCATCATGGGCTACGACTATTACTATTCGGGCAGTGCGACTGCGGGGCCGAATTCGCCGCTCTACAGTGGGACCTTATGGGCGCCCTACAACCTTACGAAGTCCGCGAATTATTATCTGGGTCAGGGAGTTACGCCTTCCAAGCTGCTGATCGGCTTGCCGTATTACGGGGAGGAATGGAACACCGCCGCGAGCACCTATCCCAGCACGAACAATGGGCATATCGCAGCCCGGCTGTACAATTACATGCGCAGCAATTACGAGGGCATACAGCCGAAAACCTTTGATACCCATAGCCAAACCCCAGCATGGATCTACCAAAGCGCGGGCCTGTGGCGGCAATGTTGGGGCGAGGACGTGAAGAGCATGGCAGAGAAAATGGACATGATCCGCACCAAAAACTTGGGCGGCATGGGCATCTGGGCATTGGGCTACGATGATGGTTACCAGGACTTGTGGAACCTGATCATCCAGAAATTTTCCGACTGTGGCCCCGATGTCTGCTCCGACACCCTCTACGACACAGGCGGCCCGATGGGCAACTATGCCAACAATGAGAACTACAAATTCACCGTCACCTCCCCGAATGGTGAGCATATCAAGGCGCAATTCCTGGCCTTCAACCTGGAGCTGAATTACGACTACGTCTATATCTACGACGGGCCCAGCACGGCCTCGCCATTGATCGGGCAGTACTCCGGCACCACGATTCCGCCCATCGCGACCAGTACCGGGAACTCCATGACCTTCAAGTTCACCACGGATGGAGCGACGATTGCGAGCGGCTACCAACTGCGGTGGTATTGCGATGGGATGCCGACGTATGGGGACACCATTCGCCTGAATCAGAACTATGCGGGATTGATCGATTGCAACCTGCCGAGGCACATTTTCTATGACAGCGATGCTGGGACGGGCGGCGCTTACCTGAACAATGAGCGGAACACCATGACCTTCTGCGCAAGCGACCCCAACAAGTCCGTCAGGCTGACATTTGACATGCTCACCCCGCCGATTCAGCTCGACCTCGTCTCCAGCACGGTGGGCAATGACTACCTTTGGATATGGGACGGTCCGGACACCTCGGCGCGGGTCAAGGCGCTCTACACCGGCACGACCTCGAGCTATCCGCAGCCGGGTACCGTCATTTCCTCCGACCGCTGCCTCACAACCCGCTTGCATTCAGACGCAAGCAGCACGGCCACAGGCTTCAAGGCTACATTGCGCTGCGCCAATCGCCCGACTGTGCAGCCCACACAATATGCGAGCAGCAGCAGTCAGCTGACGTTTTACGACACAGGCGGAGCAGGCGGAAACTATGCGAACAATGAATCCTACGTGGTGACCTATTGTCCGACTCCTGCGGCATTGAGTGCGGGTCAGGTGATCCACGCCATCTTCGGGGCGGTGGGATTGGAGCAAAACTACGATTACCTCCATGTCTATGACGGCAACAGCACCGCGTCCCGCCTGATCGCCACCTATACAGGCAATAGCCTGAATCAGAATGACCTGCAAACCATCAAGGCCACGGTCGCCAATGCTTCGGGCTGCCTGACATTTGAGTTTTACAGCGACGGCGGCACGGTCGCAAGCGGATGGGCAGCAACGATCACCTCCGGCGTCGCCCGGCGCAATTACGGCAGCAACGATTGCAGCTCCGCCATGCTCATCAATGTCTCCGGCATCCCCTTCGCAGGCAGCACGACCATCGCCACCGGAAAGCCCACCACCGAGGATCCCAACCTCAATATCCAGCTCCTGAGCCTGCCCCAATGCAATGGTGCCAATGCCATCACCCGCCTCGAAAACACCATTTGGTACAAGTTCTCGACCCCCAGCACCATCTGCCCCAATTCGCAGATTGACATGCTGCTCCAGAACATTTCCTGCCAAAACTCCATCCCCGGCGGCAACGGCGCGCAGATTGCCATCTATCAAGTCTCTACCTGTCAAACGGGTGCATCATGGGGCTCCCCGGTGTATTGCGCGGACAAGATGCTCGCCTCCGCACCGATCAATATCGCCCCGCTCTTGCAGCCATCGCAGACCTATTATGTCATGATTGATGGCTTCGCGGGGCAACATTGCAACCTGGATTTGCTGCTCACGGGCGACCTGAACGGCTGCATCCTGCCCATCGAAATGGTGAATTTCACCGCCACCGAAATGGATGGTTTCGTGCAGCTTGATTGGCATACGCAGGCCGAGGAAGGCAATGCAGGCTTCTATGTGCAGCGCCTGATCGATGGCCGGGATGCTCAGTTCGCGGACATCGGATTCCTGCCCAGTGCCGCTGATATCCAAGGCAATGGCGCGTACTCCCTGAGCGATCCGCAATATTCCCGCGATGCCATCAATTACTACCGACTCCGTCAGCTGGACAACAATGGCACGAGCCATTTCCACCGCGTGGTCGAGGTTCGCCCAGGAAATTTGGCGGATGCATTGGCCCCCATTTTCTTCCCGAATCCCTTCCGTGATGCCGTGACAGTGAAGTTCGGTAGCCTCGCTGCACAAGAGGGCGGCGTGGAAGTGTTTGACCTACAAGGGCGGTTGATTTTCAACGAAAAATGGGAAGCGAATCAGCAGCCCTCGGAAATGGAACTCAGCACCGAGCAGTTCGCACCCGGAGTTTACGCCTACCGCGTAAGCGTCGGCGGCAAGGTGTTTACCGGGAAGGTTGTGCGGGATTGATGAGCGTTCATCGCTGCGAGCGCTCTAAGCGCTCGCAGCGATGACGCTTCCCAAACAGATTTCCCAACATCTATTGCATTGCTGCTAATAATTGGGGATATTTGCTTTATAATCTATCGTTTATGTCGCAAGCATCCCATTACACTACTAAGCTCGTGTCTGGAGGATTTTTTCATCTATATGGTCGTTCGATCGGCAAGGAGGGAATGTTATCCTCTGTGCGCAACCGCAGGTACTTTCTCAACAGGGCCAAGGAGCACTTGAGTGATGTGATGAACTTCTATGCCTACGCACTTTTGGGTAACCATTACCATTTTCTGGTGCAAGTGAAACCTGAAATCCCGGAAAACGAAGAGGCGGTATATCTTGTGCATCATAAAATGCAAGTCTTTCTCCAAACCTATGCCATGGCCTACAACAAAGAGAAGGTTCGGGTGGGCTCATTGTTCCAAAAGACCTTCAAGCGGGTCCGGCTGGAAACGATGGAGGATATCTTGCGGATTGTCCAATACATCCACGGCAACCCACAGCACCATGGACTGGTTGCCGATTTCAGGGAATATGAATGGACTTCCTACCCTTCCATATTGAGTGACAAGCCTACGATGCTGAAGAGGGCTGAAGTCCTTGAGTGGTACGGGGGCAGAGAGAATTTCATTCGTTGTCATGAGGCGCATCAGGTGGAGCTGGATAGTCGCCTGACATTGGAGTGAACTTGCGCATTTCGGTGATGGAAATAGATCGCTTTGGTGGTGGAAGTAAATCGTGTTGGTGGTGGAAGTAAATCGTGTTGGTGGTGGAAGTAAATCGTTGCGAGCGCCCGAAGCGCTCGCAACGATTTACTTCATCACCCGCACCGTCTTCCGCTGCCCGTCAGCACGTGCCTCCACGATCCAGAGCCCGGAACCGGGCGGCGTGATCTCAAACGATGTCCCGCCTGCGGTCTCGCCACTCTGCATTTCCCTCCCGGCGAGGTCCATCACCTTCCAAGTCACCGTCATCGGGCGTGCAGGGCTTTACAAGTGCGTGGCCGCCAATCGCCAGCAATTCCAAGGCTTCCTCCACCTTGGGGACATATTGCACGGCATTGCTGCGGACCACGGCGCCGTCAGCATCCATGGCTGCGAGGCGGTACCATGTTGGCTGGGTCGGCGCAGGGCGGAGCTGATAATCCCGTTCCCCGGCGGCGATCTCTTGAACGATGGCCATGCGGTCCACTTCCGCACCTGCTTCCAGCAGGAACTTTTGGGGGTTTTCACCCCGCCATTCCCAGTCAAAGCGCAAACCAGCCAATTCTTCGACAAAGGTGAAGCGATCGAATTGTTCTCCCAGCACAGCACAAACGGGGGTGGGCCCGACGCAAAATGGATTGTTGTTGCTGAGGCTGATGCCAGGTCCGGCCATGAAGCCGTCGAAGGCCGCGTTGCCTTGCAAGTTCGTCAGCGAATTGAAGGTGTAGCAGGCGAGCAAGCCCGTTTGCAGGGTCGGCGTCGGCAATTGTGTGAACATGAAGGTCTGGATCTGGGTCTGTGTGCGTGGCACGTTCCAAATCCTGACCTCGTCGATGAATCCGAAAAATTGCTCCCCGGCGAAGCAGCAGCCATAGTTGCCGATGAGGGTTTCCCAGCCGTTGATCGCCATGTTGCCGTTCATGAGGACTTGGCCGTTGAGTTGGCCATTGAGGTAGAACTTGAGCGTGGTGCCGTCATAGACCATGGCGGCGTGGCGGCAGGTGTTTTGGTCGGGCGGGCAGGTGGATGGCGTGGAGATGAAGCCGGAGCTCGTGGTTAATTCCGCATGGGTCTGCCTTAGCAGGTAATTCACATCGCCGGGAGCGGAGTGCTTAGACACCAAGTCCACGGAGGCAGGACTCGTCGAGGTGTATTGGCATTCCACAGTGAGTTGATTGCCAAATACATCCACGCTCCCAATGTCCACGTAGGCATCCGCCATGGGCAGTGCGAGCCAAGTCTGACTCATCACACAAATGGATTGGACCAACATGGCCAAGAGGACAACGGCTTTCCTTTTCATTACTCTGATTGATTGGATGCAATTTAGGGAAATTTGGTGGTGTAATCGTTGCGGGTAGCGTTGCGAGCGCTCAAAGCGCTCGCAACGCTACCCGCAACTTCACTTCACCAGATTCTCCAGCAGGATCAGCGGCACGTCCTCCTTGATCCAGTGGTTGTAGGTCTCCTCGCTGCAATCATCGCTTTTCACATCGAATGCGCCGAGCAGGATGTCTTCGTCCCCGTCCCGATCGACATCCCCCGCATCCATTACCATCCACCGCCCAAGCCCCACCTCTGGGAAGGTAAACGCTTTGAACCGATCCTGCCCCTGATTCACGAAATAGATGAACGCCTCCTCTGGCCGTGACTTGTAATCCGGGTAAAATGCCACCGCCGCGATGTCCGGGTTGCCATCCAAATTGAAGTCCCGCACCCGCAGACCATAGGCACCATTGAAGGGCAGGTAAAATGCCTCCTTGAATTCCGCGCCGCCTTGGTTGAGGTAGAGGCGGATGCCGTTGTTGGGTTTGAGGATCGGGGGATAGTCGCCATTGTCGCCATTGGCGACGAGGAAATCCAGCTTGCCATCGCCGTTCCAGTCGGTCACCTCCATGGCCGTGCAGCCGTAGGTCGGGTTGAAACGGAAGAGGCGCTTGCGCTCAAACTCGCCCTTTCCCTTGCCGATGTGCAGGTCCACCCGCTCGTCCGCATTCGCGTGGAGGCTCAGGATGTCCGGGATGCCGTCGCCATTGAAATCACCGACATGGATGGAAAGGGTGCCATCGTCGCCGTCGAGGACATGGGTCTTGAAGCCGTCGGCTCCCGCATTTTCCCGCCAAGTGAGCTGCCCGAGGTGGTAGCCAAACTCGGCGATCACGGCGTCGAGGTCTTGGTCTGCATCGAGGTCGGCCCATTTCACCATGACAGGGCGCATCAGGGAATCGAAGCGAAATTTGCCGGATTTGCCAGTGAGCCCGGTGATGCCTGGGGCGGAAACCACGCTGCCCTTGGGATGGTCACTGCCCTTCATGCTGCCAATCTCCGCCATGCTCAAGCCGGTTTCGTTGCGATCTAGGAACACCGGACCGTAGAGTCCCTCGACGCTCTTGAGGACCTTGCCGGAGGGATTCATGGACAGCAGGTTTTGCTGGAAAAATGCCGCCAACATGGTGCCCTCGCTTTCATCGATGGAGACAGCCGTTACCAGCGGTTGCAAGGTTGGGTCGGGGTGCAGGATGCGGGCCTTGAAGGTGGGGATGTTTTGGTCGATCGGCAGCATCCCCGGGGCTCCGACGGTGGCAGTGGGCGCATTGGCGAGGATGTAGTCGCGGAGCGCCTCCCATTCGGGTCGGGTGAGCAGGGGCTTGCTCGGGTAAATGCCGGCCTCCATCACACGCTGACCTCCCACGCCCGGTTCCAACCACTTTTCCGGGACTGTGTCATAATAGCGCTGATTGTCGTTGTAGATGCCCATGTAGGCCCCCATGCGCACGAGGATCTGGTTTTTCCAGGTCTTCTGGTCCAGGTCGGTCGGGGAGGGCAGGCTGTGGCAGCCCCCGCAGTACTGCGTCATGAGCGCCTTGCCATCAGGAGGCCCAGATTCGGCGGGTTTGCCGGGGTCGTTACCAGAGCAACCTGCGAGGAATCCCAGTGCGGCGAGGAGGAGCAACTTCCATTTCATGGTTGAAAAATAGGGAAATCCACAGTCCAGCGGCCTGCCGTGGAACAAATGTGGGGAAGTACCGGGCATGGGTTTGTTTTGCCATTGGGTAGCCCGCTAACTTTGCAAAATGGAACGAGGTGTCCACGCGGTAATAGGGATTGTGTTGGCAATTGTATTCACGGTGTTTGCCATCCTGCAGATCAATGACTCCGATCCGGTGTCATGGATGCTGGTCTATGGCCTGCTGCTTGCCCTCGTGGTGATGAACCTCCTCCGCCGCATCCCTGTTGCTTTCGGCTTCATCCCCTTGCTCGCTGCTCTCGCCGGTACAGTGCTGCTGTGGCCCGATTCCCTGATCGGATGGGGTGCCAACCTCGATTCCCCGATGGGATTGCTCCTCGTGAATCAGACAGCGGGACTGATCCTGTGCGCCATGACCTGCGTTTACCTCATTGTGCGGTCGATCCAGCGCCGCCCCAAGCTTTATCACGGAGACTGATCAGTCCTCCTCCCACTCCAGGCTCACAGCGGCCTCATCCTTGAACTTCTCCAAGCTCCACTTGCGCTCGGCATTGTAGGCAGGTTGTTGCGTGCTCTCGTCGATGTAGATGTACAGCCAACCATCGCCCTCGTAGTGAAAGGCTGCCCCTGAAAGGTGCCCCGGCTCCATGTCCACAAACAGGTGATCGTCAAACGGCCGCCCCACAGCCGTCAAGATATGGCCGACCTCCCGGCCAATGAAACGCATATCTCGTGCGATAGAAGGAATAGAAGGCATTTCTCTTTGATTCAGATAATTGGTTTCCAGCATGTCACATGACAGAGTGTGTTTACGGGGCCACCCCTGGCATGGGATTTCAGATGGAATGCATGAACATTTCACCCGAAATCATGCGAAAGTTAGGGAGGATGGGTTAAAAGGGGAAACTTGTTGCGAAAATTTCATCCCCCATGTCGGCTTGGCGGCGTGTTCACGTAGGTTGCAAGGAGGAAGTCCCTGCATTATCTTTCCAATTGAAATGAGATCGAATTCACCCGCATTCCCCGCTTCCGCCCGGCCATGGCGATGGACCATTTTCTGCTTCGGTTGGGTGCTGAGCCTGGCGATGCTCCCGGCTTTGCATGCGCAAAGCATTGATTTGAGCAAGTTTAGCAGCCTCAGGCCGCGTTGTGTAGGTCCGGCTGGGATGAGCGGCAGGGTAACTGCGATCGCTGGACAGCCCGGCAACCCGGACATCCTTTATGTGGGTGCGGCGAGCGGGGGACTCTGGAAAAGCGAGAATGGCGGCATCAGTTGGCGACCCATTTTCGACCAACAGCCGGTCCAAAGCATCGGGGCGGTGGCAGTGGCGCCCGGGAATCCGCAGGTGGTATGGGCAGGAACCGGGGAGGGCAATCCCCGCAACTCTCAAAACAGTGGGGCGGGCATCTTCCGGAGCTTGGACGCAGGGCGCACATGGCAGTGCATGGGACTGGAAAAGACCAAGGCGATTCACCGCATCGTGGTGGATCCTCGGGATGAAAACGTGGTCTATGCGGCTGCGATGGGTTCTGCTTGGGGGCCCAATCCCGATCGGGGCGTGTTCAGGACCACCGACGGCGGGGCGCATTGGGACAAGGTGCTGCATGTGAACGATACCACGGGCTGCGCCGACCTCGTGATGGACCCCACCAATCCGAACAAGCTCCTCGCGGCGATGTGGGAATACCACCGGGAGCCTTGGTTTTTCACATCTGGCGGCAAGGGATCGGGCCTTTACATGACCTTGGATGGTGGGAAGACCTGGACCAAGCAGACGGAGAAAAACGGCCTGCCTGCCGGGCAGCTCGGGCGTATGGGACTCGCATTTGCCCCGTCCAATCCCAGCACCGTCTATGCCCTGATCGAGGCCAAGGTCAATGCCTTTTACTGCTCCAATGACGGGGGATTCACATGGAAAAAGCGGGCTGAGAAGGACATCGGCAACCGGCCCTTCTATTATTCGGAGATTTACGTGGATCCCGAAAACGAAAACCGGATTTACAACCTCTGGACGGCGGTTTCCATGAGCGAGGACGGGGGCCGGACCTGGTCACAGATTGCAGATTTCAATGCCGTCCACCCCGATCACCATGCCTTTTTCATCAATCCGCTGAATCCCAAGGTACTGATCGATGGCAACGATGGCGGTTTGACCATCTCGCGGGACCGCGGCCGCACATGGTCGGTGGTGGACAACCTGCCACTCGGGCAGTTCTACCATGTCGAGTTCGACGATGATGTTCCCTACAATGTCATGGGCGGCATGCAGGACAATGGCAGCTATGTCGGGCCCTCTTCCGTATGGGCCGAGGGCGGCATCCGGAACCACTATTGGCGGGAGGTGATGTTTGGCGATGGCTTCGATGTCCTGCCCAAGCGGGGAGAACGGGGTACCGTCTATGCGATGTCACAGAGCGGCTACCTGCGGCGCATCAACCGCTTCAGCGGGGAGAGTGTGGACATCCGTCCGGTGCATCCGCAGGATGTCTTCCTCCGCTTCAACTGGAATGCAGGCTTGGCGCTCGATCCCTTCAACAACAACGGCCTCTATTTCGGCAGCCAATTCCTGCACCACAGCACGGACGCAGGGCGGAGTTGGGAGATCATTTCCCCGGACCTCACCACCAACGACACCACCAAGCAGAAGCAAAAGAAAAGCGGCGGCCTCACCATGGACGCGACCGCAGCGGAAAACTTCACCACCATCATCGCCATTTCGCCCAGTCCGCTGGAAGCGGGATTGGTCTGGGTGGGCACGGATGACGGCAACCTGCAAGTCACGCAGGACGGTGGCAAGACCTGGAAAAACGTGGCCGATCGCCTGCCCGGCGCGCCCAAGGGAGCTTGGATCGCCCAGATTGAGATCGGCAAGCACCATCCCGGGGAGGCCTTCGTGGTCCTGAATGACTACCGCCGCAACAATTGGGAACCCTACGTCTATCATACCCGCGACCATGGCAATTCCTGGCGCCGCTTGGTGGACGAGGAGTCCGTGCCTGGGCATTGCCTGTCCATCGTGCAGGATCCCGTGGAGGAGAAACTGATGTTCCTCGGGACGGACCGTGGATTGTATTTCACCGTGGATGCCGGGGCGAACTGGACCAAATGGGACCGCGAATTTCCCTCAGTCCCTGTGAATGAGATGAAAATCCATCCGCAGACCCATGACCTGATCGTGGGGACATTTGGCAGGGCGATCTGGATCTTCGACGACATCCGACCCCTGCGCACTCTGGCGACTCAAGGGAAAGCCCTCTGGGACAAGGACATGTTCCTCCTGCCTGTCTTGGACCACATCGCAGCGGAATTCCATTCCATGGACGGATACCGCTACACAGGCGCCAATGATTTCATCGGGGAAAACCTGAATCGCGGGGCCCGAATTCAGCTTTATTTGAGGATGCCCGGCCTCCCGCCTGCGACCAAGCCGGACTCGAAGGAAGCCGACGCAACCAAATCCGACAAGGAAGGCGACAAAAAGGGCAAGAAGTCCGATGCCGATGACCCCAATGCCGCGATTGCTCCTGTGGGGGTGGCCCGTACCGCCGCGACTGGCGAAGCCAATGCGAAGAACATGGTGAAAATCCATCTCCTGACCTTGGCGGGGGATAGCCTGCGAACATTTGTCGTACGGGCGGACACTGGATTTTTCTCCTTCCGTTGGGACCTGAACCGCGACGGATTCTATCCCGCCAAATACCAAAAATTCCCCCGACCCGGAGATGTGCCGGGTGGCCCTCTGGTTGGACCGGGTACCTACCGGTTGGTCGCGTCGCACCAGAAGGTGAAGGACAGTGTGACGGTGCGCATCCTGCCCGACCCAAGGCATCCTGCCCCCGATCCCGTGGCCTTGCAAGCGCGTGAGGCCAAGATCAAACGCTTTTTGGAAGTCGCCCGCGCAGGAACATCTGCATTTGAACGTGTGCGCGATGCTCGTGACATGCTCGACCGCTTCGAAAAGGCAGCCGAGGGCCTGCCTGATACCCGTCGGGATTCCATCAAAAACGCCGCCAAGGCAGTCCGCGACACCATGCGCTCCCTGATGGAAATCTACCTCGACCCCGAGGAGCAAAAGGGGCTCGAGCACCTCACTGTGCAACTCTCCGAGCGCATTGACAATGTCGGAGCCATGCTCGACCCCATCCACAGTGGCACGGGAGGAAATGAGGACCTCGCCATCAGCCTGTTAGAGGCCGACGTGCGGCGCACCCTCACCCGCATCAATCATTTCCTGGAGGTGCAATGGCCCAATTTCCGGCAGAAGATGGAGGCGATCAAGGTGCCCCTCTTCAATGACATCCAGCCTGTGAAACTCGAATAGGATCGGTCTGGAATTGCGCCTGAAAGGCGGTTCTCGCATCTTTGCGGAAAGTCCCTTGCGCGATGGCCTACCGCTATTTCCTCATCTACAAGCCCTACGGGATGCTGAGCCAATTCAGCACCGATGACCCCGCGAAGCGGACATTGGGGGAGCTGTATGACTTTCCGAAGGACGTTTATCCAGTCGGGCGACTCGATGAGGACAGTGAGGGGCTGCTGCTGCTCACCAATGACCCGAAGATGAACGCGGCCTTGACAGGGGAATCGGTGGACAAGGAATATTATGTGCAGGTGGAGGGCATCCCGACGGAGGGCGCGATGGAAAAGCTGCGGCGAGGGGTGGACATCACAGTGAAAAAGCAGCGGTATTATACCAAGCCGGCCCTGGTGCGAAGGTTGGAACCTGCGCCGGAATTGCCGGAGCGGATACCGCCCATACGGGTGCGTCAGACCGTGCCGGATGCATGGATCAGCATCACATTGAGGGAGGGCAAAAATCGGCAGGTGAGGCGCATGACGGCGGCGGTGGGGTATCCGACACTGCGGCTCGTGCGGTGGCGGCAGGGGAAGTGGACGGTGAAGGGGTTTGGAGTGGGGGAGGTGCGGGAGATCAGCCTTGAGGCGGCCCCGAACAGTCGGGGCACGCCGATCTAGGATGCCGCCTCTGGCGGCTGGGTTTTGGATCCCAATGCTCTGCGATGCCATTGTGTAGGTGGCCCCCGACCCAATCAACTCATCTGGGCCGCCGGGAGGCGGCATTTTCGATAGCCCTGCGGCGGGACGCCACGGACTCAACCATTCAATACAATTCCATTCCCCCATTGTCGGTTTCTAATCTTTTTCTCATTATTGGCTCGCCTTTGGGAGCTGTCTCCTGCGGGCTTTCCGTCCTTTTGAGAAATATTCCAATTCACTGATATACATGAAGATAGCCCTTGTCGCCGACGACATCGACTTTAACGAAAGCGAGGCAAACCCACTCAATCGCCAAGTTGACCGCATCCACCGGTATTACGTGGAGGAGATCACCGAAGGCATCCGTGGCGCCGGCTACGATGTGGTGCTCTACCGCTCTCCCGCCGAACTGATTTCCAACATTCACCGCCATGCGAATGACTTGGTCTTCCCGTATTGGCAGGGGATCCATTCGAAGAACCGGCATGCGCTCAATCCTGCGATTTGTGAGGCTGCGGGCGTGAAGTACATCGGGGGTGATGCATTTGCCAAAAGCCTCTGCAACGATAAGCACATGACCAAGTTCCTGACCCGGGACCTGGGATTGGATGCGCCGCTGTCGGTGACGTTGAACACGGAGGCGGACTTTCACAAGATGGAAAGCCTGCCGCTGCCCTTGGTGATCAAGCCGATGTTTGAGGGATCGTCCTTGGGCATCACGCAGCGCAACCTGGTGCGGGACTATGCGAGCGCGGCTGCAATGGCGCGTGAGCTGCTGCTGGAATTTGGTGGCCCGATCATGGCCGAGGAGTTTGTTTCCGGCCGCGAGGTGAGCATTTGCCTGATCGGATATGGGGACAAAATCCGCGAATGGGCTGCTGGCGAGCGGTATGTGCTGAAAGATGAGGAGTTCCTCAAGCACAACCTCTACGCTTTCGACGACAAATACGTGGCCGAGGACAGCCTCGGGATGCGGAATGTGAAGCCGGAGATTTGGGATGGCTTGTTCGAAGCTTGCCGTCGCGTGTTCCGCTACCTGGACAAGGTCGAGTACATGCGCATCGATGGCAAGCTCGCGCCAAACTCCTTCAAGATCATTGAGTTGACGCCGGAATCTCACCTGGGCAAAAACGCGGAGTTTTGCAGCACCTTCCTTGCGGAGGGCAAGTTGGGCTTCTCCGATGTGATGGCTGCTGTGATCGAGAATTGCCTGGAGCGGTACAGCCACTGCGATGAGACGGGTCGGCTGCGCATGCCGGCTTCGGTGCGGAGCTAGCGAGGGTATCTATGGTTGCGAGCGCTCAGAGCGCTCGCAACCATAGATACCGCGAGCATATAGGCGAAACCGCTGCGAGCGCTTTAAGCGCTCGCAGCGGTTTCGCTCCCAAGGGATTGCGATAGAAAAGGCCCTTGCGGGAGCCTTTTTCTATATCTATCGTTGGTGGATGGGCCTTTACCGTTG
Organism: Bacteroidia bacterium; assembly: GCA_046329055.1. GTDB lineage: Bacteria > Bacteroidota > Bacteroidia > J057 > JADKCL01 > JADKCL01. Next base: position 19,721 of record JAXLVK010000088.1, read on the forward strand.
CGAGCGCTTCAAGCGCTCGCAACGGTAAAGGCCCGACTACCATATTTCGGAGTGATCTCGAGTTCGAGGCAGTTGTCCGGAATGTTGTCGTCGTAGCTGTTGAACTTCTTGTGGAGGCGGACCCAGGCCTTTTCGCTGTACCAGGTGAAGCTGCCGTCGTGAGGGATGGATTTCCAGCCTTTGGCTTCGGTCATGCAGGTCTTGAGACGGGCAAGGAGGAGGTCGTAGTGGCTGTGGACATCGTTCACGGAGTTGAGCTCCATGTAGAAGGTCAGGTCGGTGGCATTGTTGGCGCTCTTGTGGCGGGTCTGCACGATGCCGAGGTCGAAGAGGTTCAGGACTTCCTTGGAAGCGAAAGTGGTGTCAGCATCTCCGTAGAGGTCGTCTGCGGGGAGGATTTCGCCCTTGAGGGTGCTGAAACGTGAGCGGACCATGCCAGCATATTTGTTGATGCCGGTGCAGAAGTCAGCCTTGGAGATGGCGGAGGTGCGGTCGGAGTAAGCCTTGTCGCGGGCAGCTTTTTCAGCGGCGGCCTTGGCGTTCGCTTCTTCGCGGGCTTTGGCGTCGGCAGCGCGGCGGGCTTCGTCGGCGATGCGCTTTTCTTCGGCAGCCTTGGCAGCAGCGGCTTCCTTGGCGGCTTTGTCAGCAGCAGCTTTTTCCTTGGCGGCGACGTTGGCCTTTTCGAGCTTGGCGTTCATTCCCACGAAGTCAAAAGCCTCTGCATGGCCTTTGGCGGATTTCTTGAGGTCGCCGAACTTGGCACCGTCGGGCGCGATTGCGATCACACGGTCAATCTCAGGCTTGCTGTCCAGGCCCTTGGTGATGTAATACTCCATCACCACACCCGGGTAGAGCACCACGAAGCTTTTGGCGGGAGTGACCCAAATGCCTTGATTGTCAATGGGAGCGAAGACGTTTCCTTCAAAGCGGCCAAATTTCACCGACGACTGCCAGCTTCCCAGGCGGGAGATTGCGAGGCTGAAGGAGGCTTCCGAGCTGTTGTCCACCTCGGCCTTCACGGCGTAGGGCTTGGGCGGGATGTCCGCGGTCACGTCATTCGCAGAGGTTTCGTAGGTGCCGTCTGCTAGCGGTTTCAGGTTCTGAGCAAATGCCAATGCCAGCGGCATCACAAATGCGAACAAGGTCAAAACTGTCTTTTTCATCAATTGAACTATTGTTATTAGAAATCTTTGCCTGACTACCCAAGAGCGGGGTATTCAAATTCCGGCTGCAAAATTGTCGCCCGGTGTCAAGATTTCCAAGACAGCTGGATAAAATGTGGATCAATGTCGGGACAAGTCACGGTCCACGAGTTTTCGACTGAGGGTGAGGAGGATTTCTCGGTTTTGGTAGAAAGGGACGTCCCCAAAGTAGAGCACCATCTGCGGGATACGGAGGTTTCCGATGGCTCCCATGGCGCCTACGGTCCAGACCTGCTCGATGTCAGCCCCCAGTGCGATGGTGATCTGCGGGACGTAGCGGTTGAATTTGACTCCAGAGGTGTTGGGGTAGGGATCGGTACGGATGGGATCCCTGTGCGGGCTTTCCAAGCTGTACCACCGTGTCCGTCCTCCCAAGAAGTAGGCAGCCCGGTATCCCAATGCCATCCAGAGCATACATTTCTCCGTGCCAAACCGCACACCGAGTTGCAGTGGCAGGCAAACTTTGGCATAGCGATAGACAACTCTGTAGGCCAGATTGGTCGTGTCTCCTTGGGTCATCCATTGGTCGTCCCTCAGGTAAGATGTCGATGAAGTTTGAAATTGAAGGCCGGCCCCAAGCCAGGCATTTTTCTTGAGCAAGAGCCTCGTTTGCACGCCGATGATGGGATTGAGTCCGGGCATGCGAATGTGCGTCGTAATGGATCGGTCGGATTGCCGCTTGGACACCATTGGGAAGTCGGAGAGGGCGTACCCAAGCTCAGGAGCCATCGTGAATCGACGCTGGGCCAAGGCTGTGGACGCCGCGAGCCCGATCAAGGTCAGCACCAGGACAATGGAACGAATCGAATGAAGGATATGGGTACACATTGTTGCAAGTCACTTTGTTGCATGAAGTTAGCGAGATTTCCTGATTCCCCAAAATGGCTGCTCGAGTGGGATTGGTCAGGGGAGTTCAGGGCGTTAAATCTTGGATCGATGCGCTATTGGAGCACGAGTTTGAATGTTTTCTGCTGCCCAGTGCGGGTGACAATGCGGAGCGTATAGGTGCCTGCGGCGAAGCCTTGGACATCGAAACTGGCTTCGTGGAGCAGGTAGGGAAACTGTCGCTGCAAAATCGCGCGGCCGAGCATGTCGTGGATGGTCACGGTGAGGGATTGGGGGATGGGCTCCGAGACAAGGAGCTTGAATTCTCCCCGCGCAGGATTGGGGTAAAGAATGATGCCTGCCCATCCCTGCGAAGGGTCCGCGCTGGCAACGACGGTCACAGTATTCGTGCCAGATACCGCAGCGCAGCCGTTGATGTCGGTGACTTGGAGGGCGTAGTTGCCGGATTGTGTGGCGATGTAGGTCATGGCATTCGCACCGGGAATGGGAGTGCCGTTCAGGAGCCATTGGTAGGCGGGCCATGACTGGTTGGAGGTGAGGAGGTTGCCGCTGACCGTGAAGCCCGGATTGGGCATGGGAAATGAGCCGACAGTGACTGTGCTGGTCGAGGTGCAGCCGTTCACATCGGTGACCGTGACCGTGTAGGTGCCCGCGGGGACAGCATTCAGGTCTTCAGTCGTGGCACCGTTGCTCCAACTATAGGTGTAGGCGGAGCAGTCATTGCCGCCGGAGGCCATGAGATCCACCGTGCCTGTGGAATCACCGGGGCAGGTATTGGTGGTACTGGAGAAAATGGTGATGGGATTGGGGGCCGTGAGGTTCACTGTGGTCACGATCGAGGTATTGTTCACATCGGTCACGGTCACAGAATGCAGGCCCGCTCCAAGCCCTGTGGCGGTCGGGCTGCTGTTGCCATTGCTCCAAGAATAGGTGTAGCCGGGGCAGCCGCCAACTGCGGTGACCGTCGCGGTTCCGTCATTGGCGCCGGGGCAGGAGACTTGGAAGCCGCAGCTGATGCTCGGGCTGCTGATGCTGAGCGACATGGCCTGCGGAACCACGGTCACGATGCCTATGCAAGTGCTGGTGTTCCCGGCGAGGTCCGTGACGGTGAGGGTGACCGGGTTCGGTCCGGAATTGGTGCAGCTGAAGGTGCTGGGACTCACCGACAAACTGAGCAATCCGGCATTGGTGCAATTGTCGGTGGAGTTGTTGTCGATGGCGGTGGCGGTGGTGGTTCCGGTGCTGCCATTCAGAACGATGGTGGCGTTTTGGCAGATGGCGGTGGGGCTGACCACATCGGCCATGGTCATCGGGATAGGGTTGCTGATGGCGGATTGCGGTACGGCGCATGGATCGCTGGAGACAAGCTGGCATGCTACGATATCACCATTCGCCAAGGCGGAATTGGAGTACGAGGGCGCGTTCGTGCCGACGGCGTTGCCGTTGAGGGTCCATTGGAAGGTCGGGGAGGAGCCTGCGTTGGTGGAGGAGGCGGTGAAGAAGGCGGCGGTTCCGGGACAGAGGGTGTCGTTGGGGAGGACGGCAATGGTGATGCTGGGCACTGTCGAGGGCGTCACGGTCATCACGATGGCATTGCTGATGGCGGTAGGAGGGGCGGCGCAGGTGTCGCTGCTGGTCAACTCGCAGGTGATGATGTCGCCACTGGCCAAGCCCGAGTCGGTGTAGGTCAGGCTGTTGGTGCCGACGTTGGTGCCATTTTTCTTCCATTGGAAAAGCGGGGCGGTGCCGCCGTTGACGGGGGATGCGGTGAAGGTGACGGTGGTGCCGGCGCAAACGGTGGTGCCGGGGTTGGCGGTGATGCTGATGGACGCTGGAACTGCCGTCGAGCGGAACTTCACATCGATGGTGTGGTTGGTGGAGACGTGGCTGAAGTCGTAGCTGCTCACGGCACCCACGTGCAGGCCATCCACGAACACGGAGTCGATCACGGAGCAGGGGCCCGGCGTGATGGCAAAGGATTGGTTGTTGAGCGGCAGGACGGAGACGGTGCCTGAGGGGGTGATGGTGCCGCCGCCGGAGAGGACGGTTGCGGTGATGGTGAGGTTGGGAGAGGCCGCAGGGGTGCCGAGGGTGAAAAGCGAGAGGCTGTTGAAGCCGGCGCGGTCGTAGTATTTGCCCTGGGCATTGGAGGAGGAGCTGCCCGCAAAA
>JAXLVK010000089.1:0-23585 GCA_046329055.1 Bacteroidia bacterium
TTTCTTCTTGCCCAAGTCGCCTTCCTCGATTTCCCAGAGGTAATTGCGCAGGGCATTTTTCGTCTTGGTGTACAGATCGGCTTGCGTCTCCGACATCTCGCAGTAATGCACCTGTTCGATCTTTTCCGGCAGTTCCAATGCCACCTGCGACTTGGTCCGGCGCAGGATGAAGGGGTGGATCAAGCGCCGCAGCCTGTCCGTCTGCACCGTGTCCCGGAATTTTTCAATCGGATAGATGTATTTGTCCCGGAAAAAGCCCTCTCCGCCCAGCAATCCGGGATTCAGGAAGCTCATCTGTGACCAGAGGTCCATCAACGTATTCTCCACAGGGGTACCTGTGAGGGAGAGCCTGTAACGCGCCTTGAGGTCCTTCACCGCCCGCGCCGTCTTGGAGCTCGGGTTCTTGATCATTTGGCTTTCGTCCAAGATCAAGTAGTGGAAGGGAAAGCTCGACAGCATCTCCAAATCGGAGCGCACGAGCCCATAAGTCGTGAGGATCAGGTCGTACTTCGAGAACTCCGCCGCATCCGTGATCCGCTGCCCGCCTGTATGCGCCAGCACCCGCATGGAAGGCGCAAACTTCCTCGCCTCCGCCGACCAATTGTAAATCAAGGATGTGGGCATCACCACCAACGAAGGCTGTGTCGCACCCTCCTCTTTTTCACGCAGCAAGAGGCTCAACGTCTGCAAGGTCTTGCCCAAGCCCATATCGTCCGCGAGGATGCCGCCCAGGTTGTTTTCCCGGAGGAATCCCAGCCAGTCGTAGCCCTGCTTTTGGTAGCTCCGAAGTTCCGCTTGCAAGCCCGTTGGCAGCGGCATTTCCGGCACCTCCTTGATCCCGGCGAGGCTCCGCGCCTTGGCACTGTACGCCAGGTTGCTCTCCATACTGATCTCCAAGACCACCGCCTGATACCTGCGGATGCTCAGGGTCTCATCATCCTTCTCGATGGCGATTTCCAGCAAGTGACGGTAATCCGTGAACCACTCCTCGGGCAGGATTGCAGTCGTCCCATTCGGGAGCATGTAGTCGCGCTTGCCTTGGAGGATATGCTTGCGGAACTTCAGGAACGGAATCCGGAATCCCGCGATGTCCACCACCGCCTTGATGTCCAGCCAGTCATTGGTCTCGTTGACGGAGTTCCAAGCCATCGCGCCATAGCCCTTGGCGTCGGGATCACCAATCGGTTCCAGGATCACCTGCGGCCGCTCAAATGTCAGGCGCTGCACCTGTCCATCCTGCACCACCTCGATGCCGTTGGACACGATTTCCTTGACATTTTCGCTGAGCCATTGGAGACCGGCTTGGCGCCCCATCATGCCCATGTCCAGCAACCCGATGCCCCCCTTGAGCCGCTCCATATAGTTCACCACATCGCGCTCGGCGTCAGGGTTGCGGATGATCTTATAGAAAATGTAGTCGTTGCCCTTTTGTTCGACCTCGACTTCCACGTCCTTCGTGGGGTCGGGCTTGAGTTCCCAGTTCCCGTACTGCACACGCAACTCCATGGCGACCATGTTGTTGTCGCTGCCGTCCACCTTGAAGCGGAACTTGGGATCACGCTTGATATAAGAGATTCGCAGCCCCTCAGCATCGACTTCGTAGTTCCCCACGATCTGCTTGGCAAACGAGCGGAAGTACTTGTCCTCCGTCGCCTTGGGCACCACGATGTACGGCTTCGTGAAAAACGGGATCAGCTTCTTGCCATCCAGCGGTTGGTCAAAGGTGAAAATCTCATTGCCCAGCAGCAGCCAAGCCGGATTTTCCACGATCAATGCCACATCCCTGCGGTTCACCGTCAGGCGGCTTTGGTTGCGGTAAACCAGGGGAAAGTACCGCGTCTCCACCTCGTTGCGACGGAAACAGAACCGGACCTTGGCCTGATCCTCCACGATCGTGACCCGGTGACGGGCGGGGTATCCATCCTTGTCGCTGATGAAAAGCTGCTTGCCCGCCAGCATCGGGATCGCCTCCGCCATGAGCCGGTCCACGTAGCGCAGCACCGTCGTCTTCACCACCTCCGTGAACTTCTTCGCGAAAAACTCCTTCACGTTCCGCACCGTCCCGCCAAACTTCGCCACCACCTCATCGCTTGTGAGCTTGTCCAGGTGCCGCACGAGCTTCCGATCAGCCTCATCCATCACATGGGCAAATTGAGACATGTTTTCCGGCATCAGCGCTTGGTAACTCAAGCTGAGACTGCCGTTCCCCAGCTCCTCCACCACATGCGCAGAAAAAAGGCAACCCAAGTACTCGTGGTTGTAAATCGAGTAAATCACCCGCAACTTCTTCTTCACATCGACCAAAGCCATAGCAAATTCGCGAACCCTGTTTTCAGTACAATTGACAAAGGTAAGGGCATTTCCCCAGACGGAATCGACAAAATCAAAGGATTTTCCACAGTCCCCTAGCCTTCCCAGCACCGCATTCGCCATCCATGCGCCACGCCCTAGGACTAAGGCATACCCAGCACCCCAAACACCCAATCACCCATTATTAATTGTTCATTCTTAATTATTAATTATCAATTGATTAGCTGCCAATACCCCACATTGATCCATCCCCCAAATTTGTTCCCCACCTCCACGAACTCGCCGATCTTCCGGAAACCGCATTTCTCATGCAGCGCCACGCTTCCCGCATTCGGCAGCGCGATTCCGCCGATGACCGCATGCAACCCCAGCTCCTTCAGCCTGCGGAGGAGTTCCATATAAAGCGGATATCCATGCCCCCGCCCCGTCGCCTCAGGATGCAGATAGATCGTGGACTCCACCGAATTCCGGTACGCGCACCGTGACTTCCAAGACGACGCGTATGCATACCCCAGCACCCGGCCCTCCACCTCCACCACCAACCAGGGAAACTTCCCCTGTACCTCCGCCATCCGACCCAGCATCTCCTCCACCGAGATCGCCTCCTCCTCAAAGGTCACGATTGTATTCAGAATGAAGTGGTTGTAAATCTCCACAACAGCAGCCGCATCTTCAGGACCAGCCTCACGAATGATCCGAACAACACTTCCGGCCAATGAATCGGATTTGGAAAAGCTCTCTTGCATCAGACAACAATGATTCGGAGCAAATCTATGCCCATCCCCGCTCCCCGTCAAGCCCAAGGCTCCCCTCTCGTTGGCTGAAGCACTTCTCTTTGACTGAGGCTCCTCCCGGTGACCAAGGCCCCTCATTGTGCTGAGGCCCCTCTTGGTTGTTGAGGCTCTCGAAGCCAGCAAGAGGAGCCTCCCAACGGAAAAATTTCCCCCAAGTCCCCAGAGTTCCACTGATTCTCCGACTTTTGCACTTTCCTGAACCAGCCTCAGCGAAAGTTGAATTCGGTGAATTCAGTGAAATCTGAAAATTCTGCTTCAGACAACTTATGCGCGAGATCTTCAAAGTCGGTGAAAAAATCCGCCTCCTCCATGCCAAAGGCGAGGGAATCGTCCAGCGGGTCATCAGCCCCACCAAGGTGGAGGTCCTCATAGACGACTTCTATGAAATGGAGGTGGGCGTGGACGAGATTGTGAAGGTCAATGCCGCGGAGGCCGTCCTGCGCGCGGACCCGGACATCACCGAGGACAAGCCCAAGAAGAAAGGCACCGGACCAAGCCTCGCGCCCCCGCCGGACCTGCCGCCGTCATTTGTCCTCTTCAAAAATCAGGACCAGGACTACGAATTTTGGATCCTGAACCAAGGTCGCAACGAGGTCTTGTTCACCTGCTACATCAAGGTCGCCAACAAGTTCATCACCTACAATTCCGGCATCATCCAGCCACGGGAGAACCATTTCCTCGGCCGTCAGACGCCAGCGGAATTCCACATGGCCCGGAACATCCTGATCCAGACCCTGCAATTTCCGCGCATCGAGCATCCTAAGCCCATCGCCCCCATCGTTTTGGAGGTGAACTGCCGCACGGACATCTTCACCCGCGACCCGCGTTCCGTTCCAGAGCTGAATGCCCAAGGCTGGGAATTTGTCTTGGAGGAAAAGATCGAAGTCCCCATTCAGGCTGAGACCACCACAGGTCAGGCGCGCATCGTCTCACACAAGCCCCCCAAGCCGCCCAAGGTCGTGGACCTGCACATCCACAAGATCATCAGCAACCCCCTGGGCATCGACAGCGACACCATGATGCGCCTCCAGCTCCAGGAATTCGAAAAGACCCTCACGGACGGGCATTTTCACAAGCTGGACGCTATGGTTTACATCCACGGCATCGGCAACGGCACCCTCAAGAAGGAAATCCACAACCGCCTGAAGCACTTCGACTTCGTCACGCACTTCGAACTCGCCGACCCCGTCATCTACGGCAACGGCGCCACCATCGTCTATTTCTGAGGCAGGCTCCGCTCCTACGGTTGCGAGCGCTCAACGCGCTCGCAACCGTAGGAGCCCCAAACCTCCAACAAATCCAAACTTTCCCACCCAGAAACACCCCTTGATTTTCAACCACTTCCTCCATAACTTCGTTCAAGACCTTCACCAATTAACCAGCAACAACCCCAACCACTTACTCCGCCTTTTCTCCGCGTTTCCTCCGCCTTTTCTCCGCGTTTACCCCGCATACTCCTCGTATACTCCTCGCATACTCCTCGTATATTCCTCGTATATTCCTCGTATATTCCTCGTATGCGCGTCGGACCTTATTCGCTGTTGATTCGCATCGCATCTATTCCCGTTTTTTGGGTCAACCAGCCCTCCCCACACCCCAAGCCGCCGACCTCCCGCCATTACCCAACTTGAGTTTTTCCCGCCTCCCGCATGTTACAGCATAGAATTTGCAGTAATATAGCTGTATCCAATCTCGACCCTGTCCGTTGAAGAGAAAAGCTAGAAGATCACGCATGAAGCTACGATTGACCATCCTGTCGGCGGCCATCCTGTCCATCGGCCTCTGCCAAGCCCAGACCACGCCCACCGTCCAATGGGCCTCCAAAGTCCTCGAAGTCTCCAGCGAATACCGCGACGCGGCGAATCCCGGCTGCTGGGCTGCCAAGGAAATCCTAGGCCCGCCCTCCGTCAACGCCAATGTCCCCCGGAGCTCCGAATGCGCCTGGTCACCCTCCGTCGCCGACAATGGCCGCGAGGAATACATCAAGGTCGGCTTCGCCAAACCCCAGCGGGTCCAGCAAATCGCCATTTCCGAGCCCTATGCAGCCTCCGCTGTCGTGAAGGTCATCCTCTTTGACACCAAGGGCACCCCCAACGCCGTCTTCACCTCCACAGCAGCCCCCATCCCCGGCGGCGGCAGGCTCAACAACATCTTCATCCCGCTCACCGAGTACAATGTGAACGCGGCGATGATCGTCCTGAACACGCAGGCAGTACCTGAATTCCAGCAGATTGACGCCATCGGCATATCGGATGGAGCCGACAGCATCAAGCCCCTGATCAACCTCGCACCCGGCATCCTCACAGAAGGCGCACGGGAAAATCTTGGTGAAAACGTGAACAGCATCGGCGACGAGCTGCTCCCCATCATCACTCCCGACGGCCAGTCCCTCTACTTCACCCGCCAAGGCCACCCCGAGAACATCGGCAACGCCGAAATGCAGGACATCTGGGTCTCCAAGCGCAACCCCGACGGCAGCTGGGGCCTCGCCATGAACATGGGGCAGCCCCTCAACAACAACGACAACAACGCCGCATCATCGATTTCGCCAGATGGGCAAACCCTGCTCCTCCTCAACAAATACAAGCCGGACGGCTCCACGGAGGTAGGTGTCTCGATGACCCGTAGGACTGGCGACAGCTGGGAAAAGCCCGTGGGGCAAGACATTGACAACTACTACAACCGCAACACCTACGGGGAGTATGCCCTGGCATCGTCCGGCAAGACCATGATCCTCGCCATCCAGCGCGACGACAGCAGAGGCAGCAAGGACCTCTATGTCTCCTTCCGCAAGGAAAATGGCTCCTGGACAGAGCCGAAAAGCATGGGGGCTGCGGTAAACACAGCAGGCGGCGAAAGCACCCCGTTCCTGGCCTCGGACGATGTCACGCTCTACTTCTCCACCAATGGCCGCATGGGCTACGGCAGCAAGGACATGTTCGTCACCCGCCGCCAAGACAGCACCTGGACCAATTGGTCGGAGCCGCAAAACCTCGGTCCTGTCCTGAATTCCGTCGGTTGGGACGCCTACTACTCGATCCCCGCCTCAGGCGACTACGCCTATTTCGTCTCCTACCAAAATGCGATCGGGCGGGCGGACATCTTCAGGGCGCCTTTGCCGGAAAGCGTGCGCCCCAAGCCCGTGGTCCTCATCAAGGGCCGCGTCCTGAATGCCAAAACCAAGGAACCGCTGGGAGCCGACATCCTCTACGAATCCCTCTCGACAGGCATGGAATTGGGCATTGCACGCAGCAATCCCAAGGACGGCGCCTACTCCATTGTCCTCCCAGCAGGGGAGCTTTATGGCTTCCTCGGCCAATCCGTGGGCTATGTCCCGGTCAGCGAAAACATCGATGCCACCAAGCTCTTGAAGTACGAGGAGATCACTCGTGACCTCTACCTCGTGCCCATCGAGGCGGGCAACACCGTGCGCTTGAACAACCTCTTTTTCGATTCGGGCAAATGGGACCTCCGCCCCGAGTCCTTCAAAGAGCTGGGCCGCCTCATCAAGCTCCTCAAGGACAATCCCACGATGACCATCGAGATCGCAGGACACACCGACGACGTCGGCACCGATGAAAACAACCTGATCCTGAGCAAGAAACGCGCGACCGCGGTGCAGACCTACTTGACAGAACACAGCATCCTACCCGCCCGTCTCACCGCCAAGGGATTCGGTGAGACCAAGCCGCAGGTTCCAAATGCCAATGCAGAAAACCGTCAAGTGAACCGGCGCGTCGAGTTCAGCATTTTGCAGAAATGAGGGCAGCCCCGCCCAATGATGCCGCCTGTTCCGGCGAAGTCGCGCCCAATGTCATCGGAGCCCCGCAAATGTCATGTCGCGGGCCCCGCCCAATAGGCGGAGCCCCGCGACGCATCACGGCCGCTGAAATGGATTATCAGCACCTCATGGGTATACCGGGTATCACACAGATATGCGAGGCCTCAGCACACGCCAGATGTCTCCTACGCTCGACCCCCGAAATTGTCATGTGAGCCCCGCAGGGGCGAAGTCGAGACGCCATCTCAGTGCCGCTGAAATGAGACGATTACGAAAGACATCGCACACGCACCTCATGGGTATGGGCACCGGCTATCCGCACACAGATATGCAACGCCTGTATCAGGACACGCCAGATGTCTCGGCTACGCTCGACATGACAAACGTGTGTACCTCCGTCATGTCGAGCGGAGCCGGCATCCACAGCACCCCATGGGTATGGGCAGACCCAGATATGCAATGCCGATATCAGCACACGCCAGATGTCTCGGCTACGCTCGACATGACAAGGTGCCGCCCAATGTCATAGCTCATGGGTATGAGCACTGGCTATCTGCCGATATCAGCACACGCCAGATCTACGCTCGACACCACGCGACCGCCCCCGACACGACTACCAGATGAACCGCCCCCGCCCATCCACATTGCCTTTTCTCCGGTCAGCCAACCAGTTGACCAAGCATTCCTGCTCCTGCTCTGCATCGCCTGCGTACCTTTCATAACCCTCCCGCGCAACCCGCGCCGAGCAACCTGCCCGTCCTCAAGGGCAAGTCGCATGCCCGCTCCGGCATGGTTTATTACGACCACCAATTCGCCGAGGACAAGCGCCCCAGGATCTACCAATACACCCTGTGCCCGGACTCGGCAGAATGCATCACACTAGATTTGAACGGTAGGCACCGGACAGCCGCAGCGCCGCAGGACTTCATCCGTGTCCACGAAGGCGGGACGGCAGCGGCCCATTGATCGCCACGGCAGGCAGCCAAGTCGGCAGCAATTTCCCGCAATCCAAATCGAGCTGCATCACCGTCATCTTCACCCGCGACCAAATGGCACTCGGCTCCACATGGACGGCACAGTGGGCAGGGCAAGGCGAAGGCAGCCTGCATTGATCCGCTGTCGCAAGGGCTGTGCGGAAGTACAGGACATCTGCGGTCCAGAGTACCACGAGAATTTCCATTGGTACAGCCCGGCGAGCCGCCCGACTGCCATGGTCGAGACTCCGGGCACCTGCGTGGAGAAGCCCCGTCACTCGGCGTGGTACCGCTTCATGGCTGCCAAGGACGGCCCCATCGCCTTCAACATCTTCCCGGACAATGGCATGGACGACTTCGATTGGTTGCTCCTGCCCGGCGACCCCAAGAATCCCAGCAATTGCCCAGACCTGCAACAGGTGGAGCTGCGGCTAGCCTGCAATTTCGCCCAGGGCCGAGGCCCCAAGGGCAGTACGGGCATGGGCGAATGGGGCGAATCCGCCTCCGCCGACGCTGGCCAATCCCCCTACTCCACCTCGGTGATGGCCAAGAAGGGTGATGTGTTCTTCCTTCTCATCGACGACTATTCCCGCCACAGCCAAGGCTTTCGCATCCAATTCAACGAGGTGGTGATGGCCTGCGAAAATCCCAAGAAAGACCTGCTGCCGGTTGACCAGAAGCCCATCTTGAAGGCCGCCGCCATTGATCCCCGCCGCACATTCAACCAATACACGCGGGTGCTGCGGATCGACCTCGATGAAAAGGCCAACTTTTCCCTTGCTGAGGTCGCTGTGCCGGAAAATCTATTTCCAGTCGAAAAAGTCGGCGCTGCAGTTGCCAATCCCCTGACAGCGAGGTTGAATCCGGGTCGTGGGCTTCCTGCCTTGCTCATTCATGGCCTCAAGACAGCGCGATTGGAGGCGGTTTCACCGGAAAACCTGTCGATGCCTGTCCATTACGGCGACCTGCTCGAATTCGCGAGGAGACAAAACGCCGACACCACCCGATCCGCGGCTGCATGGTGGACTCCCGGCCCTGATCTCTTGAGCCGGTTCGACAATGTGGTGGAGCTGATTGTGGACGAAAGCATGGACCCAAGTGGCAAAACCCGCCAACAAATCCGTTACATCCGCCTGCTTTGGACAGACCGGGATGGCCTAGCCCCGGACTTTGCAGTCGCGCTCTTTGAGTTCAATGCGCTCAAACCCTACCTCGACCAAGTCCGCATTCCCAACCGCCACAATGAGGCGAACAGCCTGACCATCATGGACTTCTTGGAGGCGCAGATGTATCAGCATGTCACGGTGACCCGCAGCGCAAGGCAGCTGCGCAATCCACAGGAAAGCCGTTTCGCAGGCGACCGTCAGGTCGAGCTCGACAACTACCACTGGGAATAAAGCCCTATTATTGCAGCATGTCGGTGACCTACCACATGGGCCGCAAGGGTTGGCTCCGCAATGCCTTGTACCGCCTGCGGCGGCGCATGCCGGCTGCATGGAGGATGCGGGTCTGGAAACAAACCGCAAAGGCTGTCATGGATCGCCGGGGATACGTGGATTCCGTCCCCCTGTTCCGCTCAGTGGAATTGGAGACCCGCACCCGGTGCAACAGTTCCTGCAGCTTCTGCGCAGCGAGCATCCTCACCGACAAGCGCCCGGACATCTACATGCCCGAGCCCCTGTACCAGAAGCTATTGAAGGAGCTCGCGGAGCTGAACTACGATGGGGCGATCAAGTTCTTCGTGAACAATGAGCCCCTGCTCGACAAACGCACCGGCGACTTCATCCGACAAGCGAAAGCATCCCTGCCCAAGGTCACGACGGAGGTCCACACCAATGGCCTGAAGCTCAATCCCAAATCGGGCCGCGAATTGTTGGAGGCAGGGCTGGACCTGCTTTACATCAACAATTACAGCCAAGAGGGCGAAATGCACCGCGGGGTCAAGGCATTCTTGGATGAGGTCGCGCCGGAATTCCCCAGGACGAGGATCATTTTCCAAATGCGCCTGCTCGACGAGCAACTCCTCAACCGGGGCGGCACTGCCCCCAACGGCCGCAAGCTCGACGCTCCGCTTCCACTGCCATGTGTCCTGCCATTTGATGAGGTTGTGGTCACGGCGGATGGCCGGGTCACGATCTGCTGTCAGGACCACTACTTCGATGCAGCTGTCGGGAACCTGAACGAGAGTAGCCTGCGCGACATTTGGTACGGAAAGGGCTTCCAAGAACTGCGGAAGCGCCTGCTGAATGCTGACCGTTCAGCCAACGAATTCTGCCGCTCATGCGATTTTCGTGGATACAAGGAGGAGCATCTTACATCGGGCGAATCCCTGAAAAATCGCGCCGTGGGGGCACTTTTGGACGATTTTTCCTGAGCGAAATCAGATTTTGCCTGAATTTCCAAGGTCCGCTTGCCGGGCAGCCATCATTTTTACTGATTTTGCAACAGTCCATGCAACGGATATTTCAATCTTCGTATCTATGTGTGAAAGGCATGACAGCCGTAGCTGCATGACCGACCTAAGAACACTTAATTACAATGGTTGAAAATTGCCCTCTGACCGGGGCAGAAAATGGAGGTTGCCGTGGGAAACATGAATGAATTTGGCCTCCTGCTCGTGCTTGTACTCGCCTTCTCGGCCCCATTGATCCAAAACATCGTGGGCAAGCGCCTCAGGCGTGAGGAGGAGGAGGAAAACAATTAGACTCCTGAAAAGGGCTTTTGATCAAAAGGCACAGGCCGCTCCGAGACGAAGCGGCCTGTGCTGTTTACTGGTGGAGTGGTAGTTGACCGCTGCGAGCGCTGAAATCCCTCGCAACGGTCAACAACCATCGCACGATCAAGCTGTAACATACCGATTCACCGTGGTCCAGGGTCCGCCATTGTAGGCTTCGATGCCCTCGGATTGAAGGATGCTCGTGGCGTTGCCGCTGCGCATCCCTGAGGCGCAGCAGAGGATGACGGGCTTGCCGGCCTTCTTGAGGCTCGCGACCTCGGAACGAATGCGATCCAGGGGAATGTTGACCGAGCCCTTCACGTGGCCACCGCGAAACTCCTGCGGGGAACGCACGTCGATGATCTTGGCGCCTTTGGCGATGACCTCGCTGAGGTCCACTTTCTTGCCGAACAAACTGTCGAGAATACCCATGACTTTTGGAATTGAGAATTGTGAGAATGTATTCAAAGCACTTGCGATGGCAGTTGGCGATCCAGTGACCACCGTTCCAATCGATCGTGAGGCAAATGTCTGGGGATCTGCGGGGACGCGGCGTAACCGGGGTTACGGAACAAAAAATTGGCGGGGGATGGGTCGGAGTCTGGAAAGAATTCCCGAACTTTTGAGGCCGAGAGGAAAAACGATGAATGGGTCCGTGGCCCGCATTTGAAGATGGAAAAAATGTTTGAACTGGCCTCGCAGAGCCGAAAGCTGCATTACTCGTTCGCATACCGGATGTTGCCGCTGATGCTCTTCGGGGATTATGGGATGAAGGTCTGGGAAGTGCTGGCGGATCCTGAGCGTAGCGGGGACTACCTGAAAGAGGCCTGGGAACGCACTGCTTCCTCGCAGGGCTATGAGTTTTTTGAGCCAGAGGGCCTCAAGGCGACTTTCCGCAAGGGCGAAGAGGACCGCAACCTCGTCGTGGTGCGCATGCCTGACCCACTGTTCCCGCCGGAAGCCTACTACGCCATCATCCAGTTCGATGCGGTGGAGGGTAAATTCCACTACTACACCATCGAGTACAGTGTTCGCCTGGACGGCAGCAAGCGTGTGGTCCTCGGCAAGACCCTGCCCGGCGGCCAACGCCACAACCTCGGCGCTCTCCCCAGTGCGGATTTGGAGCTGGGCATCGATGAAATCGAGCGCAAGAGCGCGCACCTCTTCCCTTTCCGGCAGTTTGAATAAGCCCGCTGCATGATCGCAAAGACCATTCTCCTCACCGGGGCCAATGGCCTGCTGGGGCAAAAGCTCGTCCAGAAACTCTCCCGCCGCGACGCTGTGCTGCTCATCGCGACTGGCACCGGACCCAACCGCAACGCTGTGGATGAGGGCTACACCTACGTCTCCATGGACGTGACCAAGGCGGACCAGGTGCGGGCCGTGTTCGAGCAATACAATCCCAGCGAGGTGATCCATTGCGCGGCCATGACCAATGTGGACCAGTGCGAGCGCGAGCCGGATGCCTGTTGGGACCTCAACACCAAGGCCGTACAAATCCTGGTGGACCTGTGCATCGAGTTCAAGGCCCGGATCATTCATATCTCCACGGACTTCATTTTCGATGGCGAGGCTGGCCCCTACACGGAAAAGGCAAGTCCCAATCCCCTCAGCGTCTATGGCCGCAGCAAGCTGGAGGCCGAGAACATCGTCGTCAACTCCGGTGTCCCCTACGCCATTGCGCGAACCATGCTGGTCTTCGGCGTGGTGCCCGACATGTCCCGCTCGAACATCGTCCTCTGGGTGAAGAAATCCCTCGAAAACGGCCAGAATATCAAGGTGGTGAACGACCAATGGCGTTGCCCGACCCTCGCGGAAGACCTTGCGGAGGGCGTGGTGCTCATGACCATGAAGGACAAAAATGGCATCTACAACATCAGTGGCCCGGACATGCTCAGCATCCATGAGATGGCATTGGCGGTCGCGGAGCATTGGGAATTGGATGGCAGCCTCATCACCCCGGTGGACAGCAGTACGCTGAACCAGCCCGCCAAGCGTCCCCCAAAGACCGGATTCATCATTCTGAAGGCCCAGACCGAACTCGGTTATCGTCCCCGCAGCTTCCGGGAGGCACTCTCCGTGGTGGAGAAACAACTCGACGAATACGACATTGATTGACAGGCCCTTGGGCTGCTATCCTTTCTGTTTGCCAGCATCGAGCCAAGCGCGGAGGCGATCGGGCAATCCATACTTCTCGACATAAAATGCCGCGATGACCATCGCCGTCATCGGCAGCAACCAAGCCAGTCGCCCCATGTACCGGGGATCGATGTTCGAAAGCGAGGCGCAGATGAAGTCATTTGCCAGGATGAACAGGCTCAGCGTCAGCATGAACCAACGCAACCCATCGGGCAACCGCAAGAATCGCTTCCGGTCCACCGCCAACAGAAAGAGCATGGCCATGGAGCCCACTACCATCCAGACCTGCCGCTTGTTCAGGTCCTTGAAATCCATGTCATTGCGAATCTGCTTGGCGGCGAGCATTCCCCTCAGACTGTGCGGGAAGCGGAACTTGAGCGCATTTCCGGCTGCGGACTCCTCGAGCATCGGCCCTGCCGCAGGCACCTGAAACACAAACAATTGCCGGATCCCTTCCTCGAAAGTGGCACGCGAAAACTTGAGGAGCCTGCCGGGGTGCATGAGAATCCGGCGGTTCATCCTGCTGAACTCATCGAAATTGGCCTCCCAGCCTCCGATCTTGTACAGCGGGCTGTAATCCATCGCCCAGAGGAAGTCGCCGTAAAGCTCATCTTTGTACGGGCAGAGCTTCCAGTCCTCGGTCGGGCAGGCAGCGTCCAAGAATTCTTTCACCAAGTCCAGGTCGCGGAGCCGATTCGTCATGAACACGCTGCCTCCCTCCGCATAGCGGAACTTGCCATCGATCGCGGCATTGATCAGGGGCACTGCCAGCAAGCTGACGAGCACCACCGCCGACAAGATCGCCACAGAAAGTCTCTGGAAGGGTGCAGGACGCCGCTTCCGCAGCCACCAAGCCACCAGCAGGCTCACCGCCATCGAAATGAGGATGGTAGGGAAGTTGGACAGGTGACTCATGAGCGAAAACGCCACAAGGACTACAAGGAAGACCCGGCGCGGCCACCGATGCTCCTCCCAAAATGCCAAATGAAAGGCGGACAGGAAGGCCATGGGCGTGAAAATGTCGGCGATGAGCAGGTTGGAATAGTAGCTCACCTGCGTGGTCATCGCCAGCACGAACACGATGCCGATGTAGTAATACCCCACCCGCGCTGAGCGGATGAACCGGGCGACTGTCAGCCAAATCAGCCAAGCCAAGAGGACATTTTGGGCCATGATCACCAGCCAAGGCGACTCCGCAAGGCTGATGTGCCGGATGAAAAGTCCATAGAAAATGGGGCGGTCGATCGGCACCTTGCCAGAGAATCCCGATTCGATATAGGTCCCAGTGTCAGGATACAGCAGCGGGAAGCCATTGTAAAAGGCCAAGTAGCCCAGCAACAAGGTCGCTCCCGTGATCCACAGGGCGGCAGTCCACCAGCGCGGTATGTATCCAGAGGCATTCATTCGCTGCCCGAAATTGAAGATTCCAGCTCAATTATCCTACCTGCCCGCATGCCCCGATGTGCCCGCTCGTTCAATCAGACTGCCACTGAAGCTGCTCCGACACGCTTCTTCCTCCCAGCGCGCCCGATTGCTCAAAAGTTGCCACCCGAACTTGCCCAAAACTGCCCGTTCGTTCAATCAGACTGCCACTTCGTCCTTCCAGCGTGCCCGTTCGTTCAATTTGCCAGCGGAGCGGTTTGCCACATCCCATCTTTGCAGCCGTTAATTCTGAACTACTCGAACGATGGAACTCAAATTGAACAAAGGACAACAAAAAGGCATCCTGATCGCTGTGGTTGCCGTGGCACTCATCGCAGGCTGGCAATGGCGGGCACACCGAAGCAAACCGACCGACGCCCCAGACACTCAAGCAGCAACCAACCTGCCTGCACACAAACTCATCGACCTGAACACAGCAGACACCACCGCATTGCAGGCTGTGAGCGGCATCGGTCCAGCAACCGCGCGGCGCATCGTCCGTTACCGCAGTCTGATCGGAGGCTATACCTCCGTCGAGCAATTGTTGGACGTATGGGGCATCACGCCGGAAAACTACCTCCGCATCGAGGAGCAGGTGACCGCCGACACCCTCACCGAGGCATTTGCCAGCCTCCGCGCCAGCAAGCCACAGCATGGACGCAAGGACGGCTTCCAATCCAACTCCTTCCGCCGATCCTACCAATCAAACAGGCCTCACTACTCACAAAACCAACCTCAGCAGTTCGCGCAAGCCCCTCAAGCCGCCCCGGCGGCCTTCACCACTGAGCATACCAAGCCATCAAATCCCGCCACGCAGGCGGCAAGCGCCGGACATTCGCCCTCAAGGTTTGAAAGCATTGACCTGAACACGGCCGACTCCACCGACCTCGTCTCTGTGAGCGGCATCGGAGCAGCCACAGCCCGCAACATCCTCAAGTACCGCTCCATCATCTTCTACTTCGACAACCTCGACCAGCTGTCGGAGGTATGGGGTATCCGCCCTGAAAACCTTGAGCGCATGAAGCCGCACCTGAGCGTGGGCGAGTCCCGCAGCCGCATGCCCCACCTGCGCGTGAACGACATGAGCGTCGAGGAACTCGGCCGCCACAAATACCTCGGCTTCAAGGACGCCCGCATCCTCGTCGCATACCGCGAAATGCACGGCCCCTTCGCCGACCTCGCTGCCCTCCAAAAAGTCCAAGGCATCGACCCCACAAAGTGGGAAAAGCTGAAGGGCTACCTGCAATTCTGAAGCAGAATTCACTGAATTTTCAGAATTCGCAGGATCTCGAAAGTCAGCCTTTCGGATTCTGCGAATTCAGTGAATTCTGCTTACTTTCGGGCCTCTGATTACCAACTGCTCAATGAGTCTCGAAGCATTGCTCAAGTCCCGAATCCGCGAAGTGCCGGATTTCCCGATCCAAGGGGTGAATTTCAAGGACATTTCACCGATTTTCCTCGATCCTGATCTGATGAGGCAGACCGCCGACGCCTTGGCGGAGCCTTGGAAGGGCAAGGGGATCACCCGTGTGGTCGGCATTGAGAGCCGGGGCTTCCTCTTCGGTCCGCAAATCGCGCAGATCTTGGGTGCAGGCTTCGTGATCGTCCGCAAGGCTGGCAAGCTCCCGCCCGAGACGACCTCTATCTCCTACTCCCTCGAATACGGCAATGCCACCATCGAGATGGTCAAAGGCTCAGTCGGCCCGAACGACAAGGTGCTGATCCACGATGACTTGCTCGCCACTGGCGGCACCGCAGGTGCTTCCGCATTGTTGGTGGGGCAACTCGGCGCTGCCGTGGGCGGATACAGCTTCCTGATTGACCTCGCCTTCCTTGGGGGCCGCGCTGCCCTTTCCAAGAATGGCCACGAGGTGCAGGCTGTAATTCATTACCATTGAGGTAGGCCGCAGCCTTTGGGTTGTTGTCGTAGAGACAAGTCGCGACTTGTCCCTACGACGACCGCACAGGGACCACAAACCTCCCGAAAAGCGATCCATCAGGCGTCATTCCGCCAATATTTCCCCCGCTTTCCCATTCCCCATTAAGGTTCCGCGCCTTATTTTTGTAGTTCAAATTCGATAGAATCCGATGGCTGTCAATACACTGATTCCTTCCGCCAAGATGGACCTCGCCCTGAACGAGAACCAAATCATGATCGCGGACATGATCCGCAAGTTTGGCGAGGAGCATATCAAGCCCTACATCCGCGAGTGGGACGATTCGCAGCACTTTCCTGTGGATTGCATGAAGAAGCTGGGCGAACTCGGCCTCCTGGGCATCTTCGTCCCCGTGGAATACGGCGGCAGCGGCTTCGGTTATGCGGAATACGTCACGGCCATCTCCGAACTTGGGAAAATCGATCCGTCCATCGCGCTGAGCGTGGCGGCCCACAATTCCCTCTGCACGGGGCATATCTACTACCACGGCAGCGAGGAGCAAAAGCGGAAATACCTCCCCAAGCTTGCCACGGGTGAGTGGATCGGGGCATGGGGCCTCACCGAGCCCAATACCGGCTCCGACGCAGGCAATATGCGCACCACAGCCGTCCGCGACGGCAACGGCTGGCGCATCAATGGCGCGAAAAACTTTATCACCCATGCCATCTCAGCCGATGTCGCCGTGGTGATGACCCGCACCGGCGAACCCAACACCAAAAGCAACAGCACCGCCTTCATCATTGAGCGGGGCACTCCGGGCTTCCGTGGCGGTCGCAAAGAAGACAAACTCGGCATGCGCGCCTCCGAAACTGCGGAACTCCTCATGGACGATGTCTATGTCGATGACAGCCAACGCATCGGCGAGGTGGGCAGCGGTTTCCGTCAGGCCATGGTCGTGCTAGACGGCGGACGCATCTCGATTGCGGCCCTGGGACTTGGTGTTGCCAAGGGCGCCTACGAGGCTTCCGTGCAGTACAGCAAGGAGCGCATGCAATTCGGCAAGCCCATCAGCACCTTCCAAGCGATCGCCTTCAAGCTCGCCAACATGGCGACTGAGATCGAAGCCTCCGAGCTCCTCTGCCTCCGCGCAGCCGATCTCAAGGACCGCGGCCAAAAGGTCACCACGGAAGGCGCAATGGCCAAGCTTTTCACTTCAGAGGCCTGCGTCCGCATTTCCAACGATGCCGTCCAAATCTTCGGAGGCTACGGATTCGTCAAGGATTACCCCGTCGAGAAGTTCTACCGCGACTCCAAACTCTGCACCATCGGTGAAGGCACGAGCGAGATCCAGCTGCTGGTGATCTCCCGAAATATCCTTGAGTAATTGGGAGTTGGGAGCGGCGCACTGAGTGGCCACGAAGCCGAAGTGCTGAGCTTGCCAAAGCCCTGTCGAAGCCACGCCAAAGTGTCGAGAATGGACAGGTTACGCTTCCCAATTTTCAGCTTTTTGACTGTGAATCAGAGCAGTGCGGGGCATGAGTCTCCAACTGCACACTCCGATAAAAATATTTTGTGGTTTTGGGGTAGGTTGGTTAGCTTTGTCCCTCTTTATTCAGAAAAGAAAGTAGGTGATATACCATGTTGCTAATTAAGGTTAAAGAAGGCGAAACCATCGACCGCGCTCTGCGCCGGTACAAGAAGAAGTTCGAGAAGACGGGCATCCTCCGCGAAGTCCGCGCTCGCATGTACTATGTGAAGCCCTGCGTTGAGCGCCGCGAGATGATGAAGAAGGCTCGCCGCCGCGAGGAGCATTACGCTGCTGACAACTACTGATAGAGTAGTCGCGAGATAAATCGCCCCTGTTTGCAAAATTTGCGCAAGGCTAGGATTGGTTTCAATCCTTTCAATGTGTGAACGTTGCGAACAGGGGTTTCCTATTTCAGCCCCATGACAACCTTCCTTAGAAAATCCGGATCACAGTCCCGGTGCTCATGTCCAAATCCAGACTCCTCGACATGCGTCCATTGATGGAGATGGAACAAGTATTGGGGCTGATACTGCCCTGATTCACAGCGACCAGGATCATATCGTTGTCGTGGTCAGGATCGATCCTCCAATTGTAGTATCCCGGCTCGTTTTGCAGCGTGTATTCTCGCAGCACCCACACGCCATTCAGATTGACCGAAATGATGTCGCCATCCTCCTCTGCATTGTCCCAGAGCTTGACGCGGATGACGCTGTCCCTGACATTGATGGAGAAAACGGGATCGGTGAGGTCGCGAGGCGGGCCAGCGCATTCGGAATAGATATGCAGCATGGCAGGCGAGGTCGATTCGCCTTCTGTGTTTTTCGCAATGGAATTGAATGAAGATGTCGTTCAGGCTGTCGGCGTCCTCCAAGGTTTGGAAGGTCACGTCGAATCGGAACGTCACCACCTGCTTGGTTTCATCGACGGTAACCTGGACACCCGAGCGCTCCAATTGGGGCAGGAAGGCAGCATCCACGATCTCCTGACCGTCTCGACGCATCACCTTCGTTTCCGGCTCCATCACGATGCGCTCAGGCATTCCGCATTGCCCGTGTAATGGAAGGTGATGCTGAAAGACGCCAGAAGCGAGTCCCCACTGCAACTGGGATCGCTCAGGATTTCGTAGGAAGGCTCATCGATCTCGAATGCCCTGCATCCGCGCTGACTCACATCCAAGTCGAGGCTCTTCTGTGTGCAGGAGGCAAGGAATGCTGCCCCTACAAGGCTGAGGAACAGGGCGGTGTGTCGAAAGATCTTCATGGCATTTTTCCGAGGGTGATTTCCAAGGCTCCGCTGGTATTGAGATTGGACTTCAATTCGATCTGATTTTGGCGGGTCCCGTCATCGACGATGATCGCGGCCGTGTTCGGTGGGTACTTGCCCTGGTTATGGGCATACATCACCAGGTAGTTCTTGCCGGGCTGCGGCATGTGTACAACCTGCTGTTACTGCCCAGTGATACATTCCTCAGGATGTATTCCTCATTCAGGATCAAGGAAATGCTGTCTCCGTCGATCGCCTCTGCATCCCAAACGCTGATATCCACCTCGGACTCAAGTGCGGGCACCGACTTGCCCACCGATGACCTGCCGGCCCCACGACCATAGTATCCTTCAGGATATGCCTGACCTCCTCGGTGGGTTGACTGTCCCTCTCCGGCTTTTTCACCCTGGGTTCCTTTGGCTTGCGTTCCGCCTTTCCTTGTGGGCCACGGTGAGGTAGTATTTGAGATTCAACCCGATGTACGAACCATTGTCCCGGATGGCATCCGAGTAAGTGTCGCCGTTGGTTTCATTGTACGCTGCAGTTTCCCAGTCATGAACGGCCCCTTGCCCACATGTCCTTCAACCCGATGTAAAGCGAACTGCGACCCGCCGATAGACTGCCTCTGATAGCCCAACTCACCCATAGTAGGAATGGTTGTTCGCGAGGTATTGGCTGCTGACGGACAGGTCTGATTCCCCTTGATGAAATGGTCGTAGTCATTGAGGGACTTGCTGCCCGCATAGTTCCAGCGAATACCCTCCCGGACAGCACCAGAAAGTCAATGCCACTCAACGGAAAGAACCACCGCAACCCTCCGAATGCCATGAGAAAGTGATTCTTGCTGTGGATCACGGATTTGTAGCCAGGGAACTCGTCGGAGAGGGTCTTGTCCACAGCCCGCAGGGTACGGATGGACTGCCCCACACCGCCCTCGATGCCGATTCGGTCAAAGAGCCGCAGTTCCAGCCCCGTATTCAAGTTCCATTGGTGTGAGGGGAAAGTGCCGCGAAGAATCGACCGCCCCTCGGCGAAACTGTTGCAGGGCATCCCATAATCCGTTGCAGCGAGCCAATTCAGCCTCACCTGACTGTGGGCCAGGTAGCCTGCCAAGAGGAAAGCCAGGAGTGTCGTCAATCTCTTCATCGCTGCACGTCCATTCTGAACTGTAACTGGGCTGTATCTCCTTACGAATTTCGCAGGCTGAGGTGCCAGTGAGCCTGAAAAAATGGAGCAGAATTCGTGCCGAAAAGGAGACTTTTCGGCCCCAAGTCGCTGGAAACTGCCTTCTTCGCCAGTGACATCCTCAGTCAATTCCCCGAATCGCTCACAATCCATCGGCAATCGACTGCCTTCATTTCGAATACGCAAAATGAAGACCCGGCATTGGTTCGAATCCAAAAAATTTTACCTTGCCCATAGAATGTGGTTAGATTTATCACATTGAGAAAAGGGGTGATGCCCATGTTGGAAGGATCGTTTCATCAGTATTTGCAGGTCGAGCGGAACTATTCCCCCCATACCCTCCTCGCTTACACGCAGGACCTCAGGGCATTCGACGCATTTCTGAAGGAGCATTATTCCCAAAGTCTCTTCGAGGAGGCTGGTGCGAAGTCGGTCACCCACCGCACCATCCGCGTCTGGATGGGTGAACTCATGGAAGCAGGCGCGGGGAACCGGACCGTCGGCCGCAAGGTTGCAAGCCTGAGCACATACTTCAAGTGGCTTCGCAAAACCGGAATCTGCGACCAAAACCCCGTCTCCAAGGTCACCACGCCAAAATTTGAAAAAAAACTTCCCAGCTTCCTCAAGCACGACAGCATCGATCAGCTGTTCCAAGGTATTGAGTTTGAGGACAGTTTTGAAGGATGGCGTGACAAGGCCCTGTTGGAACTGTTTTACAGCTGCGGATTTCGCCGTTCAGAGCTGATCGGGCTGCTGTTTCACAACATCGATTTTGCGAATGCCACCGTAAAAGTCATGGGCAAGGGCCGCAAGGAACGGGTCGTACCGCTGGGAAGCCATGCCGCTAGGGCGATGAAGGGATACATGAAAGCCTGTGATGAAAAGGGATTGGACTACCGGGGGACGTTTTTCCTCCGCCCTGAAGGCGAGCCCCTTTACGACCGACTCGTGCACCGCATCGTGGACAAGTACTTGAAGCAGGTTTCGAGCCTGAGCAAGACGAGCCCCCACGTGCTGCGGCACACCTTTGCCACCCACTTGCTGGACCGGGGCGCAGACCTGAACGCGATCAAGGAGATGCTGGGTCACAGCAGCCTTGCCGCCACGCAGGTCTATGTCCACAACAGCATTTCCAAACTCAAAGACGTCTATTCGAAGGCCCATCCTAAGGCCTGATTCTCAAATCATAAATCTCAAGAATTATGAAACTTCAAATCCAATCGATTCACTTCGACGCCGACCAAAAACTCCTCGAGTACATTCAAAAGAAGTGTGACAAGTTGGACCAGTTTTTCGACAACATCCACAGCGGTCAGGTGTTCCTGAAGCTCGAACGCAAGGGCGAGCACTCCCTGAAATCGGTGGAAATCAAGCTCCTCGTGCCGGGCAACTCCCTGATCGCCTCACAGGAGGGCTTCTCGTTCGAAGAAGGGGTGGACTTGGTCACAGACAGCCTCAAGCGCCAAATCAAGACCTACAAGGAAAAACTCCGGGCCTGATCCCGTCAAGAATTCACGAAAGAGCCTCCTGCGGGAGGCTTTTTTGTTGCCATATTGCAAGGATGGGCTTTAGAGGCAAATTCGTGGATCATCTGGGCAGGGAGGTACCGCTCTCGCATCCGCCGCAGCGGGTGATTTCGCTCTGCCCCTCGCAGACGGAGACCTTGGTGGACATGGGGCTCGGTGCTCGGCTCGTCGGGCGAACGAGATTTTGCATTCACCCCAAGGCACCGCTCAGCAAAGTGCAGCGCATCGGAGGCACCAAGGAGGTGGATTTTGACCGCATTCGCGGCCTGCGGCCGGATTTGATCATCGGCGAGAAGGAGGAGAACACGCCGGAGATGATCGCCGAATTGGAGGGGATATGCCCGGTGTACGTGACGGACGTGCGGGACATCGACTCCGCGCTGCGGATGATCCTGGACCTGGGCGAGATCGTGGACCTGCCCGCTGCCGCGAGGGCAATTGCAACACAGGTTACGGCGTCTTTGGAGGGCATCCAGCCCCTCCCCCGTCCCGTTTCTTGCCTCTACATGATTTGGAAAAATCCATGGATGGCGGCCGGAACTGATACTTTCATCAATTCAGTGCTCAAAAAATGCGGATTTGACAATTTGGCCTTGGCAGAATCGGGCCGATACCGTGTCTTGGACGAAGAAATTTTTCAACAAAAAAAGCCCGAAATCGTGCTGCTCAGCAGCGAGCCGTTTCCTTTCAAATCCACCCATATCGCTGATTTACAGAAGATTCTACCGGACAGCCGGATTGTTTTGGTTGACGGTGAAATGTTCAGTTGGTATGGATCACACCTCGTCGGTGTCGAAAATTATATCAATCTGTTATTGTACGATAAAGCCGCTGGGTTATCTTTGCCAGAATTGGTTTGAACTAGATACTGGACTTTTTTAAGATTTTATCATGAAATTGAATGCCCTGCTCCGCTTTGGTGTCGTGACTTCCTTACTCGCATTGTTCGTTTTGCCGCTCACGGCTTGGAAAAATCACAGTTCCAAGACCACTGAGATTTCAGCATCCAACATCGCTGGTACGGCTGCCACCACCGAAAATCCTAGCACTGACATTCCTTCAGACCTGACTCCCGCCGTCTTGGCGGCAACCTACAAAGGCAAGTCCACCTGCGCTGCAACCGGCGACGAATTTGACATCGTGGTGGACGTACTCGATGCTGGCAACAACCTGTACCGCGTCCGCAACCTGCTGGACGAGGGCTTGGTGATCAAAGCCCGCCTCCGTGAAGGCAAGCTGCAACTCGGTCAGCAAAAAATGGGCTCCTACAACGTCACCGGCTTCGTCCAATACATGGAAAGCCCGGCACGTGTGGAAACCCATGTCCGCTACGAGGACGGCATCGGCTACTGCGAGGACGTTTCGACGTTCCTCAAGCGCTGATTATCAATTGATAATTGGAAATGAGCAATTAGAGATTCTGGGACACCGGAATTGCTAGTTGCTCATTTTGCATTTAGAAGGTTTCCACGACCAACTCCGTCAGGGTCTGTCGCCCCTTGTCATCCATGCAGCGCAGGTGGATCAGGCCGTCCTCCGGGGTAAAGAAAAACTTCTCTCCTGCCGGGGTCGCTCCCAGAAATTCCTCCTCCGCGAACCAATAATGCGTGTTCGCATCCGGGCTCGGTTCTGCTTGCAGCAGGATTTCCTGCCCTTCCTCCACGAAATAGGTCTGCCCCCGCACCGGAGAATGCACCCGCGGCCCCTGCTCATGGAAAATCGCGGCACAGTCTGAATTGTGAGGCGGTGGGCGCTGCAGGTCCTGCTGCGTCCTGAGCTTCCACAAAACGAGGCTTGGCGGCAACACAGGATAAATCCGCCGTACATATCCTGTCGCAGGCAAGCAAGCCATGCAGTACTGCACCGTGCCCTCAAGATTCGTGAACACCTCCTGCTCGCGGCTACAAACGGCCTCCGTGGACGTCCCGGAAATGGCCCAGTCGGCAACCTCGCGCTGACAGTGCGGCCCCGGCACCAATCCCGTCTCCGCACAAACCATCCTCCGGTTCAGCCCCTTGGGCACTGGAAACCAATGCTTTCCCGCATCGAAATCGATCGCATTGAAAACCT
>JAXLVK010000009.1:0-86196 GCA_046329055.1 Bacteroidia bacterium
CCTTGACGATGTCGGCAAAGCCCCAAAGATTGTTCTCGGTCCTCATGGGAATCAAGGTGATGTGTTCTGGAAAACCCTCCATATCGGCCACGAGGTAATTGACATGAAGGTCATTCAGGAGGAGCAAAACCGTGGCTGTCAAAGACCGAATAGGAGCAGGTTGTGCAATGGGATTGGGCGTATT
Organism: Bacteroidia bacterium; assembly: GCA_046329055.1. GTDB lineage: Bacteria > Bacteroidota > Bacteroidia > J057 > JADKCL01 > JADKCL01. Next base: position 185 of record JAXLVK010000009.1, read on the forward strand.
GCGTTTGATCCCTCCTAGCTTGGCTCCGGGGAACCTTGCAAATGATGAATTTGTCCCAGTGAAGTCCGCACCCCGCAAGTCAGCAATTTCAAAATCCGTTCCTGCCAGGTCGGCGCCTTGGAAATTCGCATTTTGGAGGTTGCAGCCGGTGAAGTCCACCCCTCTCAAGTTGGCACCAGCGAAGTTTGCACCCTCGAAGTTGCTGTGAATGAACACGCTCCACTTGAGGTCAGCGACCGCTGCATCGAGGCCGTGGGCATCCATGGCGGCATATCCAAGATAAGGATATTGCTTTCCACGCCAGGACATCCCATCCAACCTGCCTAGGCTCACCGCCATGTTCCCCTTCAAATTGTCCCCGCGCAAGGCGTTGAGCCAAGGGCTGCCGGATGCCTTGAACCGCGACCAATTGTAAACATAGCCCCCGTTCTCGACCCATTCCCAATGTTTCTGCAGTTGTTGCTGCCTTTTTGTAATCCAGTGCCTGCTCAACGAGGCATTCTTGCGTTGGATCCAGTCTTTGTTGAATTCACAAGGTCGCGCGCGTTGCCCACAGAGTGGAAATTCCTCCGCCAATTCGAAGCTGTAGGCCTCCATCGTTTGCCAATTCCAAAAGGCCCTAGAACCGTAATAAAGGATTGGGACATTCTGGGGTTGGGCGGGCATGAACATTTTCCGCCGTTCCACCAACGCCAACCGCGCAATCAGGAATTCCAGATAAGTCCCAACGTCCACGAGATAGCCTTCGCCGTAGTGGACCTGCCCCAGTTTTCCGATGTGTAGGCATGGGTCCGGTGTTTCTGAAAGGAGCAAAATCGCCTGTTGCTCACGACTGAATCGGTCGAAGATCCTCAGTTTTGATTGAAACTCCACCGATGAGAGGGTTTGATCCAAGTATTGCAGCTGATACATCGGTTGTTTGGGTTGCATGACCGAAGCCTCAGCGAGTCCGCCATCATCCAACAGCCGCTCAAGGGGCTGCAACATCACGATTCCATCCTCACCCTTAAGGGGACTTGCGGACCAGTCCCATGACAAGGGAGACTCTTCGGGAACGTCTCGAAGTGGGTCATATTGTGGGTTGTCAGTCTTGATCCAGCGGAGTTGAAGGCCATTGGTCTGCTGATAGAATACTTTCAAGGCAGCAGGTAACGCGTATCCCAACAAGCGCTCAGCAGCCTCGATTTCGGACGTGGACACCGGCGGAAATTGATGGTAATTCAGCACCACAGTCATCGGACTCTCCTTGAGGTCATTGACCATCGAGTCAAATCTCTCAAGGTAATCCTCAAGGGCATGTGGTAGCGGGGGCTTTTCTCCGATGATCTTGAAATGTTCCCTATCCGTTAATCCAAATTGGTCCTTGAAGGAAATGTCTTCCTCCTCCGTGATGTCCAATGATTCCAAAACAAATACCTCCACATCCGCGCGCAGCTCAAGTCCATCCATGAACTCAATGCGGGTGCCCAAGCGGAATTTGAATTCCTGATGCGAGGGAATTGCGCCCGATGGAATTGGAAAACGAAAGGCGAATTCATCTTGTCCTTTTGCCGGGATGGTGTTCGCCAAGGGCACATTTATTTGCCAAAATCCCGTCTCCGACCACTTTTCCCGCCCATTCTTGACCTTGCATTCCGTTCGAATCAGGTTCAGGTCCATCAGGATGGGCACCATTTCCTTCGTGCCCGCCTGCCACCAATTTCCCTTTGATGTCGTCGTCATGCTCCAAATAGGCATCCTCAAGGCGCAGCTGCAGTTGCGGGATTGGGACTCTTATGCGGGGGTTTTCGTTTTCGGGAGTGTCCATGCTGCTTGTGGTGTTAATGTTTTTTATATATCGGCTAGCGAATATGCGAAGGTAGGGATTGGAGATGGGTTTGGCAATCGCGAAATTGCCTCTCGATGTACAGCATGAAGCATCACCGATTGAGAAAGGCAGCAATCGATGTCAGCCTGCGGGCGGTCGCTAAGCCGATGGAGCGGTGGAATCCTTCAGGGAAGGTGTTGCTTTCCAGACTCTTGGATGAGGCAGCGCCTGATGAGGCGGTGGGGGTGCTTGGGGCGGAATTGCCAGTGTTCGAATGCAAGGCAGATGGAACCTACTGCTTGGTTACGACTGAGAGAATCCTTTCACGAAACGCTAATGGAAATTGGGAGCAGGCCCGGATCGAGGAGGCTTGACCGGATAACATGTGCTGGTTCTGTCCGGGAGAATTGGCATGACTCCAAAGGTGGAGTTGGGGTGTATTGAACGCATCGAGTTTGCCCGACATGATGGATCGAGAATCAGTCTTGACGGGTTTCCTTATGGATCCTATTTTGCGACCATGCTGATCTACAATTTGTTGAGCTTCCAAAGACATGGGCGGTGGTATGTGGATCCTAAGCAGGATTTTGTTGCATGAATCGACTTGAATTGTGGTGGATCATCTCATGCCTCTTCTTGGATGGCTGCGGACGAGAGGCGATGGGGCGGAATTCACTAATTTTGCACAATGGAATCAATCAACTTCCTCAACCTCTACCAGCGCTCCAATGCCGTGGTTCCAGAACTAGTGGACCTTTTCTCCATACTGATGGGGGCCTTTATCAGATGTTCTGCTCGAAATTGGTGAAGGTCGCGGACGTAGAACTCGAGGATTGCTCCCCATTGCTTGGCGGGATTTCGGATCTGTTATCGCGACATGAACGATTGACAATTCAAGAGGTGCGGAGTACCTACGATTGCGGCTTCCGCATATTGCTATCTGAGGGATATGTTGTTGTACTCGATTCGGTTCCAAGTAGCTACTCGGATCAGAGTGAACAGATATTTTGGGTGATCTCCGAAGCGGACCAGGAAGCATTCGTTGCGGAGTTGAGAGAAATGGAGGCGATGGAGGTGTTGGGTTTTGCTACAGAATCTGAGGTGGAATCTTCTGAACTGAATCCAAGCAACCCAATATGAAAAATCAGATTTCCCATTTGACAACAAGAACGATGCTCCTCCTTCCCGTCCTTGCCTTGACGATTTTGCAGGGCTGTCAGGGGAATGGATTTTGCATTGATACCGACGCATTGATCCTCTGCGCGGAAAGCGGAGAGGTGGGGCGGATAGATGTTCAGGTAGGGTACAATGCCGGGATGTCGATTCATCGCCTGCGGGCTGAGAAGGGCGAGCAATGCGTTTCACTTGTGCATCCGCCTGCAACGTATGTGTTGGATTCCTCGGGGGGAATTTTTTCCGCAGAGGGGAAGTTGTTGCCGCGGACGCATTACCGGTTTTCGCATAGTCGAGGCGGGGATGCCGGGATGGCGGTGGTGGAGTTTGAGACGGATTCGTTGGGGCAGGTTGTTGGGGAACTTGGGTTTTCGTGTCGGTGAAGGGGATTTTTGGTATTTTCAGGGCGTATGAGAGGGAACGGTCGCGTCAACGTGGATATCAACAACATGGTGGACAAGGAGCGGGTGCTATTGTCCTGGGAGAGTGCCCTGCTTGATTCCTTGGCCAGGCAGATTCGGTTGCAGGAAGGGATGAAAATTGCTGATTATGAGGACGATGTCGATTCCGAAGGTAAGCGGGATGACCTGGTTGCCGAGGGGATTGTGGAGCGGAATGAAACTGGGATTGAGGTGCTTGCGGAATGGAGATGGCTCTGTAGGATTGATTTTCGGAGTTTGAGGAATGCGTCGGAGAGAGGGGAGGGGTGATCCACCTTGAAGAGCATGAACCATTCGAATCACACAAGCTGGGTCGATATCTTGAAGCAAATCGTGGTTCCCTTGTTGGCAACGATGGTATTTGCGCTATTTCAGGGAGCGATCGCTTACTTCCTGATGGAGGCTGACGTTCCGCCGGATTGGCGTCTATTGGGATACGGGCTTGCTGGAATTGTCCTGTTCGGAGGTATCTACCTTCGCTGGATGAGGCGAAAGGAGCATTTCAAGCTTTCATGGCCGCTAGTTGGAATCTCATTGATCGTGGTGCTTGTCTTGTCCGTTCTGGACAGGGGGGTGGCGCAGATTTGGTCATCCTTCACAGGCATCGGCCAGGAACTGTCCCTAGAGGTGATGGATCGCCCCGGGCCCAGCCTCATCATTCTCATCGTCAGTATCTTGATGTTGCCGATTCTTGAGGAGCTGTTTTTCAGGGGAGTCCTTCTGGGATTCGACTTTGTGCGGCGAAACCGACCCCTCTTGTCAATTCTTGTGACTTCGCTCTGCTTCAGCAGCATCCACCTGTCGTTGTATTTTCCGCTTGAATCCGTCCCTGCGGTAGTGGGAGCCTTTATTTTCTCTATCGCATTGTCAACTCTCTATCTTCGAACGGAATCCTTGCTTCTCGTCATCTTGATGCACATCCTGTACAATTCCCTTTCTTTCATTTCGATTTGATTGCTGGCGCCGCATGTGCTTACTATGGGCCGCTGGTATTTGACGACTACAAGAACCGATTCAGTGGATTCTTGCTGTTCCCCGAAGTCCTCATTTTGCAAGGGCAGGCACCTCTTTGGCGAGATCGAATTCGAGGATGGTCGGGTGATGCGCGGCGGCCTGAATGGAGCAGTGCCGCCGCATTAGGGCGCTGGCGCGGGCACTGACAGGTAGGGCACGCCGTCGAGGGTATTGGGAGTGGCGGTGAGCTTGAGGGCATCGTAGTCTGCGATGAGGAGGTGGAATTTGCCGTATTGCAGTTGCTCGCCGACGGTGGCATTTTTCGATTTGCTCGCGGATTTCGTGGAAGTATGAGTCTAGTTCTTCCTTTTGCCAGATGTCACTGGTCATGATTTCCATGAATGTCCTCCGGCTATCCTCAGACCGCTCCAATATGAATGTGAAGGGGTCCGGGGAAATCCTGCGATTCCACGGTCAAGTAATTGGTTTTAGGTCATTCAGCAAGAGGAGAATGGTGGCATCCGCTGATCGCTTGGGGACCGATTGCGGAAAGGGATGAACGGTATCGCGCTTTACCCCATGGAGCCGGGCGCCGGGGAATCTTGCGTACTCAGGATTGGAACCCGTGAAATCGGCGCCTCTCAGGTCCGCGATCTCGAAGTCGGCTCCTGCGATGTCGGCGCCGTGGAAGTTGGCATTGCGCAGATTGCAGCCTGTGAAGTCCACAAAGCGGAGGTTGGCTCCCGTGAAATCGGCCCCCTCGAAGTTCGTGTGGATGAACAAGCCGTATCGGAGGTCTGCGGCGACGGCATCCACGCCACGGGCGTCCATGGCGGAGTATCCCAAGAAGGGCAGGTTGGCTCCCCGCCATGAATAGCCATCCAATCTGCCGAGGCTCTCCACCATGTTTCCATCGCGGTCATGTCCTGTCAGGGTCATGATCCATGGTCTGCCGTGAGCCATGAATCTGATCCAGCCTGTGACCCAGCCCCCTGACTCGACCCATGCCCGGTGCGCCTCCATTTGCCGCCACCTTGCCTGTACCAACTGGTCGCTGAGCTCGGCATTTTTCAGCCGGAACCATTCCTTGTTGAATTCGCAGGCTCGCGGGAGGACAGTACACTGTGGGAACGCCTCCGCCAGTTCCATGGTCACCGGCTCCATCGCCTGCCATTCCCAATAGACCTTGGCCCCGTAATAGTAGGTCGGTACCTTCGAGAGCTCCGGGAGCATAAATTCCTTGCGTTTCCCCACCCATCCCAGCCTGGCAATGAGGAATTCCAGGTAGGTCCCCACGTCCACGATACAACTCGCTCCGGTACTCACTTGCCCCAGTTGCCCGAGGTGCAGGCTCGAAATGGCTGGGTCGCCCAACATCAAAATGGCCGAACGCTGAACGCTGAACCGGTCAAAAATCCGCAGCCGTTTCTGGAAGTCGATGGAATTGATTTTTTGATCCAGGTAACGGATCGCAAAGCGCGGGTGATGGGGTTGCGAGACAGCAGCTTCGGCAGCCCCGCCATCATCCATGAGGCGCTCGAGCGGTAGCAAGAACACGAGGCCATCCTCTCGGTCTTCATTTGCAGGTTGCCAATCCCAGAACAGGGGAGTGCTCTGCGGTCGGTCCCTCTCGGGGTCGTATTGCGGATTGTCCTTTCGGATCCATCTGAGCTGCAGACCATTGGTTTGTTGGTAAAATGCCCGAAGGGCCTCTGGGAGATGGAAGCCGATTTTGGTTTCTACCTCGGCGATGTCGGCGTCGCGCAGCGGCGAGAAGGTATGGTAATCCAGTACCACCGCTACTGTACTCTCTCTCAATGCCTTCACCATGGCATCGAACCGGAGCAAGTAGTCCGCGAGCTCATGCGGCCGGAACAATTTGTCGCCCAAAGTCGGGTACCTGTGCCCTCTTCCTGCACCAGTGTTCACCGCCATGGAGGTATAGTCCTCGGCAGCATTGTCCAGGTTCTCGTAAATGCAGACCTCCGTCTCGGCCCTCAGGTGCAGTTGGGCATAGGTGCGCAATGTGACCGAAAGGAAATGCCTGTACGGCGGACGTGGTGGGAGGGCAACTTCTGGAACGTCAAAGGTGAAGGAGAATTCTTTGCTTTCTCGGGGATCAAGGTAAGCATACTCCGCCTTGTACTGGCTCCAGAAACCCGTTGGTTGCCAGCTATTGGTCGCCGCGACTGTAGTGTCTGGCACTTGCAATACGAGGTGCAAGTCGAAGCCCTCCACATCGAAACTTTCCAGCCCTGCAGTGACATGGATCGTTCCCTTGAGATAGTGGCCCTCCTCACCGTGGTCCTTGATCATCCTCAGCTCCATCTGTGGGACAGGGACTCTGATGCCGAGGGGGTTGTCGATTTCGGGGGTGTCCATGGTGTGAGGCGCGAATGTTTTTTATGAGTGATTGAATTGATTGGGGCAAAGATAGGCATTGTGAGTCAGCGAGGCAATCGCGAAATTGCCTATAGATGGACAGCCAATCGCATCAAGAATGAATTCCAAGGAGCGGTCGAGTGTACGGTGATTTCAACAATATGGTGGATAGGGAACGGAATCCTTGCTTCTCGTCATCTTGATGCACATCCTGTACAATTCCCTTTCTTTCATTTCGATTTGATTGTTGGCGCCGCATGTCATAGATTGTGAAGATTGATTGAGTTGCATCATGAAATTTAGGAGCTTTTGGTGTACTGCTCAGGCTATTAGCTTGGCGGTGTTGTTTTCGGCCTCGTTGTTCGCAGCAGTTGCACTCAAGGGGCAGGCAGGCCCATCTTTTGTGCTGATGAGCGGCTTCGAGGGGAGTCACCTGAAAGTGCTGCTGAATGGGATTGCTGTATTCGAGGACAGTGTGCAAGCGGAGAGGGGCTTTCATGATCCTGTATTCTCCTGCAAATTGCCTCGGAAAAACCCCAAGAACTACTTGGAGATTTTCTGCAACGGCAAGCAAGTGATGAATTTGCCGATCAATATGAAGGTCATCCGTCGAAATTTCGTGCTGATGGTAGAGGCGGTTGAGAGGGATTCGAGAATCCTCGCAATATGGTACACGATCAGGGATCGGAGGGAAAGGATTGCGTTATGATGGCCTAGGCCATTGGAAATGGACGGAGAGTCGTTGAAGGGCAATAGAAAATGCCTATCTTGGTTCAAGAAATGTGCAGAGAATGTCCCCAGAGGAAAAACTCTACCAATTGATCGAAGTCGAAGACAGTTTCCTCGTTCGTTTGCGAATGGGGGACGGTTTCGATCAAGTGGCCTTTGCGGAACTCATCCACTGCATCTGGGAGCTGAAAGAGAAATATGCTGGCAAGGAGTTCATCCCCAAGCGGGTTGCCTATTGTTTGGTTGAATTGCCTTCGATCATGTTGGGCTGTCTTGGTCCGTCGTATCAAGTGGACGTTCGGAATGAAATTCAAAAGGCTGCAGTAGAATTGGATTATGCGATCAGTTCATTTCTAGGAGGTTGAATGAAACGATTCATGCAAAAACCAAATAAGAGGCCATTTCGAATCCATCTCGTCTTCATCCCCATTTTCATTGTGGTCCTTGGTGGCTGCGCTGCTTCGGATTTGGATGTCGAGATCCATTACGTCGATGAAGCGGATGCCAGGATGAGCGTGAGGTGCCAAGACAGCATCAATGTGGCCTTTGAGGGTGGTTTTCAAGGGGATACGGTCCAGGTAACAAGCGGCGGACAGGTGATGTTTGGACAACGACTCAAGACGGAACTCAGCTTGGGTCTGGCGAAGGTCGTCCGAATTCCCAAGGTGCCGGGTATGGATTTGCTGATGGAAATCAATGGATTGCGTGCGAAAGTGATTGAGTGGCCGGATGGCTATTGTCAGATGCGGGTCAATTATCACAAAAGTGATCGTAAGTTGGAGGTTGTATTCACCAATCAGCTTTTGGTTTACTTTTGATGGAAAGCCATGTATCGAGGCATGAAGTTGCAGGAGCTATCTTCCAAAATCCGAAGGGTAACCCTCATGCTTGGGGGCCCTGTTGTTGCAATCTTGCCCATGTTGGGTTGCAGCGAAGTCAATCCTGGTTGTCAGGTGAAACTATCACGAGGAGTGGACTTGTACGGCTCCTATTGTGGAGGTTGTCATTTTGAAATGGCTGGAATTCGAGATCGGTATCCCTCCCTGGAGACGATGGCAAAGCGGCCCGATGCTTCGATCGACGATCCCGAATTTGGTGCGGATTCGTTGAAGCCTGTGCATTGGCATGTGGAGCGGATGTCGGATTGCGAGATGCTGAACCTGAAGAATTATTTGGTGTATTTTGGTGAAGTGGAAATCGAGCATCTGCATGATCCGAGGCCGTAAATGGCAAATATCCCGTCACAAAGCACTCCAACTTCTAGGTGTGGGGTTCTTCGTTTATTCAATCATATCAATGGTGGTCGATCAGGGGAATAAGATTCGATGCGAGGACCTGATCCCTAGAATGGCGTCTTGGAATGATTGCGGGCGGGTAGCCACAAAATTCAACGACCGCGAAAAGCGGAATATGAGAACCATCGAACTCACCAACGGCACCTCTATTACGGCGCAGGAGTATTCGATGGAATTCTGGGATGCTGTGGATGTGGGAGACTCTATCTACAAGGAAGCAGGATCGATGGTGTATTTCATTGTGAAACGGGACACCACGATCACGGTGGAATTGAAATGTGAAGCTTTGGAGCTGTACGATCAAAGCGAGTCTGTCGCAGTTGAAGATCACAATTGCTTCTTCAAGTTTAGGGAAGACAGTATATGCACATCCTATGGAATTGTGGGAAATTTGGGCTCTTACGAAAGCCTTCACTTGTTCCATGACAGCACCTTTTTCTGGAAATGGATTGACTATGGAAAACAATATTATGCTAGCTGTGGGAGCTGGTCAACGATCAATGATGGAGTTCAATTGGTTGGATCTAAGGACCATTACTTTCGCTTGGTCAAGAGATTTGATGAGCAGTATCCTCTCCCCACACAGAAAGCACCATTCTTATATTCCCGTTTCGAATATGTCGGAGTTCAGGCCTATTTGAAGGCCCATGTAGATTCGTTGTGCATTGAGTACCGCAAGGAGCAAGACCGAGTCTCTGTGAAAGAAGATGCCCTCTTGGTTGAGTTTAGGGCACTTCCGCAACATGAGAAGAAAATCGAAGTCAAAGGTGGTTCAGTTAAGGCCCTGATGAGCGGTCAGGTGTATTCGGTTCACAATTTGAAAGATGGGTGGAGCATGGTTTCCGTCAAGCATGTCAATGGAATATCCTGGTACACGCCTGTAAAGGATGTTTCGTTGAAAAAATTTGACTGGGTGGAAGAGGGTACAGTCATTGGCACAGGTGGAGATTCCGCGAGAATTAGCCTCTATGACTACTACCATGATTTTAGTTGGTAGGGAGATCGTGGGCTTTCTGTTTGGTATGTCTTGAAAAATATTGCTCCTAGGCGAATTGAACAGAGTGCCTGCTTGATTTGGAGTGTTGGCCATATCGCCATCCCTTCCGACACTGACCCATTTGTACGTTGAATTTTTTGCGGGATGAAAATCAGCCCAACCTACCAAACCTGCACCAAGCCCCAGGGCAACGGCCCTAAGCACCTCGAGTTTTGCAGGAAAATTCGAAAGAACCTTCTTATATTTCGTCTGATGCAAGGCAATTTACGTCCGGAATACCCTGGTTTGCCCAAGCGCTACGGTCAGCAGGGCATGGCCGCCTTCGTGCTGGAGGAGGAACCGAGAAAGATGGCGAGGAAGACACAGCCTCCACAGCCCCCGCATCTTCCGACCGGACCTTTGAATGGACTTGGCGGCAAGGAATATGCGCAAGCGAGGAATGGGCAGATTGCGCAAAAGCAGCTGAAAAATTTGGGCAACGTGCGTGTCGTAGTCTCCGACATCAAGCACAGCGACGCGAGTTCAGGCACGCCCACCGACTTCATGGCGGATGTTCTGGTGATGCGGGACGAACAAGCGAGGGATACGCAGCTTGTGAGAAGCCTTGAAATGATGGAGACCCCGCTCCGCGAGGACGCAGTGCCGGGGGCGGTGTATCAGGGGGATTACCGGTATGGGTTCAACGGGATGGAGCGTGATGATGAGGTCAAGGGGGCGGGGATGAGCTATGACTTCGGGGCGCGGGTGTACGACCCGCGGGTGGGGAGGTGGTGGAGCTTAGATCGTATGTCACATTTGTATCGAAGCTCTTCGGCATATTGTTTCGGATTAGACTCTCCAATATTTCTATTGGATTGTGATGGCAATGAAATTTATGATTCCAATGGCAACAAAGTCGAAATAACAGAGTCAAAGGAAGGCGTTTCTTACAACGAAAATATTGCCACTGATACCAAAGAACTGTTGGATTTGTTGGCTAGCAGCGAAGATGGTATTGCCGCACTGCGATGGATGAGAGATTCAAAATCTGAGATAAAAGTTGTTTATTCAAATGATGTAGGCTTTCACATGGAAGGCAATAAGGCAGTTTTGGATCAAGCGATAACATTCGCGACAGATTGGACTAAGATTAGGGATTCAGATGGTAAAATGGTCTATGCGAAGCAAACAATAATTGTGTTTGGTGGTAGCTACGATTTCGCAATGAAAAAAAAGGCAATGACCGAACTCCCAGAAAGTGTTACTCTACTGGATGAGTATAATAAATTGACTACAAAGAGCAAGAAATGGATACTGGCTCGATTGCCAAGGGATAATGATGTCCAAGGGACCGAGGATACAAAGGCAGCGTATGAGAAGGTGTTCACGACCGATGAGCAAGAGACTCTTCAACGAATGCAGAAGAAATATCAAGAAGATAAAGAGGCTTGGAAGGAAGGAACAATAAATCATGAACCTACCCATGCCCACCCAGATAATTATAATGAAGAAAATATTGAGGTTGGGGCTTATCGTAAAGAGATTCAGTGGTTTAATCATAAATACCCCCAGAAAGACAATGAAGGTAAGTAGAAATCATGTCTCGTTTATTTTGGCTATCACGGTTTCAATGTTTCTGATCGTTCTTCTGAATTCATGTCGGCCAATTGTGGTATTTTCTGGAAACGGGCATGAAAATTTGGGTGAAGGTGGGCAAAGAGTTTTGAAAGGAGAGCTCAGACGTTTTCTAGCTAGACGGCAAGCACAGATTAGAGTTTTTTCTGTGTTCATAGATTCTTTGGGGAATGGATTGTATGAATTTGAAATTAAGTATGCTCCTCAAGCCAAGTCTTCAATGACACCTTTGATAAAATGCGGAAGTAAGTTCCTAATTTCCGGTGAGTCACGAAAAGACAATGAGAGAAGTTTGAATAAGTTCTTGAGGCATTGTGATAATGAATCGCTCACCTTAATGAGTGATAATATTACCAAACGATTTCTTTCAGGAACAATTAACTACTCATCAGGTCCCATAGAATGGTAATGGGGCAAATTATGTAGGTAATGGTACAGATTAACTGCTGGACGTTTTTCTTTGACGCTCCCACACCCAAGGAAAGCCTATGAAAAGGCGTTCCTTAAATGGACAGTGTTGATAGTCAGGTGGCTGTGAAACGGCTTGTTTTCGGGCAGTATCAGAGGCGATGGCACCGTGGTGGGCGAGGACAAGGTGCAGGGTCTTGACTGGGTGCATACCGTGCAGGGCTGGCTCAAGGCCGTGAACCACCCTAGCCTGGACCCGGCCGTGGACCCCGGCGGCGACGCGGACGCGAACAACGTGGGGCAGGACGCCTGGGGGATGTTCCTGGGCTACTTCGCGGGGGACTACTGGCACGGCTCCACCGGCGACCCCTTCAACAGCGAGAGCGCGAGCAACTGGCACCTGCCCGTGTCGGCCATCTACGGCCCGGGCTACACCGGCCTGTACAACGGCAACATCTCGACCTGGGCATGGCAGTCGCAGGACTTCCACACGCCTGCCGTCAGCGGCTCCCTGCATTACGGCGACCGGGCGCGCGCATGGTCCTTCCGGTACGACGAGCTGAACAGGATCTCGTCGTCGCGGCACTTCAACCGCTATGCGTCGAGCTGGCAGCTGAGCCAGGACAGCGACCAGGACCTGGACGAGTACAGCGAGGCCTACACCTACGACGCGGCGGGCAACATCTCGTCCTTGTACTGCCACGGCTACGACGCCGGCGCTTTTGGCTCGCCGATGGACGACCTCGGCTACAAGTACCTCTACGAGTCCTCGCCGGGCACATGGGCCGAGTACAGCTACAACCCCGCTACGAACGAGTACAGCTACCCCGGCTACACCGGGCCCCTCGCGCCGAGGCTGGCGACGAACCGCCTGGCGCATGTGGATGACGCGCTGGGCGCTCCCGTGTCCGCGATAGACTGGAACGACCTGGGGGACCAGTCCTCCGGGAACTACGTCTATGACTCCGTCGGACAGCTCACCCACGACGACTACGAGAACCTGGACATCGAGTGGAACGCCTACCACAAGGTCGCCGTCGTCCACAAGAACGGCACCACAACTGGCGCCGTGACGGACATCACCTTCGGCTACGACGCGATGCAGCACCGCACCAGCAAGCTCGTGGAGCACTACGGGACCACCGATTACGAGAAGACTTACTATATTTATGACGCGCAAGGCAACGTGATGTCGGTTTACACTGAGAACAAGGTGAGTGGCGTGGTCACGACGAGGCAGGAGGAGCTCCCCATCTACGGGAGCGACAGGCTGGGCCTTGTGCGGCGCAACCTCGAGCTGGGCGACCAGAACGACTGCCCATTCTGTCCTACTGGAGCAACCATACAGCCGGGCATGCTGAGGATCGTCGAGGTGATGTACGACTCCCCGATGAGCAACGGCTCGGAGACCCACGAGGGCGAGTTCATCGTCCTGCGCAATGCCACGGGCATCACCATCCCCCTGGAGTCGGTGACCCTGGCCTACACCGGGGGCGCGCGGACCTTCAGCAGCGGCGACAAGCTCGGCCCCTACGAGTGGGCGGTCATCCCCAGGCTCAGCGGCAGCAGCCAAAGCAGCTTCGCGACCCTGTACGGGCTCACCGGCTACAACACCGACCACGACGTGAACTGGTTCTGGGACAACAGCCTGACCCTGCCCGACGCGGGTGGGACGGTCCGGCTCTTCGACTACACCGACGGCGTGGTGAACATCCTCGACGAGGTGGACTTCGGCGGCTCGGGCATAGTGGCGGCGAACGCGGCTGTCTGCTCGACGGCCTGCAGCACCGTGCAGACCGTGCAACTGGACAATTTCCTGACCTCGCCCTACGGAGAGTTCAATTCAGCGGACTGGAGCGCGGACAATGTCAGCGGCTACGGTCAGCAGGGCATGGCAGCCTTCGTGCTCGACAACACCCACGAGCGGGAGCTTGGCGGCAAGGAGTACGAGCTCAAGGACCACCTGGGGAACGTGCGCGTGGTCGTCAGCGACATCAAGCACAGCGACGCGAGCTCCGGCACGCCGACGGATTTCATGGCGGATGTGCTGGTGATGCGTGACTACTACCCCTTCGGGATGGAGATGCCGGGGGCGGTGTACCAGGGGGATTACAGGTACGGGTTTCAGGGACAGGAAAGGGATGATGAGATTCGCGGGGCAGGGATGAGTTACAATTATGAGTACCGGATGCATGATCCCCGAGTGGGGAGGTTTTTGTCGGTGGATCCGTTGGCGGCAAAGTATCCCTGGAATTCTAGTTATGCGTTTTCGGAGAATCGGGTTATTGACGCGATAGAGCTTGAAGGAAAGGAAGCGGAAAAGATAACCACCAAAGATGATGCAGGAAATACTCTTATTCAGATTACAGTTGATGTGAAGGTTGCAAATGCGACTCAATTGAACTTGCAGTCGGCAGAAGCTTCAATAGGTGGAGATACGTGGCAACAAGATGCTTTAGCACTCATGAAATCTGAACTTGAGGTAGCCTACAGTTTCTCCTTGCAAAATGAGGATGGCACTAAAACAATTGTTACTACGCAATTTAATTTCACAATTGTTGATCAGGATGACATTAATCCGGATTCAGAATTCGGAGTTGTTTTTGTAACGGATATTGAAGAAAGTGATAATCAATCTGGAATAGTTAAGGTGCCTGGGAAAACAGATAAAATTGGTGACCCAACTAATAACAGAGTAAGATTGGTGTTGGATGCTTCCAGCTCTCCAAGAAAATTCTTAAGAACTTCCATTCATGAATTTGGTCATGTATTTGGATTGCGTCATCCAAAAGATGGCCAATCACAATATATGCAATGGGCACGAAATCAAGGCTTGCGCGGGATGGAACAGGTAGATGCTGCGATGATGAAAGCAGGATCCAATAACATAATGCATCAATCATCGGATTTCAAAAAGCTTTCGAGGTTGTTTGGTAAAAATCTAAGTCCCTTGAATGCCAAACAATTTCAAAAACCTCAACGTGAATTAATGTTGAAAACAATTCCAGAAAATCAGAAATAAAAGGGGGAAATTTAGGCGTACTATTATGGAAAAATATTGCAGATTAGTGGCAATGGTGATGATTTTGTGTGGAATGAACGGATGTGTTCATCAAAAAAACTACACGATCAAACTACGGTTAGAAAATTACTCCGAACTAGATTCCTTGGATGTTTATGTGCGAAAAAAGATAATTACGATGGAAAGAGGAGATTCAATGGAATATCACCTTAGCTACAATAATGAAAGGGAATATTTTGTGATTTCGAGCTTAGAAGGGCTGATAAAACATAAGTTTCCTTTATTGATTCCAAATTCAGGGATTAATATGTTTTATTCTAAAGAATGTGAAACGATTTGTTATCCAAATGAATCTCAAAGAATCTGCCAAGGAGTATTCGATGTGGAGTATTTATTTAGCAACCAATCCCCTATCGGAACGATTAATTTGTCTATTGACCCTAGCTGGACTCAAAGTGAAAGTGAATATCATTGCTTCTTTTCTGGTAATTTTAGTGAACAAGATTCATTTGTTATTTCAAATGGTGACCAAGTTCTATTCTATGGGATTCCAATCATAAATCCTTCAACAGGGATTTCAAAAGTGCTTAATATTCCCCGAGAAGCCTCTAGTTTAAATTTCAGATCAAATATCGCAAAATACTACAGTTTGAATCTTGAAGAATTCAAGTATCTAGGGTTGTCGTTTATTCGGTTTTCATTTAATGAATACTCCGAAGGATTGTCAATATATCTCACGAACTACTTCCCATGTTTTGAATGAAGCTCCCACACCCAAGGTTGGCAAAGGTCTAGATTGTCACCTAGGCTTTTGAACTCCTACACCTAAGAAAACCCCATGAAAAGGCGTCCCTTAAACGGACAGTGCTGATAATCAGGCAGATGGAAGCGGGCTTGTTTTTCGGCAGGAAACTGGGCGCTCAACTCGGCTATTGAAAGGTCGGTCGGAGGCGATCTCGCTCGAAGGCGGGCGGGTTTCCGGTTGCTCTAGCAACCGGGCTTGCAGGAATTCCGCTTGTTTGCCTGAATGCGGGCCGTTTTGGCGGCTTTTACTTTCTCAGCGAGGGCAAGGCTCTCCACTCGGATGCCTGAATAGGCTGCCGCGGGCGTGAGTCCCTTGAGGCTGGAATGGGGCCGGACCCTTTCGGATGCTGCGTATTCCTCGCATCCTCTTCCCGGACGGCCCACTCCACGACTTTTTCCAAGGCAGTGCCGTCAGGCGGTGCCTTGGGGCGGATGTACTGCCCCTTGAGGATTCGGTTCACTGCTTCAACGATTGAGTTGCTGAAGGAGACATCGACTTGGGCGGTGACCATTTTGATGGTGATTTCCGGCTGTTCAAGGTACTCCCTCACAGTCAGGTTCTGGTTCTCTGTTCCACCATCAACAACAAGCGTGGTGTCGATGGTTTTGGGTGAGTTGAGGAACGCTTCGCGGATCGTCTCCATGCGGATGGACGCTCTGAGCTGGGTAGAGAGCGCCCACGCGAAGATCTTTCGGGAGAAGTTGTCGGCGACGAGGTAGAGGTAGAACTTGGTGCCCTGAAACAGTTTTATCTCGGTCACATCGGCATGCCAGTACTGATCCGGTGTCGCAGCACGGATGCTGACCCTGCAGATTTCTGGCTTCAACGGCTTTCTTCTCAACCCCAAAAGCCTGGTGTAGCGGTACCATGTGTTGTCGCTTGGGGGCAGGACATTCCACCTCCTCGCCCAAGCTGCAAGCGATGAGACAGGCCAATGGAGATGTTCCGCAGCAACCCACTAGAATCAACTGAAAAGAATGGTTCCTAACAAGCCACCATTCTGATAGCCAATCGATTGTAAACCCGGCGGGAGCAGATGCTTTGAAACATCTGGGAATTTGGATTCTGAACTCTGGTCCGGTGGGTTTCGTTTCACGGAATGGATTCTGGCAGGATTCTAGGCTTGACATTTCTGGCACTTGTTCCCTCTGTTTTGTCCGATGCGCAGTTTCTGCGCAGCTTTCAGCACTTCGTGCGCATGCAGTGTTTCCCTGCCGAGGCCTTGATAGGCCTCGCCGGGTGTCAGGCCATTAAGCGATCCGTGCGGACGGACATCGTTGTAATCGCACACGGATCCCGCGAAGGCTATTGTGAGGGCCTCGCCGTTCGGCAGGTTCGTAACCACCCGCCATACCCGATATCGCGCCGCAATTCCGCGCCTGTGCGGTTGACTTCATGAAAGTAGGCCGGATTACCCTGCATTGGTAGCAAGAAAATGTTCATCATGGGCCAAACGCAGCAGGAGTTTCATGACCTGCCCAATGCATCCCCACCACAACACCCCAAAACTTTCCCCACACCCCATCAAAAATTTCCCTAAATTCAATCCAGCAACAACACTATTTTCAAATCAATACTTCACAATCCAAATAAAGACATGGCTCGAAACATCTCAGCACTCAAGGTCTCAGGCCGGCTCGACGACTTCCAGTTCTCCATGCGCAACGGCAAGAACTTCGTCCACATGAAGCGCGACTACAGCAAGCGGCACAAGTTCCGCATGTCCGCCCCGCACTGCAACCAGTACCGGCTCAACCTCCAGGAGTTCGCCGCTGCCGCCAAGATCGCAGCCGAAATCTACCGCCAGTTCAATGTCCGCAGCCAACAAGCATTCGACGCCACCGCCATCACCCGGGACAACGCCCACCTTCCCGGCCCCATCCTCCGTCCCTATGCCCACAACCTCCTCACCGCCAGGATCAAGGCCGCAGGCTCCCACCAGCTCAAGCACCATTACCGCGCCGCAGGCAGCAACCATTACGCCGCCAAATTCACCACCCCCGACATCGCACTCGCCCTGCGCGGCCTTGACCTGAGCAAGGACACCGCCCCCGCCGCCGCGATCACCATCTCGCCCCTCGGCCCCGTCCACAACCCGACCGAGCTCAAAATCACAGGCATCACCCAGGCCGCCCATTCCCTCAGGACCCCACAGGGCATCCGTCTCGAATGCCGCATCCACCTATGTCAGGCCCAATTCAACGAGCGCAAGTACAATCCCAAGCTCAAGCAATGGGAGACCATCCCCAACCTTCGACCCGACGGAACGCGCGTCCCAGAACCACGTCCCTATACACCCAGCGATTGGATCCCCGTCGAGGCGATCCCGGAGGAGGGCATCAAGCTCCCCATACAGCCCTGTGACGAAGGCAGCAAGCACCTCACCATCGTCTTCATTGAGTGGCGCGAGCACCGTGGATTCGGCCGCCGCATTGTCAGGCTACACGACCGTGGCATTGCCCGCATCGCAGCCGTCCACGCCCCCGCCGCAGCGTTCGTTCAGGCAGAGCAGCACAACCAGCTCCCTCAATCCCATCACCTCATCCCCGGCCGCCTCGCCGACCACGCCCCAGCCTCAGAGTGGCAAACCGATCCCAAAAAGGCCCTCCTCCGAGCCCTCGCCCGCATCCAGCCATGGCATTGTCCACCAGAGAGATGCGCCAAACCCCGCTTTTCCCAGCAACCAAGGGACATCCCCATCCAGACCTAAGGGGCAACCATTCCCTGCCAATCGTAGGCTGACCAGCCCGTCCCGCCGCAACCGGATTCCAAATCCCGCCCCATCCCGCAGTTGAAAAACCAGCAGGGCCAGCTCCCCCATGTCCATCCACGACCCCGGCTCCCCAAAAGGAGCCTTTTTTTACGCCCAATAGCCAATACCGAACCCCTCGAACCTCCCAGAAAGACCCATTTTGCCCTTCCGCCTCCCCCAACGACCACTTGAAGTGCATCCCTCGAGCTCTTCTTCAGCCCTTCCTAAGGATCCCATCGTAATCGGCAGTAAATCCCCAGTAACACCGTCCCAGTGCCGCTCTCCACCCAAACTCCCCGCCACCCAAACCCACCAGGAAGAATCAGCCGGAAGGAACCAAAGGAGCAACAATCCACGACAAACTCTCCACTCTCATCTCTCATCTCTCCACTCTCATCTCTCATCTCTCATCTCTCCACTCTCATCTCCCTCCCTGCCAAACCTGCCATCTTGTCACAACTCAACTTGTCTTCTCCGCCATTTCAAGCGGTTTTCCGCCAATTCGGCAACCCTCCAACCATGGCACTATCCTTGTTTACTCCTTGCCAAAGTCAAATTTCAGAAAATGGCAGAGCAGCAGAATCAGCAAAAGGAGTTCTTCACCGAGGTTAAGAACGAGTTCAAGGAGATCGGCTCCAAGGTGAACAAGATGTTCGACGAACTCATGCGGGGCAAGGACGGCGGCAAGAGCTACGTGCCGGCTTCCGATGTCTATGAGACCAAGGAGGAACTCGTGTATGAGCTGGACCTGCCGGGCTGCAACAAGTCTGACTTCAAAGTGCAAGTCCGTGACAACAGCTTGGTGATCAAGGGGCAGCGCGTCCGTCAGGGCGATGCCAACGTCACCTTTCACCAGCGTGAGCGCGGATTTGGAGAGTTTGAGCGGACATTTGCGATCCCGGCTCACATCGATCAAAACCGCATCCGGGCCAAGTACGAGGACGGCGTTCTCCGCGTGTCCCTGCCCAAGGAAGCGACGGAGGTCGAGGCTACCACTGTGAACATTGACTGAGGCGCAGCTGCCAGATTCTCAACGGTTAAGAAACTAATTCTCTGGACTTAATAACACAATTCAATAAATGGGAAAGATAATCGGAATTGACCTGGGCACGACAAACTCCGTCGTCGCAGTCATGGAAGGGAATGAGCCTACGGTGATCATCAACTCCGAAGGCAAGCGGACCACCCCGTCAGTGGTGGCATTTACGAAAGAGGGCGAGCGGATTGTCGGCGAACAGGCCAAGCGTCAAGCACTTGCAAATCCCCGGAACACCGTGCGCTCCATCAAGCGCTTCATGGGACGCCGCTACACGGAAGTGGTCGGCGATACCAAGGAGGTGAGCTACGAAGTCGTCCGCGGCAACAATGACATGGCCGTCGTGAAAATCGATGACCGCAACTTCACCCCGCAGGAAATCTCCGCGATGGTCCTCCAAAAGCTCAAGAAGTCCGCTGAGGACTACCTGGGCCACGAGGTGACCGAAGCCGTGATCACGGTGCCGGCCTACTTCAATGATGCTCAGCGCAATGCAACCAAGGAAGCTGGCGAGATCGCCGGTCTGAAGGTGCAGCGCATCATCAACGAGCCCACCGCAGCTGCATTGGCCTACGGCCTCGACAAGCAGCACAAGAACATGAAGATCGCCGTCTTCGACCTCGGGGGCGGTACCTTTGACATCTCGATCCTGGAACTGGGTGACGGTGTCTTCGAGGTGCTCAGCACCAACGGTGACACCCGCCTCGGCGGTGACGACTTCGACCAGAAGATCATCGATTGGATGGCCGATGAGTTCAAGAAGACCGACGGCGTGGACCTGCGCAAGGATCCCAAGACCCTGCAACGCTTGAAGGAAGCCGCCGAAGCCGCCAAAATGGAGCTCAGCAACAGCACCCAAGCTCAGATCAGCCTGCCTTACATCCACATGGATGCCAATGGCGCCAAGAACCTGGACCTCACGCTGACCCGTGCCAAGTTCGAGATGATCTGCGACAGCCTCTTCACCCGCGCCATCGAGCCCTGCCGCAAGGCTGTGGCCGACGCGAAGATCAGCCTGAGCGAGATCAACGAAGTCATCCTCGTGGGCGGTTCGACCCGGATCCCCAAGGTGCAGCAAATCGTGAAGGAGTTCTTCGGCAAGGAGCCGAACCGCAGCGTGAACCCTGACGAAGTCGTGGCCGTGGGTGCTGCCATCCAAGGCGGTGTGCTCAGCGGTGACGTCCAAGGCATCCTGCTGCTCGACGTGACCCCGCTGTCCCTCGGCATCGAGATCCAAGGCGGCATCTGCCACAAGCTGATCGAAGCCAATACCACGATCCCTGCCCGCAAGTCGGAAGTCTTCTCCACCGCCGCTGACAATCAGCCGAGTGTGGAGATCCACATCCTCCAAGGCGAGCGCCCGATGGCACAGGACAACCGTACCCTCGGCAAGTTCCACCTGGACAGCATCCCGCCCGCACCCCGTGGCGTGCCGCAGATCGAGGTGACATTCGACATCGACGCCAACGGCATCCTGAACGTGACCGCCCGCGACAAGGGCACCGGCAAGGAGCAGCGCATCCGCATCGAGGCAAGCACCGGCTTGAGCGACAGCGAGATCGAGAAGATGAAAAATGAGGCAAGGATGAACGAGGCTGCCGACAAGGCGCGCAAGGAGCAAGCTGAGAAGCTGAACCACGCGGACTCCCTCATCTTCCAAACCGAGAAGACCCTGAAGGAGTACGGCGACAAGCTCCCCGGCGACAAGAAGGCCCCGATCGAGTCCGCCCTCGGCGAACTGAAGCGTGCCTATGACGCCAAGGACGTCGCTGGCATCGACAGCGCAACCCAGAGCCTGAACAGCGCCATGAGCAATGTCTATCAAGACATCCAAAACGCTCAAGCAGCAGCAGGTGGCGGCCAAGGCAACCCCCAAGGCGGCGCCGAAGACACCGTCAAAGACGTCGAATTCGAAGAAATCGACGGCGACGACAACAAGTATCAGAAGTAATTCTGGCGAAGGATAAGGATCGGCACCCCAGCAAAGGGGTGCCGATTTGCTTGTGTAGAAACCGCCAGCGATTTGAGGCGAGAGGCCGGAGCCTGTCCTGAGGGACTCGAAGGGGTCCAAAGCCGCTGCGTTCCGAGGAATCGGGAATCGGCATCAGGCCTCCGGCCGAGTCTGAAAAACCAGCGAAACCTGCAGGTTGCAGACTTAGTCGGAGGCCTGATCCATTTTCCGTGAGCAGAAACCGTTGCGAGCCCTCTGAGGGCTCGCAACGGTTTCTGCCCCCCATCAACGATTACCCCGCCCACAACAACTCCCCCAGCATTGCCTCCAATTGAATCGATTTAGCCAAAACAATCCCCCCATCACCCCGCAGTTCACCCACAAATTTTGACGGTTCGAACCCGCCTCCCAAGATTTAGTCGATTTTGGCCTCCTAGCGCACTTCATTCAGCCAATTTGCCAGCCCCCGACATTGTTCCCCCGCTGAAATCTGCGTACCTTTCCACCCTTGTCTCTTGGCGGCTTTTGGGACGAAATTTTCATACATGCGAGTTCCCCGACTATTATTCACTGGATTCTTGTTCTTGTTGCTTAGCCTGCTCGCCCGCCCGGTAAAAGCAACCCACCTAATGGGCAATGACATTACCTACACTTGTGTGAACCAGTGTACGATCGAGGTGCACCAGCGTGTGTACCGCGACTGTTGCAGCACTTGTTCGCAGTGGGTAGGCCTCCAAAACTTCGAGATCAACGGTGCCAACGGATGCCCCGGCCAACCGACCCAGATCGGTGGATGGCAGCCCGGCAACGACCCGAGCCAAAGCACGGGTTGGATCGCAACCGAGGTCACCCCCGTCTGCCCAGGTACCGTCACGCAGTGTGTGGACCCTCAAAACTCTACTGTCAGGGGGGTCCAGGAATACCACCGATGGTCGCAATGGGACATCTGTGGGACAGGCTGTACCGCATTTACCATCGAATGGTGGGGCCAAAACCGAAACGGCGGCATCACCTCCGGTGCGGCGAACCAGGGACTTGGATCCTTCCTCACCACCATCAACACGAACTTGGGAGCTTGCAACAGCTCACCTCAATTCAACAACCCGCCAGTCCCGTACCTCTGTGCAGGCCAGCCATTCACCTTCAACCAAGGCGCGACTGACCCCGATGGCGACTCATTGAGCTACCAACTCGGCCTCTGTTACACCAATACCAACGTCCCAATCAATTACAATGCAGGTTTCTCCTTCTCTTCCCCCTTGGGTTCGAGCTGGATCACCTCCATCAACCCCGTAACGGGCGACGTGACCTTTACCCCCAACCCCGGCAACGTGGAGGTGGGTGTGATGTGCGTCTATGTCCAAGAGTGGCGGAATGGCGTCCTGATCAACACCATCGTCCGTGACATGCAGTTGAACGTCATTCCCTGCCCCAACAACACCGTGCCCGTTGCCAATACCGTCACCAACGTGATCAACGGTACGGGTTCCGGCAATGGCGGCTCCGGCATCAACGTGGGGACTTGTATCAACAACAACCTCTGTTTCGACATCCCACTCACGGATGCGGACGTGATCGACTCCGTCTATGCCTGGTGGAACCAAGCGATCCCCGGCGGCCAATTCTTCCTGAGCGGCAACCCCAACATGCAGGACACCATTGGCGGCGTGAACCCAGTGGCGACATTCTGCTGGACGCCTACCAGCGCGGGAACCTTCTCGTTTGTGGTGGAAATGCGTGACAACCACTGTCCCCTTTACGGCTTCTCGCAGTTTACCGTGACCATCCACGTATCCAATCCCACGGCATTGGCGGCGGTACAGAATGTGGAATGCGATACAGCGACAATATGTGCATTCGGATTGAATGGGGTATTGCCGTACTCGTACAACTGGGGCGGTCAAGCGGGATTGAGCGGGAATACAGCCTGCGTGACGCATATTTATCCCGGTTCGGGCACCTATACCTATACTGTCACCGTCACGGATGCCTACGGCTGTCCAGCAGTTTTCAGTGGCAGCGTGAACATCCCCAACGTCCCAACCGCCGATGCAGGGCCTGACATCATCGCCTGTCAGGTATTCAGCGACACCATAGGGGGACCTGCCCAATCAGGCCATACCTATATCTGGGATCCATCGACAGGCTTGGCAGGCCCCACGGACCCCAATCCTTTGCTAACACTGATCAATCCCGGACCTACAGTCCAGACCTATCAATACGTGGTCACCATGACCTCGAACACTACAGGTTGTTTTGACCGGGATACCATGAATTTGATCATCTCGTATCCGGCTCAGCTGAGTTTTCTGCCAGACCAGATCGAATGTTATGGAACGCCCTCGGGTGGGATCGACATGACGGTCACCAATGGTTTGGCGCCATTCAACTATGTTTGGTCGGGGCCGAATGGCTTCTCTGCGACATCGGAGGACCTGTCGAACATCTATGCAGGGACCTACGTGGTCACCGTGACGGACGATGCAGGCTGTGAATCCATCGACTCAGTGACGATCACACAACCGCTTTCACCCTTGTGGGTGGCATTGATTTCCACCGACATCTGTTGCAATGGTGCGACCGATGGCATCGTGGACGCCACGATCACGGGTGACTCGCCGCCCTACAACTTCACTTGGACAGGTCCGAGCGGATTCACTGCCAACACCGAGGACATCAATGGCCTCGCCGCAGGCATGTACGTGATCCAGGTCACCGACCAAATCGGTTGTATCATCACTGACTCGGTCGAAATCCATGAGCCTACCCCGGTCGTCATCAATTTCAATATCTATGATGCTGCCTGCAATGGCGACGACGTGGGCATTGTCGCAGCGCATGTCACGGGTGGGTATGGCAACTATGGATATTCTTGGTCGCCCGGCGGCCAAACCACGGACTCCATCACCAACTTGTTCGCTGGCAACTATACCTTGAATGTCAGTGACACCTGCTTTGGGGATTCCTTGGTGCGGATCTACTTCGAAGACTTTGAAGGTCACAGCCCCTGGACCCTGAACAATTTCACCGGTGCGAATGGCGCTGATTTCAACCGCTGGGCCATCAACGATGGTGAAGGCGGCCAAGCTCCCGGCAACTGCGGCGTTACCAACAACGGCGACACCACATTGCACGTCGTCCGCCTCGCCAACCCCAACGGTCGCGCCGAGTACGACGCAGGCGGCAACTGTGGCACAGGCCCATGCCCCCAATCCAATGTCCGTGCAGAGTCTCCCTTCATCTCATCCGTCGGCTATAACAACCTGAGCTTGGAGTTTGACTTCATCTCATTGGGTGACAACCTGCTGGACAACTGCTCCGTGCTCTACAATGATGGTGGCGGCTGGCAAGTCCTGAACCCGAGCATCAAGAGCCTGAACTGCAGTCCCGGTGTCGGCAATTGGCAGCAAAGCACCATCGCCCTGCCGCCCAGCACATGGGGCATCAACAACCTGCAGCTCGCCTTCAACTGGACCAACAATGACGACGGCAATGGTTCCAATCCTTCCGTCGCCATCAACAACATCCGGATCATCGCCCCGCGCATCTTCTCCCCGGCGGCCTGCCAAGTGAGCGCCATTGCTTCCGTGAATGAGCCCGGACCCATCACGTCCAACATCATCACCAACAATGTCCTCTGCTTCGGGGACAGCACAGGCTCAGCCACCATCGCCGCCAACGGCGGCAACGGCAACTTCCACTATGCCTGGAGCAACGGCGCATTTGGTCAGACAGTGAACAACCTGCCCGCAGGCAACTACACCGTCACCGTCACCGACACGGCCTACACGCCCGCCGGCGGTCCGCTGGGCTATCTGCTCTGCACCCATACAGATGGGATGACGATTACCGAGCCGCCCTTGCTCGTGATCAATGCCACCGCCACACCGACCTCCTGCTTCCTTGGCAGCGACGGTACCGTGACAGTCAGCGTCGCAGGCGGCACTCCATTCTACCAATACCAGTGGAACACCACCCCCGCCGCATTCACCCAGACCGTGAGCGGCCAACCCACGGGAGCCTACACGGTCACCGTCACGGACGCCAATGGTTGCACGACCACCGACTTCACCGTCGTGTCCCAGCCTAGCCCCGTCGCCGTCGGCATGTCCATGACCAACTCCACCTGTGGCGACCCGAACGGCACTGCAACCGCATCGCCCAGCGGCGGCACCCCAGGCTACACCTACCTCTGGAGCAACGGCCAAACCTCGCCAACCGCAACCGGACTCATGGCAGGCATCGCCCAAGTGACCGTCACG
The DNA here is from genome assembly GCA_046329055.1 of Bacteroidia bacterium. Classification (GTDB taxonomy): domain Bacteria; phylum Bacteroidota; class Bacteroidia; order J057; family JADKCL01; genus JADKCL01. The sequence goes on from JAXLVK010000009.1 coordinate 25,812, forward strand.
GACGCCAATGGCTGCATCGCCTTCGGCCAAATCCTCGTGGGCAACGAGCCCAGGCCGACGCTCGCATTGGATTCCCAGCAAAACAACCTCTGCTTCGGTGGCAGCATCGGCGCAGCGACGGTGATCGCATCGGGAGGCCGTCCGCCCTATACCTATTCCTGGAGCAATGGCCAAACCGGCCCGAGCGCAAGCGGATTGCCCGCAGGCACCGTCTATGCATTTGTGACCGACTTCTTTGGTTGCAGGGACACCTTGGCGGTGACCATTACCGAGCCTACCCCGGTCACAGGCACGACTGTGGTGCAGGACATGGGTTGCAACAGCATCCTGCCTGACGGTACCGTCGGTGTATTGCCTTCCGGTGGCACTCCGCCCTACACCTATGTATGGAGCACCATCCCGGTGCAGCTTGGGCAGCAGGCGACCGGCCTTGCACCCGGCATCTACAGCGTCACCATCACCGACAACAACAACTGTACCTTCGTCACCAGTGACACTGTCCGGCAAATTCCACGACCCGATGTGACCGCAGGTCCTTGGGAGGAGTTCTGCGAAGGGGAGGGGGGAGCCATCATCTTTGCCACCGGATCGGGAGGCAGCTCACCTTATTATTATTCATGGTGGTGTGACAGCACCAACACCTTCTGCGGCATTGACTCGATCAATGACAATGACCCCAATGTCAATCCCGACACGAGCACTTGGTACTATGTCTATGTGACCGACCAAAATGGCTGCCGAAGTGACACCGACTCTGTGTTCGTCACGGTGTTGCCCAAACCCATCGTGGATGCGGGTGCCGATCAAGTTATCTGCGGGGACAGCGCGCCCTGCGTCCTGCTCATGCCGAACATCACGGGTGCCTCTGGACCGTACATCTACAATTGGTCGCCGGGGACCTCGCTGAACGACTCCACGATAGCGAATCCATGCGCCCGACCGGATACCACCACGATGTACACCCTGCAGGTTACCGCCGGGAATGGATGTAGCAGTGAGGTCACGACCACGGACACATTGAGTTCGGTCACGGTAGTGGTTGCCCCGATACCCATAGCGGATGCAGGGCCTGATCGAGACATCTGTTTCCTGGACAGCGCGCAATTGCAAGGCGTCGCAAGTGGAGCAGGCCCCATTTACATCTATCAATGGACACCTGCCGCTGGCCTGAGCGATACCACTGTCGCGAGTCCATGGGCGTTTCCTTCCTTGACCACGAATTTCTCGTTGGTGGTCTGGAGCAATGGCTGCCCGAGTTATGCCGATACCGTCCAGGTGCGGGTGCAGACCCTGCCGACTGTGGATGCTGGCTGGGACCGGGAAATCTGCCTTGGCGACACCACCATCATGGATGCCATGGCGGGCGGTGACTCTACTGCGACCTATACCTATCAATGGTTCCCGACGACTGGTATCGTTGGGTCGGCATTGGTCGAGGACGCTTATTCCAGCCCGGATTCGACGACGACTTACTACGTGATCGCCACCACCAACTGGGGCTGCGAAAGCAATCTCGACTCGATGACGGTCTATCTCAAGCCGACCCCGATTGCCGATGCAGGACCGAACTTGTCCATCTGCGCGCCAGATAGCATCACATTGTTGGGCGGCTATTACTACACGACGACCGACTCTGCTCCAAGCCCCGCTCAGGTCTTCTTCTCATGGGTCCCCGCTGATTCCATGAACGATTCGACCATGCTACAGCCGACTGTTTGGCCTGGCCAATCCACAGTCTATCACCTCCAAGTCCGCTACAACACCTGCGTGACCGAGGACAGCATGATCGTCACGGTGATCCCGCAAATCCAATTGGTCTATGCGGCGGACACGAATGTGATCTGTGACCGCGACTCGATCCAGTTGACTTCAAGCGGCGGATTGGGAGGTGCTGTGTTCACTTGGACACCGCCGGATGGCCTGAGCAATCCGAATATCCCGAACCCGATGGCATCACCTGACACCACGACGACCTATCACTTGGTTGCCGAGGAAGGTGGCTGCACCGCGGAGGGCGACATCACCATCCAAGTCATCCCCAACCCAGTCTCGGCTTACGCAAGCTCCAATCCCGAGGGCTGTCCGCCATTTGATGTCCACTTCTCGCAATTGGCGGAGGGTGCCATCAACCTGATCTGGAACTTTGGAGATGGCACCGTGGTGTCTAACATGGATTACCCGATCCATACCTTCAGCACACCAGGTGTGTATCCGGTGAGCCTGATCGCTGAGACCATTGGCGGTTGTGCGGACACGGCAGTGACTGTGACGGTCACGGTCTATGACACGGCCTTGGTGGACTTCAGCACCACGCCTTCCTTCCCGGTCGAGATGTTCCTGCCCAATACCACGGTTGACTTCCAGAACCTGACCCAAGGCCAGGTGAGCCAATATGTCTGGAACTTCGGCGACGGCATTTTCTCGAACGAACTGGAGCCGAGCCACATGTACACCCAACCTGGCGAGTACTTCGTGACCCTCTCCGTGACCAATGCCCTCGGCTGCCACAGCTGGGTGACCAAGGGGCCGTTCGTGGTCACAACACCTGACCTGTTCATCCCCAACGTGTTCAGCCCGAACGCGGACGGCATCAACGACATCTTCCTCGTGAACTACACGGGTTCGCAGCCCTTCACCATGCAGATCACCGACCGCTGGGGCGTCAAGCTCTACCTCGGCAACAACAAGGTGATCGGTTGGGACGGCAAGAACACCGTCGGCGACGACGTCCCCGATGGGGTGTACTATTACTATGTCAAGATTGGCGACAAGGAATACACCGGCCCGGTGACCCTCGTCCGCTAAGTCGATCGATATTCACGCAGAGTTTTCCTTTTGCGAAACATCCCGAAGATTGGGAGGTTAGTAGGAGGAAAACTCTGCATTTTATGTCCGAACGTAAGAAGGTATTGATCACCGGGGCCAATTCAGGCATCGGTTTGTCGTCCGCGCATTTGTTGGCTGCGAAAGGCTGGGACGTCCTGCTGCTCTGCCGAAACGCACAGAAGGGGGACGCGGTCGTCGCTGAACTGCGCAAAAAGCACCCGCAAATCCAAAGCAAGAACTATGCAGCCGACCTGAGCAACCTGGAATCGGTGCGCAAGGCAGCCGCTCAAATCCTCGCCGAGCATCCGCGCATCGACGTCCTCCTGAACAATGCCGGCTATTATCCTGCGGAGATCAAGTACGTCGGCAATGTCGAGGAGACCCTTTACGCTTCGCATTTCGGGCATTTTGTCCTGACGCAGGCGTTGCTCCCTGCATTGGAAAAGAGTGCTCAAGGCCGTGTCGTGAACGTCTCCTCCACCATCCACTCGATGGGCAAGGTGAAGCGCTTTTTCCAGGGCCCCAATGGCATTTCCGCCATCCAAGCCTACGCGGACGCCAAGCTCGCCAATATCCTCTTCACGATGGCCCTCGCCAAGCGTCTTCCTCCACAGATGACGACCTACTCACTCCATCCCGGCGTAGTGAACACGGGCTTTGCCCACAATTCCGGTGGTTTGATGGGCTTCTTTGTGAAATTGGGGGGACGGTTCCTGACTCCGCCGGACAAAGGCGCAGCTACAAGCGTTTACCTCACCACAGCTCCAATCACAGAATTGGAAGGCCTGTCAGGACGCTACTTCGACAAGTGCAAGGCCATCAAAACTCGGAACGATGACGCCACCGCAGAAAATGCCGAGTGGCTATGGGAAAAGACAGAGGAGTTTTTGGCGCAGCCGAGCTAGTTCATTCCTCCCGGATCCAGACTTCCGCGCGGTGCGATTCATTGGACTTGCCGAAGCTGAATCCATTGCGGAATATCTGATCGGGCTTGGCCCCCGCCTTGATCAACTCAAGACGGATCAGGTCGAAGCGCATATTGATCACCTCAGTGGGGTCGCCGCCTGCCAGATAGATACCGAGTTTCAGGCGCGGATTGCCTGCCAGCATCTTGCCAAAGCCCCGCACCCGGTCCTCTGCCAAATTGTCCAGCAGATAGCTGTCACCCGCGTACACTAACACCTCTTGGAGTTCGGAGGTTGGCTTTTTCACAGCCGGGGTCTCGTCTTCAGGCTTGGTTGCGGGATTGTCAGGGGCCTTGTCGGTAGGGGAGGTCGCTTTCCAGCCCACTTCGTCCAAATCCTCGATTTCGTCACCGTCCTCTTCCTCGTCGTCGCCTTCATCCTCATCATCTTCCTCTTCATCGGCGGCATCATCCCCTTCATCATCCACAGTGGCATCGTTGTCGGAGCCGACAGAGCGGTTGGTGTCGCCAGCGTCATCGTTGGAGGCGAGGCCGAGTTCATTCGCGGGATCGGAGCCTAGCTTGGCTTGCTCCAGCCGGACGCGCTCGATGCTGTCGCGGCGCACCTTTTCGCGGAGCATGTTCAGCTCGGCGACCACGCGCAGGCTATCCTCGACGGCTTTGACGCGTGCGAGGCTGTCGAGACGGCGCTCCTCAGCGAGTTGGATGCGGCGCAGGACATGCTTGTATTGTTCGTGGCTCTTGAAGGATTCGCCTTCCAGAAGGACAGCGGAGTCCACCGTGCCATCACCCGCATCGGCAATGGCCATTTGAAAGTGGTAAACCTGCTTGGGCACCACGCGGCAGCCGACTGACATCACCTTGGTCATTCCATCGAAGCCGACATTGTTCAGGATGTCCTGGTTCAGGCTCGCCTTCACCGCCTCATTCACCTTCCCAACCAATGTAAATGGGTTGTTGTCCCAGTAATACTTGCGGTTGCTGTTGGCATTGACGGAATTGACGCTGATGGGAGAGTTGGTGCCGGGGAGGACCGCGAAGTTCTTGGCCGGCATATTGGGTCCGCTGATCACGAGGGCAAACGCGTCGTTGTAAGTGGAACCCACATAGTCATTGTATTCCTCGCTCGCGAAGACGAAGTTGAAGGCGACGCTGTCCTTGTCGGCCATGAAGTCGAACTCTAGGACGGCAGCATCAAACGTGCGGCCCCCCGCCACGCTGCTGAGGTTCTTGTCTCCGGGGACGCTGTTGTAGGTGCTGGTCTTGGGATGGATATTGGGGCCGGCGAGGTCGGAGGCTTTGCCAGTGCTCAGGACGACACCCGATTGGAAAAAGCCTGCGGAATTGGGGAATGAAAACACGCCGATGGCGTCAGGAAGGCCAGTAAACCGTACGCCCTTGACCAAAATGCCCTTGCCGAGGAGAACCTCCTTCACCATCACGTCGGCTGTGCTGTCGCGGCGGACGCTGAGTTGCGCCTGACCCAATGCGGCGATGCCCACAAGGGTGAGGAGCAGGGTACTTCTGATCAGGATGCGCAGGTGCCTCATTCCACAATGATTTTCTTGGTGAGAATGCCCTCGGGCCGCTCCAATTTCAGCAGGTAGGTGCCCGCGGGAAGCCCTTCACAGGAAACCTGGAAGCTGCGTTGCCCTTGGGACACGTGGATTGTACGGAGGGTTTGGCCTTGAAGATTCAGGATACTGAGGTCGGCAGCACGGCGGAGCGGAGCCGCTAATGTAATGTTCACGCGGTTTTGTGCAGGTTGCGGCCATACCCGCATGTCATGGACGGACGCCTCTTGGACGCTGACGGTATTGCTCGTGCCCTTGAGCACCACAGTGACGCTAGCAGCTCCAGCGGCATCGGTGTTGAAGGTGAGGTCGGCGAAGTATTGGCCGGGTTGCGAGGGACGCATCCGCACGGGGATGGTCACAGCGCTGTCCATCGGAACAGTGAGGCTGGTGGGGCCGAGCAGGCTGAATTCCAGGTTGTTCACGGCGATGTTGGTGATGTGGAGGTCGTTCCGGCCCTCGTTGGCAACTGTGTAGTAGCCGTCCAAAGAGTCGCCTGTCAGCACAAAGCCGTAGTTCAAAGTGTCGCCTTCCATCTGCGCAATCGGGCTGGGGTTGCCATTGTCCACGCTGCATAGGCTGGCAATGCGGTCCATGAATTCGGGATGGTCCACGAAGGGGTTTTTGTTGTGTTGGTAGGTGTAGATGTCGGCGTTGCGCTTCTTCTCGATGGAATCCGGCGGGAACAGATTGTGCCAATTCCGGAGGACTGCTTCTTGGCTGCAAATGAAGCCCTGGTAGTCCTGGTAGCGGAAGAGGAACCACAGCAAGGCGCGTACGGTCGGCCCTTTTTGCACATCGCGGGGTTCAAATGTCGTGCTGTTGGATTTGGAGCCGCCTTGTGTCCAAGAGGGGCTGGCAACCGGGCCGAAGGGCTTGTTGGCGCGCTCGCTGTTGGAGGCGTCGGTCGTGATGAAGATGTGGTGCAGGTCGCTCAGCTCCGGGAGGGTGGAGTTGAAGAGCGATTGGGGCATGGTATGCTCGGTGTTCAAGCCGAAATTGGTCTGGGCATCCGACCTGGATGTGTATCCAACTGCCTGAAATCCAGTGTAGATGCATTCCGTGGTGTTGACGGATGCGCCGCGACCGTTCACCTTCCAGTTGTCAACGATCATGTACATCTTGTCACGGGCGTCGTTGTAGGTGAGTTGCAAGGCGCCTTGCGGGAGCAGGGTGTGAAATGCCGCCTTCAGGTCCTCGTTCCAGAGGTTCTGCGTCGGGTCCCAATAGGTGTCGGTGTACCTGCCGTTGGCGAAGAGGCGGATGTGGGGAACTTCCGGATGGCTCGAGCTCTTGATGAGGAGCCAATCTGCGTAGTCCACATTTTGGCCGGGATTGCAGGTGATGTCCACCATGCGGCTGCCACCTGCGGCGATGATGAAGGCTGTGTCCGTGATCGTAAAAGCGTCCGTGTGGAAGGCATTGATGTCCTCAACCACGAGATCTCGGCCGCTGCCATTGGTGATGTTGACTGTGGTGGTGAGCGGAGTTCCTTGGAAAACCGTCGCAAAATTGACCATGGACGGGGAAAAAGAAATCTGTCCCCAGGCGGCGATGGTCGTACAGCAAAAGCAAACAATAGATGCGATCCCTAGCTTCATTTGGCGAAGGTAGGGAAAAATTGGAGGGTCGATACCCTGTGCAAACAGCGCTACTGGGAATTGGGCCAACGCCCGTCTAGGAATTGAGACAGTGCGGCGGTTTCGGTGGGGTCAGGTTGGATTTCAATGCCCGATTTGACCAGGGGACATGGTGGAATTCGGTCATTCTGCCCTGAAATGAGAATGAAAATTCGATTTGAAGCCTGCATTTGCCCTCAGCCGTGTGGTAGAAGGCCTCGATTCGCCCCGCTGTCACTCCAAAATCTCAAACTTGCCCACAAATTGCTCCACACCCTCGGCCTCCACGCGGAAGAGGTAGGTGCCCGGAACGATGCGGTCTCCCCACAGGTCGATGAGGTTCCATTCTAGGCCGCCGTCGCCATCCGTTTCCTCCAAAGTGATGATCTTCCGACCGCTTGCAGTATAGACATGGACGGTCGCGGTCTGCGTCAGGTTCGCGAAGCGGATGCCATTGAATTGGTCGTGGGGGCGGTAGGGATTGGGATAGACGTAGGCTTGCGTGAGCTCGTCCTGGTGCGCGGAGAAGGTCGCGACATTGCCGGATTTCTCCATCATCAGGGCGCCGTCTTGGGCTGTGCCGCCATGAAGTGTGATGGAAACCGGGTAACCCAATGCCCCCAACGCGGCCTCGCTGAGGCTGACCAAGATCGACGTCTGCGTGGCGTCCGCGAATTGCACGTCGGTCACATATCCAGTGGGGGAGAGGGCGTAACGATTGATTTCCAGGACGTCAGCGTTCATGGGCAGGTTGAACCAGATACGCGCCTGATTCGCCTCCACCACCTCCCAACGGGTGAAGTGCGCCAGCCCGGAAGTGTCAGGTGTATAGGTGAACTGCGCGGAGCGGAAGGCCGGGTCTAGCGGAGCGCGGGCAGCATCCCAAAGCAGGGAATCCACCGTGAGGGTGTTCAACCCATTCACAAATGGCCGCTGAAAACTGAGCAATACGCTGCTGTTCAGGTCACCAGAGGTATTGTAGGCAAGGCATGCGGTGCCGCTATTGAGGACGATGTATTGCCCCGAGGCCGGATCGCTCTGCATGGGAACCGAAAAATAAGCGACCGCCTGCTGCGGACCTTGCGCGACCACCGAATCCAGGCGACCGAGGGCATGCGGGCGCAGGGCAATGGCGTATGTGAATGGACTGTACACCGGATTGAGGCCAGTGTTTTTGCCTTCCAGCACATACAGGTAGGTCGTGTCCGGGTGCAAGCCGATGTTGTCCACGTAGGCGCTAGGGAACACAGGGACGCTGTCAATCAATGTGATGATGATGTTGCCCGCGCCAGTGATCGGTCCCCGCCAAATTCGGATCTCCATGGCGTTCGTGCCGTCCGACCAGTCGAGGAAATTGGAATTGGGGCCGAGGACATGTCCATCGAGGCTGTTGGGAGGGAGGGTACCTGCGTAGGCAGCGTCCTTTTCCCAAAAGACGGCCTTGTCGCCCCGTCCGATCGCCACTTCATTGATGCCATTGCCATCAAAGTCCCCGATCAAGTGATGCGTCGCAATATCGCCGTAATGGAACCAGGACCATTTGAAGCTGCCTCCGACATGGTCCCAAATGTAGGTCCGTGGAAAGGTGGTGAACACAATCTCGTCCTCGGGGTCTGCGTCCACATTCCCAGCCGTCGCTGCATTGAACTCCTCAGTGTCAACATCATAGAGCCAGTCCTGCCACAGCATTTGGTATTGATTGTCACCAACTGCCGTGTAGAGGCGCAGCCACCAATAGGTGGGCTCGTACTCGAAGTCCTCCTCGTTGCGATTCAGGGACGAATGCACCGCGACGAAGAAATCGTTGAGGGTGTCTCCATTAAAATTGCCGGAGAGGATGTAGGAGCCTGATTTTGTGAGGTCGGTGGTATCGAGGAATGTACGAATGTAGCCGCCGCTGCCATTGGACTCGTAAATCAACAAATCCCCATCAAAATCCCCGAAAATGACCTCGGTATGCCCATCTCGGTCCACGTCCTCGACCATTGCACGTGGCGCGACTGAGCCGAAATAGTCCGGGCTATCGTCAACGAGGGTATTGGTGACGTTGTAGCTGCTGCCGCTTCGTTCTAGGATCTTGTAATCCTTGAAATCCTTGGCAACCAGTTCCGTAGCGCCATCGTCATCCGTATCCACAAGCCGCGCGGCGTAGAGGCCATTCCCGAGGTTGGAGTAATGGATGGTGCCGGGATAGGAATTGGTTGTGGGCTGTTCCACGATGTAGAGCGAGTCGTTCACTGAGCAAAGCAGCTCCTGCAGGCCATCGCCATCGGTATCTGCGACATCCTTCGGAATCAGTACCGGCTTGAAATTCAGCGAGTCCACAGCCGTGAATTGGACGGCATTGTACTCGTAATACTTCATCTTGCCGAACCCAAGCTGCTCATCGTACTCACTCATTGCGACCTCCATCAGGCCATCCCCGTCATAGTCGAGCAAGGTGTCGAGGTAATAGCCCATCGGCAGGCTGTAAGTCAATGTATCCCAGCCAAATAATGGGATATGCTCCTCATAAACACTGCGTTGCATCGTGGCAGTCTGCGAAATGAGTCCGGCTTCATTCTTGGCCGTCAGGTAATATTCCACCGTCGAAAAGTTGATGGATTCGCTGCCGAGGAGGAAGCTGCCATGCCGGGTGATGCGGTCATTGACCTGTGCCCTGAAATCAGGCTCCCCGATATTGCGGTACCACAGCGTGACTTGCGACCGGTCACTCGCCCGATAGACGATGAACATCTTACGCTGCTCATTGTCAATGGCGTCCGTGTCCAGTCTGATGTCAATCACTGGCGCGCTGCGGTCGATCACAAACCGTACCCTGTCCTCGGCGGTCGAGCCATTCGTCTTTTCCATCCGCAACCGCAGCGTATATTCCCCCTCATCCAACGCCGCGATGTTCCAAATGGTCAAAGTGTCGCGAAAGACCTGCGCGGTCTGATCCATCAGAATCGGCAACCAATCGTCCTCGCCTTCTACGCCAGCTTGGTATTCCAAATGGAACTTGGTGCCTTGCGGGTCGAGGGCGGTCACCACGATCGGGACGCTGTTGAGGGCGGAACCACCGTCATTTTGCGGAGAAAGGATCTGCACATTGCTCGCGCCAACGGTTTGGAGCGCCTTGCGAATATTGAGCCGGCCTGCGCCAGTGAAATGGTCCCATCCGGGGTTGCTCAGGTCGTCAGCCGAGGTCGTGAGGATGCCCCGTACTTCCTGCGGACTGCATGCCCCTCTTTGCGAAAACAGCAATGCGACCGCCGCGCTCACCATCGGAGCCGAGGTACTCGTACCGCTGAATTCGTCGAAGTCCTCCTCATTGGTCGTATCCCGGATGATGGGACAAAGGATGCCGCTGCCTGGCGCACAGAGGCTTACCGCGTGACCATAGCTGCTCAGGGGCCACAGGAATTCCGTCCCGCTCGCCGACAATGCCGATGCACTCACCGCGATCACCTCATCGAAATTGCTCGGATAATGCAGGTTGTCGCCTGTGCCATTGCCTGCGCTTGCGATGATCACCACGCCCTTGGAAGCCGCGTATTGAATGGCTTCGTGCATCATTTGCGACGGATAAATGTCCCCAAAGCTGCAATTCAGAATCCGAATCCCATTGTCCGCTGCATACACGATGGCCCTTGCGATGTCGTCGTCCTCGCCACTGCCTGATGCGCTGAATGCCCTGAGAATCTTGAGCCTACAGCCTGGAGCGATGCCCGTCCCGCCATAGTTGTTGTCGGCCTTCGCCGCGACGATCCCCGAGACGAGGGTACCGTGATTGTTGTCATCCATGGGATCGGCGTCCTCGAAGAGGTAGTCGCCGCCGAAGGGGCTGCGCGGCTGATCGGTAAAGTCCCAGCCGATCACGTCGTCCGTGTAGCCATTGCCGTCCTGATCGATGCCGTCGAAGTCGCCCGTGACCCCGCTGACGGTCGTGGTATCCGGCCAAGGGTCGAATCGGCCATTTCCATTGATGTCCTCAGCGGCTTTGACCGCAATCTGCCCGTCAAATTCCGGGTGTCCGTAATCGATGCCCGTGTCGAGGATGCCTACCACCACGGATGCATCGCCCCGGGTGGAGTCCCAGGCGGCAAAGGTCTCGATGCGCTCGTGGTACCATTGGTCGGCGACTTTGGGGTCGTTGGGGGCGGCGGTGTGGACGGCGGCGGTTCGATTTTCCTCGACCCATTCGAAGTCATTGGAGGCTTGCAGGGCGGCGATCTTGTCGGTCAGGCGCGAGCCAGGCGCGTACCGGAGGGTGTAGATTTGCGCGACTTCTGTGTTTTTCCTGCTGGACAAAGCGCGGGCATTTTCGCAGGAGAGGAAATGCTCCATGCCTGGGGCGCGCATGCGCAGCATGCCGTCAGGGGTTTTCGCGCCCAATTCGAGGAATGCTGCCGAGGGCGTGCGAGGCTTCGCCTTGACGTTGATTTCGATTTGGGAGAATGCGAAAAAGGGAAGGAAGAGGTAAAATAGGGTGATCAGCAGTCCTGTTTTCGCCCGCAAGAGGCGGGCGGTCGGGTCCCCGACAAGCCGGGGCGCGGCGGCATCGGGCCAGAGGTGATACACTGAGCCTGTCGAAGTGCCTCTCGCCTCTTGATTTCCATCAATGCGCATGGACCACCTCCTCGATTTCCACTTGCATTTCCCCGTTGGGGTCGATTCCAGCAAGGTGGCAGGTGCGGATTTCGTTGACGAGCAGGGGATCGTAGGGGGTGATGACCTTGATGTAGTTGTCGGTGAAGCCGTGGAGGTGGCCTTCGCTGACTTCTTCTTCGAACAGGATGGGGCGATTTTGACCGACAAACTGCTCGTAGAAATGCCGGCGCTTTTTCTCGCTCAGGCTTCTCAGCTGCGTGGTGCGGTCGTTGCGGATGTGCTGCGGCACGGGGTCGGGCAGCGTGATCGCATGGGTATTGGGGCGCTCGCTGTACGTGAAGACGTGCAGATAGCTCACATCCAGGTCGTTCAGGAAATGGAATCCGTCCAGGAACAATTCTTCGGTCTCGCCGGGATGGCCTGTGATCACGTCCACGCCGATGCAGGCATGGGGCATGAGGCGCTTGATGATCTCGACGCGGCTGGCATAGACCTCCCGCTTGTACCGACGGCGCATGGCCTTGAGCATCACATCGTTTCCGCTCTGCAAGGGGATGTGGAAATGCGGCATGATGCGTTTGCTCTCCGCCACAAATCCAATGATCTCATCGGTGAGCAGGTTGGGCTCGATGCTGCTGATGCGGATACGGTCAATGCCCTCGATCTTGTCCAATGCCCTCAAGACATCGATGAATTTGTCGGGCTGGTCCGTGCCGTAGTCGCCGAGGTTCACGCCGGTGAGGACGATCTCGCGGACGCCTTCATTGACAAGGGCTTGCGCGTTGAGGAGGATGCGCTCCATGCTGTCGCTGCGAGACTTGCCGCGGGCGAGGGGGATGGTGCAGAAGCTGCATTTGTAGTCGCAACCGTCCTGGATTTTCAGGAAGCTGCGGGTACGTTCCCCTTGCGAGTAGGCTGAAACGAAGGTGTCTGCTGCACCGATGGGGCTTGCGATGGCCTTGCCGCAGTCCGATTTGACGAAATCGTCCACTACCTCGAAGAGGCGAAATTTCTCAGCCGCACCCAAGACGAGGTCCACGCCGGGGATGCCAGCGATTTCCTGTGGCTTGAGCTGAGCGTAGCAGCCGACGACCACGATATAGGCCTCGGGATTTTGCTTGAGGGCCTGCCGGACGACCTTGCGGCATTTCTTGTCGGCATTGTCGGTGACGGAGCAGGTGTTGATCACATACACGTCCGCAGCGTCATGGAAGGGCACGCGCGCGTAACCCTGCTCATCGAACTGCCGCCCAATCGCCGAGGTCTCGGAGAAGTTGAGCTTGCAACCCAAGGTGTAAAGGCCGACCTTTTTCATTGTGGGGCAAATATACGGCCCCTTTTTCAGATAGCAGTGAGCAGATAGCAGGTAGCAGTGCTGCATGGTCATTGCCACCTGCTAAATGCTACATGCTATCTGCTATCTGAGATCATCGCCGGGTGAGTTGCGTGAGCAGGCTGTCGCTGATCTCGATCCTCGCGATCAGTTGGTCGTGCAATTGGATCTCGAACCATACTCCGGCGGGGCTGCCATTGTAGGCGAGGGCAGAGTGGATGCGGAGCTCGTCCCGATCGAGTTTGGGGTCGAGTTGGCTGCTGGTTGTCTTGAGGAAGAGCTTGCGAATGACCTCAGCCCGTGCAAGCCGGAGATCGACACCCTCGGGAGCAACTTCATTGCGGTCGGTGCGGATTTTCACGAAGACCACATAATTGTCTGCTTCGCGCAGGGAGTCCTCCACGATCGGCTCGACGACATGGAACTGTCGCAGGATCTCGGTGACCTTGGTGGAGATTTGCGCGGCATCGGTGAGTTCGGCGGTTCCGGCTTTGAATTGCATGGTCGGAAGTGACGCATTCACAGTGGATTGGGCGGAGGCATGATGGGCAAAGGCGAAAAGGAATCCCATCAGGAACAAGCTTCGGAGCTGGGCAAATGGCGGCACAAAGCCCCCCGCCCAACGGTTGCGGTTGGTGTACGTTTTCATAATTCTACCTTATATTTATCGTTCTTGACCCAAGGACAGGGCGGATTTCGGAGGGTTGCGCGATCGTCTGGAAATCCTTAGTTTTATTTTATGAACACGAATTCTGAGTTGGAGGCACTTCGCCAAGAGTTGATCGAGCAGTTGCAGCGAACCGATGCCCCTGATGTCTTGGAGGAGGTTCGAAGGATTCTGGCTGCGAGCGCGCCCCAACAGGATTGGTGGGATTCTCTAACTGAGGCGCAGCAGTCTATCGTCGATCAGGGGCTGTCGGAGTTGGATGCAGGACAAGGGATCCCGGCAGAAGAGGTTCTGAAGTCGATCAGGAAATGAGTTTACCTGTCGAATTCTCCCCAACAGCAGCAAGGGAAGTGCGGGGATTGGCGGATTACTTGGAGGAAGAATTTGGCATTGGCTCCCGTCGGAAATTCGAAATAGCATTGACGAAAGCGATTCGCCACGTGGGTGAATTCCCATTCGCTTGCCCCATTTCCGACAACCGGGCTGACCTGCGGAAATGCGTGGTCACTGCCTATACCATCATGGTTTACCGGGTGAAGGCGGAAAAGGTGGAGATCGCCCCGGTGTTTGATGGGCGGAGGGACTACCCTTATTCGAAACTGTGAGACAGTTCAAACGATGCCGAGCATTGCTGTGGAGCAGTTCCCTGCATCCCGGTTCCCACAAATCTCTATATTCGCCGCATGACAGGATCTGAAAAATGGGCGCGCCCCATGGCTGTGATCGAGCGGTGGGAACGGCACGTGCCTTGGATGCTGGCTGTGCTCTGCGGCTTGTGCTACTCGCTGACGATGTCGCCCACGATCGGGCATACGGACGGGGGGGAACTCACCGCCGTCGCCTATACCTTCGGCGTGGCGCATCCTACGGGCTATCCACTGTTTACATTGCTGGGATGGATCGCGACGCATGTCCCGGTCGGATCCGTGGCATTGCGCCTGAATGTCCTCTGCCTCCTCTTCGTGACGGCCGGCGTCTGGGCCTGGGCGGGATTCCTACGGGAATTTTTCATCCAAATGCGCACCACGGTCAAGAAAGGTGACAGCAGCTATGCCCTCCGCATCAAGGTCGCGAATCTGAGCGGAACGATCGCGGGCACATTGATGCTCTGCTTCGGCCGGACTTGGTGGATGCAGAGCACGAGCGCGGAGGTGTATTCCTTGCAATGCCTGCTCCTGGGATTGACCTTCTGGGCATTGCTCAGGGCTTGGTGGGAGAAGGAGAAGGTCTTCCGTGCCTGGGCCATCTTCGTGGTCATGCTGGCACTCTGCTTCACAAACCACTTGACAGCCATTGCGTTGCTCCCCGCGGTGCTGTACATGTACTTCGCCAAGTTCAAGTTTTCAGGGCAGAGCATCGTCCAAGGCTTGAAGTTGGCTGGGGTCGGATTCGGGATGCTAATCGCCTTCTATGGGATGCTCTTCGTGGTGGCTCAAAGCAGCCCTGCCTACAACTGGGGCAATCCCGAGGATTGGTCGCGGCTCTGGCACCACATGTCCGGCAAGCAGTTCAGCGTCTGGATGTTCAATGGCCCTAAGGCATTTGGTGTGAACCTCTTGGCCTACCTGAACCGCCTGCCAAATGAATTCGGATGGGACTTGATCTGGCCCAAGATTCCGATTTGGATCGGTCTGGGCGGACTCGTCTTTCAAGGCATGACCTACGCCCTACAACGCCGCCGCGAATGGGCGATCTTCTTTGGGATTGCCTTCCTGGCGAATGTCTTTTGGGCAGCGAACTATTCCATCAAGGACCCGGAGCCGTATTTCATCCTGAGTTTCATGGTGATTGCATTCTTGGGAGCGATGGTGCTGCGCTGGGCGTGGATCGGCATGAAGAAGGTCGCGCCCTACCTGAGTGTGGCCTACGTGATCGTGGTCGGCTTCCAAGTCTTCTGGAATTTCGGAGTCACCAATCAGAAAGGTGTTTGGCAGTACGAGGACTATGCGAGGAATGCACTTACCGAAATGAAGCCCAATGCCATCGTGATCAGCAAGTTCTGGGATGGATTCGTGGCACCTGCCTACTACTTGCAGGCTTGTGAGGACTTCCGCAGAGACGTGACCGTGGTGGATTACTCCTTGTTGCATGACCGGCATTGGTACCCTGCTCAGTTGAGGGCGCAGGCACCGGAAGTCGCAGATTTGCTAGGTCCAGCGCTGGACGAATGGGAAGAAGCTGTCTATGACTTTGACATCAACGGGAAAGTCAATCCCATGGTGCTCTCGCCTCGGTTCGATGCGGTTTACAATGGCATCCTCGCCCTGAACGGTACGCGGCCCATTTACGTCACGCAGGACATGTTCGATGCGATTAGCAGGGGAGAGGTCGGGCAACCGAAAAACTTAGTTCCCGTGCCTATGGGCTATACGATCCGGCTTCTGCCTCCGCTACTCGCGCTGCAGTACGTGCCATTGCCGCCACAGGGTGAACCCATACGGTTCGGCGGCAACCCCAATGAGGAGGAGACTTTGAAACTGCAGGAACTCATTGCCGAAACCAAGGCGCTGCGCAAGCAATACGAATCTGCGAATGCCCCTAAGTGAGTTGATAGGTGACAGTTGATAGTTGACCGATCCCTTCGAGAACACTTCGATGAACTCAGCGTAGTCCCTCAGGGAACGGTCAACTGTCAACTATCCATTGTCAACTATCAACTGCATTACATGATGACGATGCGGAGGATCTTCGCGTTGTCGGGAAGGTCTTGGAGGGTGTAGTCGTGCTTGGCGGCGTCGAAGATGCCATTTTGGTCGAAATGGTAGATCACTTTCCCGGTTTGGTAGGGGATGACGACCTCCATGACTTGGCGTTCGGTGAAGGGAATCACGTAGGCATCGGCGTAGTAGGCCTTGAGTTCCTTGGCGGTGCTGCCCACGCGCAGGCCGGAGACGTGGTGGTAGCGGCTGCTCTCAATGCGGATACGGCCCAGGAGCTGCTCATTGTTGAAGTCGGCCTCCATGTAGATCGCGCCGTCCGGCAACTGCATCTTCTTCACGAACCAGGAGACAGTGTCGCCGCCGATTGCGCTGACCTCGGAGAAGACCGTGTCCTTCAGCGTGGCTTCAGGCAGGCTTGCCTTGATGTTGTTATTCCAAACGAGTGAGTCGCCCAGGTGCAGGATGTCCAAGCCACGGGAGCAGAACTGACCAGGTTGGAGGGTGCCGCATTCAGCTTCGGTATTGACCGTGGCGACGGTGTCGAGGACTTCCGCGACCGTGTCGTTGGTGGTATTGTTGGTGGTGTTGGTTTTGTCCTTGCAACCGAGGACAGACAGGAGGATGAGCAGCGCGAGGGCGCTCAATGGATGGCTTTTCTTCATAGCGATTTCGACTTTCAACCCATAATGAACGGGCCGCCGCAAGTTACACTGAACAGGGCTGAAAATTTCCTTCGTTCAATCAAATGACACTTTCGTCCTTGAAAATGACACGCTCGTTCAATCTAGCAGCGCCGCAGAAACGTGGAAAATACCTTTGGCTCATTGTTCAATCTTAATTCAAGTAACAATGAAACATTTTCAACCCGCCCGTATGAAGCAGCTGCTCATCATGACAGTGCTCCTGGCAAGCATCACCGTTCAAGGGCAATCGCTGACAGCGAACCTGCTCTATTACCTGCCCATCACCGGCAATGCCGACGATGCGACTGGACATGGCCACAACGGCATCTCCACTGGCACCCTCGTCCCGGACCGCAACGGCGTCCCCAACAGCGCCTACCAATTCAATGGCGGGCAGTCGATCACGATCCCCTACAATCCTGACTTGCAACCTTCGCTCCCGATCAGCGTCAGTTTCTATGCCTGGTTCGATGCCAGCGGTGCCACAGCCTGGGCCAACAATACCACGGCGTACAACTATACCGGCTACTGGATGGGGATGGGTGTCGATGGCAAAATCAACCTGAACTACGGCGACGGTGGCAGCGTTCACCCCACGCACCGCCGCTCCAAAAACAGCAATACCCAACCGAGCACGGGCGCATGGCACCACTATGTAGGTGTGATCCGCGACTGGAACGACATGGACATTTACATCGACTGTGTCGATGCAGGCGGCGTGTATTCCGGCAATGGCGCGAGTCTCTTCCACAACACCAACCCTGGTCAGCTGGGAATGAGTGCGGTGATCACCGGCATGGGCTTGGTCGGACTCAATGGCAAGCTGGACGAAATTGCATTTTGGGACCGCGCATTGACGCCCACTGACGTGGAAAAAATCTGCCAAGGTGCCCTGAATGAGGGCGGCGTTGCGGTGGACAGCCGCTGGGAGGATGAGACCATCGCGATCTGGCCCAATCCTGTTTCTGATGGTTTGGACAAATTGACCGTTGAGGTTCCCGAACAACTGCCTGGATTCCATACCGTGGAATTGTTGAGCCTTGAGGGCAAACTGCTGCGCAAGGAAGCATTGCAAGGCCCTGGGAAATCGGAAATCTCGGTTTCTGGCTTGGCTGCGGGTATGTATTGCCTGCGGTTCATCGGAGAGGGGCAGGCTCCCATCTCGCAACGATTTGTGATCAATTGATTGAATGTGAATTAGATCCGGTCACCGCCGGGTTCCTGGCCTCCATGGCTTGGAGCCTGGCGGTTGGCATTCAGCGATTCTGAAGCGCCCGCCAAGGTTTTGGGAAGAGCACCCAATGGTCCCCGACCTTCACAAAGTAACGGAACGTCACCCCTTGTTCGTCACCCACATTCCTGAGGAACCTCATTTGGTGCCATCTCACACCCGGGAGCAGGTAGGAACTGCTCGCCCTCATGCCGCCTGTGAGGAACCCTGGATTCTCCAGAGCCTCTTCCGTCGTGAAGCTCATGGAAACGGCATCGACAAATGCAGCGTCTTCCTCCTCCATTTCTTCTGGCGGATTTCGCATCAGTGCGAAGACCGTATCGCAGTATTTGAAGACTTTCTCAGCACCATCGGCTGTAAAGACTGCCTTGCAGTCCTCCATTGTCGGTTGCATATCTAGGAAAGCCTGGGACATCTTGCCATTGGAGGCCTTCATCCCCAATGCCTTGAGTTCGTCGTCAAGACTCTGGGCCGATAAACAGCTGGCACATGCAAACAGAAACAGGCAGCAAACCCAAAATGCTCTCCGCATCATACAGTGGGCTGATTGGCCATGTCGCGGATCACGTCCTGCGTTTCCTCCACGTACAATGTCTTGCCGTTGCTGAGGTAGATTTTCGAGTGCCCAGGTTCGCGGGTATGGCATTCCTCGACGTAAACGATGTGCTGGGTGCCCACAGTGATTTCGAGGCCGCTCGCGGTTTCGCCGTTGGGGCCGGGTGCGCGGGTGAGGTGGAGGAGTTGGATCATAGATTTTTGATTTTCAATGCCAATGATGTATTCCGCAAATGAGGCGATCGTTCGATCGGCACTACCAAATATAGTGAAATGGAGATGGATCAGTGCTGGAGAATCATTGCTTTTCGACTCATCGCGTCTTGGCTTCCAATTCTGACTTCTTCCAAAGCAAGTAGATCGA
This sequence comes from Bacteroidia bacterium, assembly GCA_046329055.1. Classification (GTDB taxonomy): domain Bacteria; phylum Bacteroidota; class Bacteroidia; order J057; family JADKCL01; genus JADKCL01. The sequence continues at coordinate 44,842 of JAXLVK010000009.1, forward strand.
CGGAACAATGAGCCAAACGATGGGATAGACGAAGGTGATCAAGTAGCCTAGAAACTCAAAGGAGTTTTCAAGTCGGTCCCACCAGAATCGGGTTCCATTTTCACCGTAATGGGTTGCGTCTGCAATGTTTCCAAGAATGCCATTGCCGAGGCCGATGACGATGCAGAACAAAAGCAGCCATCCTCGCCTTTGCAGGGAATGTCGCTTCCGAAGCACGGCGAGGTCCAGTGTGAGAATGGAGGCACCCACGATGATTCCGGAAATCCAAGAAACTCCCTCAACCACGGAGGGATGCGTGTAGCTCGGGCTCAAGAGGAAAAGCCACTTGGTCAATATCTTGGTGATCAGTAGGGTATATGCGGTGACCAAAAATGTGGGGCCGAGGCTTCTGTCACCTTTTTCCGTACCCGGTTGGGTCCATTCGCCTGAAAACAAAAGGAGCAAGTGTGAACCCAGCATGGTCGCACATGCCATCGTGTTGAAGAAGAAGACAAGTATCCCACTTCTGGAAAGGATGATCGACAGGATCACGTAAGTAACAGCCGAGGCGATGAAAAAGTGCTTTTGGTTCATGGCGCGTGCCTTTCAATACGTGACAAGTTCGCATCAAGTTCGGAAGAAGAGGTGGTGCTGGGACAGCAACCATAGGAAGATCAATCTGGTCGCTGATCCTTTCCATTTCATCGACCGAAAATCCCAATTGGCCCGAGGGCGACAGGACCTTTGACAAAAAAGGCGTAGATTTCGGCATAGAATCAATGGTGTGCTCAGAGGTGTGCCGCCACTGATTGGGTGAACGGAATAGGTTAAGACAACATTTGTTGAAATGAGAAAATTGAACCGCAACATTGCTTTTGCATGGTTTGTGACTGCCGGAATCCTGGTTTCTGGTCCCGTGATGGGGCAAAACGGGAAGGTGGTGGAGGGCCAAAGCCATACCCGAACAGAGCTGGGGCCGATCCAGCGCCTCGGCGTCTTGGATATGCGTGCTCCTTCTGAGGAATGGGACCCCTTCCTCAAAACGATCGAGAAAATCCCCACGCCCGGCATCGACGCACGCAAGCGACCGTGCGCGAGCTCAAGGCTGAGGCCAACTGCATCCATGACGCCCTCGTCAATGCTGGTACCCCTCCAACTCCGCCGCCAAGGTGACTGCAACCTGGCCTCCGACCCTCGGCACCAATTTCTTCGGCAATACCTACGGCGGTGGCGACCCTGCAGACAATGCGCTTGCCATCTCGGCCGGGGGCAAAATCATCTGTGGGAGCAATACGCGGTTTCATACCTACGATGAAACTGGTACACAGACTAGCGCGAAAAACTTCACGCAATTTGCATCAGCTGGAGGGGTGAATACCTTTTTCACATTTGACCCGAAATGTCTGTATGATCCCATTGAAGACCGGTTCATTGTGGCATTCCTCAATGGGTCCGCGCCGCCCATCACCCCGAACAGTTCCAAAGTGATTGTGGCATTTTCGCAGACCAATGACCCTGCAGGATCGTGGAACGTCTATGCGCTGAATGGCAATGTCAACAATCTGGGCGTCTGGACCGACTTCGTACAGATTGGCCTGAACACCAATGAACTCTTCGTCACAGGCAACCCCTTTACCCAGCAAGGAAGCTCCGAGGGCGCTGCCATCTGGCAGATCAACAAGGCCGAGGGCTACAACGGAACCGCATTGAATCCTGTGGTGTATCACTTGAGCGGAGCATTTTCCGTGCATCCTGTCCAAGGCGGCAGCACCAGCTATGGCCCGCAGATGTACTTCGTGGAAAGTGAGCTGGGTTCTAGTGCCTCTATTAAACTCCATCAAATCACCAACAGCATCGCCAATGGCGGTGTACTGAATTCAGCGGTCGGTTTCACACTGGACATCTCCTACGCGATCCCTCCCGATGCTGACCAACAAGGCACGACCAGCAACTTGAAAACGAATGATACTCGGATTCAGTCTTCGTACTATGAAAACGGCAGCATCGAATTCGTGCTGAACACGGCTGTGAATGGCCGTGCAGGCATCCTGCATGGGACGGGGATCATTTCCTCCTTTGCCATCAGCTTCTCGTCCTTCACTGCCCGTTTGTTGGGCATTCCTGACCTGGACATCGCCTATCCGTCGATCGCCTACGCAGGACAACAGGACCTGAGCGGCTTCAACCACAGCTATCTCGCCTTCAATACCACAGGCGCAGCGAATTTCCCTGGATGTGCCGCTGTTTACGTGGACGAGGCAGGCTTCAGCCCACATACCGTGATCAGGGAAGGCGTGAACTGGATCAACAGTGGCGACGACCGTTGGGGCGACTACGCTGACGTTTGCGAGCGCACGGGGCATCCCGGTGAGGTATGGGCCGTTGGTACCATTGGCAACAGTTCCTTGCAGCAGCGGACGTACATCGGTCAGTTGCTGCCTCCGGTTCCAGTGGCGGTTCAGCCTGAAATCGAGCGCGCTACGATGGAAGTTTATCCGAATCCGACCACTGAGATCGTGAAGTTCACGTTCCCAGTAGAGGAAGCCGGAGAGTACGCCGTCCGCATCTACGACCTCCAAGGCCGCGAAATCCGCTTGCTCGTCCAGAATTGGCTCGTGCCCGGCAAGGCCATGACCTCCTTCAATGCCGCCTACCTCCCCGCCGGGACCTATGTCGTCAAGGTCGCCGGAATGGGCAAGGAGTTGTTCGCGGAGAAGTTCGTGGTGGAGTAAGGAGCAGAATTCTCAGGATTCACAGAATTCAAAGGATTCGCTTGACGGGGTGGAATTCAAGGAACTAAAGAATCAAGAAGGTCAGATTCCCAGAGCGAAGCGACTGGGAATCTGACCTTTCCGCATTGGGAATGCAGCCAGAATTCTAAAATTCTGAAAATTCTGTGAATTCTGCTCAGAAGTCGCCGTAGTCCACCTGCAGGCAGGTCAGGCCCAGGCTGCGCCACATGTCCACGACTTGGTTGCGGTCATCGAGCACGAAATCCACGTACCAGTTTGGGGTAACCTGGCTCTCAAGCAGCTCTTGCTTGATGATGGAGTCTTTGCGCATGTCCCCTGTGACGCGCATGATCAGCGTGTAGGGGAACTCTGCGCCGAGGTGCTGCTTCAAGAAGCGCTCAGTGGGTTCGCGGAACTTGTCTTCGCGACCCGAAAGGAAGACGATATGATGCCCCACAGCTTGGAAGCGCACCACGATGTCCGCGACCGGCTGATTGAGCAGGTCTTGGTCGCAGTTGGTGGCGTCGTAGGGGCTGCGGCCATTGAGGAGGGCGATGGTGCCGTCGAGGTCGCAAATGATGGCCTTGGGCAAGGAGCTGTCCTGGACGAGCTTGGGTTTTTCCCAGCCCAAGTATTCCTTCCACATGCGGCGGATCACGCGCTCACCCACGGAGTTCGGGCGGTTGAGGTCGCGGGCGATGCAGGTCTCCACATCCACGTGCATGAAGTCAATGACCTCAACCTCGGCCACGCCCTTGACCAGTTCGCGGATGCGCTCGGTATGCTTGGGGTGGATATTGGTATCGTCGATGATCACGTGCTTGCCCTCGTCCAGCGCCTGCATGATGAGCAAGTCGCGCACCTTCAGGACGAACTTTTCATTGCCCTTAGAGTGATGCCCGTTGTCCAACATCGCACGCAGGTCGTCCTTGTTGATGCGCTTGTATTTGCCGGGGTTCTCCTCTAGCATCTTGCGCGCTGCAGTGGATTTGCCAGACGCCGGGAGACCCTTATAGACCAAGACCTTTTTCATGCAATTGATAATTGATAATTAAGAATTAATAATGTTGGCTGTGTGGTGGATGATTTGTCAATCAGCTATTTGTGTGGAATTCAATTGTTAATTATTCATTATCCATTGTTAATTACTCTGCGTCTGCCGAGAATGCTTTCTGGTGTTCCGGACGGATCAATTTCCAGATGATTTCATCGTAGGGGCGGCCGTCGAGCATGCGGAACAGGATGGCCGGGTAGGTGCATGCTGCTTGGAAGTAGGCGGCTGCCTCCTTGCGAGTTTCGAAGGTGCGGAACTCGCGCTTGCAGGTTTCCTCGATCGCCTGGAATTGCTCGCGCAGGTCGGCTTCCACGTTGCGCACCCATTTGTAGAATTCGTCCGGTACGCGCTCCAAGAACGCCTCCAGCGATTCCCCAGTCATGAGAGCTTCCCAAACTGTGCGGGTATTGACCCCGGTCACGATGCGGTGCAGGCGGACGTACTCCTCGAACTTCAGCTTGACCCGAAGCCCGCTTTTGAAGCGCACCACGAAGCCTTCCTTGTTGTCTTCCTGAATCGAACGGAGCGCCTCCAAGTCAGAAACCCCGTCGTAGCGGCGCACCAACGGCAGCCCGATGTCCATCAACGGCAATTCACGACCCGTCGCAGTCTCCATCACCGCGAGCAGGACCAGGTCCTCCAAGCCGCCATAGTCCACCACGATGCGGTTGTCCGGGTAGATGATCTCCACCAAGTAGGTATGCTCCGGATTCAGCTGCAGGTGTGCGTATTTCTTGGCAAAAATCTCGGTCGCCTTGATCGCCTGATCGCTTTGGAACGACCCACGGGTTGCAATCTCATGCTTCCCATCCCAATGGAAGATGATCCCGAGGCTGCCGTCCATCTTTTCATAGACTTCAAACGGCTCCTCCGGCACAGGGCCCATCAGGCCGACATGCTCATCGAGGTTGAAGAATTTGCCGAATGGCCGAGCAACGACCCGACCTTCCAAGTCCGTGATCAAGCCGCGGCTCATCAGCGTTTCCAGGGTCCAGTTCCGCTCGTATTGCGTGGTTTGAGAGTAATTGTGGATCAGGAGCGGGTGTGACGGATGGCGTCCAATCTGAAGGTATCCGCGTGCCTCCAGATCCCAATGTGCGTCAATGTCGATATGCGTCATGTTTGGGACAGATTTGTTGGGCGCAAAGATAATCGCTGGGACAGCAAATCCGACGCTGACAGGCTGGTTTGTCAATTCGCTCACCCCATCGGTCGAAAATGGCGGCATCAGTCGCGGATTTGGATTGCCGGGGGAGGATTCCGGATCTTCTCCTTGTCATTGGCAGACAATCCGGGTAAATTGCCTGTAATTCAGACGGAATGATGTTTGGATTTTCGCCGCGCTTCGGGCGAATGGAATTTCGGTATCTGTGGTTTGCTTATTACGTCCTTCAGTGAAGTCTATTGTCATTTTTGCTTGCCTCCTTTTGGGATTTGCTGTCAGTGTTCATTCTCAGAAGACTGATCCCAACTCCACGCCACCTGGTGCGCCGATTTTTGAGCGTCCCGTCGATGACCCTCATTTTCGGATCAATCCCTTGCATCCCGGAAATGCCTCACAGCGATTGGCAGTGAGCAACTTTGCGATCATCGAGAGCCAGAGTTTCAATTCAGGCCATGCGATGGATGTGGTTTGGTACAACGTCGTGACTGGCATGGGGCATACCGCCACCATTTTGCCCCAGACCGCGCTCGACAACCTGGCCTCCTTGGGCGGATACAATATCCTGATTGTCTCATCAGGGGTCATCACCTTGCCTGCCGGAAGGGTGACGACGATTCAGCAGTTTGTTCAGTCTGGCCGGTCAGTCTATCTCCAAGGCGAATACTTGCCTAGTTACAGTGGTAACATCGCATTGGGAACCATCATGGCTGCGACCGGAGGCTCTCTCACGCTTGGTAGCACCGTTTCGGGAAATCTTGCCCCGACCACCATTCTGAATGCCTACGCCACCGCGCCCAACAGCGTGCCCAACATCAGCTACCACTGGTATGGCTGCACCGCCAACGGCTGCAACAACTTCGAATACTTCATGCGGTACGGGGCGAGCAACATCGGTTTTGTCTATTGCCCAACCAACGCTGCCCAAGGGGACGTGATCCAAAGCACCGACCAAGACTGGGTGAACCAAAGCACGAGTCTGCCCTTGATGCAAAACATAGCTTTCTACCTCATCAGCGGCAATGCCTGCACCGTCGTGTGCGGTATCCTGGCGGAGGCATCGGAGATGTCACTGGTTGCCAAACTGCGGGAAAATGGGTCGGTGGTGCTCGATTGGGACCTGGACGGGGAGGTGAGTATCGGCAAGTTCGAAGTGTATTGCAATGGGAGATGGATCGGCGAAACGCCAGTGGGCGAGAAGGCGGGCTTGACCTTTCAGTGGGTGGATGAGCGCCTGCCAAGTGGTCCATTGACCTACGAGGTCTGCCACCTCGATGCCAATGGCAATGTCACGGTGGCTGCCAAGGCGGAGGCGTTTGGCAGGGGAGGTGAGCTGCTGTGGCGGATTAGGCCGACTGCCGACGGTTTCGTGGTCCGCATGGCTGAGGGAGAGCATCTTTCAGAGCTGCAATTGGTGAGCCTGACTGGGCAGGTCATTGAGCTTGACGCCGTCTCCCAAGGTGGAGAATTGTCGATCCCGATGCGGGAAATGGCAGCAGGAGCTTATCTGATCCAAGGCCGCACGACCCGGGGTGCCTCCGTCCGTGAGAAGTTGGTTTGGGCGGGACGGTAGTGCATTCATCCATGTCGTCAATCTTTGAACCGACAAGGATCGCACACCTCGTTCCGTAACGATTTCCCAGCCGCTGCGTTACGCTATTGGCTTTGTTCCAATAGAGCCTATCAAATGTTGAATCGCCTGCGACTTGCATTTCTCGGCATCCTGATGTCCGCTCCGTTTTGGTGTGTCGCCCAGTTGCGGGTGGATACGAGCTATACCCCTACGGAATTGGTGTCGGACGTATTGCTCGGGCGGCGGGTGGACGTGAGGAATGTGCGCTATGTGGGCAGCAAGCTCGCGATCGCGGCATTCAAGGACAGTTCGGAGACACCGCTCATTCAGGACGGCATCCTCATCAGCACAGGCAAGGTCTTCAACGCCTGCGGCCCCAACAAGCGGGCGAACACCTCGCTGAACATTGGCACGAGGGGGGATCATGCACTTGAGGTGCTCGGCAAAGGCATGACATTCGACGCCGCCTATCTGGAGTTTGACTTTGTGCCCGCGATGGAGACCGTGACCTTCAACTTTGTCTTCGGGTCGGAGGAGTACACGGAGTACGTCAACACGCAATTCAACGACGTATTCGCCTTCTGGATCAGCGGCCCCGGTTATCACGGCGCCAAAAACCTCGCTGTGGTGCCAAAGAACAGCGCACCGATCACGGTGAACACCGTCAACCATATCTACAACCGCGCGAATTACATCGACAACAACCCCTTTGACCGGCTGAGCAACCTGAAGAAGGAGAAGCTCGAAAAGCTATATCCCGACCTGATGGCCAATTATGAATTTGATGGGTTCACGACCCTGTTGACGGCAGAGGCGAGGGTGAAGCCCGGCGGCACCTACCATATCAAGATCGCCATTGCCGACGTGAGTGACGGCAGGTACGACAGTGCGGTATTTCTTGAAGGCAAGTCCTTCACCAGCCTGCCCTTGGACGCGAATGCCCGCACCAAGATTTTGGACGAAGAGTATGCCACGGTCAAGCGGAAATTTCGCCCGGTGAGGGTAGGGGAGGATCCGACCCGCAAGCCCGGCGAGACGGCGACCGAAACCAATCCAGAATTGTCCAAGGAGGAAGCCTATATGGGATGGCGGTTCATGGTGAACTTCGAGTTCGATGAGGCCGTTTTGGGTGACGAGGAGCGTGCGCGCCTGGATTCCGCGTGGACCTATGTCCTTTCCAAGTCCACGCAGCAGGTGCTCGTGCAGGGGCATACGGACAGCGTGGGCACGTCGGTGTACAATGAGCGACTGTCCATGCGCCGCGCGCAAGCCGTGATCGCCTACCTGAAATCCAAGGGACTGCCGCAAAAGCGGATCGCAAGCCAAGGCTTCGGTTACCGTCGTCCCGCCACGAGCAATGACACCGAGGAAGGCCGCGCCGTCAACCGCAGGGTCGAAATCAACCTGGTGTCGCCGGAGGACTGAGGGCTACTGCCTGTTCCAGCCGCTGAATCCGATGTGGAAATTGGCGTACATCCCGGTCGGGCTCAGCTTGGGGGTGTTGCCAGTGATGGCTTGAGTCGCTGATTCCCAGCCCTTGTAGCCCACTCCGAGGCGATAGCCCAAGTCAAACCCAAGGGTGATCCCTGAGCCTGAGGACTCGTCGAAGCCCAGCATCCACTCCAGTCCTGCGCCGAAGCTCATCATGGTGCCTTTGTGGGTCAGGGTCGTGGAGGTGTATGCTCCGGTCAGGATGGTGTCCATGTTCGTCACAGCATCTTTGTTCACAAAGGTGAGCGACTCCTTGTACCCACCGATGCCAACCTTGGGATAAACGAGGAGTCCCTTGCGGCCATAGACCACATAACCCGTGAAGAATTGGCCGAATCCGCTTTCGTATTTCACTTCTTGGTTGCCAAAGCTTGCCGCTTGGTTCCAGTAGCTCATCCCCTCGCCGCCGAGCATGATGGAGCGGATCATCAGGAATCCGCCGCCGCCCACAGTCAAGGATTTGTCATTGAAATTGACACCGTTGCCGATCACGGCATCCAAACCGGAAAGGTCTTTGATGCCCAAGCCAACCTGTCCATAGCCCATGCCGCCGGAAACCCGCTTGGGTCGGCCATCGTCCATGGGGTCCGGAACTGGGATCGAGTCCTGTGCTGACAAGCTGAGGCCGCCCAGGAGCAGGACAAAGGACAAAATGGCAGTTTTGAAATCGGGGAATCGAGGGATACGCATGTTCTTCATTCAATTTCTCCGCCAAATCTATCAAAATTCGAGCCAAGCTGCGGGGAGGGATTGCCAGATGCGGCTATTGGATGCTTGATCGAAGGGTACTTGGCACATCCTCAGTGCATTGGTTCGCTCAGATGCCTGCCTCGGCACGGACTTTGTAGATTTCCTTTGTTAATATTTTCTAATGACTGAATCCAAACGCATCTGCACGCGTTACATCACCGTATTCGTTCCCAATAGATAGATTTCAATCATTCGTAGAACAATTCAAAAAAGTGATCAGGATATGAAAAACCAAGGTTCAACCCACACTTCAGGCTCCTTCCTGAAAATGCTCGGTGTAGCCTTGCTGGGCGGTGTGATCACCCTGAGCGGCTACAAACTCCTCGAAACACAACTGAACAGCGGCAGCAGGTCGGCCTATTCTGAGGCGCCGATTGCCACGAAGTTCGCCAGCATGCCGGGCGCACCTGCGGGCGTCACAGACTTCACCGTTGCCGCCGCACAAAGCACACCCGCTGTGGTCCACGTCAAGAGCAATATCATGGTGCAGACCCGCAGCCTCTGGGACCAGGATCCATTTGGCGGCTTTTTCAATGACGGATGGGGATTCGGCTCGCCGCGTCAGCGTGAGGCGCAGAGCACGGGTTCCGGTGTGATCACCACCCCCGACGGCTACATCGTCACCAACAACCACGTCGTCAACGATGCGCAGAGCGTGGAAGTGGTGCTGGAAGACGGTCGCACATATTCCGCACAAGTCGTGGGCACCGATCCCAGCACCGACATTGCCTTGCTCAAGATCGATGAGAAGGACCTGCCCTTCCTGACATTTGGCAACAGTGACGACTTGCGTGTGGGCGAATGGGTGCTCGCCGTCGGCAACCCGTTCAACCTGACAAGCACGGTCACAGCGGGCATCGTGAGCGCCAAAGCCCGTAACATCAACATCCTCAAGGACCGGATGGCCATTGAGAGCTTCATCCAGACGGATGCGGCGGTGAACCCCGGCAACTCCGGCGGCGCCTTGGTCAATGCCAATGGCGAACTCGTGGGCATCAACACCGCCATCGCCTCGAATACGGGCAGCTATTCCGGCTACTCCTTCGCGGTACCTGTCGAGATCGTGAAAAAAGTCATTGACGACCTGATGAACCACGGGGTCGTGCAGCGCGCCTTCCTCGGAGCCGACATGGTCGAACTCAATGGCGATGTCGCGAAGAAGCTGGGCATTTCCCAAACCCATGGCGTTTACATCGACGGGGTATTGGATGGTGGTTCGGCTGAGGCGGCAGGCATCCAAAAGGGCGACATCGTGGTCGGCGTGGCTGGCAAGGAACTGCGCAACAGCGCCGAGCTCACCGAATACATCGGTCGTCACCGTCCCGGCGATCACCTGCGCCTCGACGTCCTCCGCAATGGCAAGGTCGAGTCTGTCGATGTGGAATTGCTGAATCTCAAGGGGACCACGGACATCGTGGAGCGCAATGATGCCGAAGCGCTCGAGTCACTCGGTGCTGACCTCACAGACCTCACGGCTCCGGAGTTGAACAAGCTCGGTCTCAAGGGCGGCGTCAAAGTCACCAAAATCAAGGAGGGCAAGCTCCAGCAATACACGAGCATCCGTCCCGGGTTCATCATCACCACGATCGACAACCAGGTCGTGACCAACGTGGAGCATCTCCAAAAGATCCTCGCCAACAAGAGCGGAGGCGTGATGCTCGAAGGCATGTACCCCGGTTGGCCGGGCAGGTATTACTATGCGTTTGGGATGTGATCCGGTCGGGGAATTGCTGCCTCGAAGAACTTAGAATGCAAGCGGAGGGATCGTGCAATCGCGATTCCTCCGCGATTTTTTGCCCATCAGGATTGCAGTTTTGACAGGTTTCCTGACCGCAGGATTCGGTAGTCGCATTTTGCCGAATCAGCTGGACTTGGGTGCCAGCGGACAAATCCGTCAACTTTCTACCCCTTGCCGCATGGACTTTATGCCTAAATTCGCCGTCTAAATCGATTTGATAGGATGAATTTCACAAGGAATTTGAACCGATGGATGCTGGCGGCATTGCCTGCAGCCCTGCTCTGGACAGGTTGCGGTGACAAAACGCCGAAGCCTGCCGAAGGTGGGCAAACCGACAAGGAATACCATGGCCTCTTGCTGGAAAACATGGATAGCACTGTGTCTCCACGCGAGGACTTTTACCGCTACGCGAATGGCGGCTACCTCAAGCGCACCCAGATCCCCGCTGAAGAAAGCCGCTGGGGCGTGTTCGGGGAATTGCAGGAGCGGAACACGCAGCGCCTGCGCGGCATCATGGAAGAATGCAGCAAGCAAGGTGCAGCCGCAGGAACCATCGAGCAGCAGATCGGCGACTACTATGGCACCGCGATGGACTCCGCCAAGATCGAGGAGCTGGGTGTCAAGGCAGTACAAGGAGAGCTCGATGCCATTGCTGGTCTGAGCTCGATCGACGGATTCGGTGCACTCGTGGGCAAATGGCACCGCAAGGGCATTGGTCCATTCTTCTCCATCTGGGTGGATCAGGATGCCAAAAACAGCAGCCGCTACATCCTGAACCTGAACCAAGGCGGAACTGGCTTGCCTGAGCGTGATTATTACCTCGCTCAATCCCCTGACAAGCAGGAGATTCGCGATAAATACAAGGCATTCCTCTCCAAGCTGCTCGTCCTCTCAGGCGAGGAGCAAGCCGCGGCTGACGCCAAGGCCGCCAAGTGCCTGGAGATCGAAACCGAGATGGCGCAATCCTCCATGTCCATGGTGGAGCTCCGTAACCCGGACGCCAATTACAACATCCGGACGATTGCTGACCTGAGCAAGGATGCCCCGCAATGGAACTGGAGCGCCTACTTCAGCGCGGTGGGCATGGCCGATCCCGGTGAGTTCAACGTGGGCCAAGTGGCATTCTTCAAGAACCTGGGCAAGCTCCTCACCAAGTATTCCTTGGACGATTGGAAGTCCTACCTGAAGATCCACCTGCTCAATGGCTCCGCGAATGACCTGAACAATGATTTCGTGGTGGCGAACTTTGAATTCTATGAGAAGACCCTGAGCGGTACCGAAGCCATCAAACCCCGATGGAAGCGCGTCGTCGAAGGCGGCAGCTGGGGCCTGGGATTCGCACTGGGCAAGAAATACACCGAAAAGTATTTCTCCGCCAACGCCAAGAAGATCGCCCTCGAAATGGTGGACAACATCCTCGCGGTCATGAAGGACCGCCTCTCCAAACTGGAATGGATGAGCGAGGCGACCCGCAAGGAAGCCATCCACAAGGTCGAGACGATCCTGCCCAAGATCGGTTATCCCGATACTTGGCGCGATTACAGCAAGCTCAAGATCACCAAGGACAGCTACCTGCAAAACGCTTACGCCCTGCGCGAATTTGGCTTCCAATACCGCCTGGACAAGATCGGCAAGCCCGTGGACAAGAACGAATGGGGCATGCCGCCGCAGGTCGTGAACGCCTACTACAATCCGAGCAAGAACGAAATTGTCTTCCCCGCGGGCATCTTGCAGGCGCCCTTCTTCGACGAGCATGTGGATGCCGCCATGAACTACGGTGGCTTCGGCGCGGTGATCGGCCACGAGTTGATACACGCATTCGACGATGAAGGCAGCAAATTCGACGCGGAGGGCAACCTCAAGAGCTGGTGGACCCCCGAGGACCGCGAGCATTTCGAGGAGCGCGCCAAGGTGGTGAAGGAGCAATACGATGCCTACGAAGTCGCTGACAGCCTCTTCATCAATGGCCAACTGACCCTCGGCGAGAACATCGCGGACATCCATGGCTTGCAAATGAGCTATTGGGCATGGAAGCGCAGCCTGGAAGGAAAGGAGCAACCGAAAAACCAGGACGGATTCACCCCCGACCAGCGGTTCTTCATCAACTACGGCCAAATCTGGGGTCGCGCTCCTGCGTCCGGAGTACCTCAAGCTGATGATTGCCACCAATCCGCACAGCCCCGCAGAGTTCCGCGTGATCGGCACCCTGAGCAGCTTCACTGCATTCTATGATGCATTTGGAGTGAAGGAAGGGGATCGGATGTTCCGTGAACCGGCCAAGCGGTCGGCGATCTGGTAAGATCTAGAAGATAGCAGTTAGCAATTAGAAGATAGCAGTTCCGGCATTGCGCTGGGGCTGCTATCTGTGTTTTGGGGGATTTGTCGCCATGGGACCCCGATGTTTCGGCATGATCTGGCCAACGGCTGGTTGCGGAATGCCGCGACCTTTTCCTGCGGCGATTGATCAGATGGGGGTGATCTTTTCGAATCCGAAAAAATCATGCCCACCCGAAAAAAACTTTCAGGGCGGATATGGAATTGTGTGGAGTGCTGCATCCTATTGTCAGGTAAAGCACCAAAAACCATCCGATACCAATTAGTTCATCCCAATCGGTTGGCCTAAATCCCAAAGAACTCTCCCCGGGTTCACCACAAGGCCAACTCTACCAACAAAAAGCAGAGGCGATCCCCCTCTGCTTTTTTCTTTTTGGGGCACTGCCTTGCGTGCACTATTTTAGCTCTGCTATGATCACCGGAAAGAAGCATTTCATCCTCCCCATCGTCGCGCTGCTGCTCATGAGCCTGTGTTGGCTCTCGTGCGGAGAAGAGAAAGCCGTTGACTCAGGTCCTACCCTGGGTGGCTATCTCGACAGCGCCTATCAATCAAAAGGTTACCGCGTGGCGATGGACTCGATCCGTGAGGGTTCGGGCATCTCCAAGGAGGATTTCAAGTCGCTGCAGAATTTCATGCGGCAGTTCCGGGACAGCATTCAGGGACATCCCACCTACCGTGAGCTGCTGGAGCGTGCGCAGGGTCTGGAGACGATGCGGAAGGGCGGAGTGGAAATGCGGGTGAAGAGCATGAGCCTGCACCATGTCCAGAAATTGGTGGAGGTGAGGATCGTGATGGCCTTCAAAAACATCTCGGACAAGGCGCTGGGCGGGTTCCGGGCAGAGGTGGAGTGGCTGAGCGCGGAGGGCAAGCCCGTGGCGGTGACGCCGTCCTTCAGCGTGATTGGCCCGATATCTCCCAAGGACAGCTTGGCCGACCTCCGGATGGAGTATGCCTTGTACAAGCCGACCGGCAATGAGTTGAACGACCCGAGGAATCAGGCGCGCCGCGATACTTTGGAAGCCATAGAGGAGATCGCGAAGGCCAAGAACCTGAGCGCATTCCGTCTGCGGGTCCTCGACACCCACCTCGGGAATGGGCTCACGCCCGGGCAGTATTGGATGCGGGACAAAGCAGAACGGGAGAAACTGGACGCTCAGCCTGCCGTGAAGCCCGAGATGGTGAACCTGCTCAAGTGGGCGGATATCCACGAAGACCTCGTCGCGCAACTCAGCAATCATGCGAGCGACCTGACCCTGATGGTGAGTCCGGTGATCACGGAGCGCGTAGAAGCATCCCATGGCAAAAACCTCATCCTCGACCGGATTCAGAAGGTCAAGGACTTCTTCCATGTCCAAAAAAGCGTGAACTACTCGAAGATGGTCAGCGATGTGAGCGGCAAGCGTCTGGTCCGGAGCGACTACGTGGACTACTGGAACTGGCCCATGGAGATCAGGGTTTACACTTTCTGAGATTTGAAAATGCACCAAAAAGCGAATCGCCCGTCCTGGCAGACGGGCGATTCTACTATGAATAATTGAGGAGAACGCATCCTGAGGGGTTCCACTAGGTCAAAAGAACTCGCCCCTCAAGGAATCCACTGAAAAATAATGAATGGTAAATATTACACGTGTAAATTAATACAAAATCAAATGTTCGCAACAAGTCAGTGAAAAAGAAATTTTTCGTGGAGCCTGATGATCCCTCGGATAGTGGTTTCTGCAGCCATCTGAGAGGCGTTCGGGAATCCTTTCGTATTTTTGCCACCTCTCCAATGCGCATTGAATGGAAGCACCTGATTTGAAAAAAATACCCACTTCTGCCACGCACTTCGGCATCACCCTTCAGGATGACTACGCCTGGTTGCGGGACAAGAAGAATCCGGACGTGATCGCCTATCTCGAAGCAGAAAATGCCTTTGCAAGGGCTGCAATGGCCCATACGGAGGATTTTCAGAAGGCACTGTACAAGGAAATGCTTGCCCGCATCAAGGAGGATGACAGCACTGTCCCGGCCCGGTTGGGCGAGTACTGGTACTATACAAGGACGGAGACAGGCAAGGCCTATCCGATTCATTGCCGGAAGCATGGGGGCTTGGACGGCGCGGAAGAGGTGCTGCTCGATGAAAATGCATTGGCGGAGGGGCATGAATTTTTTGACTTGGGCGACGCCGAAGTCAGCCCGAACGATCAGTTGCTGGCTTACACGGCTGATTACGACGGGTCGGAATATTACACGCTCTACATCAAAGACCTGAAGACAGGGGAGCTTCTGAGCGACCGCGTGGAGCGCGTGAGCGAGGAGATCGAGTGGAGCAATGACAATAGCACCGTCTATTATGTGCGCTTGGACGAGGAGACGCATCGGCCCTTCCAAATGTACCGTCACCGCTTGGGCACCGATTCCTCCAAGGATGTCTTGGTCTTCGAGGAGCCGGACGAGTCCTACTACCTCGCCATGGGCAAGAGCAAGGACGACAAGTACATGTTCGTTGATCTCGGCAGCCACACGAGCACCGAGGTGCACTACTTCTCCGCCGACGAACCCGATGCCAAGCCGCAACTCCTCTTTGCCCGCCGCTCCAATATCGAGTTGGGGGTGGAGCACCACGAGGGCTGGTGGTACATCGTGACGAACGAAGATGCCGTGAACTTCAAGCTGATGCGCACTCCCGTGGCCAATCCTGACCGTGCAAACTGGGAGGAGGTGATGCCGCATGACCCGCAGGTTAAGCTTGATGATGTCGAGACTTTCAAGGATTTCCTCGTGGTCTATGGCCGCAAGGGAGGGTACAAAGCGATTTTCGTCCGGGACATTCGCAGTGGCGAAACCCATGAAATCAGCCATCCTGAGCCGGTCTTCACCCTCGGAGGCGGCCCCAATCTGGAATACGACATCGAGGAGCTGCGATTTGCCTACAGCTCATTGGTCACTCCGGCGACCTCCATCGGCTACGACCTCCGGAACCGCACCCGCACTGTCCTGAAGCAAGCCGAGGTGCTGGGGGGCTACAATCCTGAGGAATACCGCTGCGAACGGATCTATGCGACGGCGCCGGATGGTGTGCAGGTGCCGATTTCCGTGGTCTATAAGCAAGAATTTCATGGCAATGGGGCCGCAACCGCTCTTCCTGTACGCCTACGGGGCATACGGGCATACCGTGGATCCGAGCTTCTCATCCGCGCGGTTGAGTCTGCTGAACCGGGGCATGGTCTTCGCGATCGCGCACATCCGTGGGGGAGGAGCAATGGGACGGCCTTGGTATGAGGATGGCAAGCTGCTGAACAAGCGGAATACGTTCACGGACTTCATCTCCTGTGCGGAGCACCTGATCGGATTGGGGCTGACCGCGCCGGATCGATTGGCGATTTCGGGTGGCAGCGCGGGTGGCTTGCTCATGGGTGCGGTTGTGAACATGCGGCCCGACCTGTTCCGGGCAGTGGATGCGAGCGTGCCCTTCGTGGACCTGATGAACACCATGCTGGACCCGAGCCTGCCGCTGACCGTGATCGAATACGACGAATGGGGCAACCCCAACGAGGAGCCGTACTTCAAATACATGCATTCCTACAGCCCCTACGACAATGTCACGGCGCAAGCCTATCCCCACATGCTCATCACGGCGGGGTTGAATGACCCGAGGGTGCATTATTGGGAGCCTGCGAAATGGTGTGCCAAGCTCCGCGACCTCAAGACCGACAGCAACCTCCTCCTCCTCAAGACCAATATGGGCGCTGGACACCAAGGTGCCTCCGGTCGTTACGGGTATTTGGAGGAGCTGGCATTCGACTACGCCTTTGTTCTGGATCGGCTGGGGCTGATTGCGGCGGGGAATTGACCCGGAGCAAATCATTCCGGCCGGTACTGCGTTTGATGGGGCGTGAAATTCCTTGATCGGATCCAACGACTCTCCTTAGGGCACCTCAAGGGTGGCCCAAGGGTGGCATTGTCCCGGTTCATTTGGGAGGGTTTGCAGACCGTGGTCGGTGCGGGAGCGGGCTTGTTCGCTGCAACCTGCCTGCATGTGGATGCGATCGAACACTACGGAGGCACCACGGTGATCCGCTGCTGGCGCAAGGACAAGTATTGGGGCGGCGTGTGCTTCGGCTCGGTGATTTTGGGCGATTGCAGGATCGCCGCCCAGCCGGGAAATGCATTGTTCATGCACGAATACGGCCATACCCTGCAAAGTCGGGCATCTGGCCCACTGTACCTCTTCAAGTACGGGCTGCCCAGCGTGGTCAGCCGCCATAGCAAGCGTCAGCACAATCAGCATCCCGTGGAGCAGGATGCCAATCTCCGGGCATTCCAGCATTTTGGGAGCTCCACCAATGTCGATTGGTCGCATGAGCGGCACCCCTTGCCTGCTTCAGGCTTGCCCTTGACTCCGCGATGGTGGGAGTATGTGCCGCCGATTTTTCCTGTGGTCACGGTTGCTGAGGCGCTGATGAAGAGGTGATCGTTGGGGATATTGTGGAGGGCAAGTTGGAATGGAGGTCGTGGCGGTAGGGGGGGCTCGGCTATTGGTTTATGGTATGGATGAATTGGGATGGTGGTTTCGAATCACGGACCACAAAAGATCACTTTTGTTTGTATTTCGCCAGAGGCAAAGGTTCGATAGCCCTGCGGCGAACCTTGTGTATTCCTCGGTTCTCACCGCGGGCTCCTTGGGTTCCTGCTGCGGGTTGGGGTTCGCTAGGGCTACTTGAGGCGGGGATTCGGATCAGGCGGAAAAATATTTGAAATGCGATATGGAATCGGAGTGGCGGCAGCACCTTCTGGTCAAACGCCAAAGAAGAAATAAGAATATGGATATCACCGGCTCCTTCCACATCGCAGAACCCTGCCACGAGAACTGGAACAAAATGACGGCCGAGGCGCAGGGACGCTTCTGTGCCTCTTGTCAGCGCTGCGTGGTGGACTTCACCGCCAAGACGCCTGACCAGATTAAGACGATCTATGACCGAGAAGGTGGCGATGTCTGTGGCCGTGTTCGCGCCAGCCAATTGACCACCGATGCTCGTCCTGCCGTGCGTGGGATTGTGCCCCGGATATTGCGTGGACTCAAACCCGTACAAATGTTTGCCTTGGCACTTGCGGGTGCATTCACCTTCCTGTTCCATGCTCCAGTAAAGGCGCAAAAGGAGATGATCATGGGCAAGATTGCTTATGTCGCTCCCACCGCTGCTGTGACTGGCAAGGTCACCTGGGACGGGAAGATGGCCGCTCCTGGCATCAAAGTGGAGGCCTACCGCGATGGCCAATTGATGGCATCCACTACGACGGACCTCCGTGGGCGGTTCACCTTGCCGCACCTGCGCGAAGGCGATTACCTCCTGTCTGCGACTGGGCCCCATGCCACCGAGGCATCGTCCATGGTGACGATCTCCGGAAGGGAGGATGTGCGCATGGACTTGATCCTGGAGGACCGGATGATCATGGGAGAAATGGAATACATCCCTGAAACCCGCCCCAATAGCCAGGAACTCATCGAAGAGGAAGATGGAAGGACTGGCACCGAGCCCGGCTCAAGCGAGAGCATCGAGGACGCTCAAGGCAGATTTGGAATGTCCGAGGACTTGGAGGCGCCGATCAAGGTGGGGGAATTCGAACTGACGGTCTTTCCGAACCCGACGAGTGCGCTCGTGACCGTGCGGATGGACAAAGTCGGGACTGGCTTGCTCTCCGTAACCCTGATCGATGCGCAGGGGCAGGAGGTGGTGGCCGGAGCTTGGGCGCAGTTCATGGAGGTGGAGCAGACCATCGACGTGTCGGCACTGGCGGCGGGAGTTTATGTCATCCGGGTGCGATGCGGCGACGCGCAAGTGGAGCGGCGATTCGTGAAGGAATGACCTTGAAGAAGATTTGCAACGTTTTTCATACCGATCGTTGGGGGCAGGTGAGCCCCCAATTTCTTTTCAGGCCCGCATGAATTCATCGATCCCCAGGACCAATGCTTCAAGGTCTTCTTCGGTATTGTAGATATGGGTGGAGACGCGAACCGATTCCAATCCTGACTCCGGGACCATGCGCAGGCGGAAATGTTTGGTGAGCGCACTGCCGTCAAAGTCGTGGATGCGCTTGCCCTTCAGTCGGAATCCCAGCATACCTGCACGGGACTCGGCCTCGCTGGGGGTGAGCATTTCCACGTAGGATTTTTCGAGGAGGCGGTGTTGCAGGTTCTTGCTCAGGTCGCATACCCTGTCACGGATTCTGTCCTTGCCGATGGACTCCATGAAGGTGATGGCGGTCTCCAATCCTATGAGCAGGGCTGCATTTTGGGTTCCGTAATCGAAGCGGTGGGCGGTGGGGACGAGGGCGTCCATCTTCTGCTCGGCGCTGGAGAGTGTCCATCCGGTATCCGAGTAGGCACCGACCATGTAGGTCTCCAGGCTCTCGAGTTTGTCCAAGCGGATGTAGAGGAAGCCCGTGCCCGCAGGGCCGCAGAGCCACTTGTGTCCGCAGGCGGCATAGGCGTCGCAACCGATGTCGCGGACATCCGGGAACAACATGCCTGGGCCATGTGCACCGTCTATGAAACTGAAAATCCCCTTTTGCCGCGCGATGTCGCAAATCTGCTTGACCGGAAGGACGTGCCCGCTGGTGCAGGTGACGTGTGGAACTGCAATGACTTTGGTCTTGCGGTTGATCAGTGCTTGGATGCGTCCCAATGTCTCCTCGGCTGTCTGCGCAGGACTGAAAACCCTGAGCCGGATACCCGTGCGCCGGGCTCGATTGAGCCAAGGCAGGGCGTTACCGACATGTTCCTGGTCGGTGATGATGACCTCGTCCCCCTTGCGCAGGCGCAGCCCGGAGGCCACGACGTTGATGCCCTCGGTGGTGTTGTGGGAGAGGCTGATCTCGGAGGGTTCGGCATTCACGAGGCGGGCTACTGCTTGCCGTACAGTGTCAGGGACGGCATAGGAGCCTTCACGCAGGTGCTTCATGCGGTTTTCGACCGCCGACAGCACGGGTTCTGGCATCAATCCTAATGTTCCGGTATTCAGGTAGTTGTTTGCATTGGAAGAGAATTGTTTCTGAATGGTGGTCCATGGGTCGCCGCCCTGAAGGAGGGGAGGGGCTTCGCCTTGGTTTCCCGTGGGGCCTGTGCCTTGGGAAAACAAAGCCCCCTTCCAGTCCATCGAGGCAAACAGTGCCCCGGCCGCCAATTGCTTGAGGAAATTCTTCCTATTTGATGTC
Organism: Bacteroidia bacterium; assembly: GCA_046329055.1. GTDB lineage: Bacteria > Bacteroidota > Bacteroidia > J057 > JADKCL01 > JADKCL01. The sequence goes on from JAXLVK010000009.1 coordinate 64,853, forward strand.
GATTTCAATCCTGATGCAAACCGCAAGTGTGGTCAGTTCAATGGACAAGATATGCAAAAGAAGAAAACGCTCGTCAGAGATTTAGAATTTGGGAGAGGCCGCTACTCCATCGGCACGTGAGGGTTCAGGATTTCAGGGGCTGCGCTTGGCGTGGGAGATGCGCATCTGGCCATATTTCTTGACGGATCGCCCAGCGTTCATGGTCGCGCCATTGGCCGAGGATCTTCAGGTATTTTTCCGAGAATCCTTCCTTGACGAAACCCAGGCCCCGGACGAGTGCGATGGAGGCGAGGTTGTCGGGTTGGACATTGGCCTCGATGCGGTGAAGGCCCATTTCCTGGAAGGCTACGTGGAGCATGAGGCGCATGGCCTCGGTCATTTTTCCCTGTCCCTGATGCCCCATCCCGATCCAATAGCTGCTGTACGCGCTCTGGAAGCCGCCGAAAAATATCTGGCTCAGTCCAATGAATCCGATGGGCGCGTGGTCGGGAAGGTTCAGGACGGCCCAGGCTTTTGCGGTGGGGGGCTGCATCCTGTCCAGCAAGTTGGCAAACTCATTGGCGTTCCTGGGCGGGTGCATCCATGGATGGTGCAATTCCCTGCTCTCGATGGCCAATGCGGTCAATGCGGGGCCGTCCTCTGGCTGCAGTGGGCGGATGGCGACGCGGCTGTTTGGGAAATGCAGGGTATGTGGCATTGCTGGGGAGTGGTCGATTGATTTCTAATTCGCCTGAGGAGTTCCCTCGGCTCCGCTCCCCGATGGTCTCGGGACACGCGGGACATGGTTCGGTCAGCGTGCGGCAAGATGCCGCCGCTTCTACTTGCGCCGCCGTTTCTGGCTGCGCCGCCTTTTCTGGCTGCTCCGCCGCTTCTTCTTGCTCCGCCGTTTCTTCTTGCGCCGTCGCTTCTCCCGCCTGAGGGCTACTTGCGGGCTTTCAGGTAGGCTTTGGAGAGGGTGGAGAACTTGCTGTTGCCGCGGGTGTATTCGAGGACTTTGCTCTTGGGATCGGTTCCGGGTTCATTTTGCTTGTCCCGGAGGCCGAGTTCGGTACCGAGGCGCACCATGAGGTCCTTGGTGAGGCCCTTGGATGCTCCCATCTGCACGACCTTGTGGAGCAATTCGGTGGCTTGGTCGAACTGCTTTTTCTCGGTGAGGTACTGGGCTCCGTAGCGGGTGAATTCGAGCCTGCCGCTGCCCATGATGTAGTCGAAGAGGGAGGCGTGTGCGATCCCGAAGACCCCCATGAGGTTCTGGCTGGCTGCGAAATCACCTGCCTTGTTGTAGGTCTCGATGGCCTTCTTGCTGTCGTTGATGTCGATGGCCTTCTGGCACTCGGTGAGCATGACCTGGTACTGGACAGCGGGCGCGATCTCGGCCTTGCCATTCTTGGCCTTGGAGTTGTCGATGCCGCAGGTGACCTGCTTGGCGATGATCGCTAGGGCCTTGTCATAGGCTTCATCGGCGGGGATGAACTGCTTTTGCTTGCGCTGGTTTTCTGCCTCAGTGACGAAGCCGTCGTATTCCTTCTGGTTGTTAGCGCATTCCTGGCTGAAGATGGCGCCGCCTACGGATTCGCTGGCGCGCTTGACGTCGGCATCGTCTTGGAGGCGGTATTTCTCGGCCATGGCCTTGGTTGCGGTTGCTGCCACGCGGGCTTCGGCGAGCTTGTTGGCTTGGGCGAGTTGCTGGCCCTTGGCGTAGTCTTCAAGGATGATCGGCTTGGCGCTGGCTTGGACGGCGGTCCAGAGGTTGAGGTCCTTGGTGACGGGGAACTCGGCCTCGATGGCGACCGCCTCGTCGAGCAGGGGCAGGGCCTCGCGGTGCTTCTGGGCCTGGGCGGCTGCTTTGGCACGGGCGATGTTGTCCTTGTATTGGAGGCCCTTGACGCGGAGGAGGGCATTGTTGGCGGCGCTAGGATCGGGGATGGCTGCGATGTGGGCGGCCTGGTAGCTGATGGCCTTGCGGGCTTCGGTCTCGGCGTCCTTGAGCTTGGCTTGGTCGGCGAGGCCATTGGCATTGGAGAGGATGCGCTGGTAGATGCGGACCTGGGCATCGGCTTGGACGCGGAGGGCCTGGGTGGCGTCCTTGATATAGGTGGGATTGGCCTTCTGGTAGTTGAGGGCCTCGGTCGCCTTGGCCTCGCTCTGCTCGAACTGGCTGGCCTGGAGCAGGATGCGGGCGGAGTCCACCTTGGATTGGAAGATGCCGGTATGCGCCTGGGAGGTGAGGTCCTCCAATTGCTGGGTGCAACCGAGGTTGAGTTCGGTGCAGAGGCTGCGGGCCTCGGCGAGGGATTGGAGGCCGCTAGGGTACCGCTTCTGCTTGATGGCGTAGTCCGCGTTGCCGAGGTGGTTCAGGTAGATGGTGTTGCCGAGCTGGGTGGCGCTGTTGCGGGTGACCTCGTCGGGCTGGCAATCCTTGAAGACGGTGAGGAGGCGGGCCTTGGCTCCTGCGACGTCGCCCTCGCGGTAGCGCAGGCGGGCAAGCTCGAGGTGGGCCGGGCCGTAGGTGGGCTTGAGGCGGACGGCTTCGAGGAAGTCCTTGTTGGCGTCGGCGGGCTTGTTGGCTTGGACGAAGCTGAGGCCGCGGCGGTAGTAGCGCTCGGGCATCTCGGCCTTGGTACGGGAGACCTTGGTGTTCAGGTCCTGTGCGAGGGTGTTCACCTCGGTGTACTTGGCTTGGAAGTTTGCCGGATCCCCTGCGGCGAGGTTCAGGGATTGGGCATAGTTGGCGCTGCTGATGTTGTTGAGGCGGTTGATGGCATTGTTGAGGTCATTTTGTTGCTGGTCGATGTGCTCGAAGTCGTCGGGGTTGACCTTCTTGAGGTCGGCGGAGATGGCGTCGAGCTTGGGGACGGCAGCGTAGTAGTCGTCGATGAGGATGGTGCGCTGGTCAAAGGTGCCCTTGGCCTCGCGGGCGTACAGGATCTGCTTGTCGGCGACCTTGATGGTGGTCTCGGTGAACTGCATGGTGCTGTCGGTGGCCCTGAAGTTGGCGACGAGGGTGGGATCGCCCTGGAGGGCAATCTCGCCAAAGGGGAAACTCTCGACGACGGCGCCGCTGCGGTTCACGCGTTGCAGGGTGAACTGGACGCCGGTGGGCTTGAGGTAGTCGGCCATGGAAAAGCCCTTGTACTGGGTGTCCCCGGTGAGGCGGGTGTTGCCCAGGGTCACATAGACTTCGTATTCGCGGGGCCCGGTCTTGGTGAGGCGGACGTATTCGTCCTGGGCGACCACGAACTCGGTGCGGGTAGCAGGCTTGCCAGCGGCATTTGCCAACCGTTCAATGAAGTGGTCGGTGGTGCCTTGGGATGGGCCGCCGCCATTGAGCTTGACGAGGAAGGCGTCGGTGCGGGTATTTTGGTAGAAAATGAGGCTCTGGGCGTTCACAGCGAGTGCGGCGAAGAGCGCGAGGGTAAGCAGTAGGGGGCGTAGAGTTGATCTCATGCAATACGTGTTTCTTGCCTCAGGGGCAAATGGTGGGCCAAATTTAGGGATCAGGAATTTAAGATTTAGCTGAATTGCAGAATATCGACGAGGCGAGAGGCCTCCGGCCTAGGCGGTGGATTCCAACGATCACTGGAGCGAGGGGCTGCACCGCCTCGCTTTGGGATGGCGCCGCTTAGGGGCTTTTGCTGGTGTGGTGCCTGTCTGACGGGAGGCCGAGGCGGAGTTGACCGGGATCATTGAGGGATCATCGAGGGGGAGAACAGGGGGCGGAATTTCTGGAGCAGAATTCACGGAATTCACGGAATTTTTGGGGATGGGCTGCTGCGGATTGTGGGCGAGGGGCTGCACCGCCTCGCTTTGGGATGGCGCCCCTTCGGGGCTTTTGCTGGGAGCGTGGGGCTTTTGGCATTCGCAGGCTTTTTATGTCACTGGCCATGTTTGGGAAAGGAGTGGGTTTGACCAAGTGCCAATGCGGAGAAAGGTGCGACTCCCGTGCGACTATTGTGCAAGTAGGCTGCAACTACGTCACAACCAAATCGCATTGCAGGATAGATTGAGCAGAATCCCGGATCAGTTTGGACGATGATGACATCAACTGTCATGGCCTCGTTTTCCGCATCAGATTGGATGAAAATCCCTCTCAAAACAGGCTGATAAATCCCTAAATTCGCCTTCTCAATTCTGAAGGAATGCAAGAAGCCTATATCTACGATGCTGTCCGGACTCCCCGTGGGAGGGGGCGCAAGGATGGTTCACTCTATGGGGTGAAGTCGGTGAGCCTGCTCAGCACGGTGCTGGAGGCGTTGCAGCAGCGCAACAACTTGGACACGAGTCTGGTGGAGGACTTGATCATCGGCTGTGTGACGCAGGTGGGGGAGCAGAGCGGGGACGTGGCGAAGACGGCGGCGATCAAGGCGGGGTACTCGGAGGCGGTGGCGGGGGTGACCCTGAACCGGTTCTGTGGGTCTGGCCTGGAGTCGATCAATCAATGCGCGGCCTACGTGATGTCCGGTCAAATGGAGTTGCTGATCGCGGGCGGGGTGGAGTCCATGTCGCGGAACCCGATGGGCAGCGATGGCTTCGGCCTGCTGGGCGATCCGGAGATGACCTCGACGCATGCGATCGTGCCGCAGGGGATCAGCGCGGACCTCATCGCGACGATGGATGGGGTGAGCCGGAGGGAGGTGGATGCATTTGCGGCGGAGTCGCACCGGAGGGCTGCGATTGCACAGGCTGAGAATCGGTTTGCGAAGTCGCTCATCTCGGTGCGGGATGTGGCTGGAAGGATTGCATTGGACCGGGATGAGACGGTGCGGCCGGAGACGAGTGTGGATGGCCTCGGGCAGTTGAAGCCGAGCTTTGCGATCATGGGGGAGAAGGGTGGCTACGATACGGTGGCGATCCAACGCTACCCGGAGATAGAGGGGATCGACCACGTGCACCATGCGGGGAACAGCTCGGGGATCGTGGACGGGGCGGCGGTGGTGCTGATCGGGAGCAAGGCTGCTGGTGCGCAGATGGGCCTGCGGCCCCGGGCAAGGATCCGGTCATTTGGGATCGTGGGGACGGAGCCGACGATCATGCTGGTGGGCCCTGCTCCGGCGACGCGGAAGGCGTTGCAAAAGGCGGGGATGACGATTGGGGACATCGATTTGTTCGAGGTGAATGAGGCATTTGCCATCGTGCCTATGCACTTCATGCAGGACTTGGGCGTGTCGCATGACCGGGTGAATGTGAACGGCGGGGCGATTGCGATGGGGCATCCGCTGGGTGCGACGGGGGCGATGCTGATCGGGACGGTGCTGGATGAGCTGGAGCGGACGGACCGGGCGACTGGGCTGGTGACGCTGTGTATTGGGGGAGGGATGGGAATTGCGACCATTATTGAGCGGGTGTGAAGAATCAGAATTCACAGAATTCCATTCGCGGGTTTCAGTGTTCCTGAATTTGCTCTCTTTCTTGCTTTCTGGATTCCACTATCAACTGTCAACTGTCAACTCTCAACTAGAATAAGGTGATTTCAACACATATAGATACATCGGGCATCGCGACGCTGACTTGGGACCTTCCTGGGGGCGCGAATATTTTGAATCAGGCTTCGGTCTCGGCTTTTTCGGAGGCTTTGGAGGCGGCGCTTGCGGATCCGGCGGTGAAGGGGATCGTGGTGGCTTCGGCCAAGGATACTTTCATCGTGGGTGGGGACCTGAAGGCGCTCTACGCGCTGTCCTCGGTGGACGAGGTGCTGACGCTCGGGCGCGGCATCCACAAGGTGTTCCGGCGGATGGAGACGGGGGCAAACCCGTGGTCGCGGCGATCAATGGCATGGTCCTCGGAGGTGGCATGGAGCTGGCGCTGGCTTGCCATCATCGGGTGGCGGTGGATGCGGCGGCGGTTCAGATCGGGTTTCCGGAGGTGACATTGGGGCTGTTTCCGGGGGCGGGTGGCACACAAAGGCTGCCGCGACTGATCGGCCTGCAGGCTGCGATGCAACCTCTGCTGACGGGGCGGAACCTGTCAGTGGCTGAGGCGAAAGGATTGGGCATCATCGGGCAGACGGTGGCGAAGGCGGATGAATTGGTCACGGCGGCGAAGGCTTGGATCCTCAATGGGGGCAAGGCTGTGCAACCCTGGGACGTGAAGGGCTTCAAAACTCCGGGCGCTGACTTGGCTTCGGTGGATGTCACCTTCATGTACGCAGGTGCGGCGGGGATGGTGCGGCAGCAAGGATTTGGCAACTATCCGGCTCCGAATGCGATCCTCAGCTGCCTGTACGAGGGGCTGCTGATGAACATCGATGAGGCATTGGAACTGGAGCTGCGGTACTTCGCCAAGGTGGCCTTGACCAAGCAGGCGAAGCACATGATCCGGACGCTGTGGTTCAGCATGAACAAAGCAAAAGGCGGGGTGGCGAGGCCCAAGGGCATCGATCCGAACCCGACAAAGAAGCTGGGCATCCTCGGCGCGGGCATGATGGGAGCGGGGATCGCCTACGCAAGCGCCAAGGTGGGGATCGAGAGTGTCCTGAAGGACGTGACGGCGAGTCTGCCGATAAAGGCAAGGACTATTCGCGGAAATTGCTCGCTGGGCAGATTGAAAAGGGCCGGATGACGCAAGAGAAGGCCGATAAATTGTTGTCGAAAATCAAGGCTACGGGCGATGCTGCCGACCTCGCAGGCTGCGACCTGGTGGTGGAGGCGGTGTTTGAGGACCGGGGCTTGAAGGCGCGGGTCACCCAAGAAGCCGAGGCGCAGATGGCTCCCGGCGGGGTGTTTGCTTCCAATACCTCCACGTTGCCGATCACAGGATTGGCGGAGGCTTCGAAGGCGCCGGAGAACTTCATCGGCCTGCATTTCTTTTCCCCTGTGGACAAGATGCAGCTCGTGGAGGTGATCATGGGCAAACAAACTGGGGACTATGCCCTGGCAAAAAGCCTGGACTATGTCTTGCAAATCAAGAAGGTGCCGATCGTGGTCAATGACAGCCGGGGCTTTTTCACGTCTCGGATTTTCAAGACGTATGTGACGGAGGGCTTCGAACTGCTGGCACAGGGCGTGAAGCCTGCCTTGATCGAAAATGCTGCGAAGGCTGCGGGAATGCCTGTGGGTCCCTTGGCGGTCGCGGATGAGGTCTCGATCGAACTGCTCTACAAGATTTTCAAGCAGACCGAGGCGGACGGCATCTCGCAGGAGGGCCCGGCCAAGCATGTGATCTTCAAGATGATCGAGGAGCTGGACCGCAAGGGCAAGAAGGATGGGCGCGGGTTTTATGATTATCCTGAAGGTGGCAAAAAGTCCCTCTGGAAAGGTCTCGCCGAGCATTTCCCCGTTGCCGAGTTCCAACCTGATGCGGATTTCGTGAAGCGTCGGTTGTTGCATTTGCAGGCATTGGAGTCGATGCGTTGCCTGGAGGAGGGCGTGTTGCGCTCGGTGGAGGATGCCGACATTGGCTCGATCTTGGGTTGGGGCTTCCCGCCGTACACGGGTGGGGTGCTGAGCTATATCGACTTCGTGGGCCTCAAGCAATTCGTGAAGGAATGCCGGGGCTTCTCGCATACTGCCGGACCGCGCTACCAACCGACCGACCGCCTGCTCGCGATGGCTGAGCGCGGCGAATCCATTTATCCCTCAACAGAAAAATCAGTCGCTCAATGATACCAAGGACGATCTACAAGGAGGAGCACCTGCTGTTCAAGCAGGCTCTGGAAGACTATGTAAGGACGCAAATCATCCCGAACAATCCTGCTTGGGAGAAGGCCAAGATGATGCCGCGCGAGGCATGGACGGGCGCTGGCTCGATGGGGTTCCTGGCGATTCAGGTTCCGGAGGAGTACGGCGGCATGGGGATCAACGATTTCCGCTACAATGCCATCCTGGCCGAGGTCTATGGCCAAGCGGGGATGATCGGTCCGGCGATTGGGTTTCAGGTTCATAGCGATATCGTGTTGCCCTACTTCCTGCACTACGGTTCGGAGGAGGTGAAGCAACGGTGGCTGCCGGGATTTGCCTCGGGCGAGGTGATCGGGGCGATCTGCATGAGCGAGCCGGGTGCGGGTAGTGACCTGAAGGGGTTGCGCACGGTGGCCGTGGACAAGGGGGATCATTACCTGATCACGGGTTCTAAGACCTTCATCAGCAATGGCTATACCTGTGATGTGGCCGTGGTCGCTGCCAAGACCAATCCTGAGCTGGGCGCGAAGGGGATCAGCCTCTTCGCGGTGGACATGCATAGTCCCGGGGTGACCAAGAACAAGCCCTTCGAAAAGGTGGGGATGCATGCGCAGGACACCTGCGAGATCTTTTTCGAGAATGTGGTGGTGCCGAAGGGCAACCTCCTCGGGGAGGAAAACCAAGGCTTCATCTACATGATGACCCTGCTGCCGCAGGAGCGCATCTCGGTGGGCTTGCTGGGCATCGCGGCGGCTGAGGGCTGCCTGGAGGAGACGATCAAATATACCCGTGAGCGTCAGGCATTTGGCAAGAGCATTTCGGAGCTGCAAAATACCCGCTTCAAATTGGCGGAACTCGCCACGGAGATCGCGATGGGCCGTGTGTTCATGGACCGCTTGGTGGAATTGCACGATGAGGGCAAACTGGATGCTGCGATGGCTTCGATGGCGAAGTATTCGATGACGGAGTTGCAGGGGCGCGCGGCGGACATCTGCGTGCAGTTGCACGGGGGCAATGGCTACATGTGGGAGTACTATGTGGCGCGTGCCTACGCGGATGCAAGGGCGCAGCGGATCTATGCAGGAAGCAATGAGATCATGAAGGAGCTGATTGCGCGGAAACTGTTTAGTTAATTGATAATGAATAATGAATAATTGATAATTCTTGGGGGTGGAGGCCCGGCGAGACTCCTCTGAGTCCGGTGGATCAGGTGGTTTGGGGGTTTTGGGAGGCAATGCCTGCCTTGAGGGTGTTGAGGATGCGGTCTTGATCCCAGCCTAGCCAATCTTGGAGTACCGCTGCGGTGTGCTCGCCTAACAATGGTGCCGTTTGGGGCAATCGCGGTTGTTGGCTGGTTTCGCCAAACCCGAAGGGCAAGGTTGGCAGTTCGAGCTTCCCTAGTCTTGGGTCATTCAATTCTTGGACCAATCCGAGTTCCGCGATCTGTGGTTCATGGATGGCTTTGTCGATGTCGTTGACTGGGCTGATGCAGGCGTCTAGCTGGGTGCCGATTTGTACCCATTCGGATTGGGGTTTGGTGGCGAAGATGGCGGAAAGGGCCTCTTTCAGCTCATTTTGCTTGCCAATGAAGGGGATCAGGTCGGGGCGCTGGATTCCCTTGAGGAAGCGTTCCAATGCCCATGGTTCCAACAATCCGAAGAAGATCGCCTTGCCATCGCTGGTTGGGTAGGTGCGGTAGTCGGCGCGGCCTCCGTTCATCCATGCCTTGCCGGGTTGGGGAACTTGCCAATGGGGATCGTTGCGCTCGCTGACTTCGAGGAGGTTGAGGAAAAATCCGGCGTGGAGCATGGATGCGTCGATCCTGATGGGGGCGGTATTTCCGGCTTTTCGGCCGAGCAGGGCGGAGGCAGCGGCAAATGCGGCGGATTGTCCAGCGAAGATGTCGGCGACAGGGGCGGAGAAGGTGGCAGGCAGCCCGTCCGCGGTGGTTTCGGTGTAGCTGAGGTTGCCGCCGAGGGCGAGGATGTTGTTGTCGTGCCCGGCGAGGTGGGAGAGGGGGCCGGTGAGGCCGTAGGCGGTCAGCGACACATATATTATGTGTGGTGCGATGGATTCGGGGCTGCCGCCGAGGGTCCGTTCCAATGCACCCTTTCTACTGCCATCGATGAGGATGTCTGCTTGGCTGATGAGCTCGCGCAGGATAGCTGCTCCCTGATCGATCTTGGTTTGTAGGGCGATGCTTTTGAATCCCCCGTTGAGCGTCCTGAACATCGGAGACATGGCGGTATTGGGATCGTCGCCGATTTTGCCGATTTGGCGCAGGTAGTCCCCGTGGTCGGATTCGACCTTGACGACCTCGGCCCCCATGGCACGCAGGAGGTAGGCGGCGAGGGGCGCAGGGACATAGTTGCCGATGAGGAGGACGCGGGTGCCATGAAGGAAGGAAATGGGGAGCATGGCGCAAGATAGTTGATAGTTGACAGTTGATAATGGATTACCGCGCGTTTGCGGGGGTTTGGGGGCTTCGGCGCTTCGAGAGCACTTCGACAGGCTACCCGATAAACTCCTGACAGGGCCGGGACGCGGCGGGACAAGCCGTGTGGCAGACTTCGACAAGCTCCCCGAGATCGGGACAGGCAGTCCATCGCCTCAGGGACCACAGGGTAATTAGAATTTTCCCGTTTTTGTGGGTTGGGGTGGCGGAATTCAAATCCTTTTTATTTACTTAGAGTCGGTGAGGAAAGCCCGGCAGTCTGGAGGATTCGCCTGTCAGTGAACCTTGGTTACTGCGGCGGAATCCCCTCATTGTTTCACCCCGAGCGGTCGGGGGCATGAGAATCAGGATCGAATCGAGAGGCATTAAAAGGCAGATGAAAAAGACGCTCCTCATTTTGGGCTCCCTACTGGCAGCGGGCGTGCTTGTGGCGTTCATGATGAACGACGATGAGCAGCGACCTAAGCGCGGTCAGGACAATCGTATCTCCGTGGAGCGGGTTTTGGAGGCTTTCAATCTGAATTTCCACAAGGAAATCGGTCAGACCTCCATCATTTTCCAGTTTGCACCGGAGGACTCCATCAAAATCGAATGCGAGGATTGCCTCCTGCGCATGGCGAACAGCGAGGACAAGGGCGGCCTTGCCATCAAGTTGCAGAGCATTGACAAGACGGAGGTGCTGAAGCCCTCGGCCTTCGGGCAATGGCTCCGCATCAACAGCAGCAATGGCAAGGTGGGTCTGGTCTTCGAGCGCGACGGCGTGGGGGAGAAGGTGCTGAGCATCCGCAGCTTGAAGGTGCTGCGCAAGACCCGGAGCCCGTTCCTGGACGAGGGCGGCGTGCCGATGGGCCTGCTCGACGTGAACAACCTCTACATCGACAAGCTCACCAAGGACAATACCGAAATCCAAACCCGGTTCCTCTTCAAGCTCAAGAGCGACGACAAGATCAAGGTCGATATCATCGGTTCGAACGGGGCGGTCCCGGCGAACCTGATCTGCAGTGTATATAAGACGGGTGAGGAGTACGACAAGAAGCCCATGGCGACAGGGGTGGAGTTGAACGTGCCGCCGATCGACGGGGGGCAAGACCTGTTCGGATTTGAATTCGCCCATATCAAGGACGTGAAGGGTGTGAATGCGTACCATTTGGACATCTATCGCATCCCTTTAAACACGGCCGGGTACCGAGACATTAGAGACACGATCGTTCCCGATACCATCCGCGGAGACTGCACCTACATGGTGGCCAAGGAAGGATTTTATGAAGGCCCGGATTTCGTCTTCCTGGGTCCTGAGGGCACGATCAAGGCGAACGTCCCCGGCCGTTTCAACTTGGGAATCAACAAGAATTTCCGCGCCTGCTACGATATCCCGCTCTCTGATGAGGGCCTCCCTGCCGAAGCTTGCAAGGGCTGTGATACCTTTTGGGCCTTCTGGATGGGGGTCGGCAATGCGAACATCAACCGTTACCTGTACCAAGACAGCCTCCGAAAGATGGCTAGCAAGGGTGGATTGGTGGAAGCATTTGCCCGAAGTATGAAGACCCGAGGCAATAGTCTGGGGGTTTTCCCGCCGCCGCAGCAGGGTGAGAAGGCATTTTTCGCGATCGTGAATGCCACTGACAAGCAGCGGTTCCTCACGAGCGAGTTCAATGATGCGAACTACGATGGGAACGATACCACGACCTGGTCCTCCCAAGGATTGGTGCCGACGAAGCAGTTCCGGCTGCATTACACGCCGGGTAGCGCACTGTCGCTCTGCGTGTGCAACAACAGTTCCGTGAACACCGTGCCCGTCATGTTCAAGTTCCAGCAGTTCGTGACGGCCCCGAAGGCCAAGGACTCGCTGGAGAAGGTGATTCCGAATGCCGGAAGCTTGTTTGAGGTCCTACCTACGGAGGTACAATGATGAGGAAGCATCTGCTCGCAGGTTGGATCGTGTTGATGTCCGTGGCCATGGTGTTGCAGGGCTGCGGAGATCCCGTGACCAAGCAGGTCGCGAGCCGGGGCCGGTTCAAGGTCCGCAATTGGCTGCGTTACGAGTTCCAACAGATCAAGACCTTTTCCTACGGCAATAGTCAGATCAAGCAGGGCAAGCACGTGATCGGCTACGAACCCTCGTGGCTGATTTATGATTCGCTCTACTTGAACTACCCCTTTCAGCTCATGAGCGACCTGGTGGTGGGAGAGTACGACTTGAATCCCTACACGGGATTTGCCAGGAATGACTCAGCGCTGAATGCGTTCCGGAACAAGGACATCATCGAGATGGCGACCGGGGTGAATGAGGAGCTGAACGTCATGCTCGCGCTCACCGACTATGGCGATGCTGGCTACCGTGCCTCGTTCCTGCCGGAGATACCCAAGAAGAACCTGTTCAACTCCCTTGACAATATTCTGGACGAGTTCAATCAGAAACGTGGCGGGAGTGATGAACGCGAGCACGTGGGGGTCCTGGTGGACTTCCCGAACGTGTCCTGGAATCACCGGAATGACTTTGCGGAGTTTCTCGCGAGGATCAAGAAGGACCTGAACAATCAAGAGATCGGGAAGAGCTGCTTGCTCTACTTGGTGCTGCCTCCTCACGAGGATCAGTACGTGCTGTACAAAGACTCCGCATTTGCGGCGAAGGTGAGGCAGTCGGTGGATCATTTCATCATCCGGAGCCACGGATTCGACGGAGACATCTTCGCGGATGCGCACGGCCCCATGGTGCCTCTGGAGCGTCCCGGGGAGCTGATGGACCTGGACAGCATCGTGAACTACTTCAACAAGAAGGCGCGCATCCCGCTGTCCAAAATGAGCGTGGAGGTTCCGTACTACGCCTCCATCCGGACGGACTCGGGATTCTGGGGGCATCGACCCCTGATGCCGCTGAACGAGCTGTTCAATACCGTGGCCGCGCCGCGGCTGCTGGACACCCTATCGGTTTCCTACAAGTACAAGGTCGATACGCTGTCCTATTACTTCCTGGACACGCTCTCGTTGGACATCGCCTACAAATGGGTGGTGAACCGAGGCTTGGCGGGCGTGGGGTTGTACGGCCTGGGATATGGGCATGGCATCGACAACATCCGGATCGAGGAGGGGATGTGGGAGGACGTCGCGGTGAACTTCGCGGAGCCTGCGCCGAGGTTGTTTTTCCCCGGTGTAGGGTTCCTGCTGTGCTTCTTCGCGGTGGGTGTGGTGATGTCCGTGATCGCGCACTGGGAAGTACGGTATGCGTTGCGAGAACGGCGGCTGCGGCTCGCTTACTACGGGGCGCTGCTGTTCTTCATGATCCTGGCGATCGTGCTGTGTTCGCTGCCGGTGACCACCGTGCCCGTGTTTTGGAAACTCGTTTCTTTGATTATCTTGCTCATCTTCCCGTTGGGTCGCAAGGCGTTCAAATTCTTTGCCGTCGCACGGAAGTGAGTTCTTGTGAAATTGTGCAAAAGTTAAGGTTAAGTTGAAAAAGTTCTGGACCTGGTTCAAGGAGAAGGCATGGCCGTGGATAAAACTGCTGCCAAGGGCGATTTTGTTGGGAATTGTCAGTGCATTTGGTTATGACCTGCTTGTATCGGGAAGTTTTAAGTTCTATATTTACGTAATCGGGATACTGTTGGCCATCCCGGGGTTCTATGTGATCATCATCCTCTCCCGGTCCATCAAGCGGTGGGAATACAAGCCGGAAGGTGAAGATGCCGCCAAGTGACCCTCGGCCGCAGTCGTTCGTTATCAACGAGTATTGCAGTTCATTAATTCTGAAACTATCTCAATTTATAAAGCGATGATTCATCAGGTATTGCCAGCCATCGTCAGAGAATTGACCGAATATCTCGAGTCCAAATTTGGGATTAGCGATGACCAGGTCGTCTTGGGTAACGTAGTGAACCAGGACGGAAGCCTTGCCATCGACGGTAACAAGTTGGTCGTTTCTTTGATCAATATTGCCCGTGATGGGTCCAAGGGATCCATGTCCGGTTTTGGAGGTAACGACAATCCTCCAGTGTTTGTGAACCTCTACGTGATCTTTGCTGCGGTGTACAACCAAAGCAACATCAGCAGCCAAGACTACTTGGAGTCGCTGAAGATGGTCTCCGGGGTGATCTCCTTCTTCCAGAGCCGGAACATGTTCGATGCCCACTCCACCCCCGATTTCCCCGCGGACGCTGGTCAGGTGATCTGCGAAATCGAGAACGTGGAATTCCGCGAGTTGGTGAACCTGTGGTCCCTCTCCGGCGCGAAATACGTTCCGTCCATCATCTACCGTTTCCGTTCGCTCAACATGGAAGAAGGCCTGGTGTCCGACGAGATGCCGCACGTGGGTCATTTTTCCGCACTGGGTGGACCGAAGCCACGGTTCTGAGAGCCCGTGGTATTGGATTGAATTAGGAGAGACTGTTCATGATTAATCTTCATGTAGAAAGTAGGCACAAGGAATTCTTCGGAGTCTTGTGCCTACACAACTACTACTCTGAAAAAGTCTGCAGGGATCTGGAATTTGAGCCCACAGTGGAGACTGCGATGCTGCTCCGCAACTATAAGCTCATTTTCAAACCTGCAGACTTTGGTTTTATCATTCTTTACACACCTGGGTACAGCGAGGAGCGCCTTGCAGCAATGCCGATCAATACGCGGCTGAGCTTCCTTGTGCGCAACCGAAATCCCAGGTTCATGAACTTCACCCGTGTCCCGTTTTGGCCGGAAGGGGTGACATTTCACTATTCCAACTTGGCAGGTGTAGAGGAAGACTTCCCCATGGAATTCACCGGGGATGTTTACTATTATTTTAAGAACCTGAATGTTGGAAGTGTCAAGAAAAAGTTGCTACATTTACCTGAGCACGTTTTGCTGCCCAAGCGTTCTTCGCGGTTCAACATCGGGTTGGGAGCCGATGATCCGAACCAAAAAGGAGTAAGCTACGACAGCATCGTGATCAAAGACGAGTGGGGGAACGAGACTTTGCCAAATGGCCTGCCATTGAAGAAGCGGTTCCGTGATGCGCAGAAAGACATGCTGAAAAGGTATGTCGATCATCACTCCCGAGGCATCCCGAAAGACCTCACTCCACAACAGAAAGAGAAACGTCTCCTTGAAATAACGGAACAGCAGGAAAAGGAACTCTCAGCGATGGCGATGAGCGATCATACCATTGACCTGAGGCATGCCCCCGCAGGAAAGTACAGCATCAAGTTTGGCGAGTATCGCCCGTGGTCTGTTTACCTGACGGAGCACCCGGAACTGCAATCCTTTGGGATGCTGGACATTCATTTGGATGCACCCCAAGGCGCTCTTTTAAATCGATCAGCAAAGGACGCGGACTCCATCATCGTTCCGCAGTTGTATCATTTCCACTTTGATGCACGCGCCACGTACTGGCGGTACATCTTCGTGAACTATGAAAACAGCAAGGTGAGCCCCAAGGAGATTCGGGATGAGAACAATGTTCTCGTATTCTCGGATCCGGTGGCGAGTCGGCTGGAACAAGTAGGTACAGCGATGCAGTACTGTGAATCCGAGACCGCGATCCCGTTGAGGGATCGGCCGGATCAAGTGCTGTTTTTGGCGCGAATGAACGGCAAGCGGCCCATGAAGGAAGTGAGGCTGCCGACGCCCGATGCGGACCGCGTGAAGCCTGATCGGAGTTGGGAAGGAGAGGAGGAACGGATTTTGTCGGAGATCTATGTTTACCTCTAGACTCAGTTTGTTTTGTAAATACACGTACTGGTTTAAAATACAAGAAGTTCAATCAATTCTTAAAGACAACTGATTATGAGCTATTTTAAGACACCCGGTGTATACATCAAGGAACAGGATGCCTTTGGCAGCTCCGTGGTCGCTGTGCCCACCGCGGTTCCTGTATTCATTGGTCATACCCAAAGAGCTGAGCGGGACGGCAACTCCCTGCTGTTCAAGCCCACCAAAGTGAAGTCGCTGGCTGAGTACCGCGAAATCTTCGGCCAAGGCCCCACCACCACATTCAAGGTTGGCAAGAATGAAACAGGCGCTCCTACCCTGGAGTTTGACGCCAAGACCCGTTTCATGCTGTTCTCCGGCCTGCGCCTGTTCTACTCCAACGGTGGTGGCGAGTGCTACATCCTCTCCGTCGGTACCTACAACGATGAGCTGGACCCCGAGAAGTTTGGCGAAGCACTGGGTATCTTGACCAAGGAGCAGGAGCCGACGATCGTGTGCGTGCCCGATGCAGTGCTGTTCGGCAAGGACGACTGCTACTCCCTCTACAAGGACATCCTGCAGCACTGCGGCGCTAAGATGCGCAGCCGCGTGGCAGTGGTGGACGTGTGGAACGGTTACGATGTCCGCACCAAGGACAAGGCTGTCCAAGACTTCCGCGAAAACATCGGCCAAAACCAACTCGCTTGGGGCGCCGTGTACTATCCCTGGGTTCACACCACTGTGGTTCCTGCTAGCGAAGTCGATTTCCGCAACATCAGCAACCGTAAGGATTTTGCTGCGATGCTGTTCGCCGACATCAAGTCAGCAATGGGCATCTCCGGTGGCGGTGAAGAAAATGCCAAGAACCTGGCTGCTGCCAACAAGGTCATCGACGGCATCAAGGACGAAGCCGGCATCGACGCAGCGATCAAGAAGCTCGCGAACGACAAAATCACAACCAAGGAAAAAGACGTCGCCAAGGCTCAAGCTGAGCTGAAGAAGGCTGCTGCTGCTGCTTACGCAGGTGGTGGTGACCCCGCTGACGCTGGCAAGCTGGCCCAAATCGAGGCTGCAGTGAACCAAGTGCTCAACGACGACTCCGATCCCAAAGTGATCAACTCCACCGTCGGCGCTCTGTCTCCGCTGTACAAAGTCCTGATGAAGAACATCCGCGAGGAGCTCAACCTGTTGCCGCCTAGCGCAGCAATGTGTGGTGTTTACTCACTGGTGGACTCCCAAGAAGGTGTGCACAAGGCTCCTGCCAACGTGAGCTTGAACAGTGTGGTTCGCCCTGCGTTCCCCGTGAACAGCGACGACCAAGAAGACCTGAACGCCCCGCTGAGCGGCAAGGCTATCAACGCCATCCGTTCCTTCGTCGGCAAAGGTGTGCTCGTCTGGGGTGCTCGCTCCATGGACGCCAACAGCCAAGACTGGCGTTACATCTCCGTCCGTCGTACCCTCATCATGATTGAGCAATCGATCAAGAACTCCGTGGAAGCCTACGTGTTTGAGCCGAACACCGCTCGCACCTGGTTGAAGCTGAAGACCTCGATCGACAACTTCTTGACTGAAGTGTGGAAAAACGGGTCACTGGCAGGTGCAACACCTTCCCAGGCATTCGAAGTGAACGTGGGCCTCGGCTCCACAATGACCCCGAATGACATTCTTGAGGGCATTATGCGCGTCAGCATCAAGGTGGCAATCACGCGCCCTGCGGAATTCATCGAGATCACCTTCGAGCAGAAAATGCAAGAATCTTGATAACTTTTTTCATCACTTTTTTTGAAAAGTGTTTGGAAAGTTTCGAGAACCTGCTAAATTTGAGAATAATTATTAGAACGGTTTATTCACTATTAATCACTTAATTTCTTAAAGCTATGGCAGTTCATATTGTTGACCAAAGAGTCATTGCTGGTTTTCACTACGAGGTTACCATTGATGGTGCCGTGATCAGCTTCCAAGAGTGCAGCGGTCTCACCCTCGAGAACGAGAAGATCGAGTATCGTCACTCCAACTCCGCCGTCTTCTCCAAAGAAGTCCGGATTGGTCTGACAAAAATGCCCGATGTGACCTTCAAGAAGGGTGTGTTCTCCAATGACACCCACCTGACTGATCTCTTCAACAGGACTTTCGACAAGGCTTACATGGACAAAGTTGACGAGCGTTTCGACGTTCTCGTGAACCTGTTGGACAACGAAGGCGCTGTCGTGATGTCCTGGAACATCACCAGCTGCGTGGTTATCAAACTCGAAGGCCCGACCCTCAAGTCTGACGCCAGCGAAGCTGCGATCGAGTCTCTGACCATCGCATGCGAAGGCTTCCACGTTGCGTTCTAATCTCGTAAGCTGAAGACACCCTAGGCTCTCGAGTCTAAGGAACGTCCAAAGAGTTAGGTTTAACCCGGCGGCCTTAACCCGCCGCCGGGGGAAACCTTTTGTTTTTTCAAGAACTATCACAGGAGGTTCGTATGGGAATGATTAAACAAGGAAAGAAGCATACCTTTGTGAAGACTTACAAGTCTACAAAGTACTCTCCCGCAAATGCTTTCCTTTTTCAAGTAGAAATTGACACTTTTCCTGGTATCCAAGGGGCGTTTCAGGAGGCCTCGGGAATCGAGGTGAGTGCCGAAGTAGAGACAATCTCTCAAGCGGGAGAAAATACATTTAGTTACCGGGTTCCTAAGCGGACACAATACCCAAACTTGGTTCTGAAGCGCGGCTTCTTAGTTCAAGATTCTGCGATGAAGGATTGGGTGATGAAGACACTTCAGGAAGGTATCAGCCTTTCGAACAAGATTGTGACAAGACCAATTACGGTGAAGTTGCTTGACTCACATGACATGTCGAAAGCGATTGCTTCATGGAACTTTGTCAATGCTTATCCGATTAAGTGGTCATTGGGTTCGCTCAACTCCATGGAAAGCGCCGTCGCTATTGAAACGATAGAATTCGCATACTCCAACTGGACGTTTGGCGCATACTCATATGGCCATTGAGATTCGAGAAGTCGTCGTTCGTGCGACGGTACAGAAGGTTTTAGGCAAGAACGATAACGAATCCGTTTCGAAATCGGAGTTGGTGAAATTTCAAGATAAATTGATGCAAAGGATCTTGAGTAAGGTGAAGGAAATGATACAAGAGGAACGGTCCTTTCGTTGAGAGTACAATTATTAACGAGAGATTCTTATGGTAAAGTTCGTCATACATGGGTTGCAATCGGTTGATGCTTCTCCCAGTGGCAGTGGATTCAAAATGCAATTGAATCCAGAATCTATAAAGAGGAATCGAGCAATAGTTGTTGAAGCGAGCAATGCAGGAAATACCAGTACCCAAGTGAATCAATACAAGACCTATGGCGATGAGACTATGGACTTGGATTTTTATTTGGATTGTACTGGAGCAATTCCCGAAAGCCCCGCTTCGGTTGACGTTGTTCTCGCCTCTTTGGCTGCGGAGATTTACGATCTAGACAACAGCATCCACAAACCGAAATATCTGTTTGTGGAATACGGTGCATTCTCCTTTAGGTGCATGATGACTGCATTTAACACGGAGTATTTGCTCTTTGATCAAAATGGGGCAGCTCTCCGTGCCAAGGTGCATCTGTCCTTGAAGAGCGTGAAGACGGTTACTGAGGCGACCAAAAACTCATCCCCGGACATGTCCCACTCCTTCACGATCCGTGAAGGCGACACCTTGCCCCTCCTGTGCAAAGAGGTTTATGGCAAGATGGATTACTACCTGCAGGTGGCTGAGCACAACGGCCTCACGAATTTCCGTGAGCTTGAAGTCGGCTCTGTCATCGAGTTGCCCCCGCTTCAACGATAATCCTCTAATACTAGACAGTTATGGCATCACCTCTGAGCAAAGACTCGGATCTCGTATCGTTTAGTATTATGGTGGATGGGCAGGAAGTTCCTGCTACACTCATTCTACTAGGCGTCGAGGTCAAAAAAGAAGTCAATAAGATTCCGACAGCCTCGGTTACAGTGATCGATGGTGACCGTGCGAAAAGTGAGTTCGAAAACTCTTCGAAGGATTTGTTCAAGCCTGGTAAGAAGTTGAAGATCTCTGCTGGTTACCACGAGACCGAGGAAGCCATTTTTGAAGGGTTGATCGTCAGCCATGGAATCAGGATTCCAGAGGATGGCAACCCTGAACTCTGCATCAAGGCCGTGGACGCTGCTGCCTCCATGACCGTGCAAAAGAAGAACAGGTACTTTGTCGAGGCAAAGGATTCCGACGCGATCACCAAGGTATTCGGTGATCATGGCGGCATTCAAGGATCTTGCGAAGCGACAGGTTTCCAACATGAGCGTATCATTCAGATGGACAGCACCGACTGGGACTTTGTCCTGACCCGTGCTGATCAGAATGGCATGATCGCCGTGGTGGATGATGGCAAAGTGAAGATCAAGAAGCCTGCATCCTCCGGAGATACCATCGAATTGACATTTGGCAAGGACATTGGTAGCCTGGAACTCGATGTGGACGCCCGCTTCCAAGTGGAAAAGGTCTCCGTCGAAGGCTGGGATCACTCCACGAATAAGATTGCCAAGAACGAAGCATCAGAGCCTCCGGTTCCCGCTATCGGCAACCTCAAGGGCAAGGAGCTTGCCTCCATCTTGAGCGCTT
This sequence comes from Bacteroidia bacterium, assembly GCA_046329055.1. Taxonomy (GTDB): domain Bacteria; phylum Bacteroidota; class Bacteroidia; order J057; family JADKCL01; genus JADKCL01. Next base: position 85,216 of record JAXLVK010000009.1, read on the forward strand.
CCGACTACCATATGCACTCCGCCGGCCCTATCGATCCCAGCGATCTGAAGGCTTGGGCTGATGCAAAAATGATGCGGTCCCGCTACTCGATGGTGCGTGGCAAGGTGAAGTTCTACGGTAGCCATGCTCCGAAGATCGACACCACCGTCAAGCTCTCCGGTTTGGGTACACGCTTCACTGGTTCTGCATACATCTCTGGTGTCTATCACCGCATCAAGGACATGCACTGGGAAACCGAGTTGACCATTGGTCTCTCTCCTCAGATGTATTCCGAGACGCAGCGTGACATTCAATCCGCTGCTGCAAGCGGTATGCTCCCCGGTGTGAATGGTGTGCAAATCGGTGTGGTCCAGAAGATCCATGATGACCCGCAAGGTGAGTACCGGATCTTGGTTGACATCCCAGTGATTGCCGAAAGCGGCGACGCAGTATGGGCTCGTCAAGCCACCTATTATGGCACCAAGGAGGCTGGTAACTTCTTCTATCCGGAAATCGGTGATGAGGTACTCGTGGCGTTCATCAATGATGACCCGCGTTTCCCGATCATCATCGGCACCGTGCATAGCCAGAAGCATGTACCTGCCTACACGCCTGACGGGCCGAACACCTACAAGGCTATCACCACAAACTCGAAAATGAAAATCGAGTTTGAGGATGTCAAGAAGATCATCACCATCTGGACGCCTGCGGGCAATCAGATTGTGATCAGCGACGACGAGAAGTCCATCACCATCCTGGATGAGACCCAGAACAAGATGGTCATGGATCCGAAGGGTATCACCTGGCATACCCCAAAGGACTTCAAACTCACCGCTGACGGTCTCATCGATATCAAGGCTACCAAGACGATCTCTATCGAAGCGACGCAAGACTTGTCCATCAAGGGCTTGAACGTGAAGAGCGAGGCATCTGTGGCGATCTCGATGAAGGGCGCAACGGCCGAAGTGAACGGCTCAGGCCAGACCACCATCAAGGGTGGAA
>JAXLVK010000090.1:0-23450 GCA_046329055.1 Bacteroidia bacterium
CCGAGCATGTACGGCCTGGTCGCCACGAGCAATTATGTGATGTTGCAGAACCAAAAAATCCTGCTCATTGACTACGATAGCCTTGCAAATGCCTACAATGTCCTGGATTCGACGTGGACGGACAGCCTCGGCTATTATTACTTCTGCAACGTCCCGTCATCCTCCACCCGGATCAAGGCGGAACCCGATCCATTTTACCACCCGACGGAGTTGCCGACCTATGCCGACCTCTCCCTGACTTGGAATGGCGGGATCAACTTCCATCCGGCTCCGCTGACCTCCATCCTCCACAACTTCATCACCCTGGGCAGCTACAATCCCGGTGGCAACGGCTATATCGGCGGCTTCGTGACGGAATACGTGGGCAATGGCAGCACCCTCGGACCACCCGTGCCGGGACTCACGGTCTTCCTGCTGGACATGAACCTGAACACAGTCGTAGGCATTCAGCACACGAACGCATTCGGCTATTTCGGCTTCGCGAACATCCCACTGCACAACTACAAGGTCGTTGTGGACTATGCCTACGTCGTGAGCAACAACAGCCCGACCGTGAGCCTGACACCCCTCGACCCGATTCAAGACAGCCTCGATTTCCGGCTCCACCGCACTTGGCTCGAACTCGTGCCGCCGCCACCCGTTGCCGTCGATCCTGCTCGTCCGACATTTTCAGCGAGCATCCTCCCGAATCCGTTTGGTGGCACAGCGAGGTTGCTGCTGACGCTGGAAGAGGCCTCCGAATGCGAGGCGACCGTCTATGATGCCGCAGGCCGCGCCGTGGCGCAATTGCCGATGGGACCATTGAATGCAGGCAGCCATGCCATCGAATGGGGCGAATCGCTCGTTCCGGGCATGTACATGGTGCGGGTCAAATCCGGGGACCATTCGCAGGTGCTGCGGGCCGTGAAACAGTAGAGAACCATTCCACTTTTGTTGAGATCTAATGAGGCCCCTACATCGGACTGGTGAGGGGGCTTCTGCTTTGTATCGGCTCCGCCGCCGTGGCGCAAAGGCAGGAAGGATACACGTCCAGCTTGGTGTCTTAGTCCCTTGGTGGCCAAAATCAATGGAAATGGTTCCTAACCCCGGAATGCCTCATCGATTCAACCCCTCACTCCCCCAGAACCACCCTTCGGACCACCGTCCCGGAATCTGTCCGCATTTGCAGGAAATAGACCCCGCGAGGCTGCCCTTGCAGGTCAAAATCCAACTTGCCAGCGGCTGGCAAATCCACGATAACGCTCTCCCAAACCCGCCTTCCAAGCATGTCCACGATGGCCACTTCTGCCACTCCAGCCTCTGCGCCCGACCACTCCATTCGGAACAAACCCGCATTGGGATTGGGGACGATGGAGACCGAAGCCAACGGTCGCGGCGATGCAGTGCCAACAATCAGGCTTGCCACCCCGGTGCTCCTGCAACCTGCGGCATCGGTCACGGTAACGCCGACCGGGGCCGATCCAATCCCCGTAGCGACAGCTGCAGTCGCTCCCGTGCTCCAGGCGTAGGTATAGGGCGGCTGCCCTCCGCTTGCGGTCACGGTTGCTAGGCCGTCGTTGGCACTTGGAGCAGATTCGGGCGTGAATGTGGTCGCGATCACGAGGTCACAAAGCGAAAGCTTGGGCCGCAACATGAGCGCATGGTTGTATTGGGGCAGGTTGAAGCGTTCGACATTGTTCCAATGATCGGCACCCGGCGCAGTCGGCCAACGCAGCCATACTGTCCCGGGCGTGAAGACCTCGGAACTCTGACTGATGTGCAGCGTGGAATCGAACTCGATCATGGTCAGGACAAAGTCCCCGGCGGGAATCTGCAGGCGGCCATCGTGGATGGGCAGGATGTAATCGGCGGCAGAATCCGTGGTGTAGGCGAGTGTGTCCGTGGTGCCCAACAATTGAGCGGGGCGACCATTGGCCATGCTCCAAATCGCGGCGGCGAGATGCTGTCCGGTATAGCCCCCGCTGACATGCACCCATACGCTGTCCACATTGTCTGTCTGCACGAGGTGGAACTGCTGCCCCACATACCCTCCGATCAGCGCCCCGATGCCGATGTCGCCCACCTCGTCCGCATTGTCCCGGGCAAAAGTCAAGGGCGTGATGGCGAAGTGATCGTAGAGGGTGTCGTTGCTGTGGTCGCCGTCGCTGCTGCTGTGCCGGGCGATGTACTGTACCGTGTAGGAGCCCGGGGTCAGGGTGGGTGCCGCAGCGACCGTGAAGGTGTCGATTTCGCCAAATGCCATCGATGGAACTGCCGCGCTCGATTGGGAATAGACCAATGCGCCAGAGCCATTGAAAAGGTTGACTTGCAGCGAGGCATTGGTCACTTGGGTGGAGCCATTGTTGTGTATGTAGCCGATGAAGGGGGCTGCACCTTGCTGCCGCTCAGGGATTTGGGTGTATTCGGTGGGCAGGATGCCCGCAAGGCGCAGGTCGCCCGCTGGGGGATTGTAATAGGCCACACTGTCCACGCCGATGTACTCCGAATTCGCGCCGCCGGGGCCGCCATTCCCCACATAATACCGGAATCCAATACGCCCGGAAGTGGGCTGGGTGAGGCCGGAGATTTGGACGGTGTATTGGGTCCAGGAGTTGGGGTAGCCGGAGGTGGTTTGGAATGGGTTCACCTGCAGGAGCAAGGTGGAGAAGTCGCCCACGGTGGCATAATTGGTGCCGACAAAGGTGCTCGATCCGTTCAAGCTGAGGCGGACTTGGAGGCGGTCAGGATATTGAGGGTGATCGACGGTGCGGGTCCAAAAGCTGATCTTTTCCCCGTTTGTGAGCAGGCGTGTCGGGGTGAACAGCCAGTTGCTGATCGTCGCTGCCCCACCCACGGAATTGTAGTTGACGCCGACGTAAGCCGTGTCCGCCCCGTCATGCGACGAGAACACCCCCGGGTCGCCTTGGAACCAATAGGGCTGATTACCGGGCGGTTGGCTGCGGTTCTGCTGGTCCCATCCGCGGCTCCATATCGCGGCGAGCGTGTCGAAGGTCTCGGTGTAGTACTGGGCGCGAAGGGGAGCATTTGCCACAACGAAAATGCAGAGGAAGACACCCATTGCGGTGCATCGGATCGAGCGTGGGACGGAGGCGCGCATAGAGAGGCAAGATAGGCAAGGTAGGTGACAGTTGATAGTTGACAGTTGACAACGCCGCACTGAGCCGCCGGGCTGAGTGTCCACTGAGCCTGTCGAAGTGCCTGTCGAAGCCTTGTCGGAGTGTTGACAGTTGAGGGGCTGCTCACTGCTATCTGATTTTCCATTACCTTGGTTCCATGTCCGCGCCTGGAGCACCTATCCCCTATCGCAGCTTGGTCAAGACGGCGTTGCTGACCTTGCCGTTGCTGGCATTTGGGTTTGCGGGGCCGATCTTCATTTTGTCGGGTGGTGGGGTCAACCGGTTGGCTTTCATCGCGATGGGGGCCTCGATGGTGGGCACGATCGCTTGGTCGGCCAATTTGGCGGTGCTTTCAACCTTTCGGAAGCTGAAGTGGTGGGCTTGGCTGCAGGTGCCCGTGATTGGCGGCGTCATGGTCCTGGTTTCCACGCTGGTGATCAATGCCTTCCACGACAGCCTGCCCCCCGTCGCGCAGCAATACGCCTCGATCCGGTATGTGAACGCATTTGCGCTGAATGCCATCATTTATGTGATCATCGACATGCGGCTGCTGTCGGATACCAAGGCGCAATTGGTGGCGGAAAATGCACAACTGCGCCTGAGCAATCTGGAGACGCAGTATCAGATCTTGAAGGACCAGGTGAATCCGCATTTTCTGTTCAATGCGCTTGCGACGGCGCGTTCGCTCGTGCGCCGCGATCCTGCGCTCACGGAGGCGTACATTGTGCGGCTGAGCGAGTTCCTGCGGGCCACCCTGCAGGATATGCGGGATTCGGTGCCCCTTGCCGATGAGTTGCGCCTTGTGCGGGGCTATATCGAGTTGCAGCAAATGCGCTTTCAGGAGGCACTCGTCTTCGAATGCCCGCCGGACACGGAGGTTGCGGGATTCACATTGCCGTACTTTGCCCTGCTCACTTTGGTGGAAAATGCCGTCAAGCACAATGCCATGAGTGCAGACGCGCCCCTGCGCATCCGCATTTCCCGGACGGGCGACCGCATTTCCGTGTGGAACAATCGGCAGCACAAGGCCCTCCACTCCGCTAGCTCCGGAAGTGGCCTGAGCAACCTCCGCAAACGCTGCGAAGTCCTCGGCAACGGGGACATCGAGATCCTTGATTCGGCGGATTCCTATATGGTGACCCTCAACCTGCTGGCAGCAAAATGAATGTGGTGATCATCGAAGACGAGCCTATGACGGCACAGGACTTGGCGGCGGATTTGCTCCAAATGCGGCCCGGTTGGCGGGTTTTGGCGACTTGGGGAAGCGTGAGACAAGTAGTGGAGGCCTTGCCTTGGACCAAGGGCATCGACTTGATTTTGAGCGACATCCAGCTCGGCGACGGGACCTGCTTTGATGCATTTGCGAAAGTATCCCCGCCTGCGCCCGTGATCTTTTGCACCGCATTTGACCAATACGCCCTGCAAGCTTTCCAGACCAACGGCATTGGCTACCTGCTCAAGCCGCATAGCCGCGAAAACTTGCTGTCGGCGATTGAAAAATACGAGCGACTGCGTCCGGCTGCGCCGGATATTTCGGCCATCTTGAACCTGATCCAGGCCCCCAAAGTCGAGCCTGCGAGGCCCAGTTCGTTGCTCGTGCATCACCGCGACCGCATCATTCCCGTGCCCATTGCCGATGTCGCGTTGTTTTACCTGCACCACGAGCAGACGATCCTGTTGAAGTGGGACGGGCAGCGCCACGCCGTAGAGGAAGGTCTGAGTGAAATCGAAGAAATGGCCGGGGCCGATTTTTTCCGGGCAAGCCGGCAACATTTGGTGCATCGCCGCGCGATTGTGGAAGCGCATCAGTATTTCGGGCGGAAGCTGTTGCTGACGTTGACGGTGGCGACGGATGAGCAGGTCACGGTCAGCAAGGAAAAGGTGCCGGGGTTTTTGGGGTGGTTGCGGGGGTGAGGCGAACTCAAGGAAAATGTAATTACATTAAGCCCAAGATGCAACCGAAGAGGATTCCAAAATGTACAGGAAAATGGAGTCACCAGCAATCTAATTTTGATTGCTGGTGACTTACCTTATGCAGAACTATTCGATTTCAGTTGCCTGAATTAGAAGAGCGTATGCAAAACTCGTCCGCTCAATATTGAATATTGGCCTTCTCCTACAACAGTCAGCACATGTGTAAATCGTATGTCCTGAGTTCCACCCACTGCACCAGGACGGATTGTAGCACCCTTTTTGTAGGTAGAACACGAAAATTCTGTGTCCCAAGAAAAGCCATGGGCCCCAATCAACCCTCGTGAGTCATAAAATACGGCAAACAAACTCGAATTCTTGTTAGCCGCAATTCGGGAACTATCAGACGAAAACTACCTTCGGGCAAATCCATCTGTGGGAGATTTGGCTCCGATGCATTCCCCCTGCAGGAACCAAGGAAGATGTCAACTTTACTTTGCCTGAGCAATCCCATTGAGCAACAATTCTGATGTAGGTACTTTCATCAAACTCGTTATCAACCAAGTATGTGTGCTCCTTGACCCCATAAAACCCATCAAGAAATGGCTCCAATTCGGCTTCATTGCACGAAGAGGCCCAGCCCATCGCGGAAGCAACAAACAACAGCAATTAAGCAATTCTAGAAAATTCAACTCTCATAAAATCAATATTTTATCCCATGCATCAAACATACTAACACCATGAGCCAATATCAAGCCAAAAACAACACAAATTATTTCATCAGCAGACCAAGCCATAGTCTGTCGCAAACCCAAAACGGCATGGGGCCACATAGCGCAACTTCATTTAAACATTGAATTATCAGGTGAAACATTTATTTGTCCTGAACATCGATTCCTAAAGCAATTTCTCTGTCGTAATCATAGATAACCTAACGTACATCTAGGCATCACTCATTTTTGATATACCCCCGTCCGCTTCGCCCCTGACTTTGTCCGCTTCGGCGGGAATGTGGTCGCTGTGCGGCCTCCTCACCTCGTATCGTTGGAAAAATTTCGCCAGCGATGCCTACGATTCATCCTCCGATTTCCTCCATGCCATGGCGCCTCCGACGAGGGCGCATCGGCCTGATCCTCCCGGTTTTCGCAGCTTGCTTGCTGGTCTCTGGGCAATCCTTCGCTCAGAGCCTCACTTTCAGCGACCTCGATGCCTTGCTTTCCTACGCGGATGCACACAGCACCGTCGCCGAACGCGCCGCTGCCCAAACTGAGCAAGCTCGCCTCCAAAAGACCGCCGCCTACGCCAATACCGTCAACCTGCGCGGCAATGCGACATTTTCCGCGACGGACAACTTCGCCCTGCCTGTGAATTTCATCCCTGCGGAGATCTTTGGCGGGCCTTCGGGGACATTCCGCGAGGTGACTTTCGGGCAGCAATACGTGAACCTGTTTGCCATCACCCCACAGCTCGACATCGTGAACGCGACGAACTGGGCGAGGGTGTCGAGCGCGAAGACGAGCACCGTACTCACCGCGACCACGAATGCCATCAACCGCCGCAACCAACACGAGAGCATTGCCGCCGCCTACTGCAACCTCGCCTCCGCATACACGCAATATGAGTGGGCGCAACGCAACATCGCCGCCGCCGACAGCATCGTGATGGTGGTGCGCAGCCGCTACGAGGCCGGATTGTCCCGCGTACAGGATGTCAACAATGCCGAGGTCAACCGCACAAATCTCCAAGACTTTGCGCAGCAACTTGCGACACGCCGAGCGCAAAACATCCTGACACTGAGGAGCCTGATCGGCATGAATGCAAACGACAGCCTCGCCTACGCGCCGATCCTTCGCCATGTCGAAGCGAGCCAATCCGGCAAGGCAAGCAGCAGCCTGCTCCGGCGGCAATCCAGCCTGCAAGCAGAGGTGCAACGCTCCGAACTCCGCGCGAATCGGTACGCCTTCTTGCCCACATTGAGCTTGGTCGCGGCATTCAATTGGCAGCAAAACAGCAACGACGGCATCTTCAACGACGGCAAGTGGATCCAATCCCGCTACGTTGGTTTGCGGCTGAACCTGCCCCTGCCCACCGAGACCCGATTGTGGTCGCAGGCCGAGGATTACCGCCTCAATCTCAAAGTCATGGAGGCCAATGCCCGGCAAGCTGCATTGCAGGAAGAGGCGCAAAACAAACAGCTCGACCTGGACATCCAACGCGCCTTGCAATCATTGGACAATGCCCAATCTGTCGCGAAACTCAAGGCTGAAAATTATGGCCTCACCTACCGCAATTATGCCGAGGGTATCCTGCCGCTGGATCAGCTCCTCACCGCATTCACCGACCAAACCAATGCCGCCATGAGCCAAATCAGCGCGCAATGGAACCTCGAATATCAATGGATGAAACTCACGCTCAATCAGGCAGTAAAATGAAACAGCTCAAATATTTGGCCTTTGGAATATTGACGATTGCGCTGCTGCCCTCCTGCGGCAAAAAGCAACAAGAGGGCAAGGTCGAACGCCGCGACATCACCGAATTCGTCTTCGCGACAGGCATCCTGGAACCGGAGCACCAATACAACCTCACCGCGCAGACTGAGGGCTACCTGATCGCGCTCGACATCGAGGAGGGCGACTTGGTCACCGCTGGGCAAACCCTCGCCGTGATCGACAATGCCACCAACAAGATCAGCTCGGGCAGCGCACAGGAATTGCTCACGATCGCCCGGGAAAATGCCGCTGACAACGCCCCTGCGATGCGCCAAGTGGAGGCAAACATCGTCGCCGCGCAAGCCAAAGTGCAGCAAGACGACATCCAAGCCGAACGCTACCGCAAGCTCCTCACGGCTGGCAGCGTCTCCAAGGTCGAGGCCGAAAACGCCCAACTTGCCCTGAGCACAAGCAAGGCAAACCTCGATGCCCTGCAGCAACAACTCGCGAACATGCGCCGCCAAGCGAATCAGGCTGTGGTCACGCAGCGCGCCCAAAGCGACATGAACCAAGTGAACGCGGGCAACAACACCGTGAAGGCCATCTTGAGCGGGAAGGTGTACCGCCGCTACAAACAACTCGGAGACTACGTTCGCCGGGGTGAGGTGATCGCGGTGATCGGTGACGAAAGGCAGCTCCATGCCCGCCTGAGCGTGGACGAGGGCAACATCGGGAAGATTCGCCTCGGGCAGCCCGCAGAGGTGAGGTTGAACGTGGACCAGGACCGCAACATCGCCGCCAAGGTTTCGGAAATCCGCCCGGCTTACGATGAGCAGACGCAATCCTTTTTCGTAGAGGCGCAATTCACGGATAGCCTGTATTTCCTCATCTCCGGCACACAGCTCGAAGCCAATATCGAGACGGGTCGGCGGCATCAAGTCTTGGTAGTCCCGCGCAACTATGTCGGGTACAACAATGTGGTGCGGGTGAAAAGGGAAGGCGGAGAGGTCAAGCAAACCGTGAAAACTGGCTTCGTCTCGAGCGAATGGGTGGAGGTCACCGAGGGGCTGCAAGAAGGTGAGGACATCATCACGGACGTGCTCAAATGAAAAGGCAGCATCCACATAGCGTCAATACCGAAATTGCGGTGACGCACTTGGTCTCGCGCAAGCGGCAGATTTTCACAGCTGCATTGGGTGTGACGGTGGGCATCGGGGTCTTCATCTTCATGAATTCGTTGATGAAGGGCTTCGACCGATACTCCTCGGAATCGCTGTTCAAGACCGTGCCGCACCTGAGGGTTTACCGGGAGGATGCATTGAGCAAGCCGCTCGTGACATCGGTGGTGGACAGCAACCATAGCGCGGTGATCCTGAACCCGAAAATCACCAACCGCAGTAAAAAGGTGGTGAATCCGCATGAGGTGATGGAGGTGATCAAGACCCTGCCCTATGTCACCTCCGTGACGCCGGACGTGGCCGTGAACGTGTTCTACAACAATGGTCAAGCGCAGGTGCCGGGCAAGCTCAGCGGCGTGGACATTCAGGAGGAAGACCAAATGTTTCACCTCACGGCTTCCATGCTCGAAGGCGGGGTGCGGCAATTGGAAACGCGTCAGGATGGAATCATCTTGGGAGAGGGCATCGTGAACAAACTGAATGTCCGGATCGGTGACAATATCACGGTGAGCAGCGCGGTGGGCATCACGAAGCCCTTCAAGGTCGTGGGCATCTTCAAAACAGGCATCACGGGCATCGACAAGAGCAAGGCGTACATCCACATTTCGGCTGCACAATCGCTGCTGCGCCAAGGTCCCTCGTACATCACGGACATCTTCGTGAATGTCAAGGACCCCGACAATGCCGGAAAATACGTCAGTGAATTGCGGGCGATGACGGGCTACGATGTGGAGGACTGGGCCACGGCGAATTCGGCGGCGATGGCTGCGAACAGGGTGCGCCGGGTCATGGCATTCAGCATCAGCATGTCCATCCTGCTCGTGGCCGGATTCGGGATCTACAACATCCTGAACATGACCATCATGCAAAAGATGAATGACATCGCGATCCTGAAGGCAATGGGCTTTTCCGGTTGGGATGTGACCCGGATTTTCATGACGCAAGCATTGTTCATCGGGGTCATCGGCGTGATGCTGGGCTGGGGTCTGGGAGCCTTCATCGTGAGCATGCTCGCCAAGGTGTATGTCGGCGGGGACATCGGCTATTTCCCCATCCGATTCGAGCCGATGTATTTCGGATTGGCCACGGTATTTGGCTTGATCGTGACCTCGTTGGCGGGATTCCTGCCTGCCCGCAAAGCCGCAAGGGTAGATCCAGTAGCGATTCTCAGAAAATGATCACACGCGACAACATCCTCGAAACCAAAGGGATCGGAAAGTATTTCCTGGATCCCGTGAAGGTCAAGGTCCTGGACGAGATCAGCTTTCAGGTCCGCCGCGGCGAGTTCCTGACCCTCGTAGGCAAGTCCGGCTGCGGCAAAAGCACCTTGCTCTACATATTGAGCACGATGGACACCGACTACGAGGGCGACCTGGTGATCGATGGCGAGTCCCTCAAGGGCAAAAGCAAGGACCGCCTCGCCGCTGTCCGCAATGAGAAGATCGGATTTGTGTTCCAGTTCCACTACCTGTTGCCGGAGTTCACGCTGCTCAAAAATGTGATGATCCCCGCGCTCCGCCTGGGCAAATACAGCCGGCAGGAGATCGAGGAGCGCGCCTATCAGAAGCTGGAAATCCTCGGCCTGAAGGAGCATGCCCTGAAGCCTGCGAGCAAGCTCAGTGGCGGACAGCAGCAGCGCGTCGCCATCGCCCGCGCCCTCATCAACGATCCCCTCATGATCATGGGCGACGAACCGACGGGGAACTTGGACAGCAAGAACACGCAGATCGTCTTTGACATCTTCAAGGAGCTCAGCATCGAATTCAATCAGACGATCATCGCCGTGACGCACGATCAGGACTTCGCGCGGCAGAGCGACCGCACGATCGAGATGGCGGACGGGAAGATCATTTCACATGGACTGGAGGCGAACCGATCATTTTAGTTGATAGTTGACAGTGGACAGTGGAGCGGGCGCTTGAGAGTGGAGCGGGCATTGGAGAATGGAGCAGGAAATGGACAATGGAGCGGGCAATTGAGAACGGAGCGGGCGCTTGTGAGTGGAGCGGGCACTGAGGTTCTCGAAGTGGGCTCCATTCTCAAGTGCACCTAGGAACAGGCATTCGCATTTCAACAAAACGGGGCTACATTCGTTGTCCAATTGAAAGGATGCGCATGATCACGAAGGAACAAGTGCTGGCCGCGCTGCGGCATGTGGAGGACCCGGACCTGAAGCGGGACATTGTGAGCCTGGGGATGGTGAAGGACATCGAGGTAAATGGCTTGAAGGTGGGATTTTCGGTGGTTTTGACGACGCCTGCCTGCCCGATGAAGGAGAAGATCAAGTCGGATTGCATCGCAGCGGTGCAGCGGCATGTGCATCCGGGCGCCGTTGTGGAACCCTTCATGACGGCGAATGTGACCACGATTTCGCGGCAGGACCGCCTCCCGAATGTCCGGAACATCATCGCGGTGGTCTCTGGCAAGGGCGGCGTGGGCAAAAGCACGGTGGCCGCGAACCTCGCCGTGGGCTTGGCGCAGTCGGGCGCGAGCGTGGGCCTCTGTGATGCAGACATTTATGGGCCGAGCATGCCGATCATGTTTGGTCTGCAGGGGCAGGTGCCGTACGTGCGAAAGGTGGAGGACCGCGAAGTGATGGTGCCCCTGGAGTCGCATGGCGTCAGGTTGAATTCGATCGGTTTGCTGGTTCCGGCGGAGAATGCGATCGTGTGGCGGGGGCCGATGGCAAGCAAGGCCATGCAGCAGCTCATTTTCGATACGGACTGGGGCGAGCTGGATTACCTCGTGATCGACATGCCTCCTGGGACGGGCGACCTGCACCTCACCCTAGTGCAACAGCTTCCTGTGACGGGCGTAGTGGTGGTGACGACTCCGCAGGCGGTGGCGTTGGCGGATGCCCGTAAGGGTGCCGAGATGTTCCGCGCGCCGCAGGTGAATGTCCCGCTCTTGGGAATTGTAGAGAATATGGCGTTCTTTGTTCCGGAGGATCTTCCAGACCGGAAGTATTTCATTTTCGGGAAGGAAGGCGGCGTTTCGTTGGCGCGCACCCTTGATATTCCGTTGCTTGGGCAGATTCCGTTGGTGGAGGATGTCCGCAGCCGTGGAGACGAGGGCAAGCCCGCAGCACTCGACCGCAGTTCCGCGACAGGGCAGGCATTTGCGCAGCTTGCATCGGAGGTGGCTCGACAAGTCGCGATCCGCAATGCGCAGGGACCTGCCACCGCCAGAGTAGCGATGCAGCAATGACGACTGAGGAATACGACAATCTGTGGCAGCGCGTGGAGACGGCGCTGGACTCCGTGAGGCCCTACCTCCGCGGCGACGGCGGCGACGTGCGCATCCATGCGATCCACGAGGACTGCTCCGTGGAGCTGGAGCTGATGGGAAGCTGCGAGACCTGCCACATGAGTCACATGACCATGAAGGCGGGACTGGAAGAAGCGATCAAGAAGGCTGCGCCTGAGGTGAAGCGGGTGAGTGCAGTGGGGGCTTGAGGGAGCAGGGCGCTGCTGTAACAATTCGATCTTCAATGACTTAAGACACTTTTCGCGCCCGGAATGGGAGGGACAATGCATGCCTTGGACTTTCGGGGCTTGGGAAAACCATGCATTCGAAGCGATTCCCGTCCGTGCCGCCAGAGGCGGCAGTGCCGATCGGCGTGCGGCGAGACGCCGCCGCCTATTTCAGATTAAAAACAAAAGCCCACACTTTGCAGCGGGGGCTTTTGCTTGCAGGACTTGCACCTGCTCTACTTTGTATTCCGGTCATCAGCAGCTAGGGCCGCTGACAATAAGGCATTCATGGAGTACAGGTAGAATCTTGTCAATGCTTTACGTTTTGCGAAAGAACGGGTATCGTGACCGATCTGGTAACCGTTTCAGGCTACGATACGAATTTGACCAAACTCATGGGTGGGAACAATCCACTATTCGATTTTTTTCAGATTTACTTTTGGACAATGCTGAAAATAATTCTATCATTATCAGCGCATTAATTGATTCCGATGGCCGATTTTTCTCAGGTCATTTTTCATGAAAAATTCTGAATTCCTCTACGAGCTGGTGCACAGCATGTCCAAGGTGGATAAGGACAACTTCATGCGGCTCGCCCGGGTCAGGGGCAAGCGGAGCGACCTCAAGTACCTGCAACTCTACCGAGCCATCGAAGGCCAAAAGACCTACAACGAGGCCGCATTGAAGGACAGCTTTGACTTTGCGAACTTCTCGGAGGCCAAGGCACAGCTTTCGCAACTCATCCTGCGCAGCCTCAGCCTCTACGACAGTCACCCCGAAACCTTGATGCAAAATCGCCTGTCGGAAATCCGCATCCTGCTGGACCGCTCGCTCTACGACTTCGCGATGAAGAAGATCGAGCAAGCGCGGGAAATCGCCCGACAGGAGGAGCGCTTCGAGGCACTTCGGGCATTGGACGACCTGGAAATCGTGGCATTGCCATTCGTGGAGACGCCCAAGACCTTGCAGGCGCGACGGGAAGAAATCGTCGAACAGCGCCACCTGACATTCCGACAAACAGAGACGCTGCAAGAGCTCAAGGACCTGCACGACCGCGACCTGAATGCTGTCCTCGCAAAAAGCTCACGATCAGGCCTGTTCGGGGCGGAGGCAGTGGCAGAATTGGAACGGCACCCCATGCTCTCCCTGCCCGATGAATCCCTGCCGATGCGGGCGCAGGTCATCAAGCACCGCATCTGGAACGTGATCCGGATGCAGCAACTCGACTTCGCCAAGCGGGCGGAGGTGCTCAAGCAGACCCTGCGGCTCTTCGACGAGCATCCCTTCCTGATCGAGGAGGAGCCTGTGCGCTATGTCTTCTCGTTGGGGGCCTACGGCAGCTGCCTCAACGCCATCGGGCAATACCAAGACAGCCTGGACGCCACCCTGCGCTTGCTCCTCGTCCGCGCCTCGCATGACAATGTGGTCCGGTCCATCTTCCTGAACTTCGCGACGAACCTGTGCACCTACACGCTGCTGCGCGGGGATGTGGGGCCGCTGCGCGACCACATGAGCTACCTGCTCGCGGGCATGCGCACCCACGCGGAGAACACGCCCGCCGCCACGCTCGTGCATATTCGCTACCTGTTCGCGATCGTGTTTTGGATGGCCGGGGATCTGCGCCGCGCGCAGCGGTATGCGAAGGAAGTCGTCGAAGACCCCGCAGGCCGCCTCAATTATCAGGCCGCCTGCAAGACCTTCTTGCTCATTTTCGCCTACGAACAGGAGGACCCGGACACGATCACAAGCCTGCTCCGCGCCTGGCGCCGCCAATGGAAGAAAAAGCCCCCGGCTTACGAAATCGAGCGCATTTTCGGGGATCACATCGGGCGGCTGATCGACCAAGCAGGAAGGGAGCAAATCCATGCCGAACTGGGAAGCTGCCTGGAGCATATCCAAGCCTACCTCAGCGGCGGCATGAAGGTCCGGGCGGACAATTTTGTGTTTGTGGTGCATTGGTTGGAGGCGAAGTTGAGCGGGAAGGGGCTGGTGGAGGTAGTAGGCAGAAAGCTGCAGCAGGCATAGGAGGCCCAATAGAGTGGCAAACCAATTTCGTCCAACTCAAAAGCAATCCTTCAATACACCGCGCCTTCCGCAATCTCGCGCATCCGTTCCACGTCCAGCCTGACCTGCTCCAACTTGGAGTTGATGCTGGCCAATGCGACTTTCCCCAAGGGCAATCTCAACGGAGGTTCTGGCATTTCAGTGATTTGATACATCGCCGCTGCCGCTTTTTCGGGATCGCCTTCCTGCTTGCCATCGACTGCCTTGATACGTTCCCTGAATGCGCCGGCTGTGGCGTGGTAATCGGGAATCACCTTGGCTGCCTGCTGGAAGCCATCACCTGCAAAATTGGTGCGGAAGGGGCCGGGTTCCACGATGGTGAGGCGGATGCCCAAGGGCGCGACTTCAGCAGCGAGTGCCTCGCTGAAGCCCTCCAAGGCAAATTTGCTGGCATTGTACAGGCCGAATCCGGCAAATGCCTTGACACCACCATGAGAGGAAACCTGCAGGATGTGGCCCCTCCCCTGCGTCCGGAACATCGGGAGAAATGCCTGCGTGAGCCGCAATGGACCGAAGAAATTGGCCTCGAAAATGTCCCGCGCCTCCTCCATACTCGTCTCCTCGACGGCTCCCGACAGCCCATATCCGGCATTGTTCACGAGGACGTCGATCCTGCCGAACCGTGCCAAGATCGCGGCCACGACGCTTTCAACTTGAGCCCCATCCGTGATGTCCAACAGGACTGCAAGCGACTGATCGCCATGCTCTTGGTTGTAGGCACGGACTTGTTCGGGATTCCGAAAAGTGCCGATCACAAATGAGCCATTTCCGCGGGCAAAGTTGGCAAGCGCCTGACCCAAGCCGCTGGAGATTCCCGTGATGAACCAAATTTTCTTTTCCATCAGCGGGGCATTTGGAGGTGGGCGGTTCTAGAAAACGACTGGGTGAGGCTTGGAGCCTTCCAATCTGGGCGAATTGCTATGCGGCAGCGAAGATTTTTCATTGACATACCTCTTTGAATTTGATGGCACCAAAGTCGGCGGATGCGACCAAATGCCTTCGGAGGCCGCGCTACTTTGTTCGGTATTTTTCGGATGTCTTATTCCTGAACTCGATTGGGCTCTGCCCGACCTCGGCAAAGAAAACCTTGGCAAAGTAGGAGCTGTCAGTGAAGGCAAGCCGCTCAGCGATCTCCGTCACGGTCCAATCCGTAAAGGTCAAAAGCCGCTTCGCCTCCAATACGCGCCGCATCCGGATCACTTCCGTGGCCGTTTTGTTGGCGATGGATTTGCAAACGAGATTGAGGTGATGCTGCGTGATGCTCAGCTGATCGGCATAGGCCGAAACCGAGAAATTTTGATCGAACTGCGCCTCTAGCAACTGACGGAACTCCTTGAAAATGACCATTTTCCTTCTTGGAGGTCGTTGCCCTGCATGGCGGTCGATCTGCCGCTGGACCGTCAGTAGCAGGGCATGCAGCAGATGTTGCAAGATGCCGAGGTTGCGGTTGGGCAATGCGTTTTCCCGCACCAGCAGGTCAATGATGGACCTCACCTCCGCAAAAGCCGCCGAATCCATTTGCAAGCAAGGATTGGAATGGAGATTGTCCAAGAAGCTGAGCTCGAAGAGGCTGTCGCGATCGTGTTGGTTGAGGAGGAAAAAATGCTCGGTGAACATGATCGTGCCCCCGACCAAGGGCTGCCATTCCTCGAATTGATGGACTTGATTCGGCGAAATGAAAAAAAGCGAATGGGGAAGGACCTCGTATTCGTTGTAGTCGATGGTTTGCCGGCTGATTCCCGACTCCGTCCAGAGGATTTCATAAAACGAATGCTTGTGCATGTCCTCCACCTCTGGCTCGTCCATTTCCCCAAACACCAAAATCTCGAACTCGGTAGGATTCGTGGGCTGGTTGATGAAGTGTCCGATGCCGTATTCCGGGAATAAGGAATTCATGCACCCAATATCGGAAATGGGAAGCCAAACTACGGCCCCTCCCTGATCGCAACTCCTCAAAATGAATAATGCCCGGAATTATCCGAGCATTATTCATTGTTAAATCTTAATTATCAATTACTTCCCGACCTGTCCGAGCTGCTTTTGCAGTTCGTCGAGGGCTTTCTTTTGATCCTCGATGACCTTCTTCTGGGTCTCTTGGGTCTTCTTGTTCTCTTCTTGGTCTTTTTTGTTCTCCTCGATCTCCTGCTGGAGCTTGGTGAGGTCGTCACCCAGCTTGGCGAGATCTTTTTCGAGGCCAGCTTGGGTCTTCACAGCTTCCTCCACAACCTTGGTCTGAGCCTCGATGGCGAGGTTCAGCTCGTAGGTGCGGACCTCAGCGGCTAGGCCTTCGAGCATCTTCTTGGCATTGTTCAGCTCGGAGCTGTGGTCGGTGGGGTTGAGCCAGTTATCGTAACCGGTAGCGAGGAAGAGGATCACCTTGCTTTGGTTATCCTTCTTGGTTTCGACCTTGTAATAGATGTCGATGGTGTTGCTGGAAATCTCGGGGAAGACCTGGGCCTTGAAGGCGTCATAGCCTTTTTCCTTCTTGCCTTTGAGCTTCTTGAATTTCTGCTCCAACACCGCCTCGACATTCTTTTGCTGGCCTGTCAGTTCGACGACGAGGCATTTTCCATCTGTTCCAAGGGGTGACTTTTCGGTGCCTTCGGCTGCCTTTTGGGCCCAGCCGGAAAGGAATGTGAGGGTGAGCAACGCTGCGATGAGTGAGATCTTCTTCATAAACAGAAACGTGTTTTTCGGTATCAATGACAAATATCGTTCCAAAATATTGGGCAGCACGAATTTAGTGATTTTGCGTCAGAGTGTACTGGCGACCAAGAGGTTGATGTCCATGAATTCGATGCCGAAGATGCTGGCCATGGGGCGCTTGGTGAGGTGGCGGCGATAGACGTACACGCCATGCTTCACGCCCTCATTGATCTTCATGAGTTGCTCCATGCCTCCCATGTCCCCGGCCTTCAGGAGGAGGGGGCCCAGGATGTTGCTGACCGCGGCCGATGCCGTCGCCGGGACCCGGGAAGCGATGTTGGGCACGCAGTAGTGGATCACATCATGGACTTCAAATGTCGGCTGCTTGTGGCTCGTGATGCGGCTCGTCTCCACGCAACCTCCCTGGTCGATGGCCACATCCACGATGACCGAGCCTTCGCGCATGTTGGCGACCATGTCCTCCGTGACCACGATGGGTGCGCGGTGTCCCGGCTTGAATGCCGCCCCGATGATGACGTCGCTGCTCAGGACATAGTCCTCGATGTAGTTGTGGAGGCTGATCGCCGTCTGCACGCGCTGCCCAAGCACCTGCTCCAAGTGCCGGAGCTGATGCACTTCCGCATCGACGACACGCACGGTCGCACCCATGCCGAGCGCCGTCCGCGCCGCACCCAAGCCCACGGTACCCGCGCCGATGATGGTCACGACCGCAGGTGGCACGCCAGTGATGCCGCCAAAGAGCAGCCCCTTGCCACCCGTGTGCTTGCTCAGCAATTCCGATGCGATGTGGATCGAGGTCACACCCGCGATCTCGCTCATGCTCTGCACGAGCGGCAATGCGCCATCGCTCGCCTGCAAGAACTCGAAGCCGATGGCCAGGATGTTCTTGCGGAGCATGGTGCGGATATGCTCGGCGCTCATGCTGCCCAGGTTCACGGCGGAGATCAGGGTCTGCTGCGGACGCAGCATTTCCAGCTCATCTGCTGAGAGCGGCGAAACCTTGACGATGGTGTCCGCCTTGGCGTAGATGTCGGCGGGGGTGTAGCAGAGGTGCGCTCCAGCGGCATTGTAGGCGCCGTCGGGGAAAGAGCTGTCCTCGCCTGCGCCCTTCTCGACGAAGACCTCGTGGCCATTGGCAACCAGGACTTGGACGGATTCGGGCGTGAGGGCAACCCTGTTTTCGAGGGCGTCGGGTTCCTTGGGCACGCCGATGCGCTGGACTTTCTTTTCACGCCTTACCCGGGCGGGTTCTTCGAGGGCAACCGCCCACGATGTTGGGTTGAGCTGACCAAGTATTCCTCCGCCGATTCTGGATTTACCCATGTTCAGTGTGTTGCGATTTTGAGGGTGCGGTCTTCAGGACCTGTGACAGTGATGTGGATGTGAACGGCCTCCTCCGGGATGAGCGGCTCGATGAGTTCGGGCCATTCCATGAAGCAATAGTTGCCGGAGCCGAGGTACTCGTCAAAACCCAGATCAAAGACCTCCGAAAGACCTTGGATGCGGTAGAAATCAAAATGGTAGATGTCCCCGCTGGGGCTGTCATAGGTATTGACGATGGCGAAGGTGGGACTCTTGACCATGTCCTCGGAACCGAGTTGGGCACAGAGGGCCTTGACCAAGGTGGTCTTGCCGGCACCCATGGTGCCATAAATGGCAAAATGGCGGCCGGAACCGCAAAATTCGAGAATCTTGGCGGCGACTTGGGAAACGTCGTCTGGACCCTTGGTTTCCAGAATGGTCTCCCGCTTGCCCACTACGAGTTGGGTCATTGGCAAAGCATCTTCCTTCACTTCATACAAATCTAATTGCTCTCGACCGATTGCCCAAGTCGAGTTATCCGCAATTCGGCGAAGATGCTTACCGTTTTGGAACCAAGTCCACGAGGGGCACGATCATCTCGTGCATGGAGATGCCGCCATGCTGGAAGGTGTCCTTGAAATACTTGACGTAGTAGTTGTAATTGTTGGGGTAGGCGAAGAAGTAATCCTCGCTCGCGAACACGTAGGTGGCGCTCACGTTCATCTTGGGCAGGCGCGCCTGCTCGGGCTTCCGCACCGTGAAGAGGTATTTTTCTTCCTCGTAGCTCAGGTTGCGGCCTTGCTTGTAGCGCAGGTTGGTCGTGGTCTCGCGGTCCCCGACGATGCGCACGGGACGGTTCACGTACACCGTGCCGTGGTCGCTCGTGATGACGACCTTGACCTTGTGCTGCGCGAGCTTCTTCAGCAGTTCCAACAATGGGCTGTGCTCGAACCAGCTCCGGCTCACAGCGCGGTAGGCTGCGGGCGTGGGCGCGAGCTCCCGGATGATGCTCACCTCCGTCCGCGAATGCGATAGCATGTCAATGAAGTTGTAAACGATCGCGTTGAACTCGTTTTTGAGCAGGTTCTTGTAGTTCTCGTTCAGGGCGAAGCCCTCTTCATTGCTCAGGATCTTGTGGTAGCTGAACTTGGCGTTCAGGCGACGGCGGGTGATGTGCTCACGGAGCAGGTCCTCCTCGTGCAGGTTCTTGCCACCCTCATCGTTGTCATTTTTCCAATAGCGCGGATACTTCTGCGCGATCTCGGCAGGATACATCCCAGCAAAAATGCTGTTCCTGCAATACTGCGTCGCGGTGGGCAAGATGCTGTAGTAATGCCGCTCATTTTCAATGTAGTAATACTCGGCGATCAGCGGCTCGAGTTCCTTCCATTGGTCGTGGCGCATGCAGTCCACCAGGATGAAGAAGACGCTTTCGTAGCCCTGCCCGAGGTCCTTGAACGCGGATTGCGGCAGCACGTCCGGGCTCAGGATGGGCCGCTCGTCCAGGTCCTCGGTGTTCACCCAGTCCAGGTAATTGTCGATGACCGTGCGGCTGAAGTTGAGGTTGGCCTCGATGACTTGGGTCTTGAGGACTTCCAGCATGCTCTGGTCCTCGTTGTCCTCCATCTGTTTTTCCCAGTGGCTCAGCTTCTTGTAGATGTCGATCCAGTCCTTGTAGTCATTCCGCTCATAGAACTGCATCCCGATTTTGCGGAAATCCTGCTGGTAGCCAGTGTTCACCTTGGCGTTCACAAGCTGCTTGTTTTGCAGGATTTTCTTGCAAGCGAGGAGGATTTGGCTGGGATTGACCGGCTTGATGAGGTAGTCGCTGATCTTGGAGCCGATGGCGTCCTCCATGATGTGCTCCTCCTCGCTCTTGGTGATCATGACCACAGGCAGGTGCGGTTGCAGTGCCTTGATCTCCGCGAGGACTTCGAGTCCACTCATGCCGGGCATGTTCTCATCTAGGAAGACAATGTCAAACGCCTCGTTGCGGACCTGCTCCATGGCATCGTAGCCATTGCTGGCCGTGGTGACCTGGAAAGTCTTGAGTTCGAGGAATTTCACATGGGGCTTGAGCAGTTCGATCTCATCGTCCACCCAGAGGATTTTGGCGTTTTCCATAAGCAATCTATCGTGCGGCGCACCGGTAGCAGGGCTAAAAGTACGCAATTGAGCGAAAAATTGAAGCTAGGTAAACGCAGTGTCGATAGGCGATGCTGTTGATCGAATGTGGGGTCTTACGGCAGTTGACGGAAAAGGTTGGGGCGAAATGCTATCTTTGCCCTTCCTCATGGCGCAAGGCGTAAATCAGAACAAGATCATCAACGACCCGGTCCACGGGTTCATCGAGATTCCTCGGGGGATCATCTTGGACTTGATCGACACGGACGTGTTCCAGCGGCTGCGCCGCATCAAGCAGCTCGCGCTCAGTTCCCTCGTCTATCCCGGCGCCGTCCATACCCGCTTCAACCACTGCATCGGGGCCATGCACCTCACGGGGCAGGCATTGGACGTGCTGCGTAGCAAGGGGGTGCCCATCAGCAACGAAGAGTACGAGGCGACCCTCATTGCGATCCTGCTCCACGACATCGGGCACGGGCCATTCAGCCATGCATTGGAAAGTGTGATCCTGCAAGGATTGCACCACGAGCGCATGAGCAAGGCCATCATGCAGCACCTGAATGAGCGATTTGGCGGGCGGCTGACGCTGGCGATCAAGATCTTCGAGGGCACCTATCCCCGGAAGTTCCTGCATCAACTCGTCTCCAGCCAACTCGACATGGACCGACTCGACTACCTAAAACGCGACAGCTATTTCACTGGCGTGGTCGAGGGTCTTGTGAGCGCGAGCCGCATCATCAAGACGCTGAACGTGGTGGACGACCGCCTCGTGGTCGAGATGAAGGGGATTTACAGCGTGGAGAAGTTCATCGTGGCGCGGCGCCTCATGTACTGGCAGGTGTATCTGCACAGAGCGGTGCTGGCTGCGGAGTACATGATCGTGAACATCCTGAAGCGGGCCAAGGAGCTCATGTACACCCAGAACCACAAGCTCTGGAAGACCGAGGCCCTCGAATTCCTGTTTGGCCAGAACACCTTGCTCGAACCCAAGATCACCCCGGAGATCATCGCCCGCTACATCGAGCTGGACGACAATGACATCATGGTCGCCGTGAAGCAGTGGCGGCACAGTGGCGACAAGGTGCTGCAAGTGCTCTGCGACAACCTGCTCATGCGGAAGCTGCTAAAGGCCAAGTTCCAAGACAGCCCGGTCTCCGACGAAGTGCTCCAAGCCACCCGCGCGGACTTCAAGCGCCGCATGGGTCTCGATGACCAAGAAGTGAAGTATTTCGTCTTCGCGGGCGAGGTCAGCAACATGGCTTACAGCGCTGGCTTGCAGGAACCCATCGAAATCGTCCACAAGGGCGGGGCCATCGAGAACATCTCCACCGCGAGCGACATGCACAACATCATGGCGCTTTCCAATCAGGTGAAAAAATACTTTATTTGTCACCCTAGTTGGTAAAAGAGTCATTGGACTGCCCTGCCCCTGATTGACAGAAAATTCGTCTGAATCGGGCTGGCAGCTTGATAGGGATAGGATTCAAGATTGGACGTGGAGGAAACCTCAATTTGCACCCGCTTCCGGGCGGTGTACTTGGTTTTGTGCATGCGAATGCTGACAGCGCTGTGCTGCATCGGCGTGTTTGCCATGCATTCCGTCCATGCGGCCAACCTCGATAGCCTCCGCACCGAGCTTGGAAAGCTGCAACCCGACTCCGATGGGGTGAAAGCCGCCGTCAAGATGACCACGATCCTTCGCTCAGAGGGCATGGACGAGGCCATCGAATTCGCACAGAAGGCGATCGACCTCGCGGACGAGATGGGGCAGGAAAAATGGAAAGGCGAGGCCTGGTCCATCATGGGTTCGGTCTATCACTTCCGGAGCAACTACGACGCCGCCCTCAAGGCGCAGATGGAATCGCTCAAGCATTTCCGGGAGGCCAGGGAGGAACCGGGAATGGCAAGGGCCCACGTGAACATCTCCGCCGTCTATCTGAACCGCAACAACTACGACGTCGCCGAGAAGCACCTGCTCCAAGCAAGCGAGATCGCCAACCGCCTGAAACTGACCAAGTACCTGGTCACGATCAACACGAACCTCGCCATCATCTACATCTCCCGGAAAGAGTACGACAAGGCCATGGCCTTCAATCAGGCGAGCCTCGAAGTGCTCAAGGAGACCAAGGACCTGAGCAAGCTCGTCGTGACCTACAGCAACATCGGCTACCTCTACGGGGAAAAGGCCGAGTTGCCGAAGGCTCTTGAATACTACGACAAGGCCATCCAAGCGGCGGAGGAGGCTGGGGACATGCCTTACGAATGCGGCTTCGCATTCCAGAACAAGATCGGCATCCTGACACGAATGGGGAGGGCAAGGGAGGCACTCGGACTCCTGGACAAGCTGTGGCCGCTGGTCGAGCTATCAGCGAGTGCGCGGCTGCGCGCCGAATCCTTCAGGCAGGTGTCGGACATGTATTCCTCGCTGGGGGATTACAAGCAGGCATTCAGCTACTTGCAGAAGTACCACATGGTGCAGGACTCCCTCATGTCCGAGGATCAGAATGCCCGCATCGCTGAGATGGAGAAGGAGCAGGAGTTGCAGGAGAAGGAGGCGAAGATGGCCTTGATGACCGAGGAAGCTGAAATGCTCAAACGCGAGCAGGAACTGCGCAAGGGGCAGGCATTGACGCAGACCTACTGGATCATCGGGATGTCGGTGTTGTTGGCCTTGCTCGTGGCGGTGGTGGTGGTGGTCGTCGTCTTCGCATTGGGACGCAGCAGGGCATTGAAGGAATTGCGGCACAACCACCTCCTCATCGATGCACAAAAGCAGGAGATCGAGCTGCAAAACCAGACGCTGCGCCTGCAAAATGACCGCCTAGAGGACCTGAACCGGGAAAAGGATGGCCTTGTGGGCATCGTGGCGCATGACCTGAAATCGCCGCTGAACAAGAGCCTCGGCCTGCTGGAGCTCATTCAGTTGCAGGGACCGCTGAACGATGACCAAAGCCGGGCATTGGAGATGATCCGGCGCGTGACGGCTGCGGGCAACGACCTCATCCGCGACCTGCTGGACCTGAACGCCGTGGAGCATCCGGATGTGGTCACGTTGCTGGAGGAAGTCTCACTGCAATCGATGTTCAAGGACATGGAGGTCGCATTTGCGCCGGAGGCCAACCGCAAGTCCTTGGAGATCCACTGGTCGGCACAGGCAGAGCTCCCGTCCATCGTCACGGACCGCAA
>JAXLVK010000091.1:0-23319 GCA_046329055.1 Bacteroidia bacterium
TGTCCAAAGCAGTGACGGCTGTACCCATACGGTGACCAAGCAGGTGATCGTGAACCCGCTGCCCCAAGTGGACTTCACCTACGAAGACGTCTGCGATGGCACCTACATGCAGTTCAATGACGCCACCAGCTCCACCGCTGGCATCACGAGCTGGAACTGGAACTTTGGCACCGGCCAACAGTCCACCCTGCAAAACCCGACCAACCTGTTCCCCGGCCCTGGCCTCTACAACGTGACCCTCACCGTCACCAATGCCAATGGCTGTATCAACACCCGCACCAAGACGGTGGTGGTGTTCCCGAACCCGGTCGTGGACTTCAGCTGGCAGCACAGCTGCTGGAACAGCATCACGCAGTTCACTCAAGGTGCCACCCTCAATGACCCGAATGGCACCACCATCGACCTGTACGCATGGGACTTCGGTGACATCGGCTCCGGCGCCAACAACTTCTCCAGCGAACCGAATCCGATCCACAACTACAGCCACTCTGGCGTGTACAACGTGACCCTGACGGTGACCACGAGCCGTGGCTGCGTGACGGTGCTGACCCGCCCCGTGGATGTGCCCGCAGTGAGCCTCCCGGTCGGCCTCTATGACACGATCTGCGCTGGCGAACAGGCCCACCTCTACGCCAACAACCCGAATGCTGCCATCGGCACCATCGAGTGGTACTACAGCGACCAAGGCGTCGAGGATCCGTTCCTCGTGGGCAACAGCTACTACACCACGCCGCCGCTGGACATCACCACCGTGTACTATGTCGCCCTGCGTGACGTGGACGGCTGCCTCTCCGCCAAGGTTCCTGTCTTCGCTGTCGTGCGTCCTACCCCGAACCTGGACTGGACCCTGAACAGCCGCGAGCTGGACCTGCCCAATGCCATCGCAGAATTCACTGTCACCCAGGAAATCAACGGCCCGATCACGAACTACCTCTGGGACTTCGGTGATGGCGCTAGCTCCACTGACGTGAACCCCGTCCACCAATACAGCGAGGAAGGTGAGTACGATGTCACGATCACCATCACCAACGTCTATGGCTGCCAGCGAGTGATTGACCTGCCGCTCTGGATCAAGGTGAACAAGATCGTCCACATCTTCGTGCCGACCGCGTTCACTCCGAACGGTGACAATCTCAATGACAACTTCGAAGTGTTCACCACGCTCATCACCGACTTCCACATTGACATCTTTGACCGCTGGGGCAAGCTCGTCTTCGCCAGTGACGACATGGGCTTCAAGTGGACCGGTGACAAGCTGCCCGAGGATGCTTACACCTACGTGATCAACGCTGTCGAGTACAGCGGCAAGAAGGTACGCAAGTCTGGCACGGTGACCATCATCCGCTGATCAGACGGTAATCGTTCGCTCAAAGAATGGGGCGCGGACTTCGGTTCGCGCCCTGTTTGTTTGGGATGGGGTGGTCAGGGTAAATCAATTCATGGGCCGAGGATGTATGCCCTTCCGTAGGGACAGGTCGCGACCTGCCCCTACGGCAGGTGATGCCATCCTGAATGCAATGCGTTGGTATTCAATGAATTTAACCAAATGGCGGTCAGGAAATTCAATCCATGAGGTGGGAAATTCGAGAGCGCGTATGCCCTTCCGTAGGGACAGGTCGCGACCTGTCCCTACGGAAAGGTGATGCATCCTGATTCACCATGCGTTGGTATTCAATGAGTTTTTGCTAGATGCTGAGCTGAAATAAATCCATCTGGTGGGAAATGCGAGGCACGTATGCCCTTCCGTAGGGACAGGTCGTGTCCTACGGAAACGTGCATCCTGATTCACCATGCGTTGGTATTCAATCAATTTTGCCAGAACCCGAGCTGAAGCCAATCCATCTGCGTGCAAATGCTGTAAACAAATCCTTGTAAGGACAGGTCGCGACCTGTCCCTACAAGGGATATATTTCTAAACAGCAATGCTCTGGTAATCAATGAATTCAGGATGGGTGCCAAGCCGCTAAAGCCAATCCATTGGCAATGGGAAATGGTGAGCAACCCGTGAACCCGGGTCGAATCACTCGTTCCAGTAGTTCAGGTCCTTTTCCTTGCGGACTTTGGCCTTTTCGTTGATGTAGCGGAGGAGCTGATAGACGGCGATGGGGTCAAACAGTGGCATGGTTGGGGCCACGTGCTTGTGCATCTGATTGTTGTAGTAGAGCTGACGGGCGACCATCACGCGCTCGCCTTCGTCGATCTTGAGGCCGTGGATCAATGCGTCCATGACCTTGGGGTTGAGGTTGTCGCGGGCGTTCACCGACTCCACGCCCTCGGGTACATCCGTTTCGATGATGGCTGTGCGCAGTTCACCGGGGGTGTTGTAGGGGAAGATGGTGATGCCTGAGAGCATGATCGAGTCTTCCTCGATGTAGTTGATGGCGTAGATGTAGGCCGAGCCGAGGTCGCCTTGGTACTCCTTGAGGTAGTCCGAGAAGATGAAGCGGGTGGTGCGGAAACCGAGGGAGCTGAAGTAGATGGTGTCCGTCTCGACGACCGGAATGCTGTAGAAGCCGTCACCATTGGCGACTGTGCCGCGTCGGCTGGCATTGATTCGGACTTGGGCGTAAGGCACCGCCTCGTGGGAGGCCTTGTTCACGATCAGCCCCGAAAGCTGATATACTTGCTTCAACTGCGCGTGTGCGACCCCGCCGAGGAGGCAGGTGCTCAGCAGAAGGAGGATGCTGGCCTTGCGAATCATTGTTCCAAAGTTACCAAAAAACCGACCAATAATTAGATTGACAGTCGTCATGCGGTGATATAAGGGAATAAACGAGTCCTGAGCCGGATTCGTTCAAACAGGGCAATTTTGATGCCATGTCCCAGTCGGCTTTTTCCCTTAATTTTCGGCCGATGAATGTGCTCCGGACCTTGCTGTGGCCGCTAGGGATGCTGTATGGCATGGTGAATGCCCTGCGCAACCTGTGCTATGAGTGGGGATGGATGCGGGTGCACCGGGTCGGGGTGCCTGTGATTTCCATCGGAAATATCACAGTGGGAGGCACCGGGAAGACCCCTATGGCCGAGTTTTTGCTGGGAAAATTGCTGGAAATGGGCCTCAAACCAGGATATCTCTCGCGCGGATATGGGCGGAGCAGCAAGGGCTTTGTCTGGGTGGAACCCGGGCAAGGCGATTCCGTGCTGTATGGGGACGGGCATTGCAGGTCACGAGTCGGTTCCGGGATTGGCGAGTGGCGGTGTGCGAGGACCAGGTTGCAGGGGCGGAGCGCATCATTTCCGAGCAGGGCATTGATGTATTGGTGCTGGACGATGCGTTTCAGCACAGGCGAGATCGCGCGGGACCTGGATGTGGTGATGGTGGATGCGACGCAGGAACCCTGGCGGGACTTGCCGCTGCCTGCTGGGCGGTTGCGGGAGTTCAGTCGGGGATTGCGGCGGTGCCATGCATTGGTGGTGTCAAGGCGGCGAATGGGGGCCCAGTCGCGCGAGGCGGTGGAGGTGCTGCGGCAACAATGGCCGGACAAGGTGGTGTGCCGGGCGCAACTGCCAAGCCAAGGGCATCCGTGCATTTGACAGCAAAAAAGCAGATTTGGACCTGCCCAAAGGACCTGCAATCGTGTTTTCAGGGCTGGGGAACAATGCGCATTTCCGGGCAACCGTGGAGCGGATGGGGATTGAGGTTGCGGCATTTGAAGCATTCCCGGATCACCACGCCTACAGCCCCGCGGACATGGAGAAAATATTGGCGGGCATGGGTCGGGTACCAGAAATTAAGGGTAAATTGGCCCCCGCTTTTGTCCTGACCTCGGAAAAGGACCATTTCCGGCTCAAGGGACTGCCCTGGATGGAGGCCCATTCTCGGCAACCCCTGTACTACCTCGAAGCCGGGTTGGAGTTCATGGAGGGATGGGATCAATTGGAACAGAAAATCAAAGAGATCACAAGACATCGCGCGTATGGATCAACTGAATGAGGCGGTAAAATACATCCGCCAGCACCATGCAGCCCAGCCCAAAGTGGGCATCGTACTCGGCACGGGCCTCGGCGGTCTGGTCACCGAGATCAAGATCGAGAAGGAGCTTGCCTACAATTTCATCCCGCACTTCCCGGTGAGCACCGTGGAGAGCCATTTCGGCAAGCTCATCTTCGGCACCATCGGTGACAAGCAGGTGGTGGCCATGCAGGGCCGCCTCCACTACTACGAAGGTTACGGCATGGCCGAGATCACCTTCCCCATCCGGGTGATGCGCCTGCTGGGCATCGAGGAACTCTACATCAGCAACGCTGCTGGTGGGATGAACCCCACGTATCAGAAGGGCGACCTGATGATCATCGACGACCACATCAACCTGCAGCCCGAGAACCCGCTCACCGGTCCGAACCTCAATGAGCTCGGTCCCCGTTTCCCGGACATGAGCCGCCCCTACGATCGGGAACTGATCGACCATGCAATGAAAATCGCTGACGAGGAAGGCATCCGCGCCCACAAGGGTGTCTATGTCTCCGTCTCCGGCCCGAATCTGGAGACCCGTGCCGAATACCGCTTCCTGCGCATGATCGGCGCGGACGTGGTGGGCATGAGCACCGTCCCGGAAGTCATCGTGGCCAACCACATGGGCTTGCGGACATTTGCCATCTCGGTGGTGACCGACCTCTGCGACCCCGATCACCTCGAACCCGCCAACGTCCCGGACATCATCGAAACCGCGACCAAGGCCGAGCCGAAACTCACCCGCATCCTGAGCCGCCTGATCCAAGAGGGCGCTCACTGATTGCATCCATGAAATCCCGGCCCGCTTCACACCAACCTCGATTCTCGGCCATGGGCCGCGGGGCAGGGCTATGGCTGCGGTGGGCCGGGATTCCCATGATCTGCCTGCTGTTGCTGTTCTCCGGCGGGCAAGTGTGGGCGCAGGACCCCGATAGCGACAGCCTTTACATCGATGAAGGCGGTGGCGGGGATGAATTCCAGGACACTTCGGCGACCGACAGTGTCAAGCGCAAGAAGGTCAAGGAGAAAACCGATTGGTTGGATCCGGTGGCGCTGATGAATGGCCGCCCCTTGCGTCAGGACGCCGAGTTCAAGCTGGACCAGATCATGTACCCCGACATGATCGATCGGCTGCCGGGATTCGTCGCGAGCCTCGGTCAATGGGGCAAGCCTTATATGCGCTACCGCTACGGGGCCGAATCCAGCAACTTCGACGAGGGCGTGTACATCAATCCCATCACCGGGGCTGAAAACGCTTATTTCATGGATCCGCAGTACGGGATGCGTTACTACGACACGCGCACACCCTACGTGAACGCCTACTATGCGCAGGGCCGGGCGGATGCCGCCCAACTCCGCGCGGACATTTCCCAAAACGTGCATCCCCTGGTCAACGTGAGCTTGCTGTACTACAGGCGGCAAAGCAACGGGGTGTATTCGAATTTCGTCACGGACCACAACACCATCGGCGCATCGACCAATTTCCATACGCTGAACGAACGGTATCAGGTCTATGCGCATTTCCTGCTGCAGGAGCACATCGACGACATCAATGGGGGTGTGCTGCCCCTGGCGAGCGACAGCTCCCAATTCGAAAAGGGCAATCAGCCTGTAGCCCTGCTGGAGGCCAACCTGGTGCGGTTCTCGCGGGCAGGAGCCTTGCGGCAATTTTACCGGATCACCAAGGACACCCTGGGCGCCCATCACCGGTTCAGCCTCTACAATGGCTATTTCGCGGAGTATTTCGTGAATCAGTTCATCGACCAAGATGTCTCCTCCGCCTTGAATACCGGATTTTACCTGGTCTATCCGACGATAGGGGATTCCAGTTATTTCTACGAACGCATGGTCTATGTCCGCCGCAAGGCCGACTTGGGCCTGAGTTATGCCTATCAATCCCCCAATTGGAAGGTGCAGCAGCGTCTGGAACTGGCTCAGGAGCTCAATGTCTTCACCAAGAACTTTCTGGATACGGATGTGAACCGCACGACCATTCTCTGGAAGGGCCGCGTGGTGAACGATCCCAATCCCCGGGAGTTGGAGGCTGAGTGGACGTACCGCAAGACCTTCAACAACATTTTCCGCCCGGAGACCTTCACTGACATCCATCTCGCTTGGAGGTTCCCGAAATGGCAGCTGGACTACAGCCGCCGCGTGCCCGGTCCTCCCTTGAAACCGCAGGATTCCACTACGGTGACGCGAACGCACCGGCCATTTGCCCTGACGGTGCAGATCATGAGTTATGGACGGAACCCGACCTTGCAGCAAGTGCTTGGAATCGCCCGCCCCGGCAATGACATGGCCTCGATCACGAACCTGAGCAATCAGCGGATCAACCATTTCAACCTCGGGATCGAGGCGCATGGGAAGTCGAGCTATGCGACAGTGGGGGAGGTGAAGGGGGACTTCATCCGGCTGGGTGTGTTCACGACCTCCATCAAGGGGCAAATCTACTACGATGCCAATGGATGGACACGGATGCCGCCGCAGGTGAGGGGCGTCTATTCCGGTGCCGAACTCAAACTGCGCGGGCATTGGAAGAAATTCTACTTGGAGTCGGAGGCAGTGTTTCAGGGCTACTATTCCGAGACCATGCGCATCGACACGCTTTTCAAGGACGCGCAGCCTCATCTTTACACGAAGACGAGCCTGTTTTACGAAAACAAGGACCTGCGCTTTGCGAGCATCCTGAAGGCAGGGGTGGACCTGTGGTTTTTCAGCTACTATCGCGCGCCGTACTTCGACCCGAGTGCGCAGACATTCTACCAACAATCCGACTACTACCAACTCTCCTACCCGAGGCTGGATGGATTCGTTGCGACGCAGATCAAGCGGGCACATATCTACGTGAAGATGATCAACCTGCTGGAAGGCGTGCAGACAGCGGGCTACTTCACGACCATGGGCTATCCCATGCCCGTGCGGCAGGTCATGCTCGGCCTGAACTGGACCTTCTTCGATTGACCGGACTGGTACAAGATGGATTGATCCTTGCCAAAGCAGGTGATCGGTGATTTTCGTGCATCCATCCGTACGGACAGGCCGCGACCTGTCCGTACGGATGGTGAGATGAGCTGTTCGCGTAGATCTTGATGCGGCATGACCGTACAGTCTGCAATTGAGGTATGGTGATGCTCCGGCTGATAAGGCTTGGCTCGTCACTTCGTCGCTGACAGGCATCCCTCAACGCTTTTCATCCATCTTGGGGTTCCGCGTCAATTGGCCGGGTACAGATTCTTTCTG
Source organism: Bacteroidia bacterium (assembly GCA_046329055.1). Taxonomy (GTDB): domain Bacteria; phylum Bacteroidota; class Bacteroidia; order J057; family JADKCL01; genus JADKCL01. Next base: position 7,196 of record JAXLVK010000091.1, read on the forward strand.
TGCTTGTCATCCTGGCCGCGGGGTGGTGGATGGGATGGAAATGCCGCCTTCGGAATCCGCCTTATCTTGTATGGATGGCTGAAAATACGGCAGCCATTGCCACAAGGCTGAATCAAAATATGGGAAAAATGCGGTGAGTCGGATTCGCCAGCATCATCGATGGTATGCCGCCGGGCTGAGGGCCTGCGTGGGATGGGTATTGCTCCTCTGTGCCGCCTCGGTCTATGGGCAGGACTACTGGGAGGCGCGTGACCTGCTCACGCGGTTTTCGGATGCCTGGCAGGATGAAAACGAGCTGGAAATCAGCGCGCTGATGACTAATGTCCAGTCTCAGGCTGCCCTGACCTTCGTTGCCAACATGCCCTGGAACACTGCATTGGAGGACGACTTTGCCTTTTCCGAATGCAAGGTGGATTACCAGCTCATGAAGAAGGGCGGCAAACCCAGCGACGCCGATCCACGGATCACCGTTCAGTTTCGGGAGGTGCCCAAGGGCGTGTGGGAGCGGTTTTGGGTAGTGGACAATGTCTATGACCAAGAGGGCAATCCGCTGGCAGACAAAGGATTTGCCCTGAACAGTACCAATGGCAACTTCACTGAGCTGAGCGATCAGGTCCGGGACATCACGACGAGCGACTTCCTGGGACTCGCGCCCTACGGCAAGCTCAACCGCAGCTACCTGCTGGGCCGGGAATTTCGCACCGACCTGAAGTCCACAAAGCTCACATTCAACAACATCCAAATCCGTGACAGCACGGGGCGCATCCTCGATTACGTCTATGTCACGCTGGGATACCTGGGCTATCCGCAAGGCTGGTACATCATGGATCTGGGCCCCATGTCGCAGCGGTGGATCGGCCGGGACAGGTATGTCGATTTCCTGATGGGGCAAGTGGATTCCCTGCTCGCCCTGCAAAATTCCAAACCCGCCGGGCAGCCGATCAAGCCTGTCTTGGTACAATGGATGGACACGACATTGCTACAGGGCAAGGGCGACACGACATTTTTCGCGCAGTCCCCGACCCAATTCGATACCCTCTATTACCAAGTGGCTGGCGAGAAGAATGCATTTTCAGTGGGCCGCAGCAGCCAATTCCTGAACATGCGGCTCTATCCGCTGAACCATACGCCGGAGGACACCTCGACCGCTCCGCGCGAACGTGGGGCACTGGCATTGGGGTTGAGTGGGGGGCTGAACCGCAGCTTTGCGACCCTGCTGCGCGACTACAGCCCCGGCAATGTCTATAGCACCCAAGGCCCAGGGGATTATTCCGGCGGCAATGCTTGGCAAGTCGCCCTCGATGCCCGCTATCAATTCCTGCCCCGGATTTCCGCCTCGGTGGAGGTCGGGTACCTGGCTTGGACTTACAGCTATCAGGATCAAGGGCTGTTCAGCGATCCCGACAACGGCCTGGGCCAATGGTTGCAGACGCAGTATAAGGAGCGCATTGGCACGCTGAGCCTCAATGCCTACGGGCGGTACGAGTTGCGCAAGGTGGCAGAAGAGGGGGCTGCGGCAGATGCCAAGCCCAAAGCCGTCACTTGGATCCCTTATGGGGAGGTCGGCGCGGGTTACAACCTGATCCTGAGCGCGGATGCGGCCTTGTCGGAGACGAGCCTGCCCGGCGCGGGGACGCAGGACAATGACCCACAGACGGCGAAGTTTGAGTACTCCGTGAAAGGTTTCCGGAAGACGCCTTATGTCACGCCGAGCGTGGGCATTGGGTTGCGGATGGAGACGCGGCACAGCGATTTCTGGGCGGTGCTGCGGTTCCGGCCCCTGACGTGGACATTGGTGGACTATGATGATCCCAAGGATCGCAGCCTGTTTCCGCTGAGCCAAGGATTCTACCACATGGACGATGATTTCGCGCTGAATCAGTTCTCGCTCAGCGTCGGGTATGCATTTGTATTCAAGAAAAAGGAATGAGTGGCGGATACATAGGACGGCGATTGCTCAACGGAGTTGAGGAGGTGGGCGCTTGCGCTGCGGGTACTCTTGAGCTTGTGGAAGGATCACGTCAAACGCCGATCAGGGAGGCTGCCTCTTGGCGGCCAAGCGAGTTGTTGGAGGGGAAAATTCCTGTTGGTGATCTGCGCCGCCGGGAGGCGGCTGGGTCGATGGCCCTGCGGCGGGACGCCGCGCGCTCTTCATTGGGTGCCTTGGGACTCCTCTTTGCCCTGATTCTCTTCCTGCTGGTCGGCTGCAAAGTGACCAAGTCGGCGCCGATTCCGATTTCTTCATCAAATACTACGGCGGTCCGGAGGTGGATGCGGGTACGATGTCCGGCAGCTTGCGGATGGGGGCTATTTATTGTTGGGCACTCCGGGCGACAGAGCAGGCGACGCAGGAGATTTTGCTCATTCGCACGGACACCGTGTGGAATCAGCTGGAGGAGAGGGTTTTGGGGCCAGGATGGTTGGGAAAATCATCCCGCTTGCCGCAGGTGGCTACGTGGTGGTCGGAGCGGTGGATGAGGGACTGGCATCCACGGACATCCTGCTCGTGGGCTTGGATGCAGATGGCAAAACCGAGTGGACTTCCCGCATCGGGGTGGTGGGGGTGAATGAGGTGGGGGTGAATGGGACGCAGCGGCAGACGGCGGATTGGCAGTGGTGGTTGGATGGATGATGGATTTGGGCAGCGGGACGCCAAGGTCGTGCTGACAAGCGCGGTGGGTGTGCCGGAGATCGAATACAGCTATGGCTTTCCGGACAAGGATGAGATCGGCGTGGCCATGGTCGAGGTGAAGACGAGCGTGTTCCTCATCTGCGGGGACGGCGACGGGAATACCACGGGCCGGGACCTGTTCGCCTTGAGCATCATCGCGCCGCAGCAGAGCATCGATCAGGTGTGGCGGTGGCAGTTGGGCGGCTCGCAGGAGGCCGTGGGGCTGTCCACCTTTGGCTCGGGCAATTACCTGGTGCTGGGCAATGAGCCCTACGCCGGGAGCAGCCGCTTGGTTCAAGCCGTCTGGGATCCGGTGAGTCTGGACTCCTTGCGGCCCAATCAGGCTTACAGCTTTGGGATTGCCGATGGCTTCGTGGCATCAGTTGCGGACACGTGACCGAGGTGTATGTCGCCGGGCAAAACACCAGCGACGATTTCGCCCTCGTGGTACTGGACAGCACCGGAGCGTGACGGCATGGAGAAAAATTATCCCGGCAAGGACGACGCCACCGCCGAAATGGTCGCGACCACCGCCGACAGCGGATATGCCCTGTTTGGCACCCTTGAGCCGGGCGGGTACAGGGATGATGATGTTGAAGGACAGGTAGGAAGTTTTTGAAGTAGCAGGTATGAGAAAGGTTTATTGCATTGGACTTTGCTTGCTGTTGATGGGCGGGATGGACTGGCGTGTCGGCCCAGTCTTGCGGGATTGCCTATGTGGCGCCTGGTCGGACAGTCCAACCCGGGACACCTGCTGCGCCCTTTGCCACGATCAGCTATGCCATCTCGCAACTCAGCGGCAGGCAGCACATCCGGGTGGCAAGCGGGGCGATCACCGAGCCCAATGTCGTCAACATCCCCGACAACCTTTCGGATAGAAGATTCCTCGTAACCTCCGGCAATCAGTGAAAAGCTCGAATGTCACCACCACCGTGACCTGTAGCGGATGGAGACCATCGATGCGAACACGGGGCATGTGGTGGGGTTCAAGGCATCAGGGGTTACGAACTGGAGATTGCAGGACCTTGTCCATTGCCACTGTGAACGCAACAGGCAATACGGCATCGGGCAGGGGACGGTCCAATTACGGTGTTTATGTCTCCAACTGCTCGAACTACTCCATTCTGCGCTGTGTCATCAATTCCGGGAAATGCATCGAACGGGTTGGCGGGCGGCAGCGGTGCCGTAGGACATCTTGGGCAAACGGATTCGATGGGGGCACAAATGGATGCAATAGTTCTGCTACTGCATTCGGCGGCAGTGGAGGGCTTCGCAGGAAGCAATCCCTGGGGTGCAAATGGCGGAAATGGTGGAGATGGAGGGGCAACATGCGGAGAAGACTAAAGAACGGAAATTCTGGAACAGACGGTGGTGCATCAGGAGGAATTGGTGGAAGTGGGGGCGGAGGAACTTCTGGGGGAGGGTGCTGGCAGAAGCGGAAATGGTAATTCCGGGTTCAATGGGGGAGGATTCAATAGAACCATAATCAATACTGCGGGAATCAATGGAGGCACTGCAGGGGCATCACATACATTCGGAACTTACTACCAGCCAAGTGGGCAGGGGGCAAGGAGGTCATGGCTGAGCAGGGGCTGGTGGAGGCGGAGGTGGAGCAAGCAGGCAACAAGGGGGAATTCCGTCTTTTTTGTCTGTTGCTGCATCAATAACTCAGGAAACGGTGGAAGCGGTGGTGGCCAAGGGGTGGCGGCGGCCAAGGAGGCGGTTTGGTGGGTGGGCGGCGGTGGCGGCTCTTTTCGGAATTTTACTGAAACAATTCAGCGACGGGTGCCGTCATCGCCGATGTGACGATCAATCCAGGTACAGCGCGTGCGGGTAGGTGGAACGGGCGCGCCTATAACGGTGGTTTTGGAGGTTTTGAGCTCCTGGACAGGGCAATTGTAGCGGTGATCGAGGCATATCGGGCACCGGAGGCTCTGGCGGAGACGGTGCCAGGGGAGGAACTTCAAACTGGTGCTGCGGGTGTCTCGCATGAAATGTGCTGTGTCGAGTTGGTGCCACTACCCTTCCGTGGCGATCCTCAACCCCACCACGGTCACCATCAATCAGCAACAACACCAGGCTGTTCCAATTCCGTGTGATTCCGATTACATTGGGCAGCGGGAGCTGGATATTGGGTACGGGCCTTTCCTTTGTCAATGATCTCAGTCCCAGCACCAGTTCCTTCAGTACATCCAGGTGTTATCGCAGAGGTCTTTACGACAATCACAGGCGCGGAATGGACTTTACCGCATTGGGTGACTGTACCAAAGCTACCTTTTGAGTGGATGATGCGAACCGTCCACAGCCTCAGATCAACTGTCCGGCGAAGTCAACCATTTTACTGGCACCTCAGTGGCGGCCTCATTTGCCGAAACAGGCACGCTCTGGATTCCCACCACCTCGGCCTACAGCTGGAGCGTGTATGCTGGCACGACGGCAACAGGTGTTCCCGGTCTTCACCTCCACCGCCTCAAATCCGACATTTGGCCCATTTGCCACGGCGGGCACCTACTTGGTGAAATTCCAAGTCACTGAGCAATGCTGCGGCCCGTCCATCCCGGCATTTCGCATCTCACGGTGGTCTCCACCCCGAGCGCCGCCGATGCAGGCTCCGACCAAGTCATCTTGCGGCAGCAGTACGACATTGGCTGCCAGTCCACCCACCTCGGTTCCGGTGCTGGAGCATTACTTCGGCGCGGGAGGTACGGTAACCACAAGCAACAGCCCGACCCCCACCTTCAACGGGACTGCTGGAACCACTTATACATTGAGGTGGACGGGTCACCAATTCCATGTGCAGGCACCACCACCGATGATGTAGTCGCCACCGGCGCCAGCTGCAACCGCCGCAACGCAGGATCGACCAGACCGTTTGTGCAGCCTCCACCACACTCGCTGGCAATGCCTGGCCACAGGATCTGGAGCATGGTCCTATTCCTGCTGGCGCAGGCGGAAGCATTGCAGCCCCCGGCATTCCAATTCCGGGTTCGTTGTGGCCGTTGGCAACAGCTACACCTTGCAATGGACATCAGACGCCTAACAGGTGTCCTTGTCCGCTTTGCACCATCAATACCACACCTCATGAAGCCATCCTTATCGGCGACCGAACGACCGCACATTGCAAGCTCGACCGCATTGGCTGCAATACGCCTACGGTTAATTGCATGGACAATCGTTTCCGGGGCGGGCGGCACCGTGACCACGCTTTCAAATCCCAATTCTACATTCACCGGAATCGCAGGAAATACCTACACCTTGCAGTGGCAAATCACGAACGGCATTTGTCCTGTCTCCAGTGACCTCGTCACAATCCAATTCTTCTCTCCCGCCAGCACCTCCAACGCAGGCCCAGACCAAACCGTCTACATCGAGCCCGCTGTCCTCTTGTGGCAAGCAGCGACCACCAAGACGGGCACTGAGGCCTCGCCTTCGGCTCGGGCACCATCATCACGCCCAGCAATCCCAGCACGGCCGTCGCGGGACTGGCCCTCGGGCCCAATTTTTTCCGCTGGACCATCTCGAACGGCCCCTGCCCCACGAGCATCGACGAGGTGCGCATCACCCGCTCATTTCCGCTCGCCCCTGCGAATGCCGGACCCGATTTCAGCACTTGCACCGACACCAGCAACCTGAGCGCGACCCCGCCACCCGCAGGTGTCGGCCAATGGACCGTCGTCTCCGGCCCCGGCATCCTGTTCAATGCCTTCCTGCCCAACACGGGCATCACGGGCCTGTCCACGGTCACCCCAACCGTCTTCCGCTGGACGGTCACCAATCCACCCTGCGCCCCAGTCAGCGACGATGTGAGGGTCACCCGCCTGCCTTCTCCCACTGCGAATGCTGGCCCCGACCAAAACATCTGCGCCACCAATACGACCCTGAATGCCACCACACCCACCTCGGGCACAGGCACTTGGTCGCTGGGCAGCGGCTCAGGCACCGTCGTCACGCCAGCCCTCACCACCACCGCCGTCACCAATCTCGGCATCGGCGCGAACGTCTTCAATTGGACCGTCACCAATGGCGTCTGCCCAGATGTGACCGACCAAGTCCTCATTACCCAATTCGCCACCCCGACCACAGCCGCCGCCGGGCCTGACCAAAACGTCTGCGGCACCACGGCCATCCTCAGTGCCAATATCCCCAGCGCAGGCACAGGAACCTGGACCCTTGTCTCCGGCACGGGCACCATCGCCAATCCCGGCAGCCCAACCACGGCCATTTCCGGCCTCAGCAACGGCCCGAACATCTTCCGCTGGACCATCGCGAATGGCGCCTGCCCGAACTCCGCCGACGATGTCACCATCACCCGTGTCGCCTTGGCACCCCCTGCGAATGCTGGCCCCGACCAAACCGTCTGCGACAGTTTTGCGACCCTGAGCGGCAACGTCCCCAGCCCCGGCACCGGACAATGGATCCGCGTCCTCGGCAGCGGCACCATCGTCACGCCCAGCAACCCCGTGACCGCAGTCTCCGGCCTCGCGATCGGCGACAATTACCTGCTGGACCGTCACCGACAGCGTTTGCGGCAGCAGCATCGACGAAATGCGCATCCGCCGCAATGCCCCGCCGACCGCCAATGCAGGCCCCGACCAAAGCGTCTGCGGCAGCACCGCCACCCTCGCAGCCACCGTTCCATCGGTCGGCACGGGCACCTGGACCATCGTGTCCGGCCCCGGCACCATTTCCAATGCGGCATTGAACAATAGCACCGTCACGGGCTTGGTCACGGGCAGCCCGACCATCCTGCGCTGGACCGTCGCGAACCCGCCCTGCGCGAATGCGACCGACGACGTGATTCTCACCCTGATCAACACCGCCTGTCAGAACGCAGGCCCCAACCAAAGCATCTGCACCAGCAGCACCACCCTCGCGGGCAACAGCGCATTGCCCGGCACAGGCACCTGGACCCGGCTCTCCGGCACAGGCACCATCCTCAGCCCCAACCAACCCAATTCCGTGGTCGTGGGCCTTGGCGTTGGGGACAATTATTTCCAATGGTCGGTGACCGATGGCATCTGCCCGGCGACCACAAGCGTGGTGCGCATCACCGTCTCCGCCCCGCCCACAGCATCCAATGCCGGGCCAGACCAAAGCACCTGCCTCACCACTGCCACCCTGGCCGGGAACACACCTACCATCGGCACGGGCACTTGGACATTGGTTTCCGGCGCGGGCACGCTCGTCAATGCCAGCTTCCCCAATGCCAGCATCACGGCCTGGACCTATGCGCGAACACCTTATTGACCATCAGCAAGGCTTGCACGGCATCCTCTTCGACGATGGTCATCATCCGCCCTCGGTGCCTTCGTCGCCAATGCCGGGCCCGACCAATCACTTTGTGGCACCACGACCTCATTGGCGGGGAATGCAGCCCTGGGACCGGAACATGGACATTGATTTCCGGTGTGGGCACCTTTCTCAGCCCAACGCTATGAAAGCCAGCATCGTCATCAACCCGGCGTCGGCGACAACGGTTTCCACGGTCTTGCATCGACGGCGTATGCCCCCGCGACCACGGACATTGTGCGGATACCTGGTGACGCTACCCAGCACGCTGATGCAGGTTCTGACCAATCCGTCTGTGCCGCCACCACGACCATGGCCGCATTGACCCCGGCAATCGGGACTGGCGGGCGAGCCCGCCCGGAGCAGGTGGCCACGACAGTCAACAACCCCGCCACAGGCATCACCGGACTCGCCGCAGGCAACAACGTGTTCCGCTGGACCGTGAGCAATGGCACCTGCCCGAGCAGCATCGATGATGTGACCATCAACCGCATCAGCACCGCGCCAGTAGCCAATGCCGGGCCCGATCAACTCATCTGCGACAGCACCACCGTCCTCATCGGCAACGTGCCAACAGGCGGCGCGACCGGGGCTTGGACATTGGCATTTGGCAGCGGCAGCATCCTGAATCCGAACAATGCCAGCACCATCGTGACTGGCCTGGGCGCGGGCGACAATTACTTCCGCTGGACCATCAGTGGCGGCGCTTGTCCTCCGACCGACGACCTCGTGAAGATCACCCGCAGCCTTTCGCCCACTCTGGCCAATGCAGGTGGCGACCAAACCGTCTGTGGCACCACCGCCACGCTCACAGGCAACCAACCCACCGTCGGCACAGGCACCTGGACCTTGGTTTCCGGCGCAGGCACCATCGTGAGCCCCAACAGCTTCAACACCTTGGTCACAGGTTTGGGGCCGGGCACCAATTTCTTCTTCTGGACCATCGGGAATGGGACTTGCCCGAGCAACAGCGATTTGGTGGCGATCACACGCGAGGTCACCCCCACCACTGCGAATGCAGGCCCGGACCAGACGCTTTGCGGCACCACCGCGACGCTGGCGGGCAACATCGCTGGACCTTATGGCGGCACATGGACATTGGTGTCCGGGGCTGGTTCGGTCACCAATTCCACCCTGCCCGGCTCCGGTGTGACGGCATTGGGCGTGGGGATCAATACCTTCCGCTGGACCATCAACAACGGCGCATGCCCGAGCAGCTTCGACGACGTGGCCATCACCCGCAATGCCAGCCCGACCACTGCGAATGCCGGCTTGGATTCGACCATTTGCGGAACCACCTATACCCTGAACGGCAACAATCCCGCCGTCGGAATCGGGACCTGGACCCTGGTCGCAGGCAGTGCCGCCGTCACATCTCCGAATGCCTACAACAGCGGCGTGACCAGCATCGGACTGGGCAGCAATACCTTCCGCTGGACCATCAGCAATGGCATTTGTCCGAATTCCATTGACGATGTGGTGATCTTCCGGACTGCGCCGCCCACACCTTCGAATGCCGGGCCGAACCAGACCATTTGCGACACCAACGCCATCCTGAATGCCGATGCGCCATTTGTGGGGACGGGGAACTGGACCTTGGTCGGCGGCAGCGGCACCATCCTGAATCCCGCGCAGCGCAATTCCAATGTGAGCGGGCTGGGCGTGGGGGCGAACACCTTCCGCTGGACCGTCACCAATGGCACTTGCCCGCCGAGTTTTGACGATGTGGTCATTTTCCGGTTCGATTTCCCAAGTGCCGCATTTGCAGGGGCAGACCAAACGATTTGCAGCGACACTGTGGTCCTGGCAGGCAATGTCCCGACAGTGGGCAGCGGCACCTGGACGATCGCAAGCGGGGGCGGAGTGATTGCCGTACCGACCTCGCCCACGAGCATGGTCACCGCACTTCCCGTCGGCAATACCGTCTTCACCTGGACCATCAGCAATGGCGTATGTCCGGTGCGCACCGATCAGGTGACCATCACCCGTGATGCCCGCCCCACCGTCGCCAATGCCGGACCGAACCAGGACATTTGCACGAATTTCGCCACCCTCACTGGAAATGCACCCGCCATCGGCACCGGCCAATGGACGCTGATCGGCGGCTCGGGCGTGATCGCGCAGCCCACCAATTTCACGACTGCCGTCACCAACCTAGGACTCGGCCCGAACACATTCCGCTGGACCATCAGCAATGGCGTGTGTCCGCCCTCCATCGATGATGTCGTGATCGCCCGCGACAATACGCCTCCCGTGGCCCGGTGCCGCAATGTGACCCTCTACCTGGACAATTCGGGCGTCGCACCCCTCAGCATCTCGCAAGTGGACAGCAGCAGCTCCGACAATTGCGCCATCGCCACCATGTCCCTGAACATCACGACCTTCCTGTGCAGCCAACTCGGCAGCAACGGCGTGATCATGGTCGTGGCCGACTCCAATGGCAACAGCGCAAGCTGCACGGCGACCATCACGGTGCGGGATAGCATCCGTCCCGGCGTGACCTGCCCCGGCACGCAGCACGTGCTCCTGAACAGCAATTGCGCGGGTGCCCTGCCGAATTACCTGCCGCTCGGCACCGCCACCGACAACTGTCCTCCTGCGACATTGGCGCAATCACCATTGGGCGGCAGCCCCATCAACGGCGTCGGGCCGATGACAGTGACCTTCACCGCCACGGATGGCAGCGGAAACACGAGTACCTGCGCATTCACCGTGATGAAGCAGGACAGCGTCGCTCCCGTGGTACAATGCCCGATTCCGCATTTCTTGGCGCTCGACAGCAACTGCACCACCGTCCTGCCGGATTACCGCGACTCGACAACCGCAGCCGACAACTGCACATCCGTCCTGATCCGCTCGCAAGTCCCTGCGCCCGGCACCGTATTAAGCAGCCCAGGCTATACCACTGTCGTGGTTTCCATCGCGGACAGCTCTGGCAACGTCGCGACTTGCGGCTTCAGCGTATTGCGACGCGACCTGATCGCCCCGCAGATCACCTGCGTGGATACCCTGACCGTCCCCAATGACAGCAGCCTGTGCAGTGCAGTTGTGGTTTACGCCCCTCCCGTCGGCACGGACAATTGCGCGAATCCAACGACCACGCTCACGAGTGGACTTGGTTCCGGGGCGGTGTTCACTGTGGGCTTCCATCCCGAAGTTTACACCGTGCGCGACTCCAGCGGCAATACAGCAAGCTGCACCATGATCGTGGAGGTGCAGGATGTCGAGGCGCCGATCATCACCAATTGCCCGCCGGATATTACGGTGAGCACGACGAGTGCGACCTGCTTGCAATCCGCGAATTGGCTGGTGCCGAGCGCGAGCGACAACTGTGTGCTTGCCAGCCTGCAAGGCAACTATGCGCCATTGGACAGCTTCATCGTGGGGGTGACGGACGTGGTCTATGTGGCGATGGATGTGGCTGGCAACAGCGATACCTGCACCTTCACGGTGACGGTGATTGACCTCGGGCCTCCGGTGATCTTGTGCCCGGCGGACACGGCGGTGATACCCCCGAACTGGGGATTGACTGCGGTGGTGAGTTATCCGGCGCCGTCTTCGAGCGATGCCTGCTCCCCGACCACGGTGACGCAAATTGGCGGGATAGCATCCGGGGGAACCTTCCCTGCTGGGAACACGCTGAACACTTTCGTCGCGGCGGATACCAGCGGGAACACCGATACTTGTTCGTTCACCGTCACCGTTTTGCAGCGGGTGGATGTATTCCCATCGTGCAGCGATTTCACTGTCGGTCGAGGCGATTGGTTGCGCGGCGGGGTGAACAATTCCTGGGAATTTGGGGTGATGAATGGCTTCGGGCCGGACACCTGCTGGGCCACGGGATTGCTCGGCAACTACAACAACAATGAGCGCTCGTGGGTGCAGACGCCGACCTATGACTTCCGGAATCTCAAGCGCCCGATGGCCAAATTTGTCTATTTGGATCAGATGCAAAGCGGCAGCGATGGCGTGGTGATGCAGGCTTCGACGGACTTGGGCGTGACTTGGGAGACCGTCGGTGGCCTCGGCACTGGCAAGAAGTGGTACAATTCCGTCGGCCTCACGGGGCAGCCCGGCGTGAACAATGCCATCGGCGTGGGCTGGAGCGCATCTGCATTTGCTTGGACGAATGCCGCCGTTCGCCTCGATCATTATATCGGAGAGGCGCAGGTGACCTTCCGCTTCCAATTGGGTTCCGACGCCAATGGCACCACGACCGGATTTGCCTTGCGGGATTTCTGTGTACAGGAGCGGGAGCAGGCAGTCTTGCACGAGGCATTTGCGAACAACCTGCAACCCACGAGCGGTACGGCGATGGGCAACCTCTACGACCTGATCAATCAGAATCAGCTCGATGCGTTCATGATCGAGTATCACTTGCAGGATGCCTTGTTGCTGCCGCAAGGTCCGGCGCGCGGCAATTATTATCAGGTGCCAAGCACGCCTTGGTTGCAGGTGGACGGGACGCGGTTTGCCGGGGTGCCGAGCAATGCGCATTGGAATCAGGACAGCATCTATCACCGGATTTTCGAGGATCCGCTGTTTGTGTTTGACACGCTCTTCTTTGATGCGGGCTTCCCCGGCGGGGCAATCACGCCTACCGCGAAGATTCGCTACACTTCGGATGTGCCCTTGGGCGATTCGCTGAGCCTGCAAATGGTGGTGATCGAGCGCGTCCGCGTCTCACCCGGCCAATACAACGAGTGGGTGATGCGGCAGATTGTGCCCTTGGCGACGGGCACGACACTGATCAAGCAGTGGCGCCGCGACACCACTGCGACGGTGACGACCTCCTGGGTGCTGCAAAATGTCGCCTCGCAAGCCGAGGTGGGCGTGGTGGCATTTGTCCAGAACAAGGTGACGCAATATGTCTATCAGGCAACCTACCTCGGGGCCGTTGGCCCGACTGTGGGAGGCTCGGAGCCGGAAGCCAATATCGGGCCGCAGGTGCATGTCTTCCCGAACCCTACCTCGGGCCTCCTGCATGTGGTCACCGACGGCCGGCAAATGGAGGGCTATTCGCTCGTGGATGGCCTGGGAAGGGTGCTGCTGCAAGGCGATGTGCACGGGACGGAATTCGACTTGAACCTGCATGCATTGCCTGCCGGGGCGTATTACCTGCGCGTCAGCGTGCCGCGGCATGGCACGGTGGTGAAGAAGGTGGTGCTGGAGTGAGGGGCGAAGATTTGCCCTCTACTGCTACACATGAAATGCAGGAGCGTCGATTGAACGCGGGATGATTTGCAGGCTCGCAGGAGTGCTTGCCCTAGCATGCCTCATCCATTAAATCGCCGCGGCAGTCTCCTCTCTCAATGTACTCAGCCAGCCCTCCAGCGGCACGACCTCATAATCAAATGGCGCCCAATGCTCGGATAGATCTCCTGCTTGCGGGCGTTGGAGGATTTCTCCATTTTGGTGGAGGCGGAGGTAGGTGCCGATGACGCGGGCGATGACTTTGCAGCGTCCGATGTCGTGGCCTTTTTGGCGTTTGAGGAGCTGCTTGAGGGCATTCAGCTTGTACTCGACGAGGTCGTGCTTGCCGAGGGCAATGAAATTGTAGATCTCGAGGACCTTGATGCCGAGCAGCCACTTGGATTTGTACCGGAAAAGCTCCTTGGTCTCTTGAATGAGCTGCAGGGAGTCATGGTAACTGCCCTGTCCATAAGCCAATGCCGCTTGGAAGAGCCGCCATTTGCTTTGACGGAATTCAGAGAGCGAAAATTTGGGATGTTGCTGGGCTACAGTGTGGTAGTGGATCGCACTGTCGAGGTCGCTGGCATACAGTGAAAGCTGCAATGCAAGCTCCAATGCGAGGAGCGAAGCCAGGCTGCTGCTGGATGCGGAGGCAAATACAAGGTCCAAATGAAAACGCGCATCATCCTGCCTGCCCGCCGCATAATATGCCTTGGCCACAATCAAATGAGCATGGTGCCTGTCGGCGTCCGAAAGCGTTGCAGCCGCCTCCTCCACCAAAATCGCCAATTTGCCCGCCGTATTCGCAGCTGCTTCCCAGTTCCTTCCGATCAAGCAATATTGGATCAGCATGCGCATCCTCCAATAAGCGAGCCCCGTGGGCAGATTTTCCGATTGCAATTCCCATAAACTCGCGGCCTCATGCAGTGCGGAGGGCAAATCCTTGAGGAGGAAATTGTGGCGCTCGGACAGCTTTTCCAGCTGCAGGGCCATGTGGCGGGCATCCATGTCCTGCCGCAAGGTGTCCATCAGGTCGGTAATGAGCGGCTGTTGCGCATCGGGTTCGGAAAGGTCTTCATCGGACATTTGCGCGTGGAGCCTGCTTCCAATGTCCGCAATCAAAACCGACTCCGGCGTAAGGGTCGCCTGCCGGGCAATGCCCTCCGCTTCCTGCAGGATCAATGCCGCATTCAGGAAGGCTTCCCGGGACATGAAAAACTGGGCGAGGAGTATTTTTCGAAGACAATCGTAACGGTGACGGTCCGGTGCAGCATCGAGCACAGGAAGATTGTCCGGAAAGATGATTTCCAGGATGTTCTCGTAGAGCCGCGCCTTGAGGTGGCTGAAGGCGGAGGAAGGCTCCCGGCCATAAATTGCCTTGGCTGCGTCGTCGTCCATGGACTTGGGCGAGGCGAGGATGTGCCGGAAAAACTCGAGGCGCTTGCTGTTTTGAGCTTGCGCCTTCAGGGCTTTGTCCACCTGCTTGGCTTCCGCAGGTTTCAGCACCGATACCAATTCATTCAAATACAACATTGCATTATTCCACAGTTGGTTCAGGGGAGGGGTAGCCACGAAAAGCAGGAAAAAACTGTTGCCAAAAACAGAACGAATGACGCTACCGGTTCTCCTTAATTATCTCCATCGCGGCGGACATGCTGTTGAATGCCGCCATTGGTTCGAATATCGTCCATCCGCGTCAAATTTTTATGCCTATTGACAGCGATCGGAATGTGGGTGACCGTGTCCATGCCTCGGGTGAACGGTGGAGCAAAGGGGATTTCTGCTCAAAATCGGTGCAAATCCCTCGTGAGGCTTAATTTTCGCATGGTGAAATGACGGGAATGCAGGCGATGTACAAAATGTGGGACTGATTGACGAAAAATCACGGTTTTGGGCGGTTGTAAAGGGTCACCAGACGTGCAGACACCAAGCTGGACAGCAGCATGCCTAGCAGGATGATCACCAGCACCCACTCCAGCGGCACGATCAAATTGAGGCTTCGCATCACCAGCAACGGAATGACGGTGGAAACGAATCCCAGCAGGTAGGCCAGGCTCTTGCGCCGCACAAAAACGATCTCCCGTGTGTCTGAACGCAGCAAGGAGAGCCAGAATCCCAGCTCGATGAAGACTGCAAGGATGAGGAAGACATAAGTGAGCAGGGCCCAGATGTCGCGCGTGATGGAGACCTCGAAGTCGCCAAACATGAGCAGGAAATCGCCATTGACGCCCTCGGGGCTGTGGCGGAAAGCGGCAGGAACCGGAAAGGTGTCCCACTGGATCCAGCGGTATTGGTGTAGGGTCGCCTCCGTGATGGGGTCGTAGGGGCCGGGTCGGGGCGGAACCGGGCCGGGGCCGGGCTTTGGTTTGGGAAGGCTGTCGGCGAACTCCTCCTGGATCAGGTCCCAGAGTTCTTCGCGGCCGTTGTCGTAGCCCAATGCCCAGATGCCCACGCCACGCAGGCCCTGCTCCTTGACAAAGGCGTATTTCTGCCGGAGGCTCTGCGCGTCGTCCCACCAATAGTACCGCGTCACAAACGTCCCCGTGCCAATGCGGTAGGCCGTGCTGCTCGAACTGTCGAACCGGGCGCGCCCCTCCAGGGGTTGCAGGAAGAAGTTGTAGGGCCGGATGGCATCCACAGCAGCGACGGCGGTCCCTCGGTCGTTGGTGGTGAGGGTCCATTCCTTGCCGAAATGCGGGAGCGAAAGCACGATTTGGTTCGCGGGGACGCCTGCCTTGATGTATTCGGCCACGCTCATGTGGAGGTCGGGCATGCGCCACTGGTCGGAGGCGGTGAGGACGGAGGATGGGCCTGGCTTGCCGTTGCGGGCGCCATAGCAATCGTAGCCCGTCACGATGAAGGAGGTGACAATGCGGCTGTATTTGGCGAATTCGAAAACCTGCTGTCGGTCGAGCAGGGGCACTGTCACCCGCAATTCGTAGCCCGGATTTGACAGCTTGAGCCGCTCCTG
>JAXLVK010000092.1:0-22868 GCA_046329055.1 Bacteroidia bacterium
CCACCACGGTGGCCAGGGTATCGGTCGTCGTGAAGTCGCTGGTGCAGCCATTCCCGGCAGTGACGACCAAGGCGTAGATCGTCGTGGTGTCCGGGCGGGCGCAGGGATTGGCGATGGTACTGTTGTTCAGGCCAAGGCTCGGTGACCAGTTGTAGGTGTAGGGGCCGGTGGCATTGGTGATGGTGGGCGTCAGGATGTGGCAGGGTGCGCTGTCGCCGCAGAGGTAGATGTCGGGTCCGGCATTCACGATGGGCTTGGGCAGGACCGTCACGAACAGCGAGTCGATGTTCGAGGTGCAGCCATTGCCGTCGGTGATCTGGACGCAGAAGTATTGGCTGGAGGTGGGGTTGGCGTTGGGGTCATTGTCGAACAATGAGTCCAGGCCGCAGGGTGGATTCGCGCAGTTCCAGGTGTAGTAGTAGGGCAGGGTGCCTCCGGTTCCTGTGGCATTGATGCCCACGCCGCCTTCGCCTTCGCAGAAGCTCGCGTCAAGCCCAGCGGTGACCGTAGGGACGGGCGTCTGCACGATGGTCGCAGATTGGGTGGCGGTGCAGCCGTTGGCATCGGTGACAGTGACCGCAATGGGGCCGGGGCCGAGGCCCGTGATGTAGGCGGTGCTGCCGCCATTGCTCCAGTTGTAGGTATAGGGTTGGACACCACCCGAGATGATGGCATTGGCGGTTCCGGTGTTTTGGCCACAGTTCGCGACGGTCGGCGAGATTTGCAGGTTCATCGCGGGTGGCTCATTCATCGTGATCGTGTTGCTGATCGTGCAGGGGCTGATGCCGGAGTTGGCATCGGTCACGGTGACGGTGTAAACGCCAACTGTCGGGAGGATGGTTTGCGTGGTCGCCCCGTTGCTCCAGAGGTAAGTGTATGAACCTGAGCCGCCGCCGGGATTGGCGGTGATGGTTCCGGTGCCGCCATTGCACAGGATCGGGATGAATGTCAGCTGATTGGTGAGCGGCGGATTCTGGGTAATGGTCACGGATCCTGTGCCAACGCAGCCCACATTGTCAGTCACCGTCACGGAGTAGGAACCTGCCATCACTGCACCCAAGTTGGGTGTGGTGGCGCCGTTGCTCCAGAGGTAGGAAAATCCGGGCACACCGTTGCTGATGCTGCTTGTGACCGAGCCCTGGGGCTGACCAAAGCAAGGCGAATTCACACCAGTCAGGGCAACAGATGGCGGATTGGTCACGTTCACCGGCATGGAATCGAGGCGGCTCACGCATTGGTTGTCGGTGACTTGCAGCGTGACATAGACCAAGCCTGCGGTATTCCATTGGATGTTGTAGGGACCTTGGCCGCTGCCGCTCACGATGGTGCCGGAGCCGAAATTCCAGCTGTAGTTGGCGTTTTGAGGAGCCGAACCAGTGTAGTTGATGGTCGTCGTCGAACCCAAGCAGACATTCGCCGGGGCCGTGAACTGTGCATCTGGCATCGCAATCACCGTCAATGTCATGGTGTCCTGCCCCTGGCATTGGTTGGTGTCTATGCCTTGAACGATGTATGTGAAGGTGCCCGGCGCATTGGGGGAGGCATTGGGATCCGAGATCGTCGAACTGCTGAGCCCTGAACCGGGTGTCCATGTATAGCTGACAGACGGAATGGTCGTGTCCCCGATTTGGGTGGAGGTTCCCTCACAAATAGTCTGGTCGGGTCCAGCATTCACAATGAGCTGATCACCAATCTCCAAGACGGCCGTGTCGCTTTCGACGATGCCGCAGACGGTGTCGGTCAAGATGATGAAGATGGTCTCGGTGGGTTCGTTCAGACCGTCGCTCGTGGCATTGATCGGCAGGAAGACCGTTGCGGAGTTGGGCGGGAAGTTCACCGAGCCGGGGAGCGCTGGATAGTCCAGACCCGGTGTGGCAGTACCTCCGACCGAGTAGTACATGGTCAATGCCTGGGTGGAGTCGCCATCGCGGTGGAAGGTGAAACCGCCGCTCACGCAACCTTCGACCGCGAAGTTCACGCCGGGGCTATTGACTTGTGGTTCGACAGAGTAGAAGGTGCTCGCGCAACGGATACCGCCTTGCTCCAGGAACACGCCCGAGTCCAAGGCATCGTCACCCGCATCAGCGATGGCGAGTTTGATGTGGTAAGTGCTGCAAGGAATGACCGCCGACTTCGCGATGAGCGGAACGGTGAAGCCATCGTATTCCACCGTGGAGCCCAGGTTGTTGGTGGTGTAGTAGGCACTGTTGCCAGTGTTGCAGTTCGTAGGGTAGGGCGGGAATGCATTGGACCCAACCGCGCCGATGTTCACGGTGTTGATGGAGATCGGCGTGGTAGTGTTTGGGATCACCGCGATATTCTGCGCACCTACGATCCCCGGACCGGAGATGAAGAAGGCGAACACGTCCGTGAAGCTCGTGCAGACCCATTCGTCGTACTCGTCGGAGCCGAAGACATAGGAAATCTGAATGGTGTCGCAGGTGGCGACCATGTCAAATTCCAGAATGCAGGCATCCTCAGTGAGGAACGGGGAGGAGAGGGCGTTCAGCTGCGCATCCCCCGGGGCATTGTTGCTGGTGGAAATGCCAGTGCTCGAATTGGGGCCGGGCGCGTTGTTCACGTCTCCGGAGGTGAGCAGGACCCCGCCGGGCAGGCCGATGTTGGAAGCGGTGCCGTTGAACGTGCCCGCCGAGCTGAACGGCCCGGACAGGGTGGCGTTGGTCACCGTGATCCCCGGACCGATCAACTGATTCACCAAAAAGGTGGCGTTGGCATTCGGGGTAACCGTCAATTGTGCGCGGGTTTGCACAACCAAGGTCAGGAAAAGCAACAAGAGGAGCGTTCTAGAAATACGAAGGTGACAATCTTGCATTGTAATCACATCTTTCACCAATACAAATCAATCCAAAAGATAGGCAATTCCCACGGGGATTCCTGACGGTTCGCCCCTCAAATATGGCAGATCAGCCCGCTCCCAATGCAGTTCGCCCCGTCCGATGGTGTTTCCGGACAGCATTTCTAGAAAGCAGAAAGCATGTAGCAGATGGCAGCTTTGCCCCGCGAAGCCGGACACTGCCAATTGCTACATGCTATCTTCTTACCCTTATCTTACCAGGGTCACTTCCCCAGCAAATTCCCTTCCGCCGACTTTGGCGACATAGTAGTACACGCCATCTGTGACGTCGGCGCCGCTTTGGTTCTTGCCGTCCCAGCCCTTGGTCTTGTTCAGGGTTTCCCAGAGCTTCACGCCCCAGCGGTCAAACACCTGGCAGGTAAAGGGTTGATCACCCGTGTATTGTGGGAAGAATACGTCGTTGATGCCGTCCCCGTTCGGGCTGAACACGTTCGGGATGAAGAGTTCGGGCGTCACCACGATGTAGGGACCATGCACCACCTCAGCCACACAACCTTCGACATTGGCGACGGTCAGGGTCACGAAGTACTCGCCGGGCGTGGAGAAGGTATGCGAAGGATTGAACTCAGAGGTGATGATGCCGTCGCCGAAGTCCCAGGTCCATTCAACGCCGTGTTGGCTCTGGTTGGTGAACTCGACTTGGGTGTTCGGCAGGGACAATTGTGCAGGGAAATCTGGGGTGCTTCCAAATTCCGCAATCGGGAGCTCGCTCACCTCGATGTTGATCGTCTGGATCTCCTCGCTGCATCCGCCGGGTGCGACCACCGTCAATGACACCGGATAGATGCCCGGACTGTCGTAGGTATGGCTGGGCTGCGGCATGTTGCTCACTGGTCCACCATCGCCGAAATTCCAGATGTAGGCAATCTCACCACCACTGAGCTCAGAAAACTGCACCTCAAATGGCGGGCAACCGTGGGTCAATGAGCTGGTGTATCCCGCATCCGGTCTGGGCAGGACTTCGAGGCTGAAGCTGGTGCTGTCAGAGCATCCACCAGAGCCCATCACGAGCGTGTAGGTGGTATTGCTGCCCGGTGAAGCCATGGGCGTCAGCGAGTTGGGGTCGCTCAAGCCAGTGGAAGGCACCCAGTGGAATTCCTGTCCAATGCTGCCCGAACCATCCAGCAGCACCGAGTCGCGTTCGCAGATGGTGGTGGTATCCGGCAAGAGCTGTGCAATCGCCAGCGGCCCGACCGTCACGATGACGGAATCAACCGTGGAGCAGACATTGTAGCGGATTTCCAGTGTATAAACCGTGGAATTCGTGGGCCAAACCCAAGGATTCAACACGGTGCTGTCGCTCATCTGACCCGCAGGCGACCAACTGTAGAAAATCTGATTGTTGGGCGCAGTGTCGGTGGTGCTGTACCAGTAACTCGCCTGCAACTGCACACTATCCCCGGTGCAGAATGTCAGGTTGGGACCAGCCTCGGCGATGGGGGCGGGGCGGACATAGACCGTTGCGGAGTCCACAGGGCTTTCGCAGCCCCAATTGCTGGTCGCCATCACGTAATAGGTCGTGGTCGCGCCCGGTCCCACAAATGGATCCTCCACGTCCGGACTGCCGATCATGCCATTCGCTGGCCACCAATGGAAGGTGTAGTTGGCGGTGGAGTCACCGCTTGCATACCCATCTAGCATGGTAGTATCGAACGGGCAAATCTCCCGGTCCCAACCTGCTTCCACAGTGGGCAAGGTGTGGACGCTGATGGTCGCGGTGTCGGCGTAACTCGGACAGCCATTGCTCCAGACGACGAGGGTATAATCGGTCGTCAGCGCTGGCCAAGCCCATGGCGCCGCAATGCTGGAGTCGCTCAGGCTGGGGCCGGGCGTCCATTGGTAGGTGTAGCTCGGGCCTGCGCCGTATCCGTAGCCTTGAAGCTGGAGCGTGTCGCTGAAGCAGAGGTCTCGATCAGGTCCAGCCTCGGCAATGGGGATCGGATTCACGAAGACCGTGACCGTGGCCAGGGTGTCGGTGGTGGTGTAATCGCTTTGGCAACCATTTCCAGCTGTGACCACGAGGGCATAGATCGTCGTGGTGTCCGGGCGGGCACAAGGATTCAGGATGGTGCTGTCATTCAGGCCCGTCGAAGGCATCCAAGTATAGACATACGGCCCTGTGGCACCCGTGATGGTCGGCATGAGGAGTTGGCAGGGGGCGCTGTCACCACAGAGAATGCGGTCCGGCCCTGCATCCACGATCGGCTTCGGCAATACCGTCACGAACAAGCTGTCAATGTTGCTGAGGCAGCCATTGGTGTCTGTGACTTGGACGTAGAACCATTGCGAAACCGAGGGATTGGCATTGGGGTCGTTGTCGTTGATCGAATCCAAGCCACATGCTGGGACGGCGCACCACCATGAGTAGTAGTAGCCGGGAGTGCCGCCGCTTCCGCTTGCATTGATCGTTGCGCCGCCTTCACCTTCACAGAATTGGGCATTGGCGCCCGCATTCACGATCGGTTCGGGGATTTGGCCTACCGTGCCACTCAGCATGAGTGTGCAGGAATTGGCATCGGTGATGGTGACGCTGTAGTTGCCGGGTGCCAATCCAGTGGCGTACGGGCCGACCTGGACGGGGATGGTGCTCCAAGCATAGCTGTAAGGCGGAATGCCACCAGAGGCGATCACGCCTGCCGTACCATTGTAGTTGGTGCCGAGGTTGCAACCATTGGGGGTGACGACCACGTTGCCAACGAGTTGCGGAGGCTGAGTGATGGTCACCGTCATGTTGTCGCGGCAGCCGTTTTGGTCGGTGACGGTCACCGTGTAGGTGCCTGCCGGGAGGTTGGTGGCTGCAGGGGTGTTCTGGACAGGGTTGGTGTTCCACTGGTAGGTGTAGGGGCCTACGCCGCCCGTGGCGCCGACCGAGGCGCTGCCTGTGGAGCCGCCGAAGCAGGAGACCGGGATGATCTGGAGCAGGGTGAGGCTGGGGCTACCAGCTTGGGAGATGCTGAACGCTGCCGTGGCTGAGCATCCGTGTGCATCTGTGACCGTCACAGTGTAGTTGCCTGCCGCGAGGCCGTTGGCAGTGACGCCGGACTGGTTGTTGCTCCAGACATAGTTGTAGGGCGCAGTGCCTCCGGTGGGATTGGCTGTGGCAGAGCCATTGGCAAGGCCGCAGATCGCGCCGACGGTGG
This sequence comes from Bacteroidia bacterium, assembly GCA_046329055.1. GTDB lineage: Bacteria > Bacteroidota > Bacteroidia > J057 > JADKCL01 > JADKCL01. The sequence continues at coordinate 6,016 of JAXLVK010000092.1, forward strand.
ACACCGTCACGCCGAGGGCCGACGGCTGGTTGATGGTGAACTGGACCGAGTCCTGGCAACCCGCGCTGTCCGTGGCCCAAACCCAGTAGTTGCCTGCGATGAGGCCAGTGGCTTGGTTGCCAGTCTGGAGCGGCGTCGTACCCCAAGTGATGGTGATGGGGGGCGGTGCCTTGAAAAGCTGAGTCGCGCTTGCTGGCCTCCGTTGCTCCCCACCGAAGCAGGAGACATCCACGGTATTGGCGACAGCGGTGTTGATGGTCGGGCCGGGGACGTCGAGGACGTTGATGGAGGTCGTCGCAGTGCAGCCATTGGCGTCGGTGACGGTCACGTCCAGCGCAGGCCTGCTGAGGATGCTGGTGGCGGTTGCAGTGAATTGGGCCGGGTTGGTGTCCCATTCGTAGCTGTAAGCACCTGTGCCGCTTCGACCCAGTTGCCGTAGCGGTGCCATTGGATTGGCCGCAGTAGGCGTTGGTGCGGGTGGCGGAGACGGTGAGCAACGACTTGCGCTCCGGTGACCAGGATGCTGTCACGACGGGAGCAGCTGTTGGCGCCGGTGGTGGTCAGGGTCGAACAGCTTGGACATTGTTGATGGCCACGGAGGGATCCGTGCCAATGCCATCGTCGTTGTTGGTCCAGTTGAAGCCGATGCGGAGGCTCGCCACGTTCCAGGTGTTCGGAGGCAGCGGAATGGAGGCTCCGGTCCATTGACCTTGGCCGCTCACGCAGTTCAGGCTCTTGATGCTGGGCGAAAGCAGCGTCCAACCCAAGCCGTCATTGTACCAGACACTGGCATTGTCGAGCAGGGCGTCACCCATGGAGATGAAGTCGAAGTTCAGGGTGAGGTTGGTGAAGCCGACCGTGGAGAAGGCCGGGGACTCAGCTCGTGCATTGGTCTCGGGGCAAAAGAGGATGCCGCAGAGGCCGCCTGCGTCGTAAGCGGCACCGCAAGTGGAGCAGAAAACGCTGGTCACGTGCAGGGTCTGGTCGCCATTGAGGGCCACGCCGCAGCCGGGAGGCAGGACGCCGCCTTCATTGTCATTGATCACCCAGAAGTTCGGGTCGGTTCCGTTCACGCCTGTGGGCACGTTCAAGGTCCATGCCTGCGCCGGGTCGAATCCATGGTCCCACGACGGCGAACACGCTGCCGCCGCCCGTGGTGTCGGTGACGGTCACATAATACATGCCGGCGGTGAGTCCGCAGATGGTGTCATTGGTGCCGCCATTGCTCCACTGGAAGGTGTAAGTACCGCTCGGGCCACCTGTCGCTTGGACGTAGGCGCAACCATCGCTGCCGCCATTGCAGCTCACTGGGCTCATCGTCATCGTGGTGATGATCGTGGTGGGCTCCAGGTTGATGCTGATGGTGTCTTGGCAGCCGTTGTTGTCGGTGACGGAGGCGATGTAATTGCCAGCCGTGAGTCACGCCGATCAGGTCGGTGAGGCCGCCGTTGCTCCAGACTACACCTGGCCAGGGTGCCGCCGCTGTGCCCGTGACGGTGGCGGCCATCGGCCTGCCAAGCAGCTGATGTTCTGGCCGCTGATGCCCAAGACCACCTGGGTAGGTTGGGTGATGGGTGAAGGTATCGATGCGGGAACAGAGGACAGGTCCGGTAGAGCAGGTAGGCCGAGGCGGATCACTTCGGACATTGTTGATGGCGACGGAGGGATCGGTGCCGACGTCGTCGTGCCCCGGATCCAGTTGAATCCGATCTTGAGGTTGAGGACGCCCCAAGCTGCCGGAGGCAATGCGATGGAGCTTGCTGTCCATTGGCCTTGGCCGCTCACGCAGTTCACGGACTTGATCGATGGGTTGAGCAAACTCGCCAGCCGACGCGACGTTGCGCGGGCAGCAGCAGCGGTGGGCGTCGCCCATGGAGATGAAGTCAAACGTGAGCGTGAGGTTATTGTACCCGATGGTTGAGAAACTGGGGGATTCCGCGCGCATGTTCGTCTGTGGGCAGAAGAGGACGCCGCAGAGTCCGCCTGCATCGTAGGCCGCGCCACAGGTGGGGCAAAAGACGCTCGTGATGTGCATGGTCTTGTTGCCATTGGTGGCCACGCCGCAGCCGGGAGGGAGGACACCGCCTTCATTGTCATTGATCACCCAGAAGTTCGGGTCGGTGCCGTTCACGCCAGAGGGCACGTTGAGGGCCCAGTTCAGGGCGCCGTCAAATGTCTCGTTGAACAGGACGACAGGCCCGGAGTTGGTGATGGACGCGGACGAGGTGTCTGTGATGGTGATGGTGTATGTGCCAGCGGGCAGGTTGCAGATGGTGCTGGTGGTGTCGCCCGTGCTCCAGAGATAGTGGTAGTTGCCATTGCTGCCGCTGGGGGTGGCGGTGATGCAACCCGTGCTGTCGCCGAAGCAGAGGACGTTGGTGACTTGGTAGGCGGCTGTGAGCGGGGTCGGCTCCAGGATGGTGGCCGTGGCGGTCACCGTGCAGAGCGTGGCTGTGTTGCCGGATTGGGCGGAAACGGTGACATTGTCGACCGGCAACGCGGAGGGATGGTGCGCAACCGTCATTGTTGGTCCAGTTGATGCCGACGCGGACACTGGGGTTGTTCCAGCAGGCGGGAGGGAGGCTGGCATTGAAATGGGTCCATTGACCTTGGCCGCTCACGCAGTTGAGGGACTTGATGCTCGGGTTGAGTTGCACCCAGCCTGCCCCGGCATTGTACCAGACGCTGGCATTGTCGTTCAGGGCGTCACCCATCGAGATGAAGTCGAAGTCCAAGCTCAAGTTGTTCCCGCCGACGGTGGAGAATGCCGGTGACTCTGCTCGCATATTGGTCTGCGGGCAGAAAAGGATGCCGCAGAGGCCGCCCGCGTCGTAGGCCGCGCCGCAAGTGGGGCAGAATACGCTGGTGATGTGCAGGGTGTTGTTGCCGTTGAGGGCCACGCCACAGCCGGGAGGCGCCACGCCGCCCTCATTGTCATTGACGACCCAGAAGTTGTTGTCCACGCCATTGGCCCCGGTTGGGACATTCAGCGTCCATCCGTGGTTGCCTTGGAAGGTCTGCGAATAATAGATCGCCCCGAGCGAGCTGTGGTAGGTGGTATCGGTGAGCGTGACGGTATAGCTGCCCGGAGTCAGGCTACAGATGCTGTCATTGGTCGAGCCGTTGCTCCAGAGGAAGGAGTAGTTGCCATTGCCGCCGCCAGGGGTGACAGCGAGGCAGCCATCGTCCGCCCCGTTGCAACTGATGTCCTGGTGCAGGCTGAAGTTGAGTGTGAGTTGGCTGGGTTGGGTCAGGGTGACGCTGGCCGTGGTGGTACAGCCTGCGGCATCGGTGACTGTCACGGTATAGTTGCCCGCCCCGAGTCCAAATGCGCTGTCCGTTGTTTGGACGGGGTTGGTGCTCCAGGCATAGTTGAATGGCCCGAGTCCACCCGTGACATCGACCACTGCCCAGCCATCGTTGCCATTGAAGCAGCTGATGTCCTGTGTGTTGGTGATCGTAGCGATGGGGACTGTGTAGGGATTGATGGCAAATGCCTGCGTGAAGGAGCATCCTGCTTGGTCGGTGACGGTCACCAAATAGTTGCCCGCGCCGAGGTTGCTGATGGTGCTGACGTTGCCTTGGCCTGTGCTCCAGTTGTAGCTGTAGCCGGGTGTGCCGCCGCTGGGGTTGAGGATGATGGAACCCTGAGAGGTGCAGCTGATTTGGTTGACTGTGGGGTTCAGGGTCTGGATGCTGTTGGGGATCGCCACTTGGACGGTGTCACGGACGGTGACGGTGCTGTTGTCGCAGTTGGTATAGACGACTTCTGCGTAGTAGTTGCTGGTGGTATTGGGACAGACGGTGACGTTGTTGGTGCTGGAGAGGGGGGTGTTGTTGCCGACCTGGAACCACTGGACGGTGTAATTCTGAGCACCTGCGGGGACAAAGCGCCAAGCGTCATTTTGGGCGGTCCAGACGGAGGGGAAGTTCCGGCCGGGAACCACAGTAGCTGCCGTACCAGCTGCGTTTTGGATGCCGTGGATGGCGTAGCCGCCGTTCCAACTGCTGCACACAGGCTTGTTGGCGATGTAGGTCTCGATGATGTTGGTGGTCTCGTAGATCACAATCTGCTGCCTGGCGATCAGGTTGTTGCAGTCGAACATGGGAATCTGGTTGAAGGAAACCACGAGGACCCGGCAAGGTGCCGTCCCATAGACTTGCCAGAAGATGGTGCCGCCCACGCTGGGGTCAGTGTCATGGAATGGCCCACAGATGCTGTTCAGCACGTCAGTGTTGCCGGGAATGCCGGAGCTGATCACCCATTGGTTGAAACCATTGGCATAGCCCAAATTGAAGGAAACCACCCCGTTGCTGCCGATCACGCACTGGTTGTACATGGTCCCGTAGAAGCAGAAATTGAAAGGGAGGTTGATCACATTGGACCAGCGGTCATCGATGTTCACGATGATCGGGGTGCCCGTGGTATATGAATACGGGGTGTAGGGAATCTGCTGCGTGTTGTAAGCCGTGGGCTGGAACCCGGAAACAGGCGTCGCAGTGAGGTTCGCGCAGTTGTTGGAGCAGGTGACCGTTTGGTTTGCCCCGGCATTCACCCCCGGACAAGAGATCGTGGGTTGCGCCAAAACATAGGTCCCAATCAATGTCAACGAGAGCAAGCTGACAATGCGAGTAAGCATTCTTACCATTTTCTTACCATCAAGTTCCAATCCTACCAATCTGCCCTGGGATTCCGCCAGGCCGAATCTCGTGGGGCAAAACAACCATCCAAGGGCCCCTGTGGACGAATGGGGACACCTTGGGGATGAATTTAAGAATTTCCTTGAAAAATGCAGGAAAGGTTAAGATTGGGTTAGAAAGTGGGGGGCTCCATACCCCCCTGTCATTTCGATGGGAATGTTGCCGAAGCGAAGCGGAGACGGCATGGAGGGAGAAATCTCAGCGTTGTGGATCAGCAGTTTGGATCAGCGGGGAATAGATGCGTTGTGGATCGGTGGTGTGTTGGTGTGTTCAGGATCAGCAGGGGGGTGAAAATCTGTAAGTGCTACTGTGTGCTGAGATTTGCAAAGTGTTGAAAATCTGTGGGTGCTACTGGTTGCTGAGATTTCTCGCTCCGCTCGAAATGACAGGGGGGGCAAAAACAAAACGGGGACGAGCCGTGGCCCATCCCCGTCTCAATTTCCTGAGCAAAATCAGTGAACTGCGCTCGACGGGGTCAATCCCGTGGAAGGCGCGATGGGCGCCATGCCCATGGAGCCGTCGGGAACCCGGATCTTCCGCTGGTTGAAGAGCCAGTCGTACATGGCGTCGTCTTCCATCACGCGGGCGAGTTGGCTGTGGCCCCAGGAGTCATAGACTTTGTACTCGAGGAACTTGCCACCGTTGCAGGCTTTGATGGCGGCGACCATCTTCTCGGATTCGGAGATGGGCACTGCTTGGTCGAGCTTGCCGTGTTGGATCCACAGGGGCAGGGTGGCGAGGCGGCAGCCGTCGCTGGGATTGCCACCGCCACAGAGGGCGACAGCAGCGGTCACGCGGTCCGGGTACTTCCCTGCGAAGTGCAGGGTGCCGTATCCGCCGAGGCTCATGCCCACGACATAGACACGGTTGGAGTCGGTGTCATAGTTTTTCTGTACCCAGTTGAGCACAGAGAGGACCTTGTCCGGATCCCAAGCGGAACCGGGGCGGACCTGAGGAGCAAAAACAATTGCGGGAATCTTGCGTCCGCGGGTGATCTCGGTGATCACACCGTAGCGTTTCACGAGTTCCAAGTCAGTGCCAGAAAGGCTGCGACCGTGGAGGAAGATGAGCACCGGGGGCTTGCTTTTCAGCACGGTATCCTCGGGGAGGTAAAGCCAAAAAGGGTACTCTGTCTTGTCTTTCATCTGCCGGAGCTGCGCGGTGGCTTGGAGGCCGAATGCGAGCAACATCAGCAACATCAATCCATATCTTTTCATGCCTTCACGGGCCGGATTGGCCGACCCCAAACGAACCAAAATCACCGCATCATGCGGATCATCAACTGGTTCCGACTTGCAAAGGTAAGGGGTTTTGCGAGAATGCAAGGCAAAAATCCCTAACAAGCGTTAACAAGGGGGGCGGATTTCCTCCGAATCGTCACATTGGAGGCTCTCAGGCCATGAATCCAGTGTGCAGAAAATTCCCGACAAATTCTCCATATTGGTCGCTTCACTAGGTCTCCAACTTCTATCATCCAACCTATGAGTATTCCTTATTCCCTCGCCGACCACATCTTCATGACGTCCCCGGACATGTCCTACTTCTATGTGTTGGACAATACAGACCCTGCTAACCCCACTGTGGCGGAAGCCTTGGCACTGGGGAAGCAGGGGTACATCCTCACCCTGTCGTATGGGCTGGACAACAGACGACGTGAGTTCCTGGTGGTGGACAACTCGAACACCATCGATGACCCTAGCCTTGAGCGGGTTATCCTGGGGTCGGTGAGCATCGTTCAGCAGGATTTCTCTTCCGGTCAGGCCAACCATCAGATGCGTTCATGGTTCAACGGCGCCGCGGTGAAGAACGGCAATCGCGTGCTTACCGTGGCAGGAATTGGAATCAGCGACATCGTGGCGGCTGACCCACTCAAGATATTCCTGATCGATGCTCCCTTCGTGTCGATCACCGATGACCAGAATGTGCAGCGGAATGTGCTCGCTGTCCAGATCGAGGCCAATCAACCAACCGCCACGGGCTTTTCAAATACCAACAACAGCGTCTGGACGATCTCGATCCTGTTGCAATGACCTGCGGCATGCATGGGAAGGTTCCTGAACATCCTGTGCGCATTGCTGGGTGTTGATGAATGGCGATACCGTTGATGGGCACCGCATTGGGTGCCTACTTCAGCGGCTTTCTTATCATTTCGGCCATGACATCGCGGAGTGGTCGGTTATCCAGCCGGGCTGCGATCCAGCAGCGCATTTCTTGCACCGCAGGGCCGTCGGCCGTTCCCTGCCGCATGCCATCGATGCTCTGCTGCAAGGCAAGGAGTATCGGTCTGCGCTCATCAGGGGCTGGCTGTTTGAGCAATTGCCGGACTGCCTCTAACAGGAGCCGCTCATAGGGATGCAGTTCCGCCCGGTCAAAAAGGTAACGGTAGGTGGAGCGGTGCAGGTACTCCAGCAGGTCCAGGTTGCCGAGTTCATAGTGAAGGATGATGAGCAGCACACGGGCAAAGTGCTGAATGTCCTCACGCGCCTCCGCTCCAGCGCTGTCTAGGATTGCATTCACCCAGTTCAGCGCCTCGCGGAAGTCCTCCAACAGGAAGGCGAGGATGCAGAGGTTGTACTGAAATGCCATGCGCGTTCCCTTAGCGATTTGGTTGCCATCGGTCAGCATAAAGTTCACGATCACCGTGCGGAGTTTGCGAGCAGTCTCCCAATCCGCGGTATTCAGGGCGTAGAGCAATTCGTAATAGTGTAGTGTCTGCAAGACCTTCAAGTCACCGTGTCGGTGCTGGGTGCGGGCAGCGCGAATCTTTTGAAATACAGAGGGGAACAATTCATACCGTTCGACGGCCGTGGCTGCATGCAGGTAATTGTTCAGGGTCATTACATAACGGCTTGATTCTTCGGAGCGGATATCGGGATGTGCGTCCCATAGAGCCATGCTGGCCGTGAGGCATTCAAAAGGGCTCGTGCATTTCCCTCAAGTTGGTACCGCCAAGCTTGGCAGAGCCAGTAGAAGTGCCGGGCCTCGAACCCATGTGCCTTGTCCGGGGAGGCGAGCAAGGAATGGTTCACCAGAGCTTCCCATGCCGGATTTGCTCCATCGGATCGGTGCTTGAAATGCTGCTGCGCCTCCAGAAACATGCGGTCATACAGATCATAATACGCCCTCGTCTCCTCCAACTGTGCCAATGACCGCTGCTGTGCCGCGATCAAGTCCTCTGCCAATTGATGCCGCCCCTTGTCGGCGATGATCTTCCATAGGCGGCGTTCCCAGGTGAGGATTTCGACCAATGCATGGTGGTACTCGATGCTCTCGGCGAGTTTGCGCGCCTTGGCGAGGAGCTTCTTGCATTGGTGGTAGAGTCCGCGCTGGAAGAGGAGCATGGCGTTGTGGATCTCGGCCTGGACCTGGAGGTGGATGCTGCTGCTGTCGGTCATGGCGCGCAGGCTGCGCAGGATGAGGCGGTAGAGGTAATTCTTTTCGGAGCTCAGGTGCCGGGTCAATGGCTCCCCTTCGAATGCCTTCAGGATCGCTGCCTCATCGTAGGTGCTTTGGGCCAAGATGGCCTCGAACAGCCGCATGTAGTTGCTATTGCCATCGCCGCCGCCGGGCAGGGCATGGAGTCGGAAGTACCGCCGCTCATTGGCGGTGAGGCTGTGGATCAGTTCATGGAGCGGGTCGGGGCGCATGAGATTTTGTGAATGGGGAAAGGTAGCCTTTGAAATGGCTTTCCACAAATTTTTATGTTTTCTCTTAACCGCAAAGGTCGCAAAGGGCCGCAGAGGCACTTCAGGAACAACTTCTCTGCGAACCTCTGCGTCCTCTGCGATTCCAAAGCCATAACGGCTTTCCATAAATCAAAGAAACTTGGCTTGGCCTGCCCACATACACCGCCCAACTTTGGGTCATTGTTCAACTAAATGATTCCAGATTATGGCTAATGTAACTTTTTACGACAAGAACGACTACGATGGGAATTCTGATGCCTTCACAGGGGCGCAGCGCCGGAGTTATTCTACTTCAAAGGCTTGGGATTCCATCGACGTTGGTTCCAATACTTGGCTTGTCGTGTACAACGGGAGCGACTTCACAGGAGATTACTTGTTTGTTTCCGGGGACAAGCACGACTTGAACCATGTTTCTCGCAGCAGCGGAGGCGACTGGAAAAATCAGATCAAGTCCTTCATCATGTATTCCAGCCAACCCTCATGGTGGAACTCTGGTGTGCCGCAGGCCGATGATCTGAACCTGGCGGCGAACCAAGCGATGTTCACCTCCAGTACCAATTACATGGATGATTGCTCGGTGTACGATGCTTACGCCTCGGAAAGCAATCTCTATGGAACCACCTACGCGACCGACCACGGCCGCCCCATGATCGATACCATTCAATCGATCGCCACAGGTTCCTCCTGCTGGGTTGAAGTATGGGCTGAATACAACGACTATCCCCCTTACCTGCGCATTTACCCCAACAGCAAGCTGCCAGACCTCAATGCTGTCGCCAGGTATCCCAGCGGGGACTGGAAGAATCGAATCTCGGGAATGAAGGTTTATGACACCCTGCCGGATGCGACATGGAACCTGAAGTTTGACGACAAAAAGTTCTTCAGCCTTTTCCCTGATGCAGCGCCCAGTTCCGACTCCAGTGGGCCATTCTACCGCTACACCACGCAAGACTGTACCTACGATATCCGGGTCACCACCGTCTATTCTCCCAAAAGAGACCAGTTCCAAGTCTCCTTCCGCATCGACTATGAGACTTCTGGACACAATGACAAAGTGGAACTGGACGTGATCGTGGACGGCAACAATGTCTTCCAGAGCGTTGCATACACCTACGAGCAGGGTGGGGCTGTTCAGATTCCCAAGTCCGTGATCAATGCTGTGGACTACGGTGCTGACATTGCAGGAATGCTCGGTCTCATCGAAACGGCAGGCATCTCAGAGGAGGCCGCTGACAGCTTCATCGAGGCATTTGACACGGCTTGCGATGTCTTCAACAAGGTCATGAATGTCCTCTACAAGCTCAGCCAAGCCAATGACGGCCGGTTCTACCTCGTGGCGGTCACGAGCCACGTCATCTGCCGCGCGCTGAACTCGATCACCAGGATCTGACCCCTTTCCAACAATCCCAATTTTTCACCTCTTAATCCTCAGAATGTCATGAATTTCAATAGGACAACCTTCACCAACAACTTGAAGCATTTCAGTTCCTTGTACTTGGCTGACAATGCCACTTGGAGCTACTGGAACGATGGAACGCGCGGCACACTGAACCAGCAACTCCCATATTCCTTTACAAATCCCGCGAATGGCAATGACCAGCTCAACTACCGCACCTGGAGTCCCGAGCAATCCGACTTGCCCAACAACCTTGGCGGCCTGCTGAGTTGCAAGATCGACTTCGCAAATGGTGCTGGTGACGACCACGTCATCTTGATCGTGGGTTTCGTTCACTCCACAAGTGGGGCGCAGATGGTCTTGGCGCAGGCCTCGGTGCAGTTCCATGGTGCGGACAGCAACAACGTTGAGATTGATCCGATCAAGAGCAATGACCCCTCCTACGACTTTCCCGGGCAGGTGTATCTGAAACTCCACAACGCCATTTCAGCCCATTACAGCAGCAATAGCCACGATGACCAAGGTCGGCTGAAGCTTGCCACAGTGGCCCAGGCGAATGTGAATGCCTTCATCGGGGCGGTGAGCTTCTGAGCGGTTGCGAAGACAACTTCAACTGCAAAACCAACGCGCTTGCACCTCCTGCCGGGGGTGCAAGCTGCGTTTTCGGCCATCACATCCGCACCGCCCGGGACACGCTCACTTGTCCGCCCACCTGTGCCCGGACAAGGTAAATTCCAGCAGGCAAGGCCCCGAGGTCGATTTCCTGTCCGCTGCCGAACCGCTGCATGAGTACTCCACTTATGGAATAGACCTCGATGGCATCGAAGCGCTCGCTCGCTTTCCAGAGGCCACCTGTGGGATTCGGGTGCCAGCTCAGCGTTGGCTTGCGGTCCATCGGGGACTCGATCCCGGTCGTCTGCGTCACATTTCGCAAGCGCCAACTGTCATTGGTGTCGATGCCGTTGAAGAGCCAGAGCCCTTGCTTGTAGGGGAGTGCCGATGCGGCATGTCGCCCCCGAAAGGGGATGTTGCGCAGGTTGCGCCAGTTGCGGCCGTCGGGGGAGTACCAGACATCGTTGGTGTTGGACTCATGCGCCATCCCCGTCAGCACCCAGAAATTGCCATCGAAGTACGCCGTCTCATGCCAATACCTCGGCGACCAAGGCGCGGCATCCGTCACCTGCTCCCAATTGATGCCATCGCCCGTTTTCCAGATGTCATTGTAGCACCTGCGGTCCAGTTCGCGGCCTCCGCCGAATAGCCAGAGTGTATCATTGGGATCGGTTACCAATGGGCTCATGCCCCTGCCCGGCCAGGGTACATCGGGAATTTGGGTCCAATTCAGCCCGTCCGCGCTGCGCCAAGCCTCCTGCTCATTGGTGGTTTGACTGATGAATGTCTGCCCGCCCATGTAATACATATTGCCTTGGTAACTCGTGGTGAGGGCGGTGTAGCGGGCAGGGCTCACGCCGGGGATCGCACCCAGGATGCTGTCCCATTGCAGGCCATCCGTGCTGCGCCATACATCGCTCATGCCTCCGGTCTGATAGTCGCCGCCGACCAGCCACAATGCGCTGTCATGCACCATCCAACCGCTTTCATGGCGGCCACGCCAAGCAGCATCGGGCAGGGTGTCCCAGTTGACGCCATCGCTGCTGCGGTAGATTTCGCTGTGGGTATTGCCGTTGCTCGCATGGAAGGGCGGGTCCCAGCCACCGAGCATCCACATGTCGCCCTGGTATTCCAGCAGGCCCACTCCGTCGCGCCAAGTCCAGGGCAGCTCATCGTCCACCAATTCCCAACGGTAGGGGCTGACCTCGATCTCCCCGGTATGCACCTCCAAGCTCGGATTCATCATGTCCCGGACGCGAATGTCCACCATGGTTCCCACGGGGAAATTCAGCGGAAAGCGGTGCGGGGTCCATTCCACCCAATTGTTGTGGCCTGTATGCACCCAGTTTGCGCCGCCGTCGGTGGAGTATTCGAGGATGACGCTGTCGCTCACCATGGATTTGTCCCAATACCACCAGACCAGCACCGTATCCCCTTGAGGATAAGCATCGAGCGGCCTGGGGTAGCGGAATTCGTAGGGCTTAAAATCCTGCTCGATGCGCAATATCTCATCGTCCGTCAATGCCCTGCCATAGACCGCAATATCGTCGATGTCGCCTTTGAACCTGTCCGGCAATGCCCCCACGATCATTGGCAAGGCAGTCCCTAAAGCAGCAGACTCCACCGTCTCCGCGAGCGGAAATCGATCGCGCCAGAATTGCAGGGTATCGTTGCGGCGGCGCAGGGTGAGGTTCATCCATTTGCCATCGAGGTAGCGGGCTGTCATGCCCTCCGAGAGGAACCTGCCCGTGTAGCCTGTTCCATTCCAGTAAGTGAAGTTGCCGAAATGGCTAGCTTCCACGACCTGCAAAGGGCTGTTTTGGCCGAGGTACCAGTCGAAATTGGTCAGGGTGTCGTCGGCGGAGGCGTGGGATGTGAGCATGTGCGCTGCCTCCGGCCAAGGGACCCGGGCCCACAGCGTGATCGTGAAGTCGCCCGTCATGGGGGTGAATCCGTTGATCGGCAGGATGAGGGAGTCGCCATTCCCGGTGAGGTGAAATGCCATGCCCGGTTGGCCATTTCGGTCATTGACAAACGATCCGCCCGCCGCCGAGGCGTGGAAGGCATTGGGCCCGGCATCGAGCAAGTCGCCATCGAGTCGGTAATGCGCCACCAATCCATTCAGCGGCAATTGCGCGGAGAGCCGCAGGCAGGTTCCCAAACACAGCCCAAGCAGGCCCATCAACAGTTTCCTTTTCATTCCAATTCGGTCATTGATTCCGGGTGCGAATGAAGGAGATGGCCGCGGCGAGGCTTGGGGTGAGTTTGTGATTGGTGGGAATGGGGTTGCAATCAGTCAGCTGTCGGATCGAATGTCACACGGAGCGAACAATGTAGCGCCCGAGCATGGACACTGCCCGCAGGTCTGCCGGTAGTGTTCAATCTTGGTTGAGCCAACTGGTGAATGCCTTGAATTGCTTCTGGGAAATGATGTGTGGGGTGGTGTCCTCCACGAAGGTCACCCTGAGGCCCATTGCCTGGAGCTGGGCGATGTTTTCCTGTGCATGGTGCATGGGGAGCATGTGGTCGCGACTCCCATGGGCAATGAATCCTTTGGTGGTCTTGTTGGAGACCTGGGGAGCGATGCTGCTGCGGAGTTCCTCCACCCACCGGCCGCTGAACACACCGAAGGCCGAAACCGTCTCCGGGCTGGACAGGGCAACCGATTGGGCAAGGTTGGCCCCTTGGCTGAACCCCGCGACCACCACCCTGCGGGCATCAACGGAATAGGCGGTTTTCAAGTGGGCGATCAAGTCCAGCACCAACTTACGGCTGTGGTCTGCTCCGGGCGCGTGGATGCGGATTTTCCCGTCCACGAGTTGAACGTCGTACCATGCATGGCGACCCTCGCCTTGCATTTGTGGGCCGGATGCTGCGACCACGATCCACTCATCAGGAACCTGTTGCGCGAGTGGGAAAATGTCTTGCGCGTTGCTGCCGTATCCATGCAGGAGTAGGAGGAGCGGAGCGGGGCCTGACCGTTGCTTGGGCGCGCGGATGAGGAATTCAAGGGGAGCCTGGGCAGCAGGTTCCCTTTGGGGGTTGGAAGCGTTCATGTTCATTTCACCGAATGGTGCTAGAAAAAGCAGGGAGGCGATCAGAAGGTTGTAGAGCGTCATTGTCATCAGCCTTGTGTGACATACAAGAGGTTTCCGGTCGGGTCGTGCATCCAGTGTCCGCCGTCGCGGGTTTCGTGCTGCGGGACATGTGCGAGTGCCTGGGTGAGCGCCTCCGGCGAATCGATGATGATTTGGAAATGCCGCATCCCGGCGTGTTCCTGTGGTGCCAAGGGGCGGTTGATGCCATGCCAGGAATTCATCGCGACACGGTGCTGATAGACGCCCCCCGCGCCGACATCGGCGTAGAGGTACTGCGGCAGGTAGTTGAACTCCTTGAAGCCCATTTTCTTGTAGAACGCGTCCGATTGCGGCACGTCCTGTGCGTAGAGGTGGATATGACCGATGCGGGCGCCCTCCGCCACAGGGGCGTTGAGTCCGGGGGTGAGCCTGTCTTTCAGGACGGCGTCCACATCGAGTGGGGCCGATGCCGCGCGCACGATGCCATCCGACCCCTCCATCCGGAGACCGCCTTGGGTGAGCACACGCTTGAATCGCTCGGGTGTCTCCAATGCGAATTCGACCGTGATGCCGTCCGGGTCGGTGAGGTAAACCGATTGGGTCATGGTATGGTCGATGGGGGAAAAGGGGTAGTTGTGCGCGATCAAGCGGTGGACCATGGCGGCGAAGGCATGCTTGTCGGGCGCATGGATCGCAAAGTGGTAGAGTCCGCTGTAGCCTTCCTGAAAGGACTTTTGGGCCGTTGCATGCACCACGACGAGGGTCTGCGACTCGGTGCCGAACTCGGCGACCTGTGAGCCGCTGCGTCGGAGGTGCAATCCTGCGACATTGGTCCAGAACTCCGTGGCGCGGTCGAGGGAGGTATTGTTGAGGTGGATGGCCCCGAAGCGGGCGAATTCGGGGGAGTCGGCCTTGCCCACACCTTGTGCGGCAATGGCGTTGACGAGGGAAGAAAATCCGTCCATAGCCATGAAAATGGATGCTCCTGCGAGCGTTTTGATGAATGCGCTGCGTTCCATGATGGGATTGGTTTCAGCTTGAACTGGGAATGAGAGGGGAAACATGCTTGATGATCGCCGGGCGGTGTGTCACCGACTGCGCCTCCTGCAGCCAAGCCCTGAGCGGGCAGGCGTTGAGGATGAGGGGGAGGTGCCGATCAAAGTGGAAGAAGTCCAGCCATCGCAATATGACATGTGCCTCTGCGTCGCTCAAGATCAGCACCTCCATCCCACAATATCCATCCAGGGTCGAGAAGAACCGGTGGACTTCCTCACTGCCCTCGACGAATCGCTGCATGTGTGCAGGGTCGAGGCATACCCGGAAGAGCTCGGCTACCTGGTCAGGCGCCTGCGAGGGCATGGCCTTGGCTTTTCGGGGTGATGGGTACCTTGGAGAACCTGCCCCATGCGATGAACGCCCCGATGGCCATGAGCATGAAGTTCATCCCGATGACCGAGGCCTCGCCTTGCATGACGTGGAAGCCCGCCGCAAGCACCTGCACGATCACCAGGCCCAGGGCTGCGAGGGAAGTGAGCTTGGGCTGGATGCGGAGCAGGGAGGGCAGCAGCAATCCGAATGCGCCCAGGAGTTCACTCGTCCCGATGAAGCGGACCAGGCCGGGGGACATGCTCGTCACCCAAGGGAGCATTTTGGCGAGTTCGGGGATGGGCTGGAAAGCCTTGCCGAATCCTGCCATGAGAAACATCGCTGCGAGCAAACCTTGGGCTACCCAGAGGGCGATGTGCATACCTTTTGATTTTTTTTGATTTTCCATCGTTTCAAAAATTTTAGTGTGAAAGTGATGGAGCAAAGATTCGCGGTTCGCATGGCCTGCGACGATGAGGTAGGCTAAATAATCACGTTGACATAAATCAACGTCCCGGTCTTGGAGATGGTGGGGCGGGGTATGCCCTTGCCGGATGGAGCTAGCGCTTGGCGGACTGGGCGCGGATGCGGCTCAGGGTCTCTTTGGTCATGCCCAGGTAGGATGCGATGATGTGTTGTGGGAAACGCTGAAGGAACTCAGGATACGTGCGCTCGAGGTCTGCGAGGCGCATTTCGGCGGTCATGGTCTTGGTGGTATGCACCCGCTTGAGCAATTGCAATGCCTGCCGCTCGGTGAGGATGCGCATGAGCTCCTGCATGAAGCGCGCGCCCATGAGTTGTTGCCAACCGTCTTCGTTGCCGAAGAGCAGCAGCTCCGTGTCCTCGAATGCGTCGATGTTGTAGGGGGTGGGCGTGCCGTTCAGGAAACTCTCCCGGTCGCCGACCCACCAATTTTCGATGTACAGGCCCAGGATGTCCTCCTTGCCGTTTTCATCGACGGTGTAGGTCTTCATCGCCCCCTTGGTCACAAAGCCTCCGAACTTGCATACTTCGCCCTCTTGGAGGAGGTATTGGTGCTTGCGCAACCGCTTGGGCTTGAAAGTCGCCCTGACGATGGCGACCTCCTCCTCGGTCAGTGGTGAGCCGATTTGCGAATTGAAATAGGCGATCAGGCTGTCGTGCATTCCTGCGTTCATGTTTCCAAGCCGGTGCATTCATGCGGCTGCTCGTCTGGTATTCCATCGACATTGAGGGAAACGGGAGACGGAAGCGACCGTCCTTGCGCACCAAGGGCGACGGCCAAACATAGTGAAAAAACTCGATTGGCGATACCCAGGGTGAATGGGGATGGTGGCTTGCGCCGCATGGCGCTGGGTTGGTACCGAGGTCGGGTTGGTGGTGGGCGATGTCCTGTTCCAGTACCTCGGTGATGGTTGCGGAGCAGGCGTAGGGCATTCTCACCCAATGTCTTCCGCGCTTTTCGGCGACTTCGGTGGCTTCGATGAGGAGGTAGATGCCGGGGCCTTCGTAGGGGGCGAATCCTTGGCGCAGGAGGCCGGCCCAAGGGGTGGGGTCTTGGTGGCTTTGTTGGACTTGGTGTAGTGACTTCAACGGCTGCCATTCGGTGACATTGTGGCCGCGACCTAGCCGGTTTGTTCCGCGCTGGACGAGGAGGAAACGCCCTGATTTGCTGTGGCCTGCGCATTCTACGGTGCCGACTTCGCAGATGCAGCGCCATGTCCGGATGCGTCGCTGGGGGGCGCCTTGGCTAACATTTTGCGCTTGGATTGCCCTTAGACCATTGCGGAGGTCTTGGATGGAGCCGAGGTTTTCGTCGGTTGGCGGGCAATGGACGACGCCTGCACCGATGAAGCGCTGGGCCATGGCGTAGCGGCCCTTTGTGTTGGCAATGATGCGGCTGTGCTGGGAATCAGTGGTGGTTTCCGCGAATTGGCTTGGGGTTGGGGTGCAGTTGCTTGCCTGAAGGTCCGGGGCCATGCTCCCTTCATTGAAGTCCAGTCCTTCCAATGCCTCAAAATCAGCTACATTCCCATC
>JAXLVK010000093.1:0-22636 GCA_046329055.1 Bacteroidia bacterium
GTGTAGTTGCCGCTTGCCGCGTAGGTGTGGCTGGGGTTCTGCTGGGTGCTCATGCCACTGTCGCCAAAGTTCCATGACCATGAAGTCGCATTGGTGGAGCCGTCGGTGAAGGAGTAGGCCAAGCCAGCAGCACCCACGTTGAAGGAGAAGCTGGCGGTCGGGCTGGGGATGGTCACCACGTTGAAGGTGTCGATGCTGGTGCAACCGAAGGAGTCGGTGGTCTGAACGACATAAACCCCGTCAGAGAAGACCACAATGCATGGAGTGGTCGCGCCAACGCTCCACATGTAGGTGGTATAGGGCTGTTGCGTACACAAAGTGTCGCCCAATACGGCGCAAACGGTGCCATTTCCAGTGATGGTCACAGGAATGGTTTCCGTGATGGTGATGGTGTCAGTGGCGTTGCAGCCCGTGCCGTTGTCCACGTCCACGTAGTAGGTGCCGGCCCCGACGTTGATGGTCTGTGTGGTTGCCATCGTGTTCCAGAGGTAGCTATTGGCAGTGCCAGCGTCCAAGGTGAGGGAGGTGCCGAAGCAGATGGTGGTGTCGGCTGGCAGGAAGTTGGAGGCAACCGCGCCGACGGTCAGGTTCATGGTGTCCATCACGGTGCAGCCGCTGGCATCGGTCACTGAGAGCACGTAGGTCGTGCTGTTGGCAGGAGCCGCGAGCGGATTGCCGATGGTGGTGTTGCTCAGGCCGGTGCCGGGGCTCCAGGAGTAGGTGAGGGGGGCTGTGCCACCGCTGCCTGCTGGGCTGCCGCCGATTTGGGCGGTGTTTCCGGGGCAGATGCTTTGATCAGCTCCGGCGTCCACGATCGGATCCAATACGGCGCCATAGATGATGAAAGGCAGACCTTGGGCGGGCGTATTGGTGCCGCCATCGACCAGGTTGTTCCAGGTGTTGCCGATGCGCTGCCTGCCGTTTCCGGTGATGGCGAGGTTCATGGGTGTGCGTGCAGGCGCCCATGGCCCGGAACCCAGCGAGCCGAGGCTTGCCCAGTCGATCCAATAGGATCCACTCGTCAAGATCACGTTGTTGAGGGCGCAGACATTCCGCATGATGGGCCTGTTGGTGGCAAGGTGGGTGGTCTCGGTGATGCGGTAAACACCGGACCAGCGGGAGGCGGTCATGCGGTTGGTGGTGGTATCACCGAAGACGACGGAGCTGCCGACAGCATCCGGAAGGCTGTCCCAGATGCGGAAGTTCACGCCTGTGAACGTAGAGGTGGTGGTGGATCCTGTTTGGTACCCAAAGAACACGATGGAGTCAATCCGCCAGCGGCAATCGCTGATGGTGAAGTCGTCCGCGACCCGGTTGAACAGGTTGGATTGGTGTCCGAATCCGATGGTGCCCATCCCGAAGGTTGTGGTGTAGAGCATGGACTCATTGGCTCCACCTGCGCCTGTGCCGACGCTGTTGAAAATCGGGCCATTGTCGTGAAGCACTTGGGCATTGGCAGCATTCCAAACGCCCAGCATAGGCACCAATGCCCATGCAGCAGCAAGCAGTCTTGTAAGTGTTTTCTTCATTGAAAAATCTAAAAATTGGTTGACAATCGTAACTCACCAATGTAGCCTTCTCTTTCGAGACGATAGACATTCCGGGGCCGTACGGTCAATATTTGCGACTCAATCGTCCAGCCCAAAATGAGACCGCCCGGCCCTCAAGGCCAGGCGGTCAATGCTATCGCAATGTATCCGGATCAGAGGTTGCCGCGCAAGTCCTGCTCACGCTCGATGGCCTCGAACAGAGCCTTGAAATTGCCCTTGCCGAAGCTCGTGGCACCCTTGCGTTGGATGATCTCGAAGAACATCGTCGGGCGGTCCTCAACAGGCTTGGTGAAGAGTTGCAGCAGGTAGCCGTCTTCGTCGCGGTCCACCAGGATGCGGAGGTTTTTCAGGTCCTCGATGCGTTCGTCGATCTTGCCCACACGCTCCAGGAGTTCAGGCCCATAGTAATTGTCAGGAACTTCCAAGAACTCCACACCGCGACGGCGCAGGGCCGTGATCGTGCCGATGATGTCATCCGTGGCCACTGCGATGTGCTGCACGCCAGCGCCACCGTAGAATTGGATGTATTCCTCGATTTGGCTCTTTTTCTTGCCTTCAGCGGGCTCGTTGATGGGGAATTTAACGCGCATGTTGCCATTGGCCATCACCTTGCTCATGAGGGCGCTGTACTCCGTGCTGATGTCCTTGTCATCGAAGGAGATCAACTGCGAAAAGCCCATCACTTCCTTGTAGAACCTGGCCCATTCGTTCATTTGTCCCCAATCCACGTTGCCCACGCAGTGGTCCACGTAGAGCAAGCCGACATCCACGGGGTTGTAATTGCTCTTCCATTCCTTGAAGCCGGGCATGAAGGGGCCGTTGTAGTTCTTCCGCTCGATGAACATGTGGATCGTGTCGCCATAAGTATGGATGCCGCTGCGCACCACGGAGCCGAACTCGTCGGTGAGGACCTCGGGCTGCAGGTAAGGCTTGGCGCCACGCTTGGTCGTCTCCTCAAATGCGCTACGGGCATCATCCACCCACAGTGCTAGGACACGCACGCCGTCACCATGCTTCACATAGTGGGTATTGATCTCGCTGTCGGGAACCAGAGAGGTGGTGAGCACGAGGCGGATTTTGCCTTGCTGCAACACATAACTCGCGCGGTCACGCACTCCAGTCTCAGGACCAGCATAGGCCACTGACTGGAAACCAAATGCAGTCTTGTAAAAGTGGGCGCTCTGCTTGGCATTGCCCACATACAGCTCCAGGTAATCGGTGCCGTTCAACGGAAGGAAATCCTTGGTCTCCTTCGGGGTATCATAGACTACTGTATTCATGGAATCACTTTTGACAATTGATAATTAACAATTAAGAATTAACAATGAAGCCAGACTGGTACCGGGTACGCCATTATTCATTGTTAACTATTCATTATTCATTCCTATTCCACCCAGGACCGCCAGTACTTGCCATCTTCGATCTTCATGGCCTCCTCGGTGAGGAATAGCGGGGCGAAGGTGTCCACCATCACGGCGAGCTCAAGGGTTTCCTTCTTGCCGATGGACTTCTCGACGGCACCGGGGTGCGGACCGTGCGGGATGCCGATGGGGTGCAGGGACATCATGCCGCGCTCCACATGCTTGCGACTCATGAATTCGCCCTCCAC
Source organism: Bacteroidia bacterium (assembly GCA_046329055.1). GTDB lineage: Bacteria > Bacteroidota > Bacteroidia > J057 > JADKCL01 > JADKCL01. The sequence continues at coordinate 3,160 of JAXLVK010000093.1, forward strand.
ATAGTATAGGATTTCGTCGCTGTCCACGTTGCTGTGGGCGTAGGGGGCAGGGATGGCCTGCGGATGGTAGTCGTAGAGCCTCGGGCAGAAGCTGCACACCACGAATCCGCGGCTTTGGAAGGTCTGATGAATGGGCGGGGGAGGTGAACCCGGCCTGTGATCGGTTCGAAGTTGTGGATGGAGAAGGCGTACGGGAAGTAGTAGCCATCCCAACCGATGTAGTCGAAGGGATGGTTCTGGTAGATGAAGGAGAAGATCGAATCCTGCTTCTTGATGCGGATTTCAAATGCGCCTTTCTCGTCGATCGTCACCAGCTTGTTGGGCTTGCGGAAGTCGCGCTCACAGAAGGGCGAATGCTCCTCCAATTGCCCGAAACGGTTCCGGTAGCGGTTCGGCGTTTCCAGCGGTGAGTTGGACTCCACGAAGAAGAGGCGGTTGCCCTCCGTGTCGAAGTGCATTTGATAAACCACACCACGTGGGATCACCAAGTAGTCGCCCGGGCCGAATGGCAGCTCCCCAAAGGCGGATTTCATGATCCCGCTGCCCTCATGGACGAAGATCATCTCGTCGGCTTGCGCGTTTTTGTAGAAGTAGTCCGTCATGGACTTCTTCGGCGCGGCAACCCCGATATGGCAATCCTTGTTGGTGAACAGGATTTTGCGGCTTTCCATGAAGTCATCGACCGGCTCGGTCCTGAAACCCATGAAGGCCCGGTGTTGGATGTTCTTGTGGACGGCGATCTTGGGTGCGACATCCACCGGAGCGCCGATGCTTTCGACCAGTGTGGGCGGGTACAGGTGGTAAACCAGCGAGTAGATACTGGCAAATCCCTCTGTGCTCACCAATTCCTCATAGTAGAGATCCCCACTGGGCTTGCGGAACTGGATGTGCCGCTTGTGAGGAATCTGGCCTAGGGTGTGGTAATGAGGCATATTTTACACGATCAATTGATTGAGTGATTGACCTCCGCCGGTGAGGGCTCGGGTGTAGGAGCGTTTTCGATGCCCAGCCAATCGGTTGCCTTCAGCGCGGCGAGGGTTTCGGCCTCCGGCGAGCCCGGTTCCGGTTGGTAGTTGTAAGCCCAGCGGGCCATGGGCGGCATGGACATGAGGATGGATTCTGTGCGTCCATCGGTGTCGAGGCCGAAGCGGGTGCCCTTGTCCCAGAGCAGGTTGAATTCCACGTAGCGGCTGCGGCGCAGGGCTTGCCAGTCGAGTTCGCGTTCGCCGAAAGGTTGGGATGGTCCGGCATCCACGAAGTCGCGGTAGCATGGGACGAATGTCTGCCCCACTGCAATCACGAATTCATGAAGACTTTTGAATTCAGCCTCGTCCTTGGCTTCAAGCCGGTCGAAGAAGATGCCCCCGATCCCGCGCGTCTCCTTGCGGTGCTTCTGGTAGAAATAGGTGTCGGCCCATTCCTTGAAGCGGGGGTAGTAGCCCGGAGAGTACCTGTCGCAGACGTCTTTCAGCCGCTGATGGAACCGCACCGCTGACGCACGGTCCACATATATCGGCGACGCATCGATGCCCCCTCCGAACCAGTGCCGACCACCTTCGACCTCGAAGTAGCGCACATTCATGTGGATGATGGGCACGTGCGGATGCCGCGCATGCAGGACAATGCTCACACCCGTGGCGTGGAATAGCACGCCCGAAGCCAACCCGAGTGCCGAAGCAATCCGCTCAGGCAGCGGCCCATGGACATGGCTGAAATTCACACCACCCTTTTCGATGACGTGGCCCTCAGTGATGACCCGGCTGCGTCCACCACCGCCATTCGGCCTTTCCCAGATGTCTTCTTGGAATTTGCTCAGTCCATCTATCTCCTCCAAGCCCGCGCAAATCTCATCCTGCAGCAGCTTGAACCGCTGGACAATGGGCAGCAGGTGAGGAGATGAACTCAGCATCGGTTACAAAGCTAGCAATTGTTAGGGAGATTTTTTTGATGAGAAATGTCAGGCGCGAATACCCCAAAAAATCACCGCCTTGAGGGCCAAGGCGGTGCATTTTCGTTACTAGCCTGCTAATCTAAGTAACCAGGAATCAAACTAAATAGGCACATTTTGCATCCTGTACTACAACATACGAATTTTCCCAGCCTTTTGTTTTGATTCAGTGCGAACTGTATGAAATCTATGCGCCAACGGTTTACGTTTCGTTGGCGATCATTCACCATCCCCGGATTGGCCGTCGCTGCGCACGACAGTGCCTTTGATTTGCAGGAGGATTTCGGGCTTGTCGGGGTCGTTGCAGATCACCGTGGCGTCCTTCTCGAACTCGCCGATTCGTCCTCGGGAATTGTAGGTCAAGCGGACTGTGCCGGATTCGCCGGGCTCTAGGGTGCGCTCGCATTCCAGTTCGATGCAACTGCAGGCCGCATGGAGTTTCCGGATTTCCAGCGTCCGGCTACCTGTGTTCTTGAATTCGAAGATCACCTTGGCCATTTCCCCTTCCTTGATGTCGCCCATGTCCGCGATGGTCTTGGGCATGTTCATGTTCGGTGGGTTGCGGCGATCCTCCGAGGTGAAATGCTCCTTGATATCGGCGCTGATGTTGATCCGCTTCATGGGGCGGTCGGCGTCGTTGGTGGAGAGGTAGATGTTGTCAAATGCAAATCCCCAGTCTTTTTTCATCCCCGTGATGTAGGTGACCCAAAGGGTGAGCGTGTCGCCCGGGTTCAGGGTCGTCTTGCTCATCTTGGGCTTGAGGTGGGCGGGAACCTTGCTGCTGGATTTGCTGAATTGAATGGGTTTCTTGCCTTGATTGTAGAGGATGGTGGATTGTGTGATGGTGTCGTCGTGGAAGATGTTGCCGTAGGTGAGGTGGTTGGTGCGGAACCGGATCGCGCCCTCCTCGAAGGGGTAGAAGTCCGAAGGTCCCTTGGGGCGGGGAGTGACGGTGCCGTGAATGCTCAGGCTAATGAATTGTGGGCTGCCGTCGGTCTCCACGAGGATTTCCTTGTCGAATTTGCCGGGGCGGCCCATGGGGTTGTACTCGACCTTGACGAAACCCTGGGAACCTGCGGGCACCGAATCGCGGCTCCAAACCGGGGTCGTACAACCGCAGCTTGCTTTGACGGACTTGAGCCGGAGGGGCGCAGTTCCAGCATTTTCAAATGAGAAAACGGTATTGACTGGGCCCAGTTCCTCCTTCACCTCCTTGAAATCGTGCCGGGTGATGGCAAACTTGGCGCGGCCCTGGGAATAGGCGAGCGTGACGAGCAGTTGTACCATCAACAGGCCGAAGATGCGCTTATGGATGGTATTCATCATTCGATAGCAAGCGCAGTGCTCAGGATATGCTGCATGAGAGGGATGAAAAAATCACGCTTGATACTTCCATGCCTGCCCAGGATATCCTTTTCGAGGAACATGGAAATCAGGTGACATTTGACGATGCACCTTTCCTTTGGAGGCTTGGTGACCATGTATTCCTTCAGTTCGAAGCAGAATTCATCTTCGTAATCCTTGGAGGATGCCATGACTCCGATGAATGCCTCTTCGTATTCATGAACGAGGTTACTGGAGATGACAATAACGGGATGTGGCTTGAATGTTCCCTCGGGAAGTCGAAAGTTGACCTCCACAATGTCACGCTGCGACACGCTCATTTGACGCTCAACTGCAATACAGACCGCATGCCGATTTCTGATAGGCTCTCTGCCATTCCGCTTTTTCGAGGCTGCCCTTGACGCTTGCGGGAGGCAAGTTGCAGAGAGGCGATGAGGGCGGCAATTTCAGTTTTGGTGGCTACCACCACATTGAAAAAGTGAAGGATATTCTGGCCTGAAAACGTACCCTCTGCAATTCTGCCTTCCAAGGTGTCATGGTACTTTTCAATGAAGAGATAGGCTTTTTCCCAATGGCCAATTTCCATTGAGGCCTCTTCAGGTGCCATCTCGCTCACCATTTGCCGAAATCCCTTGAGTTCCAGAAGCCCCTTCTCCCATTTCCGGGCCAGCCATCGCCACACAGAGGGAATTCGGAAGCGAAAGGCCGCGAGTTCCACTAGGGGGCTCGGTGCGCTTGGCGGCTTTGGGGTGAAACTGATGGCGTAGCTCATGCCTTCATCATCTTCTTTCGGTATCCAAATCTACGAAGAATCGAGCCTACTTGGTATCAGCGCTTAAATTTCAGGTTTCATTGCCTCATTGATTGGTCGATGCATCTATCGGTAGAGCCTTGCCCATCCATGTATTTTACCTAATTTCCGGCCTCCAGCCACCCAACCCCGGCTTCGCTAGAAATGGAACACCGCATCAAGATCGAAGACTTCAAATATGTCCCCGGCAAATCTCCCAAGCTGTCCAATCGGCCGAACCAGATTCCGGATGTCTATGAGGACAAGGACGATTACGAGGACATGATGTCCGAATACACCTCCAAGATGCAGTCGCTGCAGGACATGCTGTATGCCTATGACCGCTATTCGCTGCTGCTCATTTTCCAGGGCATGGACACGAGCGGCAAGGACGGCGCGGTCAAGCACGTCATGTCGGGGATCAATGTCACTGGTGTCCAGGTATTTTCCTTCAAGAAGCCCAGCGACATGGAACTCGACCACGATTGGATGTGGCGGACGACTTGCTGCCTGCCCGAACGTGGCCGCATCGGCATTTTCAACCGGTCCTACTATGAAGAGGTGTTGGTAGTGAAGGTGCATCCGAATATCCTTCGGGATTACCAACGCATCCCGCATGACCTCATCGCCGACGAGGAGAAGGTTTGGGAGGACCGCTACCGCGACATCAACAACTTCGAGGATTTCCAATACCGCAACGGTTGCCGCGTGGTGAAGTTTTTCATCAACATCTCGAAGGATGAACAAAAGAGCCGCCTCCTTGACCGCATCGAGCAGCCGGAAAAGAACTGGAAAATGAGCCTTCAGGACGTCGAGGAGCGCAAGCACTGGGACGAATACATGGAGGCCTACCAATCGCTGCTGGACAAGACGAGCACCTCCAATTGCCCATGGTACGTGGTGCCCGGCAATGACAAGAAGAATGCACGCCTGATCATCTCCCGCATCATTCTGCACGAGCTGAAATCGCTGGACATGCACTTCCCCGTCGTGACGGACGAGTTCCGGGCGCGCCTCCAGGAGGTCAAGGATTTCCTCGAAACCAATTGACCGTTCGCGCGGGATTGCCGAAACATTTCGCGGGATTTGCGTAAAGTGGGTGAATCAATGTCACTGAAAATCAACATGCGCCCTTTGTTTACTCGAATTCACTGGATCATCGTGGCCTTGTTGCTGCTACCGGGTTGATGGCAGCGCAGGGAGTATCTATGTCCTCGCCTCCGGGATGAAGTGCATTCCAGCATGGCCCGTTATGTCAACCGCGGATTTGAGGAGGCGCAGAAGGCAGGAGCCAAGGCGATCATCCTGCACTTGGACACTTATGGCGGTCGGGTGGACTTTGCGGACAGCATTCGCAGCCGGATTCTGAGATGCCCGATTCCGACAGTGGCTTATGTGGATCGGAATGCTGCCTCTGCCGGGGCATTGATAGCATTGGCATGCGACTCGGTCTTCATGGCGCCCGCTTCGAGCATCGGGGCGGCGACGGTGGTGGACGGGCATACCGGGGAGGCTGCGCCGGACAAGTATCAGAGTTACTGGCGGGGTGTGATGCGGGCGACCGCCGAGGCCAATGGCCGCGACCCCAAGATCGCCGAGAAGATGGTGGACCAAAAGCTGGACTTGCCGGGAATCAGCCCTGCCGGGCAGGTGATCACATTCACCAATCAGGATGCGATCGAGCATGGATACAGTGAGGGCTCAATGGAAAATCTGCAGGCAGTTGCTGAGGCCATTGGTCTGAAAAATGCCCAATTGATCTACTACGAAGGCACCGGGGTGGACAAGGCCATCGACTTCCTGAACCTAGAGGGAGTGAGTGCGATCCTGCTGCTGCTGCTGTTCGGGGGTATCATCTTCGAATTCAAGACGGCTGGCATGGGCAAGGGAGGCGTGGTGGCGTTGCTTGCAGCCTTCCTATTCTTTGTGCCGCATTATGTCAATGGCCTGGCTGAAAGCTGGGAGGTCGCGGTGTTCCTTCTGGGCATTTTGCTGATCGCTGCGGAGCTGTTCGTGATACCCGGATTTGGCATCGCTGGGATCCTGGGAATCGTCTTCACGCTGGTGGGAGTGACCGCTGCCCTGCTCGAAAACAGTGGGGTGAGCATGGAGTACTTGACGCTCAATGATCTCCTGAAGGCATTGGCCACGGTCTGTGTGCTGATGGCGACCTCGGTCATCGTGGTGATTTGGGCGGCGCGGTGGTTGGTGACTTCCAAGGTCGCGCACCCTTATGTCGATCAAAGCACGCAGAGCAAGGAGCAGGGCTATACCGCGCTGCGGGGTGAATTGCTGGATCTCGTGGGTGTGGAGGCGGTTGCGGTTACGGATTTGCGGCCTGTGGGCCATATCATTGTGAACGGAAAACAATTCGACGCTGAGGCTGGCGAGGGGTACATCACCAAGGGGCAATCTGTGGTAATCGAGCGCGTGAAAAGCCTGAGCCTCATCGTCAAGAAAATCGCTACAGCATGAAAATCCTTGGTGTGATTCCCGCCCGCTACGCTTCCACGCGGTTCCCGGGCAAGCCCTTGGTGAACATCGGCGGGAATTCCATGGTGATGCGGGTCTATGAGCAGGCTCGGATGGCCTCCGGGCTCACGGATGTCGTGGTCGCAACAGACGACCAGCGGATTTATGACCATGTCATCGGTGCGGGTGGAAAGGCTGTGATGACATCGCCCAACCATCCGAGCGGCACCGACCGCATCATCGAGGTGGCTGGCATTCTTCCGGATTTCGGTGGGTACATCAATATTCAAGGTGACGAACCCTTCATCGATCCTCAGCAAATCGACCAAGTCGTCGCGATCATGCAAGGGAGGCGGGAAGCCTGTGTGGCCACGCTCGTGAAGCGCATCACGGACCATGCCCTGCTTCACAATCCCAACGTGGTGAAGGCCGTCTTCGCCACTGACGGACGTGCGATCTATTTCAGCCGGAGTCCGATACCTTATATGAGGGATGCGGCGATTGAGGAGGCGTGGCAGCAGGAGCGAGGCTATTTCAAACACATCGGCATTTATGGCTACGCCAATGGCGCATTGAGGGAAATTGCGGGCATGAGCCGTGGCCTTCTGGAGCAAGCTGAAAGCCTGGAGCAGCTGCGTTGGCTGGAAAATGGGTTGCCGATCTACATCGGTGTGACCGAATTGGAGTCGCAGGCGGTGGACACGCCAGAGGACCTGGAGCTTCTGAAACCTTATTTGCCAAAATGAGCCTGCCTCCCTACATCCCCGTCGATTGCAATTTCCATGACCGCCTCCTGCACTGGGCGACGCGGAAGGAAATGGTCGAAGCCCTAGTGGCCGAAAATGGAGTTGAACATGCGGTTTCTGGAATTATCGAGGACGTTTGGACGGAATCCGGGGCCGAATTTCTCAGGTTCGCTGGCGGAGCGACGTTCAGGCTGGACTTGATCCTGAGTGTGAACGGGCATCCGAGCAGGGGAGGAGCGGCGCACTGCACTGTCTGAATTCGGCCCGATGTCACCGTCGGAAGGAATTGGGCAATCAAATCTGGTCGAAAAGTAGCGTCGCGGGCAAGCTCCTTTTGCCGATTTATCCTGATTGACAAGGCAAAAACTCCTTAATTTGCAATTAGATCAGCCACATGTCTATAAATGAAGAAGTACTTTACAGCTTCCACCTTCCTCTTGCTCTTGTTTTTGCTCGCTTCTACCTCTGAGAGGGCTGTTGCACAATGCGCCTCCTTCTATGACGGATTTGAATCTGGTGTGCTCGGCCCTCAATGGACGATCGGCACCGGTACCTACACCCGCACGGTTCAAGGAACCAATTCAGCCGTAGGGACTTATCACTTTGAGCAAGCCTGCACGGGAACCAATTCCTTCTACCAGGGCACGTATGCCGTTTTCACTCCTTCGCAACCCACCTACATGAGCTGGTGGATGCGGACCAACACCACTACAGCTGCGAATGGCTACGTCGTTGTGGGGAACAGCAACGTCAACACAGACAACGGCATCATCTTCTGCTATTTCAATAACACCAGTGGTCTGCGATTCTTCAACACCGCTGGTTACAATCACCCGATCACCGCCAATACCTGGTACCACGTGGAGTGCCGGAACATGAACTGGGTGGCCCGCACCTGTGACATCTGGGTCAACGGTACCCAAATCCTGACAGGGTGGGCGTTCCGCTCGACCAGCGCCATGAACGTGGACCGGATTCACTTCCACAGCCTGAGCGCCAGCGTCGCCAAGTACGATGAAATCCAAATCGGTATCGGTGGCGTGACGATTGACTCTGTGATGACTGTGGATCCCACCTGCTTTGGCGATTCCACCGGTACCATCGACGTGTCCGCAACCTCCACCAATGGCATTTCGACCTATGCCTGGAGTGGCGGTGGATCCGGCAGCACCCTGACGAACCTGCCCGCAGGCACCTACACGGTGACGATCACGGACTCCGCAGGTTGCACCCAAAATGGCAGCTATACCCTGTCAAGCACCACACAAATCGTCGCTCCCGGCGTCACCACATCCGTCGTCTGTCCTGGAGCCGGCACAGGCGCGGTGGACTTGAGCGTGACAGGCGGCACCCCCGGCTACACATACGTCTGGTCCAACAATGACACCACCCAGGACATCTCCAACCTCGCAGGCGGCCCTTACACCGTGACCGTCACCGACATCAATGGCTGCGAAGGCGTATCCACCTTTGTCATCAACGAGCCTGCAGCTTTCCAAGGCACTGCTACGGTCACTCCGCCACTCTGCCCTGCAGGCCAAAATGGCACCATCTCCTACAACATCACGGGTGGCACACCGGGCTACACCTATTTCTGGCCCAATGGCGACACCACCGCCACCACGACCGTCCCTGCGGGCACCTACGGACTGATCATCCGTGACACCCTGAACTGCATCTTCATAGACACCATCACGGTCAGCGATCCGACGGGGGTGTCCAGCAACCCCACCATTCAGTCGCCTGCCTGCAACGGCTTCGGCAATGGCAGCATCACGCTGAACCCCTCCGGCGGCACCCCGGGCTACACCTATCTCTGGAGCAACAATGCCTCTAGCCCGGGACTGCCCGCGGCCACTGCCGGCACCTACTACGTCAGCATCACCGACGCCAATGGTTGTGTTTCGGTGGACAGCTTCGTGGTGACCGAGCCCAGCGTCCTCGTCTCCAGCGGCACCGTCACCAACTCCACCAGCGGCGGCAACAATGGCGGCGTCAACCTCACGGTCAACGGCGGCACGCCACCCTACACCTACGCCTGGAGCAACAGCACCAATAACCAGAACCTGAGCGGCGTCAACGGCCCTGCCAATTACACCGTCATCATCACCGACGCCAACGGCTGCGTCATGGTGGACACATTCTTCGTGGACGATGTGATTGCTGTGCGCAACAACCTTGGCACCACCGTCACGGCCTTCCCGAATCCCTTCAATGATCGGTTTACCATCGAGGTCTCCGGTCTGGGCATGAATGAAGTGAGCCTGACACTCACCGATATGACTGGTCGTGTCATCTGGGCTGGCAACCAATCCGGTGACGGTCGTCAGCAGGTTTCCGCAACCATCGCCTCCGGCATGTACCTCCTGCGCATGGTCCAAAACGGCCAAGAAAGCGTGATCCGCCTCCAAAGGCAGTGATTCTCATCAGTTCGGCACAGGGCCTGCGTTCATTCGTCGATGATTGAACGCAGGCCCTGCCTTTTGATCTCCAATTTGTCCTATTTTTACCCCATCAATACCGGAAAATCAGATGCCGACGAAAGAGGAATTCATTCAGGAACTGCAAGCAGGTTACACCTTCAAGGGTGAGCATATCCAACTTGGCGCCCCCATGCTGGGCGACGAAGTGCTGACTGACGCCATGGTGAGCATTCCGCTCAAGACCATGAACCGCCACGGTTTGGTCGCAGGTGCGACGGGTACCGGCAAGACCAAAACCCTGCAAATGCTTGCCGAGAACCTGTCCATGCTCAGCGTTCCGGTTTTGTTGATGGACATCAAGGGCGATATCAGCGGATTGGCTGCCGAGGGTGCGGACAATCCCAAGCTCCGCGACCGGATGGAACGCATCGGTTTGCCATGGACGCCGTCGTCGTATCCCGTGGAATTGCTTACCATTTCCAAGGAAGAGGGGCTGCGGATGCGGGCGACCGTTTCCGAATTCGGCCCGGTGTTGATGGGCAAGATCTTGGAACTGAACGATGTCCAAGGCAGCGTGCTTTCCCTGATTTTCAAATGGTGTGACGACAATTGCCTGCCGCTTCTCGACCTCAAGGACCTCAAGAAGGTGCTTCAATACATCACCAACGAGGGCAAGGAGGAGATCGAAAAGGAATACGGCAAGGTGAGCACGAGCACCACGGGCATCATCCTGCGCAAGATCGTCGAGCTGGAGCAGCAAGGCGCTGAGATGTTCTTCGGGGAGAAATCCTTCGAAGTGGAGGACCTCACCCGCATCAGCGACGAAGGCTACGGCGTAATCAACATCCTGCGGTTGAGCGATTTGCAAGACCGCCCCAAGATGTTCAGCACCTTCATGCTCTGTCTGTTGGCGGAGATTTACCAGACCTTCCCGGAGGAAGGCGACCTCGATGCGCCCAAACTCGTGATCTTCATCGACGAGGCGCACCTGATCTTCAATGAGGCGTCCGATGCCTTGATGGATCAGATCGAGACCATGGTCAAACTCATCCGTTCGAAGAGCGTGGGTCTGTACTTCTGCACACAAAACCCCGACGACGTACCGCAAGCTGTTCTTTCACAGCTCGGTACGAAAATTCAACACGCACTCCGCGCCTTCACCGCCAAGGACCGCAAGGGCATCAAACTCGCAGCCGAGAATTTCCCAGAAACCAAATACTACCAAGTCGATGAACTCCTGACCCAGATGGGCATCGGGGAGGCATTGGTGACGGTATTGAATGAGAAGGGCATCCCAACGCCGCTTGCCCGGACCATGCTCCGCGCCCCGCAATCCCGGATGGATGTATTGAACGACAGCGAGGTACATGCCATGGTGAATGGCAGCAAGCTCGTGAACAAGTACAACCAGGAGATGGACCGCGAGAGCGCCTACGAAATCCTGAACGACAAACTCGCCGCTGCGGAAGAAGCTACCGAAAAGGCGGAACTCGAACGCAAGGAAGCAGAAATCAGGGCCAAGGAGGAGCAAATCCGCCGCAAGGAGGAAGAGCGCGAGGCAAGATCGACCCGTTCCGGCAAGTCCACATTTGAGCGCATTGCCACCAGTTCCACGGCGAACACCATCGTCCGTGAAGTCACGCGGGGCATCCTGGGTGTACTCGGATTAGGAGGCAGGTCACGCTCCAGCAGCAGCAGTCGCAAGCGCAGCAAGCCGGGTTGGTGGTAATTACTTCCCGCTGATTTTGGGGGCGAAATCGATCAGCGATTGCACCATGCTGCCGTCGTTGAAGAAAATGCGCACCTGCACGGGAGCATTGCAAGTCGCAGTCCAGCTCTGCTCGAAGCGGTCCCCGGACTCATAGGCGCGCATCCAAGGATTCAGCCCGACTTCCTTCACATCCGGGTCCAGGCGACGGTATTGCACCTCCTTGACATCCGCGAGGGTGGATTCATCGGTTTCGAGGTGAACCTTGTACCAATACATCGTTTTCTTGGTGTTCGGGTCGATCGTGCCATTAGGGGACCGGAAAAATGCGAGCATGATCATGGTTTCGGCGGACTCCTCCTCGACATCGGGATCAGCGACCACGCTGCGTTTGGCGGCGATCGATTCCGGTAGGGCATAGACCTTGGCAGGGGCATCGTACTGCTTCGGGATCGCGCCGACCTCCCAATTCAACCCGGTCGTCTCCACATAATAATAGTCCTTCCCCGAATAGACGTACCGCTTCCCCGTCGCGCCGATGATCGCCAATCCCACCGCCATGTGGCCAGGCGGTGAGAGCATCACACAGTCAAAGCCGAGCTTGTCCAATATCGCCGAAAGCAGGATGGACGTGTCCTCACAATCGCCGCCGCCGTCTTTGAGGGTCTCGATCGGGTATTTGGGGTATTCTCCGGTCTCCGTTTGGTATTCCAGACTTTGGACAAAGTCGATCACCAGGTTCACCATTTGCCATTCGGAATATGACTCCTTTGCGCCTTGCGCCGGAATGCTGCCGCAAGCCCGGAAGTCATTTCATAGCCTTCGTCCTCCAGCACATAGTTGCCGTATTGGTAGGAGCGGGTTTTGGTGGCGTAGTGCGCATGCAATGTCGCGGGAACCTTGACCACCAGCGTTTCCACCTCCCCATAGCTCTTCCACGCGAACTTCCGCTCGATCTCGGCGGCATTTGCAGAAGAAACTCCAGCCAAAACCAACAGGCAAAACAATCCCACCCGCGCCAGGCGGTCCCAATTGCAATTCACGTTCATACCGAATGAGCTTTACATCTTCGTCCCCATCGCGCCGACACCTGGGTTCCAATCCACATGACCAACGCAGCTAGCTAAAGATACGATGCCAAGGGGCCTTGAGATAGGGCCATGTAAACAAGTGCGGCGCATTGTCACCGACCTGAACCAGCTGCGAACCTGCCAAGATCGACTGTCCGAACAATTGGACAATGAAATGCCCGGAATCAGTGCGCATTTGCCTCAAAATGAATTGCATGTGCAGGATTTGCCCAAAACGAAATGCTGAAAGCAAAATCTGAAAAAATTGCAATCGGAGCTTGTAAGACTTGGGCGGGAGTATGGCACGAATCGTTGCGTGGGGTCAGAAGCCCGGCCACCAAGTGACTTTGGCCACCCCTTTCAGCACATCCACGTAACGGTTCCAGGTCCAATCCGGCCCATCCCAGGGCGGCGTGTACATCGCGGTCATTTTCAGGTTCGCGTAGATGAAGCAAAACGCCAGACCCAAGCCCGCCCAGCGGATCCACAGGCTGCGGTGTCGCATCACCCAGTCCACTACCAGCGCCAGCGGCCATGCCAGCAACGCATAAAATTCGACATAGCATCTGTGCCCAAATGCCCCGCCAAACCACCAAGCCCACCAACTCGCGAAGGTGTAGGTCGCCAAAAGGAAGACCATCAGCATGGCAGGGGCACTGACTTTGCGATGCCGCAGCCCCAGCCCGATTCCGACCATTGCCAGCAACATCACCGGGGTATAGAGGAAAAGCCCGTTTTGGTAGCTGAATAGCACTTTGTGAATGACCGGGCTGCTCCAGCGACTGAATCCCTCGTCCCCGTAAGACCAGGCCATCCAAGTCCCGAACATCTGCTTCCAGAAAAACAGCTGCGGCAGGATGACCAATGCTGCCACGGCCGACATAACAAGCAGGTGCGCCCATTTGCCCATCAATTTCCCGACCCTTTCCTTGAAATCGGCCACCGAATAAACCTCCCAGAGCGGAATCAGCAGCATCAACATCCAGTTCGTCGGGCGGATGATCGTGATTGCTCCCAGGCATGCCCCCAGAACCGCAGTCAACCACCACCTAGGCCGTTCGAGCCACATGGGAACGAGGTAAATCGCAGCCGCGAACAGAAAGAAGCTATAGACATGGGACATGTTGCCTTCCCGCGTCGCATAATAGAATAGGTTGGTCGCCAAAAACACCAAAATCGTCGTCGCGGTGGCGACCGAGTTGCTGAACTTCCGACGCAGTGCCGCCCGAATCAAACCCAACCCCGCCGCCAGGTAAAACGCCGCAGCAATGACCAGGGAATAGGCATAAGGATCGGAAAATCCTGTCGCCTGCCCGCGCAGCGGCGTGTACTTGCGCTCCATCATCCGCAGGGAGGCCTCCTCGTCGTACCGCGTATGCCAATCCGCAGGCGGTTCGCTCCCCGGCCCATGGACAATGCTGCTGTATCCATGCGCTGCCAGGAAAAACGGCATTTCCAGCAAGGCGACACCATAAGTATAACGTGTGACCACCTGACGGTCCTCCCGCTCGGTGCAACATGTCAGCTGCGTGATCCCATCGGTTCCATCGAATGCCTTCCAGTCCCCATAGATGAACAGCGCCGGCAGGTAGAGGTAATAGCCCTCGCCATCCGAATAGATCATGCGCTGCACCTGCCAACCGGGATGCGAACGCAGACCCGCCGTCAAGGCGATCAGGAAGCAAATGGGGATCAGGAGCCGGTCCAGCCACCCGAGCAGGCGATCGATCATGGAGGGAAATTAGGCAAATTCCAGCTACTCGCGGTCGGCGACCCGGCACTCAATCTGCCCGCCCAGGTAGTGGTAGTCGGAATTGCTCATGTTGTGGTCGGGCTCGACGAGTTTCATGTCCATGCGGCCCTTTATCGCCTGCGGAGGATTTGATTCGGAAAATTCAATCCATCCGATCGCCTTTTGGGTATGGAACATCAGGAGGTCTCCCTGCTCCCAATAGCAGACCTGCACCCGAGGATTCGGCAATTCATAGCGCTTCCCGGCCACGATGCTGTCTTGGAACCACAGCAGGAGGTGGATCATGTTCTGGGACTTGCTTTGGAAGAGCGGATTTTCATGCTCCTCGTCCAGGCGAATGACCATGCCGCCCGCGCTGTCCACGCCACAATTTTTGCCCTGGGCGACGATGCCAGTCCGCTTGAAGTATTTCCCCTTGTGCTTCTCGCCCTTCGGCTTGCCCATTTCCAGCGACGGATGCACGGCAGCAATGGCCAAAACCGCCACTGCAATCAGCAGGAGAGAGGGGAGGAGTCTTTTCTTGAATCGTGTCATTTCCAATCGAGGCTAGGCCAACCAGGGTTTCAGAAGCAAATACAATGCCGTTACCTTGTCCCCAGCAGCAAGGGCCTGCCTCGCTACTGCCTCGATATCAGCGCCCGAGTAGGATGCACCGTTTGAATTCCACCAGGCGAGCACCTCATCCCGTGATGGCAGCGCAGGGACATTGCCCAGGCGCCCCAATTCATTTCCAGTCAGAACATGGCTGTCGCGGATGAATGCCGGCAGCGCATCGATCCCAATTCCAGGGATGTCCAAGGGCTTCTCGACCTCAAAAACAGAAGCTCCGCTTGCTCGTGAATAGAAGTTGGCGCCCATCCTTGCTACGAGATCGATCTTGTGCGGATCGATGTTCCCGGACTCGTCGAGCACATCCTTATTAATGTGCATCCGCACGACCTGTGCAAAAATCAATTGACCAGCGCCCCCGCCATTCCCAAGCGGCTTGATCTCGACGACCTTGCACTCCATCTGCACGGGCGATTCCGCCACCCGGAAGGGGCGGATCAGGTCACTCGGCACCGCAGTGAATCCAGCCTTATCGAATTCATTCACACCATCCGGATACTCCGTGCTCGCCAAGTTCATCTGCTCCACAATCGCATGGCTCACCACATTCACCACCACCTCCGGCACCGCGATCACGTTTTGCAAGGTATGCTTGATGGTATTGTCGCGGACGCGCCTAGCAGGACTGAAAATGAGCATCGGCGGATTGGAGCTGAACACGTTGAAAAAGCTGAATGGAGCCAAGTTGGGCACACCGTCCCTGCTGATCGTGCTCGCAAATGCAATCGGACGTGGAGCAACCGACCCGAGAAGGTAGGCGTGGAGGAATTTGGTCTTGATTTCCCCCGGATTGATGGTGAGATACTCGCTCATCCCACAAAACTACACGCTCCTCGGTAGAATGAATAATTAACAATGAACAATGAATAACGACCTCTCCAGCCCAATTTCAATCGTTCTTTGTTAATTATTCATTATTAATTCAATGCCCTTGATTTGAAATTCAGGATCAGCCCGCTATCTTTGGCCCTCCCAAGAAATCTTGGGATGAAAGGAGTTTTAAAAACTACATGTCAGAAATTGAAAACGAAGTAAAAAGCGTGGATCCAGAAGTTCCGCAAGTCGAGCAGCCGGAGACACCAGCAGTCGAGGAGCCCAAAGTTGAGGCTCCGAAAGTGGAGCCGGTCGCAGAACCGGTCGCTCAGAGCGCTCCCGCTGCGCAGCCGAAAGCGGAAAAAAAGGCAGCCCCTGCCGTAAAGGGCAAAAAAGTCACCGAGGAATTCGAAGACGAATTCGACTGGGAAGAAGCCGAAGGTGGTTACAGCCGCGATGAGCGTACTCGCCTCGAGTCCCTCTACCAGGGCACCCTCTCCGAAGTCAAGGAGGGTGAAATCGTCACCGGTACGGTGGTGTATGTCACCGAAAAGGATGTCATCCTGAACATCGGCTTCAAGTCCGAGGGCATTGTTCCCTTGGCTGAGTTCCGTGACAAAAACGACCTCAAGACC
The DNA here is from genome assembly GCA_046329055.1 of Bacteroidia bacterium. Classification (GTDB taxonomy): domain Bacteria; phylum Bacteroidota; class Bacteroidia; order J057; family JADKCL01; genus JADKCL01. The sequence goes on from JAXLVK010000093.1 coordinate 19,471, forward strand.
GGCGACAAAGTTGAGGTCTATCTGGAGACAGTAGAAGACATGAATGGCCAGTTGATCTTGTCACGCAAGCGTGCCAAGCACATGATCACCTGGGACAAAATTCTCAAAGCAGAAACCGAAGACGTCATCATCGAAGGTCTCATCAAGCGCCGTACCAAAGGCGGTTTCGTGGTGGACATCGATGGCATCGAGGCATTCCTTCCCGGCTCCCAAATCGACGTCAAGCCTGTGCGCGACTTCGACGCCTATGTGGGCAAGAGCATGGACTTCAAGGTTGTCAAGATCAACCATCCGTTCGAAAACGTCGTCATCTCTCACAAGGTCCTCATCGAGAAGGACATCGAGCAGCAGCGCATGGAGATCCTCAAGAACCTGGAAAAAGGTCAGGTCCTCGAGGGTACCGTCAAGAACATGACTCACTTCGGTGTGTTCATCGACTTGGGTGGCGTGGACGGTCTGCTCCACATCACGGACATCTCTTGGGGCCGTATCAACCACCCCGAGGAAGTTCTGGATCTGGATCAAAAAGTCAACGTGGTTGTGCTCGAGTTCGACGAGGACAAGAAGCGCATCAGCCTAGGCATGAAGCAACTCATGCCGCATCCTTGGGAATCGCTGCCTGACACCCTCGTGGAAGGCTCCCGCATCAAGGGTCGCGTCGTGACTGTCGCTGACTACGGCATCTTCGTAGAGATCATGCCTGGCGTGGAAGGTCTCGTTCACATGAGCGAGATGAGCTGGTCGCAGCACCTCAAGAACCCGACCGAACTCTTCAAGATCGGCGACGAGGTGGAAGCTACCATCCTCAGCATCGACCGCGACGAGCGCAAGATGTCCCTCGGCCTCAAGCAGAGCAAGGACGATCCGTGGCTCAATGCCGGCACCAAGTACGCTCCTGGCACACGCCACGTGGGTACGGTCCGCAACATGACCAACTACGGCCTCTTCGTCGAGCTGGAAGAAGGTGTGGACGGCCTCGTGCACATCAGCGACCTGTCTTGGACCAAGAAGTACAGCCACCCCAGCGAATTCATCAAGAAGGATGAGAAACTGGAAGTGGTCGTGCTGGACGTGGACGTCGAAAACCGCCGTCTGAGCCTGGGCCACAAGCAGCTCACCGAAGACGTTTGGATCACCTTCGAAAGCATCTTCCTCGTTGGCTCTACCCACAAAGGCACCCTGCTCAACTACAATGACAAGGGTGGCATCGTGGAACTGGAGTACGGCGTTGAAGGCTTTGTCCCCAGCAAGCACATGCAGGTGGCTGAGGGCCAACCCAAGCTCAAGACCGGTGAGGCCTACGAGTTCAAGGTGATCGAATTCAACAAAGACGCCAAGAAACTCGTGCTCTCCCACCGTGCTACTTGGGACGAAGAAATCGGCACCGAAAGCGACAACCGCGGTCGCGGCAAGCGTGAAGGTGGCGAGCGCCAAGGTGGCGGCGGCGGCCAAGGCAAGAAGCAGCAGGGTCCTGCTGTTCCGAAGCCCAAGGCAGAGACGACGACCCTCGGCGAAATCTCCGCTCTCGCCGCTCTCAAGGCTCAACTCGAGTCCGAAGAGCGTCAGAAGGCTGAGGCCAAGCTGAAGAGCATGGGCAAAGGCGGCAACGCTGAGCCCTCCGCTGAAACCGAGGTTGAGGAAAACTCCACCGAGGAATCTCACGACAAGAGCGCTGAAGAGGAATAATTCCTTCGAAAGCGAACGATAATGCAAAGGCCCCAATCGGGGCCTTTGCTGTTTTCGGGGGCAATATGTGCGAAACACGTCCCTCAGCTATGCCCGAAAAGTGTTTTATTTGCGTCGCAAAATCTGGAATGCAATACAGGAGGACATTTTGAGCGTGGATCAAGAACTGTACGACATCATCGTGGTGGGCGGCGGCGTGGTGGGGCTCGCGAGCGCATGGAAGCTGCAAGAGGCATTTCCCCACCTGCGGGTGCTGCTGCTCGAGAAGGAGGATCGCCTCGCGAACCACCAAACAGGGCGCAACTCCGGTGTGATCCATAGCGGCTTGTACTACAAGCCGGGGTCTTACAAGGCCAAGAACTGCGTGGAGGGCCGCCATGAACTCGTCGCATTCGCGCAGCAGCACGGCATCCGCCACGACATCTGCGGCAAGATTGTCGTGGCAACCGATCAGAGCGAATTGCCCTTCCTGGACAAGATTTTCAACAATGGCCTGCAAAACAACGTGGAGGGCATTGAGAAAATCGGTGCCGACCGCGTCCGTGAAATCGAGCCGCACGTGAAAAACGCCATTGCGGGGATATGGGTGCCTTGCACCGGTATCATCGACTTCCGGGGCCTGACCGAAAAACTTGGCGAACTCATCACCAAGACCAATCCCAAGAGCAAGGTTTTGACGGGGCAGGAGGTCATCGGCGTGGACAGGGTGGATGGACACCGTGTGGTGAGCACAACCAAGCAACGCTTTCATGGTCGCCATGTGATTTTTTGCGGCGGATTGCAGTCGGATCGGCTCGCGAAAATGGATGGCGCCCAGGACCTGAAGATGCGCATTGTCGGATTCCGTGGCGACTATTATGACCTCACCGAGAAGGGCAAGCACAAGGTCAAGAACCTGATTTATCCTGTTCCGAATCCTCAGGTGCCATTCCTAGGCGTGCATTTCACCCGGATGGTGGACGGTAGCATCGAGTGCGGACCCAATGCCGTTTTCGTTTTCAAGCGTGAAGGCTATGGCAAGTTTTCGTTCAGCCTGCGTGACACTTGGGAGGCATTGACCTACAAGGGCACTTGGAAGTTGTTCTTCAAACTCTGGCGATTCGGTCTGGATGAATACCGCAGGGCATTTTCCAAGCGGCTTTTCCTCAAGCAATTGCGTCGCCTCATCCCAGACTTGGAGATGGACGACCTCGAACCGGGCCGTTCCGGAGTCCGCGCCATGGCACTCGATCCTGAAGGGGCCATGATCGACGACTTCAAGATCGAATACCGCGAGGACAGCATCCACGTCTTGAACGCACCCTCGCCCGCCGCGACTTCCGCACTGGCGATTGGGAATTCCGTGAGGGACATGGCTGTGCAGCACTTCAAACTCCAACAACCCGCATGAGCGAGCCATTTATCACAGATCTGGAATCGATCGCTCGGCTTTACGGGGATACGATCTACATCATTCCTGGCCCAGAAGATGAGCAGGGTG
>JAXLVK010000094.1:0-22198 GCA_046329055.1 Bacteroidia bacterium
TTTTACCTCGGCCGTTTCGGATCTGAGCAGCGGTGTCCGAAGTGACGGTGGCCCAGCGAATGGTGCCGGGGTGACTGGACCTGTGGTGTTCACAGTGGCTGCGGGCACCTACACTGAGCACATCATCATCCCTGCGATCACGGGAGCCTCGTCCTTGAACACGATCACATTCGACGGCGTGGATCCGTTGACGAGGATCATTTCGTTTGCCAGTACAGTTGCTGGAGACTACACCATCCGCCTCAATGGGGCTGACTATATCCGGATTTTGAATCTGGGTATCGAAAACCAGGGTGTCACCTATGGATTTCCCGTGCAGCTCATGACCAATGCCGACAACAACATTGTCTCCGGCTGCCGTCTCCTCATGCCCACGACCACGACCGCTTCCGGCAAGGTGGGGGTCGTTACCTCGACAAGTTATACTTCCCTCTCATCTGCAGTTACCAACCTGACCCTCAGCAACAATACCATCATCGGTGGATACGTCGGGATCGCCGTGAATGGCAGTACAGGTTCGCTTTCAACTGGGGTTGTTATCGATGGCAACACCATCACAGACCCCTACTATACGGGTCTTTATGTTTCCTACCTCAACTTGATGAGTGCCACCGGAAACGCCATTGCGATGCGCCAGGGATATACTTCCGGGTACGGCGCGCAGTTGCGCAACCTTCAGGAGTTCACTTTTGCAAGAAACTCCGTCATCCGAGCCGGACTCTATGGCGTCTATGTCTTCACGCCCAACCAAAGCTCCAACAGCTACAGCAACCTCGTCAACAACATGGTGGGGGGCGGTTTCCAGACTACGGGAACCTCCTACGGCCTCTACATCTCCACCCCGCGATACCTGAATATCCATCACAATTCGGTGCTTTGTGACAATCTCAATGGCAGCGGTGCACGTGCATTGTTCGTCACGGGAACCATGGACAACCTCGATATCCAGAACAATTCGTTTGCAACGACAGTGACTGGTGCTACCAGCTATGCCTTGTACATGACCAATACCACGGGCGTGAATGCCCTTGGCTACAACAATTACTACTCCGCGGGCAGCAACCTGGCCTACTTCGTCAACTCGAACTATCCGAACCTGGGTGCATTGCAATCCGGTTGGCCATTTTTCAACACCAACTGCCAATCCAACTGGCCCAACTACGTCTCGAGCACGAACCTCCACACCTGGGGTGCGCCGCTCAGCAACTGGGCAACTGGTTTGGCGACCTCTGTGGACTTTGACAATCAGATGCGCCCGCTGCCGCCCGACCTGATCAACGACGTGGGTGCTGACGAATTCAATATCCCTCCGGTGGACGTTGACATCAATCAGATCGTCTCGCCTGTGGTGCCCGCTTTGGGTCCCAACACCGTTCAAGTCCAGTTGCAAAACAATGGCAGCAACTCCCTGAATGGCTCTCCGATCACGCTTCAGTACTCCACCGATGGCGGAACCACTTGGGCGGTGACCCAGACGTTCACGCCGACGACCATGGCCAGCATCGGCACACAGGAGACCTTCACCTTCTCCACACCGTGGACCATTACGCTTGCAGGGAGCTACAATTTCTGTGTGCGCATCAGCCCGTCGATATTGGGCGACCCTGATGCAAGCGATCAAACCTGTATCGGTGTATGCACGGGCATGCTCGGCACCTATACGGTAAACGGCGCACTTGCAACTGGTGGCACCAATTTCAATAGCTTCTACGATCTGGCGTCCGCGCTGGGAGGTTGCGGCATTTCCGGGCCCGTCTTGGTCAATGTCGCCCCTGGTGTCTATAACCAGACCTTCACGATCGGTTACATCAATGGCACCTCCAACGTGAACACCGTGACCATCGATGGCGGCGACACCAGCCTGGTGACCATCCAATCTAGCATCAGCACAGCGAACGGCTCGGTGGTAACCTTGGACAGCGCGGACTGGGTGACCTTCCGCAGCATCAAGTTCAATTCACTGGGGGTGACCTATGGCAGCTGCCTCAAGCTCACCAATGCTGCTGACCACAACACGGTAGATTCCTGCGTGATGGTGCTGCCCAGCAATGCAACCTCAGCCTACCATATCGGTGTCGTGGCATCGGGTGCGACCTACTCCACCTTCCAAAACTCCGCGAACTACTTCACGATGAGCAACTCCATCGTGCGGAATGGGTACTATGGGGCAAGGATGAATGGGATCAATACCACCTCCTATTGCGATGGAAATCGGTTCATCAACAATAAGTTCATCGACTTCTACTACTACGGGATCTACTCCTATTATCAGAGCAATCCTCATTTTCTAGACAATACGATCATCGGAAGAACGAGCGGGACATTTACCACCTTCGCGAATGGTCTTTACATGTACTACAACCAGGGTAACCTCAGGGTAGAGGGGAACACGATCCACTCTATCGGGACCTATGGACTTTACATGAGCTATGCGAACAACAATAACTCAGGCACTGGCAAGGTCTTGAACAACATGATCGGTGCTAATTTCCAGAGCACCTCTACGGCCTATGGCATTTATGTGAATGCTTCGCGAGACATTGACTTTTACCATAACAGTGTTCGAATGAGCGGTGGTACCGGCTACTGTATGTACATCACTGCCAGTCCGCCGAATACAGACAGCCTCCGCATTGTCAACAACATTCTCTCCGGAGGAGGTTACTTCCTTGGGGGGGGCAGCACATGCTTATATGTCTTGAATGCTGCGTCTATTCAGACCCTGAATTACAACATGTACTATACCAATGGTACAACGCTTGCAAGCTGGTCAGGGTTGACATTCGGCAACCTTACGCTTTGGAGGAACAATGTGCCGCAACACAACCAAAACTCCATTGAAGATGATCCTGGATTCATAGGAGTCACGAATCTGCACGTGGTCTGCAGTCCTGCTGACAACTTGGGCACCCCGATTGGCATCACATTGGACATCGATGAGCAGACCCGGTCACTCACCAACCCCGATATGGGTGCAGACGAGTTCACCGGCATCACGGTCACCACAAGCCTCGGGCCGGATACCGCTTTTTGCGGGACCACTCGCATTTATGCAGATACAGTCGCATTCCAAACCTTCCTTTGGGGTGGAGGCCAAACCAGTGACTTCCTCATCATCGACTCCACTGGAACCTATTCCGTCTATGCCATCGACTCCAACAACTGCCGGGCATCTGACACCATTGTCGTGGTGATCGATAGCCTGCCGAGCCTGCCCTACAACAATGACACCGTCACCGTCTGCAACACCACCATCTTGGATGCCCAAAATGCTGGTGGAACTTTTCTCTGGAGCAATGGCGCAACGACGCAGACAACGACCCCTGCGACCGCAGGCAACTACTACGTGACAGTGACCACTCCAGCAGGATGTAGCCTCGTTGACACCGTTACTGTGAACCTGAATCCGAATCCGAACCTCAACCTCGGCCCCGACACGACATTCTGCCTAGGTGGATTGGCGGTATTGAACGCCGGAAATGGACTGACAGGTACCACCTATCAATGGAGCACCGGTGCCACGACACAAGTGATCGTCGTGAACAATCCTGGGGCTTACGCGGTGACGGTCACTTCTCCCTTCGGTTGCACCTCCTCGGATACCATTGGCCTTCAGATCGTGCTTGCCCCTGTGGTTAGCCTCGGGCCTGATCGGACGCTATGCGGACCTGGCAATGTCTTGGATGCAGGTAACCCTGGTGCGTCTTATGTTTGGAGCAATGGCGCTACCACGCAGACCGTACCTGTGACCACCACGGGCAACTACTCCGTCACCGTGACCAATGCAGTTGGTTGCTCCTCTCAGGACAACGTCAACATCACGGTGAGTCCTGTGCTCATCGTGGAGGCAGGCAGCGATACCATGCTCTGCAACGGCCAAAATATGGTGTTGAATGCGGGACATCCTGGTAGCGGCTACAACTGGAGCACAGGCGCGAATACGCAGAGCATCACCGTCGCCGCAGCAGGCACCTACCTCGTGACCGTGACCGCTCCGAATGGCTGCCAAGGTGTGGATACAGTGAACATCACATTCTCCAACCTGAGTGTCAACCTCGGCCCCAACACCAACATTTGCCAAGGCGGATACGGAACCATCAATGCTGGCAACTCAGGGTCGAACTTTCTCTGGAGCACCGGCGAGACCACGCAGTGGATCACTGTGACGCAGCCCGGAACCTACTCCGTCACCGTCACTGACCAATTTGGCTGCACCGCAGGTGACAACATTATCCTCAATCAGGTACCCGGCATCACTGCTGCATTCACAGCTCCTGCCACTGCCAATGTCTTCTTCCCCGTGCAGTTCACTGACCAGAGCAGTGGATCCGTCAATACTTGGGATTGGGATTTCAATGATGGCACCTTCAGCACACAGCAAAACCCGGTTCACAACTTCGCCGCCTTGGGCGTGTACAACGTGCGCTTGATCGCGACCGACGGCTTCTGCCGAGACACCTTCATGCAGATTGTGGACGTGAACCAGTATGTCAATGCTGATGAAGGCAGCTTCGCTTCGAGCTTCGATGTCTATCCCAACCCCAGCACAGGCATGTTCCACTACCAATTGGAACTGTACCGCAGGGGAGAGGTGACAATGGAAGTCCTGGACCTCGCGGGGCGCGTCTTGCACCAGGACGTCCTGCGTAGCGCGGTCAGCTACTCAGGCGATCTGGATCTCAGCCACTTGAGCAAGGGCGTCTATCTACTGTCCCTGACCTCCAATGGAAGCAGGATGATGGTGAAGCTGGTGATCCAATAAGTTCACCTATCGATGATGGCATCAGGCGCTCATGCATTTGGGCGCCTGATGCATTTATGGGGCTAGCAAATCGGCAAGAATTATTCACAATCGCATAGGAAGCCGCGTTTTCCTCTTGATTTTGGCGAATAAATTCTGTTACATTTGAAGTATAGCTGGGCAACCTAGCGGTGGATGGAAGAGCGAGGCTCTGAATGTGGTTGCCTTCTTTGGGTTTCTTGTTAAGGGGCCTGTTTGCCCGTCAGTGGCGAGGTTGAATCCCAAGTGGATACCCTCTGTCACATATCAAGAATTTTAGAGAGGAATGCTACAGGGCATTCAGGGCCCCGACCTTCTCAGTCGGGGCTCATCATTTTCAGACGGCATTGAGCAAATGGCCATCGAAAGCCCGGAGGTGAAGGACCCAGCAGAACTGCTATCTGCTAATTGCTCTCTGCTAGCTGTTCAGAGCGGCTTGAATTGCTGGAACGTCTCTTGGCAATTCCGGCAATGGTGGACGGCGCGACAGGCGGTTGGTCCGAATGGGGAAATGAGGTAGGTGTTGTTGGAGCTGCATTTCGGGCAGACGGCATTTTCCAAAACCTCTAGCGTGAGCATCCCATCAAAGGCTGGGGGAGGGGAGAGGCCAAAATCCTTGAGGATTTGCCGGCCTTTGGGGCTGATGAGGTTGGAGCTCCATGGCTCATTGTACATCACATCCACCCGGGTGTCGGAGGCACCATGGTCCTTGAGCACTCGGAGGATGTCGTCCTTCATTTGGTGGATGGCCGGGCAGCCTGCAAAGGTCGGGGTCAACTGCACAGTCACGCCGCCATCGGACGCGATCAATACATCGCGGATGATACCGAGGTCCACCACAGAGATCACCGGAATTTCCGGGTCACGGACCTCTTCCAGGGCTTGATAGACCTCGGCCTCAGTGATCATGGCTTACCAAACTGCAGTGGGATCGATCGCGAAGACCTCGTCCATTTCCGCCAGGAGCTTGCCCAGGTGCTCAGTGTGCTTGCCTGCGCGGCCGCCATAGTGGGCGGTTTTGTCCGCAACGGCAGGAACTGAGAGGGCGCAGTCGTTGCAGAGTGCCGCTACGGCCGCCACCCACCGGGCTTCGAGTTCAGCTTCGCTCGATTGGATGCCTTCGGCAGCCAAGGCCGCATCCTGGGATGTGGGCTCGAAGAGGCTGAGGGCCATGGGATACACGGTTTCCAGGGCGATCTGCAGGTTGTTGTTGGCCTCGTCAGTGGCGCGTCCGAGCTGCTTCAGCCATGTGGTGGCGTGCAGGTAGTGGTAGCGCTCCTCGCGGAGGAATTTCTTGGCTAGCTCGGCGAGTGGGCGGAAGCTGCTCTTGGTCAGATCCTCCAAGCGGATGGACTCGGCGATGTCGTAGAGCGCGTGGCGCATCAGGCTGAAGGCGTAGTCCCCGATGGGGTACTCCACCAATTGGCTGCAACGGAAGGCCTCCGATTTGCGGCCAAACCCAATCTGATCCGGGGTGGGCTCGCCGAAAATTTCGTTCAGCAACACATAATATGCCTGAGCATGGCCGATCTCGTCTTGGGCCATGCTGGAAAATGCGATGTCCTCCTCCAAAATCGGGCCGATGCCGGTCCATTCGCTTTGACGGTGACCGAGAATGAGGTCGTCGTCACCGAGGCGGTAGAGGAGGTCCTTGATAGCGTCTATGTTCATGGATCAGAATTTCGGAATTAGCTGAATTTCAGAATTTTTGGTGCTTACGCGGCTGATCGATTCTAGTGGGCGGCTTGGCTGCGCTCCTCGTTGAATTTTTGGATGAGGTGTTTGTTCTTGTAGCCAAACGCCTCGCGGTAGCTCTTGTCGGTGGCGGGCTCGAACATGTCGGCGTCCGCGTAGCTCGTGGCGCTGATGGCGCTTGTACGCACGACCCAGAGGTTCACGCACTTCATGCGCCGAGCGTATTGCTCCTTGGCGAAGATGATGGCCATTTCGGCGCTCGGCGCATGGACGCTGCCAACGTGGACGTGTTGCGCACCGCGGGAGGTCTGATGGAAGACTTCGAAGGTCTCCCATTGGTCGAGATCGCCCTTGGGCTGGTATTCGTTTTCGGCCGGCAGATCGGCGCGGGTGATGCGAGGATCGAGAGAATTGAGTTTCATGATCGTCTGGGATTAGGAGAGGGGAGCCACGTAGGAACCGCTGTAAACCTTGAGGGCTTTGCGCACCCAGCGGCCATTTTCCTCGGCCATGCGGCGGACGGCGATGCGCTCGGCATTGCAGGGGCCGTTGCCATTGATGACCTCATAGAATTCGTTCCAATCGGGATCGGAGAATTGCCAGATGCCGTTTTCGTCGCGGTGCAGGTTCGGATCAGGAATGGAGAGACCGAGTTCGCGGATTTTGGGCACGTATGTGTCGAGGAAGGTGTTGCGCATCTCGTCATTGGTGGCCATCTTGACCTTCCAGCGAACGAGCACATCGGTGTGTTGGCTGACCTTGTCGGGCGGGCCGTGGAAGTGGATGATGGGTTTCCACCAGCGGTTCAGCGCCTCCTGCACCATGGCACGCTGTGTCGGGGTGCCCGTGGCGAGGTGAACCACAGAGTCGTGGCCGTATTTAAGGTGGAAGGATTCTTCGTAGCAAATCCGCTCCAAGGCACGGCAGTAGGGGCCGTAGCTGCCTTTGGCGTTGGTGGTTTGATTGACGATGGCGCCCGCGTCGATGAGCCATGCGATCACAGCTGTGTCGGCCCAGGTTTTTGCCGGGTAGTTGAAGACGTTGCTGTACTTGCTTTTGCCGCTGATGAGGTCGTTGATCATTTCCTCGCGGGACTTGCCGAGCGTTTCCGCGGCAGAGTACAGCAGTTGGCAGTGACCGGATTCGTCCTGCACCTTGGCCATGAGGGCGAGTTTGCGGCGGAAGCCTGGCGCACGGGTGATCCACGTCCCCTCCGGCAATGCCCCGATGATTTCGCTGTGCGCGTGCTGCTCGATCATGCGGATGAGCTGCTTGCGGTACAGGAAAGGCATCCAATCCTGAGGCTCGATCTTTTCCCCGCGGTCGATCTTGGCCTGAAACTCCTCCAGCAGGATGGGATCCTCGTCCTTGAGGTCCCTGCCGTAGTTGTCAAACTCTGTTACTGTCAACGCACCGTACATACGACAATTGATAATTAACAATGAGTAATGAATAATCAAGTAGGTGGATCGCGTTCGCCGCTCCCAACCTCACACGGTCCTCACCAATCCATGCAAGAGGATCCCTGCCAAGTGTTGGCCGATTTCCTCGCTTGTGAGCTCACCGTCGGCTCGGTACCATGTATGAGTCCAGTTCACGGCACTCATGATGGTCCGTGTGCTGAAGCCCTCATCGTGGTTTTTGAAGAGGTTTTCCTCGATGCCCTTGCGAACGACTTGGCGGAAAATCTCTTCGTATTCATTGCGCAGGATGGCGTATTCGCTTCTCCTCGGCTCTGCAATGTGCCGCCATTCGCGGAAGAAGACCGCAGCCGCATTGATGTTGCGTGTGATCACCCCGATGTGGGCGATGATCATGTCCGTGAGCTTCTTTTGGGTATGGAGTTGGGATTCGGCGATGGGCCTGATCTTGTCGAAAAACTCCGAAGCGCAACGATCCGCGATGGTCCAGAGGATGTCGTCCTTGCTTTTGAAATGGCTGTAGAGGCTTGCAGCCTCCATGCCCAATTCCTCAGCAAGGTCACGGACGCTCGTGGCAAGGTATCCACGCTCATTGAACAGCCGCTCGGCCGCGATGACGATCTGTGCTTTCCGGTCAAGACTAGCTTTTACAGCCATTCAGAATCCCCCTACCTAACATTTGTTAGCGAAGTAAATGACGGAAATCCGAAAAGTCAAGAGGCGGCTTCGGAAATTGTGCGGATGCTGATGAAAATCAGGGCGCTGCCGAGACGGTGGGCAAAAAACTCCCCCTGATTTTTGAATCTATGGGGGGATATGCTAATTTTAGCCCCGTTAGTCGATTTTGGCCTATTTGGGGCCATTTGAATAGAAAATTCGAGCTGAGAAGGCATGGAAATCGTTACTAGTAATGACGCACTGATGGTTTCGCCCATCTTGGTGTTGCTGTTCACGGGCATGGTCTTGATGCTCATGGACGCCTTCAAGATGTACAAGGCCCTGCCTTGGATGAGCGGCATTGGCATCTTGCTGTCCTGTGTCCTCGCCTGCCCCAACGTGTTGGAAGGGCTTGGCGCTACGGCACAACCGCTGTCCATGCAAAACATGATGCGGACCGATGGCATGGCCTCCATGGTGCATATCTTCCTCTGCATTTCCGGCCTCTTCACCCTCTTTTTCGTGGGGGACTACATGAAGCGGCAGCCTGCTCAGATTCACGACATCTATTCGCTTCTCGTCTTCGCGCTCACTGGCATGGTGATGCTCGCGAACTCCAATGACCTGATTGTCACCTTCATCGGTCTGGAAACCATGTCCATCTGCCTCTACGTGATGGCTGCAATGTACAAGCGTGACGCACGGAGCAATGAGGCTGGTCTCAAGTATTTCCTGCTCGGTGCATTTGCCACAGGCTTCTTTGTCTATGGCATCGCATTGATCTACGGAGGTGCCGGTTCCACGAATTTCAGCGCAATGGACGTGGCTGCATTGGCTACGAGCCCGTTGTTTTATCCCGGTTTGGGCATGTTGGTGATCGGCTTCCTTTTCAAGGTGAGCGCGTTCCCCTTCCACGCTTGGACGCCGGACGTTTACACAGGTACCCCGACGCCGCTCACAGGCTTCATGGCCACGGGTAGCAAGGCTGCGGCATTCATCGCCTTGGCAATGTTCCTGAACGTGCATCCCGCGATTGCCACTGATGAGAAGTTGCGCTATGTGATCCTGGGCTGCGCACTCGCGACCATGATCTATGGCAACATCGTCGCCGCCCGCCAAACCAACCTGAAGCGCATGCTCGCTTACTCCAGCATCGCACACTCGGGTTACGTGCTGCTGTCTGTGATGAGCGGCGAGCGTGGTCTGGAATCGGTGGTGTTCTACATGCTGATTTACACCCTCATGAATATCGGTGCCTTCGGTCTCGTGGGCATGGCAGAATCCACACATGAGGACAATAGCATCGCTAGCTGGAAAGGATTTGGCCGTAGCAACCCTTGGCTGGGTGCCGCGCTGTCGATCTTCCTGTTCTCACTTGCTGGCATCCCGCCCCTCGCTGGGTTCATGGGTAAGTACTTCGTCTTTGCTGCCGCGATTGCTGACGGCATCGTGGTTCCCGCGATCATCGGTATCCTCACCTCGGTTGTCGGCGCCTACTACTACATCAATATGGTGCGGACCATGTACTTTGACGAGAAGGATCGCCCCAAGGTGGTTGCCTCCACGAACATGGGCCCAGTGGCTGGCATTGTGCTGCTTGTGATCTTGGTGCTGGTCTTCGGTGTGTTCCCGTCGCTGGTGCAGGACTACGTAACGGAAAGCATCGGCATGGCCTCGACCGCTCCCGCATCGCTTCCTCCGCTCACCGGCATGAGCCATTGATTTCGCCTTAGGGCTTCCCTTTTGGACTTGATTGCAGTAGATTTGCCACCGCGAGCGAAACAAGGCGGCGAATCCGCATTGAGAATTGATTGAGTCACCAAAATGCAAACCCATGAACCTACAGGAGGCGATTTCCCATCCTTTGTTTGAAAAATTGCGCGCAACCACGCGGCGTTTGGGCCTGCGCAGTTACGTGATTGGCGGCTATGTGCGCGACCACCTGCTTGGTCGTCCCTGCAAGGACATTGACATCGTCGTAGAAGGACGCGGGATTGATTTGGCAAAGGCATTTGCAGAGGACATCGGCAGCGACGGCTTCTCCTTTTTTGAGAATTTTGGCACCGCCATGGTGATGCACGAGGATTTCCAAGTGGAATTCGTCGGGGCACGCAAGGAGAGCTATCGCAGGGAGTCGCGCAAGCCCATCGTGGAGGAGGGGACATTGGAAGATGACCAAATCCGCCGCGATTTCACGATCAATGCCCTGAGCATTTCCCTCAATGAGGACGATTATGGCATGTTGGGTGACCCGTTCGGAGGCTTGGAGGACTTGAAGGCTGGCATCATTCGCACGCCAACGGATCCCGATGTCACCTTCAGCGACGATCCATTGCGCATGATGCGCGCGATCAGGTTTTCCACGCAGCTCGGCTTCTTCATCGAGGACAAGACCTATGCATCCATCGCCCGTAACAAGGAACGGATTCCCATCGTGTCGCAGGAGCGGGTCACGGAGGAATTGAACAAGATCATCCTGGCTCGGGTGCCTTCGCGCGGCTTCAAACTGCTGTTTGACACGGGATTGCTGCACATCATCTTCCCGGACTTCGTGAAGTTGCATGGGGTGGATTTCGTGGATGGGCGCGGACACAAGGACAATTTCTACCATACCCTACAGGTCGTGGACAATGTCTGCCAACTCAGCGACGACCTGTGGTTGCGCTGGGCTGCGGTTTTGCATGACATCGCGAAGCCCGCGACCAAGAAGTACTACCCCAAGCAAGGCTGGACTTTCCACGGGCATGAGGACATGGGTGCGCGCTGGGTGCCGAGGATTTTCCGTGACCTGCGGTTGCCCCTGGATGGGAAAATGCGCTTTGTCCAGAAGCTGGTGAAGCTGCACCTGCGCCCCATCGTGCTTGCGCAGGAGATCGTGACGGACAGCGCGGTGCGCCGTCTCATGTTCGAAGCAGGCGAGGACATCGATGCCTTGATGAAGCTCTGCCGCGCGGACATCACCACCCGCAACGAGAAGAAATTCGAGAAGCACCTGCGCAACTTTGCCATCGTAGAGGCCAAAATCATCGACCTGGAGGAGCGCGACCGCATTCGCAACTGGCAACCTGCCTTGACAGGGGAGATGATCATGGAGATTTTCCAACTCGCCCCCGGCCCCAAAGTCGGACAGATCAAGAATGCCGTCCGTGAGGCAATTTTGGATGGGATTATCTCGAACGAGACCGAGGCATCGATTGAGTTTGCACGAGGGGTGATTGCGAATATGGCGCGATAGGTAGTGCGTTTTGGCTAATTTCGTTTGCGGAACGGACTAAATCCGGGTCAAAAAGATTGCTTTTTGGGCTAAATTGTGGTATTTTTGCCCAATGAAACAATCAAATGCTGCCTTGATCGATGAGGTCATCGACAAACTCACGAACTCGATTGAGCATGTGGGGAGTGGGATGTCCTTCCGGACGGAACTAATCCCTATGCACTCTGGAGACCGGACTTACCGCAAAACGAATTGGCGGTTCGATTGGAGGAGCGAATGCAAAATGGACGATCGTAGGGTATATAAACTGGTAACGGCGGACGACCCCTTGGAAATACATGGTTTGATTTCTATGGCCGACAACCACGACCACGTATTGATACATTTGGTGGAAAGCGCTAAATTTAATCAAGGAAAGGCCAAGCGCTTTTCCGGGGTTGCGGGCAATTTGTTCGCCTTCGCTTGTAAGCGATCTTTGGAACTCGGGTACGATGGATTTGTGTCGTTTTTCGCTAAATCAAAGCTTGTAGGGCACTATGAGCAGCAGCTTGGGGCAGAAAGATTGATTGGCGACCAAATGGTCATTCGAACTCGGGCGGGAAATATGTTGATAGAAAAGTACTTTAGCGATAGAGGGTATGAGCAAAAGAGTTGAAAACGATGAAGTTGAGTTGACGGTGATCAATCGCAAGATGACCGATGAGGAGCGCAAATACCTTTCTGAGTTCATTGCAAATGAAAGGCGCATGAAGGCTACGGAGGGTATGAACGGCAATGACCAAGGAGGTGGGGATGCTGCTTCCAAAGCAGGGAGATAGCGAATTCTGCGCTAGTGCCTTCGTTTCTAGATTGCCTTGGTATATTTTCGGATTGTGAATCAGCTATTCAAAAGCCTTCCCTTATCGATGAACAGCAATGCACTGCATTTGGATGGTCCGAGTCGAGGAATTGGCAGGATAATCCTCTTGATTGTCTTGTCTTGCTTCTTCTTGATGCCTCCCCTCCACGCCCAGCGCGGACTTGGCCTGCGCTTCGGTTCGGACTTCGATCATTTCTTCCGGGCCGACAACCATCCATTGGTCAATGGTTGGTGGAGCCATATGCTGTTCGGGGCTTACTATGAGGCATATTTCCAAGATGGCGGGGCGCAGTTTGGCCTGAACTTGCTTTACAAAAACGATCAGGACAGGGGATTCCCGAACTTCCCGGTGATCATGAAGGACTGGCGTGGCGGGCAGAATATCGGACTCACTGCATTGGAAGCGGATCTTAAGGTTGGGCCACGCTTCGGGTTTTTCAATCCCAAAATCGGCCTGCAGATGATGTATTGCCTGAAAAGGGAAGGCTTCTTGGAGCAGGGCGATAGTTCCCGGCTGAATCGGGTGTATGCGTTGCTGCCACTAGGCTTGAGCCTCGAAGGTCCGACGGGATACGGAAGCGTCGGCTTCGGGATTTTCTACAATGTGGGCATGAACAATGTCATCAAAGCGCCGACTCCCGGGCTCCGCGACTACGACGGCAGCAAAATCCGCGGCTTGCGCTTTGAACTCAACATCGTCTTTGCTGCCGGAGAGCAGAAGGAGAAGCACCCGACAAAGATCTATGACCCCGAGACAGGGGAGGAGATTGTTCCGCCGGATGATGGGAGGTGAATATGGCAAGACATTGATTTGTTTGAAGAAATTCTCAAATTTGTTTTAACAATACTTCTTGGCGGGATGCATGGGTGGACGATGTATTTCCTTCGCCAAATCAAATCGATAAGGAGTTCACTCTGATTATTAGCCAAAATGAAAAAAATTGTACTTCTGCTCTCCTGCTTGCTTTTCTTCGCTCGATTGTCCGCAACGGTCATTGTATTCCAGCCGCCCAACAATTATATCGGCCCGGGTGGTGGGTATATTTTTGTAGATATTAACAATGACGGATTCGATGACTTCAGGCTAACGGCATACACGGGATGGCCAACGGATAACGTCTCGATTGAAGGTCTTACGAATGGAAGCATGATGCTGACCGATGGTGCTGGAAAGACAAGGGGGCTGAATGATAATATCTTGATTGGCAGCAATTTTTCTTCCAACCTCTGGGAGCTATCATCGGATTTGTACATCTGGGGGCAGATTTTTCCCTTTCCGCTAGGCGTTATCACGAGCCTCCCAGTTTTGATCGAGATCAATGGAAATGTCCACTATGGGTATATTTATCTGTCGGTAAACTCCACCTCTGGTTTCACGCATCTCAATCTGTATCGTGTGGCTTATGAGGATGTCCCAGGTTTGGCCATCAAGTCTGGTGCCCTGAGTTCGATTACAGATGTCGCAGAGGAAGTCGAAGCAAATTTCCATTGGTCGGTATCCAGTGGGAATCTTAACTTGGACTTTGGGCAGCCACACCGAATCAACATTGGCCTATATGGGCTAGATGGACGTAACCTCTTCCAATCCGAATGCAGCGAACGTCAAGCTCGAATTCCAGTGGACGGTTTTGCATCTGGAACCTACTTGCTCAGAATGGAGATCAAACATCCACATGGAAAGATTGCCATGACGAGAAAGATCACCATTGTCCATCCTTGACAATTCAAGTCTAGGAATTGCCTACCCCAACAGCTCCGCAGCCTTAGCAACAGCCCGGCCGATGCCGCTAGCATCCTTGCCGCCGGCGCTTGCGAAGAAGGGCTGACCGCCGCCGCCGCCTTGGATTTCTTTGGCGATTTCACGGACCAGGTTGCCTGCATGGACTTTGCCAGCCTTCTCGAGGTCCTCGGTGACGACAACGTTCAGCATGGGCTTGCCATCAAACACAGCGCCTAACACGATCACCGCATTGCTCAAGCCTTTGCGCAGGTCAAATGCGAGGGTCTTGAGTTCCTTGTCGCTTGGGACTTCCACCACTTCATTGATCAGCAGCAATGCGCCAACCGTTTTCGCCTTCTGCAAGAGCCCGTCCTTGAGGTCGCCCACGGCGGCAGCTTGGAGCTTTTGGAGGTCTTTTTCCAGCTTGCGGTTCTGCTCAATGAGCGCCTCAAGGGCCTTGGAAGGATCTTGAGGATTCCGCAGCAGCCCAGTGAGGCTATCCAAAACGGCCAGTTTGTCCTCCATGTAGGCAATCGCGCCATCGCTCGTGACAGCCTCTATGCGGCGTACACCGGTTTGGATTGAGCCTTCGCTTACAATCTTGAAGAGGCGGATTTCGCTGGTATTTTGGACGTGGCAGCCCCCGCAGAGTTCCACGGAGTATTTCGGGTCAAATGTGATCACTCGCACGGCATCGCCGTATTTCTCGCCGAAGAGCATCATGGCACCCAAGGTGCGCGCTTCGGCGATCGGGACGTTCCGGCGCTCGTTGAGCTGCACACCTTCGGCGATCTTGGCATTCACGATGCGCTCAACCTCTGCAATCTCTGCATCGGTGACCTTTTGGAAGTGGCTGAAGTCAAAGCGGAGGGACTTCTCGGCAACCAATGAGCCTTTTTGCTCCACGTGGGTGCCCAGGACCTTGCGCAGTGCTGCATGCACCAAGTGGGTGGCACTGTGGTTGGCGCGGATCAGGCGGCGACGTTCTGCATCGACCACTGCTGACCATTCGCCAGCTGGTTTTTCGGGCAGCTCTTCCACCACGTGGATGATCAGGTCGTTCTCCTTTTTGGTGTCGATGACGCGGATGCTCTCGTTCACGCTGCGCAGGTAGCCGGTGTCACCCACCTGACCGCCTGACTCAGCATAGAAAGGCGTCCGATCCAGAACGATCTGATACACCAATCCTTTTGCGGTCTCGATGGTGCGGTAGCGGGCGATTTTGGCGGTGCCTTCGGTATTCTCATAGCCGATGAAGACCGGCATGCCGTCAATGGCATTGACCTCCACCCAGTCACCCATCTTGCGCTCGGAGTCCTCACGACCCTTGCGTTTTTGCTCTTCCAGGAGGCGCTCGTAGGTCTTTTCGTCCACAGTCCAGCCCTTTTCCTTGGCCATGACCTTGGTAAGGTCCACCGGAAAGCCGAAGGTGTCATAAAGTTTGAAGGCAAATTCGCCGTCGATTTCCTTGCTGCCACGGTGCTCGCGGACGTAGTTGTCGAAGAGCTTGGTGCCGTGGTCCAAGGTTCGGAGGAAGCTTTTCTCCTCTTCTTCGATCACACGCTTGATGAAGTTCCTCTGGGCTGCGACCTCAGGGAAGACATCGGCATAAATGCCGGAAAGCACGTCCACGAGTTGGTAGAGGAAGGGCTCGGTGCGGCCCAGGAATTGGAAGCCATAGCGAGAGGCGCGGCGTAGGATGCGGCGCACGACATAGCCGGCCTTAGAGTTGGAGGGCACCTGCCCGTCGGCAATGCAGAAGGAGATGGAGCGAATATGGTCCATCACCACGCGCATGGCGATGCTTTCCTCCTCAGACCGGCCGTATTTGCAGCCGAATTCCCGCTCCATATAATCGATGTAGGGGCGGAAGAGGTCGGTATCGTAATTGCTTTTCTTGCCTTGCAATGCCATGCAAAGGCGCTCGAAGCCCATCCCGGTGTCCACGTTTTTGGCGGGGAGGCTTTCCAATGACTTGTCGGCCTTGCGGTTGAACTCCATGAACACGAGGTTCCAGATTTCCACCACTTGGGGGTGATCGTTGTTCACGAGGTCGCGGCCGGGCTTGGCTGCTTTCTCCTCGGGGCTGCGGAGGTCCACATGCAATTCAGAGCAGGGGCCGCATGGGCCGGTGTCCCCCATTTCCCAGAAGTTGTCCTTTTTGGAGCCGCGGAGAATATGGTCTTCGTCCACCCACCTTTTCCATTCTTCCAATGCCTCAAGGTCTTCCGGCATCTTGTCTTCAGCGTCACCGCCGAAGATCGTGACATAGATGTCGTCCTTGGGCAGGCCATAGACATTGTGCAGCAGGTCCCATGCCCAAGCGATCGCCTCCGACTTGTAGTAGTCCCCAAACGACCAATTTCCCAGCATTTCAAACATGGTATGATGGTAGGTGTCGTGACCCACATCGTCCAAATCATTGTGCTTTCCAGAGGCGCGGAGACACTTTTGCGTGTCAGCTATCCTGGGGGACTTGGGTGGTTTGATGCCCAAAAAATTGTCCTTAAATTGAGCCATCCCGGAGTTGTTGAACATCAGGGTGGGGTCGTCCTTGGCAATGATGGGCGCGCTTTGAACGATGAGATGTTGGCGCTCTTCGAAGTATTTGAGGAACTGGGCGCGGATTTCTGCTGAAGTTTTCATCTCGTGAAGTCCTATGTTTTTTGCACAGCGTCTGGTGGATAAATTTTCAGGAACGCTTGTGAATATCGTTTCGAGTGCTAATTTTGGATTGTGGATAAGCTGTGGATAACCGCCCGCAGGGCTGGGTCTCACTGGGGTTCACATTTTTCGGCGTATTTTGCGCGGCCGATGCCGCTAAACTGTATGCCTTCATAAAAAGGCTGTAAAACTAGGAAAAAAAGACGGCAACCGTATGGCTAAGATCAAATACTACTACGACACGGAGACGTGCAACTTCGAGAAGGCGAAGGTGGACAGCCATTCGGTGCTTCGCACTGTGCTGTCCTACACGCTGGTATCGGGGTTTGTGGCGGCGGTGGTCGTGGTGTACATGTTCTACTTTGCCAGCAATCCCCTCACTGAGCAGCTTCGTCAGGACAACCGCGATCTCGCCCAGCAACTGGAGAAGTTCGATGAAGCCATCGCGAGCTTGGAGTCTGACCTTGAAGGACTTCACAAGAAGGATGAGGATGTCTATCGCGCCATTTTGAAGGCCGATCCCATCAAGGACGAGTGGGAGGCTGGTAGAGGTGGTTCTGCGGAATTCAAGCCCTTCGAGGAGGAATCCTTGGAGGAGACGAATCAGCGCATGGAGACCCTGAACACCAAGGTCAAAATCCAGAAGGAATCTTTCCGTCGCTTGCTCACGATGTACAGTGCCAAGGAGGAGGAACTCAAGCACATGCCGTCCATTCGTCCGATTGACCGGGATTGCATCAGCGGATTTGGCTACCGTTTCCACCCGATCCTTAAGGTCCGCAAGCTCCACACGGGTCTCGATTTCGGCGCGCCCATGGGAACTCCTGTCTATGCAACCGCTGACGGTGTGGTCATCAATGCAGCCCACGGTGCCAATGGTTATGGTTTGGCTGTGGACCTGCAGCATGGATACGGCTTCGAGACCAAGTACGCGCACTTGAGCAAAGTGAATGTCCAAGTAGGGCAGAAGGTGAAGCGGGGCGACCTGATCGCTTACAGTGGCAACTCTGGACTCTCGAAAGGGCCACACTTGCACTACGAGATCAAGAAGAGTGGCAGCAAAATCGATCCAATTGATTATTTTTACTCTGATTTGTCCCCTGAACAGTACATAGCGTTCAAGCGGCAGGCAAATCAAGTGAATGAGTCAATGGATTGATGGAAGCACAAGAAGACATCCAAAAGAAATACTACACCATCGGGGAGGTGGCTGACATGCTCGAAGTCAAGCCCTCCCTGATTCGTTTTTGGGAAACGGAGTTTCCGCAGCTGAGCCCGCGCAAGAACCGTAAGGGCAACCGCACCTATACCGAGGCGGACATCGAGATGCTGAAAACCATCTACTACCTCGTCAAGGAGCGGAAATATACCCTGAAGGGTGCCCTCGATAAGCTCAAGCAAAATCCTAAAGACCTTGAGTATGAGCAGAGAACCCGAGAAACATTATTAAAAATTCGCGGGTTCTTGACGGAATTGAAAGAATATTTATAACTTTGCCATCCCTTCTGACGCGAGTCACGGGAAACGAGGTGTAGCTCAGTTGGTAGAGTACACGTCTGGGGGGCGTGTGGCCGCTGGTTCAAATCCAGTCACCTCGACTAAAAACAAGGCTGTCCAATGCGGGCGGCCTTATTTTTTTGCAATCAACCCTTCCCCCTGTGGACAAATCCACGACTTTTGCACTCGGATTTTTGCTCATTTTGAAGCCCCAAGCCAGATTGCCTGGCGATCAGATAAATGCACTGAAAAATGGCCCAGCCGACCACTCCAGAAGCCATCAAGGCCCGCATCGACCAGCTTACAGAGGAGCTCAATGCCCACAACCATAGATATTATGTGTTGGCGGCTCCGATCATCACCGACTTTGAGTTTGACATGCTCCTCAAGGAGCTGCAAGATCTAGAGGCCAAGCATCCTGAGCTGATGCGCGCAGATTCCCCGAGTGTGCGGGTCGGCGGCACCATCACGAAGGAGTTCCCGCCGTACATCCACAAGCGGCCCATGCTCAGCCTCCAAAACACCTACAGTCGCGAGGAAGTCGAGGATTGGCTCAAGTCTGTCGAGAAACTGCTGGAAGGGCAGCCCTTCACCTACATCGTCCAGCACAAATACGATGGCGTCTCCCTGAGCATCCATTATGAAAACGGGCAAATGGTGGCAGCAGCAACCCGTGGCGATGGCGTCCAGGGCGACGAAATCACTGCGAACGTCAAGACCATCAAGACTGTCCCGCTCCATATCCATGCGAAGGGCCTGCCTGCAGAGTTCGAGGTGCGTGGCGAAGTGCTGATGCACGTCGCACCCTTCAATGCCCTGAACGATGCCCGCGAGGAAGCTGGCGAACCCCGCCTGATGAATCCCCGCAACGCCACGGCAGGCACCCTCAAAAACCAGGACTCCGCCATCGTCGCGTCCCGGCCCCTGACCTTCCATGCCTATTCGCTGTTCACGGACGGCAATACCGAGCCGACGGACGGCGGCCAACAAGAACTCCTCCGAAACTGGGGATTCAAGGCCAATGAAAACGTCGCCGTCTGCAAAAACATCGATGAAGTCTTCGACTACATCAACCACTGGGACAAGCACCGCGACGATCTTCCGTACGAAATCGACGGCATCGTGATCAAGGTCAATGAGATTGGACTGCGTGAGACCCTTGGCTTTACGAGCAAGTTTCCACGCTGGGCCATCGCCTTCAAGTACCAGGCGGAGCAGGCGGAAACGGAGCTGAAATTCGTGAACTACCAAGTCGGTCGCACAGGCGTGGTGACTCCGGTCGCGAACTTGGAGCCTGTGCTACTGGGCGGCACCATCGTCAAGCGAGCCTCCTTGTACAATGCCGACGAGATCGAGCGCCTCGGATTGCGCGAAGGCGACATCGTACGGGTGGCCAAAGGCGGCGAAATCATCCCCAAAGTCGTGGAAGTCGTGCTCGACAAGCGCCGGGAGGGATTGGAACCCCTGCATTTCATCACTCATTGCCCGGACTGCGGGACCGCTCTCCAGAAAAATGAGGGCGAAGTCAACTTCTTCTGCCCCAATGCCGAAACCTGTCCTCCGCAGGTCAAGGGTCGCATCGAGCACTTCGTGGCCCGCAAGGCCATGGACATCGACGGGTTGGGTGCGGAGATCATCGCCCAGTTGGTAGAGGCCAAGCTCATCGGCGACTATACCGACCTCTACGACCTCAAGTTCGAGCAAGTGGTAGCGTTGGATCGCTTTGCGGAAAAGAGCGCCCGGAACCTGATTGACTCGATCGCAGCCAGCAAATCAGTGCCTTACCCACGGGTATTGTTCGCATTGGGCATCCGGTTCGTGGGCGAGACCGTGGCCAAGAAGCTCGTGAAGCAATTCCAGTCCATCGACGCATTGGCCGCCGCCGACAAGCAGGCGATCCTCGGCGTACATGAAATCGGAGAGCGAATCGCGGACAGCATCATCGATTTTTTCAGCGGCCAAGTCGGTCAGGAAAAAGTCGCTCGCCTCAAGGCAGCCGGGCTGCAATTCGAACTCGCTGAAGGGGAGAAGGCCGTCTCCCAGAAACTCGCAGGCATGAGCTTCGTGGTCTCAGGCACCTTCGACAATTTCAGCCGCGACGGCATCAAAGACGTGATCGAAGCCAATGGCGGACAAGTCAAGGGCTCCGTTTCCGCCAAGACGACCTACTTGCTCGCAGGCGCCGACGCCGGCCCCTCCAAGCTGGAAAAGGCTACACAACACAAGGTCAAAGTGCTGACCGAGGCTGAATTCATCGAGCTCCTAGCATGAATTGGCTGCAATCCCTCCGCCACAATTACAGTGTGCGCACCTTCCAGAAACGGGCCCGCAAGGTCAGTTTTCCGCATGCATTCGTGGATCTGGACCGCGCGCAAGTGGTGGGATTCTTGGTGAACATTGAGCACTTGTCTGCCGACGACTTGGTCTATTTTACCCGATACATCACGCACTTGGAGGACAAGGGTAAGAAGGTTGTGGTGCTGGAAATCAGCCATCGCCGCAAGTCCGAGCCCATGTTTCGCGACTCCAATCACTCGATATTTATCAACCCTGAGCAGATGAATTGGCTCCGATTTCCGTCCATCAAGCGGCTTCAGGAACTCAATTCGGCGAACCTCGACATCCTGGTGAACCTGGACACCTCGGAGAAGATGACCTCGCGCTTCATCTGCGGCCTGTCCAATGCGCGCACCCGCGTAGGGCTGCACGAGCAGGGCAACGAATCGTATTATGAACTCATGCTTCAGCTTCCCATGGAGTCCAAGCTCCACAAGATCCTGGAGACCTTCGAGCATTATTCCAAAATGTTAGAGAAATGAAGAAATTTCAAGGTACAGGCGTGGCCATGACCTCGGCGTTTCAGCCCGATGGAAGCCTGGATTTGCCCGCGATTCAGAAACTGACACACCATCTGGTCAATGGTGGGGTGGAATTCCTCGTGGTGCTCGGTACCACTGGTGAGGCTGCGACGATTTCTGCATCTGAACAGGAGAGCGTGGTGGAGGCCATCATGTC
Organism: Bacteroidia bacterium; assembly: GCA_046329055.1. Taxonomy (GTDB): domain Bacteria; phylum Bacteroidota; class Bacteroidia; order J057; family JADKCL01; genus JADKCL01. The sequence goes on from JAXLVK010000094.1 coordinate 21,523, forward strand.
CGCGAACGCTGGGCGCATTCCAGTTGTGTTGGGTGTGGGCGGCAATGACACTGCCCGGATTTGCCAGAAGGCCCGCGACTGGTCCGCCAAGTACAAGCCGGACGCCTTGCTGTCGGTGAGTCCGTATTACAGCAAGCCATCGCAGGAGGGCATTTTCCGGCATTTCTCGGCAATCGCCGAGGCAGTCGATACGCCGATTATACTCTACAATGTCCCTGCTAGGACGAGCAGCAACATGCTGGCTTCCACCACGGTGCGCCTCGCAAAGGCCTATCCGCACATCATTGCGACCAAGGAAGCGAGCGGCAATTTCGAGCAAGTCATGGAGATCATCCGTGACCGTCCCGAAGGCTTCCTCGTGCTCTCAGGTGACGATGCGATCACTCTGCCATTGATCGGAGCGGGTGCCGACGGGGTGATCTCCGTGGTCGCCAATGCCCTTCCGAAGCAATTCGGTGACATGGTTCGCGCCGCCTTGAATGGCGATTTCGTGCAGGCGAGGAGCTTGCATTACCCCTTGCTGCGCTTCACACAAATGCTGTTTGCGGAGGGTAACCCGGTGGGGATCAAGGCTGCATTGAAGGCTATGGGGCTTGAATCCGGTCATGTTCGCCTGCCGCTCTGGGGCGCAAGTGATGAGCTGTTCACCAAGCTACGCGCTGAACTTCAGGTGCTT
>JAXLVK010000095.1:0-22205 GCA_046329055.1 Bacteroidia bacterium
TTTGGAAGCTATACATGCCCTGATTGTCCACCACGCCGCCATCGATCAGGCCAAATGGCTTTTGCCATATTGCGCCGAGGTGCAGGGGATTGTTGTGGTTCATTTCCACCGATTTCAGCAACTCCTCGGGCGAATCCTTGCCGGTATGGAAGTCCTGCGGGAAGATCAGCGGCTCGAATCCCAAAGGAAAGCAACTCGATGCCGCGACCACATCCCCGATGCGCAGGGACTGCAATTTGTCGATCGCCGATTCGCTGAAATGCAGGTAGCGGTTGCCGAAATATTCGCTGCTCCGGAGCCGATGCCCCGCCCGGAACCGGAAGGACATGCCATTGTTCAACTCGGTGCTGTTGATGCAAATCTCGTCCACATGCGGATCGCCCTGCGGGTTCCAAAACTCGGCAAGGGTCTTCCCGTCAAACAGCAATTTGTCGTACGTGATGGCAAACGCATTGATCAGGTTTTGATGCTTGTGGGGATAGCCTTTCCATATACGGGGACGGTCGAGTTGCGAGACGGCGGTGTCGAGCAGTTTGTTGCCCTGCAACAGTTCATAGAGTTCATCAAATGTCTCCTGTGCGGGTTTGCCTTGGTAGAGCCGCAGCGTGTAAAAGGCATTGGTGATGGACCCTCCGGACGTGCTGGAAATGAAGCTGACCTGCTCCAACAGTGTTTTGCCCCGCCACGGCAATTGGGCGAGGTAGGTCATGGTGCCCAAGCCATAAGCGGCGGCCCGGAAGCCGCCGCCTGACAGCGCAAGCGCAATATTTTCAAATGGGGAGGGTGGTGATTCCATCGGCTATCGGCCGCCGCGCGGGGCAGCGGAGGGTGGGAGTGGGCCGGAGTAGCTCAAGCAGGGGCTGAGTTGGTCGATGAAGCACTTCTTCTGAAGTGTCAGGCGCAATCCGCTGACAGGCTTGTCGGCGACCGTGAAGCTGATGTCGCAGGTGTTCAGCCACTTGTTGTCGCAGGCCTTATCGACGGCGATGGTTTCGAGTTGGTAAAATCCCGGTTGGCGGGGGCCCTCTTTCTCGGCGATCACCAGGCAATACGTCCCGGCCGGCAGGTCCAATTTGAAGGTGCCGTCAGCCGCGGTTGTGGTCCGGGTGACCATGGCAGTGCCGAGGGCATTGGTCTTGCCGCTGCGGATGAGCAGGGGTTGGCTTCCGTAGGGCTTGGGTTTTTCGTATTCCGCAAGGATCTCGTCGCTCGGAGCCGCGCCGCCACAGTAGCTCGTTTGCAGCAGGATGCGTCCAGTCACAGCGAACCGTTTGGCGTTCAGGTCGGCATTCGGATTCGCGACGCGACCGCCGCCACTGGTATTGGAATTGGAATTGTTGCCGGGGTCAGTTGCCGGGTCGCCAGCCGGATCCGGATTGGCCCGGACGGAGGAGTCTGCAACCACCGTCTCAACCGTATCCACCAGAGGATGAGAGTCCTGCAATGCAGTGCTCGTAGAGTCCGAGTTTCCCGGGACGGTAGTGTTCGCCGGAGGATTACAAGCCGCAAGGATTCCAGCAGCCATCAAGAGGAGGTAAAGTCGCTTTTTCATCGAGTCAAAATGATTCATGCCAATTTAGCAAAATCCCCATGTCGTATCAGGACTTGCCACATGGCAATCTAAGAACCCGCATTGACACCTCGTGTCAAAGGACTCACCGCACCATCAAGACACTCTGCGTAGCCATATCCTCCCCTTGCCGCAGGCTCAAGTAAAACCGCGCATTCCCATGATAATCCAGCTCCAAAACCACATGGTGCTTGCCCGCGCGCTGCCAGCCCTGAGCCAAAACCTTTACAGGGCGGCCGGTCCAGTCATAGACCCGCAAGTCGATCTCCCCGTCCACAGGCAATACATAGCTGATCTTGGTGCGCTCCCGGAACGGGTTCAGGGCCGGCGCCTCGAATTGCAATTTGGAGGCCTCCACCACAGGCTCGTCCACGGCCACAGGAACCACAGAATATTTGTACACCCGGTTGCCACAGGCGTAGGCGATGCTGTCATTGATCCTCCGGAAGCGATTGAAATTGTGCGGGAACAATGCCCAATTCGTCCAAGTATCGCCGCCGTCGGTCGTGCGTTTGTTGGTCGTCGAGCCGCAGTAACCCAGTTGCTCATCAATGAAGCCGATGCCTTGGTCCCAGAAATAGGGCACACTCTGCAACTTGGGCGTCCAACTCAGGCCACCGTCGGTCGTCTTCATGACCGGGATGCTGTCCTGCCCTTGCCAAGCCTCCACCGATGAATATCCCACCTGCCTGCTCGGAAAGGTCATTTTCCAGCAAATGCCCTGAAAATTCGGGAGCCCCGCCACCTGTTGCCAGTTTTGGCCGCCATCCACAGTGCGGAAGATCGCCGGACGCTCACTGTTCAATGCCCCAGTTGTTCCTGACACAAATCCCGTATCCGGCGAGAAGAACTTCACGTCGATCAGGTAAAACATCGGTGAGGGCGCCGGAGTTGAGATCCAGGTCTGTCCAGCATTGGTCGTCTTGAGGATATGTCCCGGACCGCCCACACGTCCCACCGCATAGGCCACACTGTCAGTCACCACATTGATCCCACAAATGCCAGCCGGAGTCGGCCCGATGATCGTCGCCGGGGTCCAAGTCAGCCCACCATCGGTCGTGCCATAGAGCGGGATCGTGTCCGTCGTCGGTGACCAACTGCCGAGGCCCAGGTTGCCGACCCATCCCCGGAGGGTGTCCGCGAATCCCACACAGCGGAACGAAGTCGCAGGCTGCTGCAAGAGTGTTGCCCAGGAAGTGCCGCCATCCGTCGTCCGATAGATGTTGCCATCCACATTCACCAACCAACCGTGGTCCGCATCCGTGAAATAGATGTCATCATGCCGCCAAGAAGCCTGCGGCGCGCTCGAAAGCAAGTGCCAGGTTTGCGCATGGGAGCAGACAAACCGGAACAACAGCAGGAACAGAATCGCAAAACGTATTTTCATTGACAATTGGTTTTCCGTTGAATAGAAAACAGGGGAAATTTATCACCCCTCAACAACACGATCCTTCCCAAATCCGCCGATCGATTTCACACTTGAGCACCAGAGGGGAATCACGCGCAACACAATGTCACTCCGAGCAGCCCGTCCCACCCTCCTGTCACTTCCGAGCATGGCCCGCAGGGCAAATTGCCGCTGCTGCATGCTATCGAGTACCTTTTGGATAAAAAAGAGGACACCAACGAGTAATCGTGACACCTCTGAAGAGCCAACGACGCGATGAACAATTCTCTGCGCCTTAAAAACGGAAGCAATGTCCAGCTCAAATTCTGCGCCCAAAAACAGGGAAGCAACGTCAACTCAAATCTCTGCCCCCAGAAACAGGAAGCGTTGTCCAATTCAAATCTCTGCTCAAAAACCAGTGCAGAGGACAATCGACGCCTGCTACTACAGTCTGAGACTTCTCCCCGGCTGCGCCGGCTCCCCGACTGGGCCGGGACAGGCGAAGTGACACGATGAACGCTCCGCCGTCTCCCCGACTGGGCCGGGACAGGCAAAGTACCAGCCCCCAAAACCTCCCATCCGCCAAAATCCCCGCCTGAACTGTCGAACCATTTCCCAAATTCCCCGCTAATTTTACCGCCGGAAAACAAGCCACTCAAACCTGCCTCCATGGCAACAGAACCTAGAATTCGATAATTTTCCCCAATGAATGCCGACCCGCAACACGCAGGCGATGCCCCTAAGACGACGCTTGAGGCCTTTGTGACAGGGCTCCTCCAAAATGGCGCCGTGGTCGTGGCGGAGAAATTGTCCCCATTTGAGGCTGCCGACATGCGCCGTGTAGCCGAATTGCTGGGCAGCTACCACGAATGGGACGCGCACCACATGCCGGGCACAGCCCCGGAATACCACGCCGTGGCAGCCGTGTGGGCGGCGGGTTACCTCTACCGCGCCATCCAGTACCTGCTCATCCGCGAACTCGAGGCCGCGACCATGGACACCTACCTCATGCCTTATCCGGGAGACCGCAGCGCCGAAGCCGCCTACAGCGCCGACCTCTGCCTGCGCAGCCTGCCCCGCGTCCACGCCCTCGCCCGCAGCCTGTCACCACAGGATCCCCTCGTGCTGAACATGCAGGAAACCGCCCGCCAATGGCCATTTTCTGGCGTCGGGATCGTCCAGGAGGAGGAGGCAATGATCCCGGACCATCCGAGCTTGCGCCTCGCATTCGCCGACCGCGTCATCGCCGCCCGCGACCGACAGCTCTCCCGCAACCCCGGCCTCAATGCCAGCATCCAAGTCGCCCTCGGCGGGCATGCGCGCGAGTTTTGGCCTGATTTTGAACCCATTGAAAATACAATCGCATCATGGAACAACCCCTGAACGACGGCCTGATCGACAAGCTGAATGCCGTCCTGCGCCACCTCAAGCACACCTTTGTAGGCAAGGATGACATCATCGACCTGATGGGCCTCTGCCTCGTCGCACGCGAAAACCTTTTCCTGCTCGGCCCTCCCGGCACCGCGAAGTCCGCCATGGTCCACGCGCTCTGGCAAGCTCATCGAGGGGCATACCTTCGAATACCTGCTCACCCGCTTCACCGAGCCCAATGAGCTCTTCGGCCCATTTGACATCCGCAAGCTCCGAGAGGGCGACCTCGTCACCAATACCGAGGGCATGCTACCGGAAGCCAGCCTCATCTTCCTCGACGAATTGCTGAATGCGAATTCCGCCATCCTCAACTCCTTGTTGATGGTGCTGAACGAGCGCGTCTTCCGCCGTGGCCGCGAAAACCGCCCCTTGCCAGCGCTGATGATCGTGGGTGCGAGCAATCACCTGCCCGAGGACGAGGCATTGCAAGCCCTCTTCGACCGCTTCCTCATCCGCGCCGAATGCGCCAATGTCGATCCCGCCGACCTCGACAAGGTCCTCCACGCAGGTTGGATCCTCGACCGCCGCATGGCCCAGGGGTTGCCCACCATCACCGCCGACGAGGTTCGTAAGCTGCAGGCGCAGGTCCCACGATCGAATTGCAACCCGTGCGTCCGGCCTACATCTCCCTCGTCCAGAAGCTCCGCAACAGTGGACTCGCCGTTTCCGACCGCCGCGCCGTGAAACTCCAGCGCCTCATGGCCGCGAGCGCCCTGCTCTGCAACCGCAGCGAGGTGATCGCCAGCGACATGTGGGTGCTCCGCTACATCTGGGACACCGAGGAGCAGCGCGAGGTCATCAACAGCATCGTGAACGCCGCAGTCGAGGCCGACCCCGTCAAGGAAGGCCAACACCCCCGCGCATCCAAGTCCGCCACTCCCGACGCCGACGAAATCCACCGCGAAGTCACCCGCATGGCCGAGGCTTGGGACAATCCCGCAACCCCCATCGCCGAGCGCGCCCTCATCAAGGACCGCCTCCGCTACCTCAATGGCCGCGCCGAATGGATCACCAACGATACCCAGCGCGTCTTCGTCCAAGGCCCCATCAATGACCTCTGGGGCAAAATCCTGCGCGCATCATGAAAGAGCAGGTGATCGTCCTCGCCGAATCCGACCGGGAATCCCTCGGCCATGTCCGCACCATCACGGGCCTGCAAGTGGGCTTGCAGATCGGGAAGATATGGCTGCGCGGCATTCTTGTGGACGATGGCGAGATCGATCTGCGCATCCGGCAACTGCCCGCGATGCAGCGCTTCTTCTGCGAGGACGGGATGCTCTTCTTGCCCGAAGCACTGACCCCGGTTGCCCACCTGCCCAAGCTGAATTGGCAGTCCTTGCAGGCGCACATGCCCCTGGACCTGCCCACGGCCGCCTACGCGGGCGAATCGGCGCAGCGCATCCCAGTTCGCCTCGTGCCTGCCACCCAGGAGCAACCCGTGGTCGCCCTTCGATGCGCGCTTGAGCACCTCCAAGCCTGGGCGGACACCGCTGCGGAGGTGCGCATCAGCCGCCTGCGAATGGCCATCAATTCCGAGAGCGACGTCTTGGTCATGGGCCATCCCCTGCCCAACGTACCCGGGACATCCTACTGGAGCTGCGATGGGCTGCTGCTGCCCGCTGGCATGCAATTGGAGTTTCCATTGTTGGCCCCGGTTATTTTGTCCAAAGTCAATCCTGACAAGGAAAGCATCGTGATGCTCGACCGAGAAGGCCAGCCCGAGCGCATCCACCTCGGCCTGTTTGTCAACGCTACCCGCAGCGGCATCCGTCTGAGCCCATACAACCCGCAAACCGATGATTCTGAATCCACAAACTGACACAGCACTGAGGTATTTCCAAGCTCCGGCGGGCCATTTCTGGCGCTGGTCCAAGAGTGGAGAGGTCATTGAATTTGACAATGGGCTCACCCTCTGCTTCCGCGACGAGCTCCAGGCCTACCTGAACCTGCTCACGAGCAATGGCTTCCCCAAGCTCAGCTCCATGCTGATGGTGCTCGCTGCCTGCAAGGACGACTATCAGACCTGCTCACTTTACCGCAGCGGCATCCAAGCGATTGCCGACCGGATGAAGGAGAAACTCCCCGCCGATGCGGACAAGGCGATGCTTTTCCTCGACCGCATCCATGCCATGCCCCGTGAATACCGTGGGGCCGACAGGCGCGGCTTCCTGATGAAATTGATTTTTCCGGGGCCATTTTGGGAGGACATGCCCTTCAAGACGGAGGCCTCTGCCCGCGAGGTATGGTTTTGCCTCAAGCGCGGCGAACTCGACAACCACCTCAGCCACGCGCCCACGGAGGTGTCCCTGCGCGAACTGGAGCAAGACCTCTCTCCCCTGATCAATGCCTACTACCGCATTCCCACCGTGGAGGCACTCGTACATCTGCTCCGGACGGGGTTGCCGGACACGCCCAAGCCCGCCAAAGCAGAGATGCCGCCTCCGCCGGACGAATTGCCGGAGGAGGCGAGCCTGCTGGAGGAATTGTTGGAGGACAAGCGCACCTGCGGGGTCGCCCACCTCGCTCAGCAATTGATTGCCGCGCTGAACATCCCCATGCAGAGCCGGGGGAGCAATGACATGCCCATCGGCGGGGTGAGCGACATCACCAACAAGGGAAGCCTCGACCGCCTGCTGCTGAGTGAATTGGCGCAGGACGACCATGCCCTGATGGCCCGCCTCGCGAACAATGAGGCCCTGTACCTGCGCCGCGAGGAGCCGCCCCTCAAGATCGAGCGGGAGCGCATCGTCATCATCGACAGCACCTTGCGCATGTGGGGCTATCCCAAGGCATTCGCGGTCGCCGCCGCCATCGCCTGCCAGGCCAACCATGTTGCGGAGATGCCGTTGCGCAGTTTTTCGCTCGGCGGTGTCCAAGCCCATCCGGCCGACATTGCCTCCAAGGCGGGCATTCTGAACCTGCTGGAGCAACTCGATGCCCACTTGGATTGTGGCAATGCATTGGAGGAATGCCTGGCCACGGTCGGGCGGCAGGGCAAGGAGATCATTTTCGTCACTGGGGAGGAGACGGTCGCACAGCCGGAGTTCGCGAAGCAGCTCAGCGCCCTGCAGCCCAAGATGGATGTCCTTATCTTGCTCGGCCGCCACGGCGAGATGCAGCTCTTCCAATTGCGGCAGGGCCATCGGCGCTTGCATTCCAAAGCTCAGTTTGACTTGGACGATCTGCTGTTCCGTGGGCCGCAAAAGCGACGCACACCCGGTCCGGGACCCAATCCCAAGCCGGAGCGCCCCAACCCTGAGAAACCCGGCTCGCCCGAGGACGGCATTTGGCCCGCATTCATCACGGAGCATCCGCATCCGCTGCGCTTCCCGAGCAATTCCATCCGGCTCAGGAGGATCAACACCCGGATTTTTGGCAAGAACAGGGTTGCGGTGCTGACCGAGAAGCGGCAAGTGCTGTATTGGGACGGGGTGGAGCAGGGAGCTGTATTGGCCGTGCCGCATTTCCCGTCGTTTTCCTACGAGTACATCGAGTTGGTGGAGGATGAGGCATTGATCGTGGTGGGACTGAGTCCGAATGAGAAAAAGCTGACGGTGTATCGCTACGAGTTCGAGACGGCTGCGTTGATGCAGTTCGACTTTTCGGAGGCGATTGGGCAGTATTGGTGCGCCTTGAGCCTGATGGGCAGCCGGCTCCTCGCTCGGAAGCAGGAATACGCGAACGGCAAATACACCCTGACGAACTATGTGCTGCAAACGGATTCAGGCAGGGTGACGCAGGAGGACCCGGAGGGCAAGCCGTTCCCCTCGCCGCTGGTGGAGGTCAGGCAACGCACGGAAACGATTGCCAACATCCGGCAGGTGGTGAACCCCGGCTACAGCTGCTTCCTCAACAACCGCCGGGTCGGATTCACGACCAACGGAGCGTTGGTGATCGAGAACAGGAGGTTGGTCGCCAAGGGTTCCGAGCTGGGCTTCGACTACGGCGGCGGGGATGTCGAGCTGTGGAAGGAAGCCGAATACACGGGCGTCGCCTTCGAGGGTGGCGGCAATGCCCGTATGCGCCGCGTGACATGGAAGGACGGCACGACGGCCTTCTTGGATGACCGCGGATTCATCCACCTGCGCAGCAGCGACCCGAGCCTGCCGGAGGTGTCGATCCTGATGGTGATTGGCTCGCCCACCGCTGCATGGACCTCCGATGGCAAGTGGTTCGGCAATCCCTATTTCCACGAGCGCCAAAACGAGGGCGAGCCGGATGCGCTGGATCTATTCAAAGACTACATTTTCCCGATTTACAGCCGAATTCCAAGGCCATGAACGCCAGACTGAACATCCTGGACAGTCCTTCACTTGCTGCCCGTCAACCTGTCCGGGCAGCCTTCCTGCGTGGAAGCGACCTGCTGTTGCATTTGGCGGAGATCCAGCGTTGGGGCATCCCATTGCTCCAATTGGAAGCGTATTGGGTGCCTGAGAGCTTGTCCTCCCGCGCCCCTTCAGGGTTGCTGGTGATCCTGCCAGAGGGCCGGGTGCCCTCGGACTTGCTGCAACCCTGCACCATGATCGGCGGGCGGCTCGTGATACCGGTCGGGACGGCCATTTTCCCGGAGACCAATGCCGCAGAGCTGGACCGTGTGGTGCGTTTTCCTCGCGCATTCTGGCATCCCATCCTGGGCATGATCGGTCTAGAGAATTCGGATCGCCTCAATTGGGCGGATGCGGTGGCGATTTTGCCAGAAAAGCCCTCCAATTGGCAGCATGGGCATCCCGGACTCGCCCCGCCCCCGAAGCTGGAGGACGCGAAGGTGCTGCGCCCGCCCGGTGCGGGCGACATCATGGACGAGTTGAGGGGAGGCAGGGGCACCAAGTCGCTGGATGACCTCGGCGGAGGCAAGGAGATGGACGACTCTGCACTGGGACGGTTCAGGGATGGCCTGTTCAAGGGCGCATTGTCCATGACTCGTGGCTTGATGGGGCAGTTTCCGGAGGGCGTAGGTGGCGGCCCGGGCTACAATGCCTTCTCCCGGTTCGCTGGTTGGTTGGGCAGTCAATTGCAGGGCTCTGGGGGCGGCGCTGGCGGGGCGGAAGGAGGCGGTAGTGGTGGCATGCAAGGTCGCCGCGAGGACGCCATCGACAAACTGCTCGAAATGCTGGAGCGCAACCTGGAGGAAGCCCTCAAGTATGCGATCCCGCTCGACAATCCCTTCGCCGACCGTGGGGTGGGCACGCCAGGTTCCGACCTCGGCCAACGCAACACCAACTTCAACTGGGGCAATTTCGGTGGCACCACGAGCTCTGGAACCTGGGGCCTGGACGGGAACCGCTACCAAACCCTGCGCGAACGTTACCGCAAGGCCGCGAACGAGGCGCTTGCCGCAGGTGATTTCGAGAAGGCAGCCTACATCTTCGCCCACCTGCTCCACGACTTTTCGGCTGCCGCCAATGCATTGGAACAGGGCAAACGCTACCGGGACGCGGCCAAGATCTACAAGGATTACCTCAAGAACCCCGCCGCTGCGGCGCAATGCCTGGAGCGGGGTGGGCTCTACCTGGAGGCCATCGACATCTACCTCGAACTCAGCCAATGGGAAAAGGCGGGCGACCTCTACAAGACCCTCGGCCTCGAAGAGAAATCCAAGTTGCAATACGAACGTTGCCTGGACGACTTCATCTCCAAGGCCAACTACATGGACGCGGCGGAATTTGTCCAGAAGAAGATGGATCGATTGGACCGCGCGTTGACCTACCTCGTACTAGGCTGGCATGACGGGCAACGGAGTGAGGCTTGCCTGCGCCGCTACCTGCAACTCGTGAATGTGAAAGGCGTGGACATGCGCAGCCAAATCGCGGCATTGTGGCAGAAGCAGACCCCGTTTGAGCGCCGGCCGCTCTTCTTGGAGATCCTCGCCGACCTGCAGCCGCAGCTCCGCGAAGCAGACGCCAAGGCCTATTCCCGCGAACTCGCCTTCCAATACCTGAGCGAGCAGGTGCAAGCAGGGGACCGCTCCCGCCTGCACCGCTTGCGTGACTTTGTGCCCGCCGACAAGCTCCTGCCGACCGATGTTTCCCGGTTCGTGAGCAGGCAGATCCACCGCCCCAAGCGGGAGACGTTCAGCCTGTCGTTGATGAAGGATGTGTTTTGGTACAACCAATGCAACCTCGGCTATGACAACATCAGCCTGGGTCTGAAGGGCAATCAACTTTGGCTCTCCCGGTGGAACTGGGATGGCAATGTGGAGTACTACCACTTTACCGAGGTGGTGCCGGAAGACGACCGCTGCCAAATCCTCCTGACCAAAGGTGCGAAGCGGCAGGCCGTGTTGCTGTCTCCCATGGGGGCGACTTATACCACCAAGCACCTGGCGAGTGGCAGCGCCTTCAAGTCGGCCTTGCAGGTCCTGTCGGCTGCGCAGGTGCCATCATTTCCAGAGCTGCTCGGCGGCTGGGTCAATTCTGAAAATCGTCTGAGCCTGGTCTGCATCGGCAGTGGGGGAGTGGCATGTCTGCGTGACATCGGCCTGGACGGCACGCTGTTCAGCACAGTGGACCTCACCGACGAGGCTTCCAAGAAACTCGTGGGCCTGCACGATGAGTGGATCGGGGAGTTCTTGCCCATCGACGGCGGTTACCTGGGAATGTGCGCGCATTACTTCGTGCTGATCGCTGAGGATGCCCGTGTTGGCATTTTCCCATTGAGTGCCCATGGCCGGCTCATGGACGTCTGGCATGGTTCCCGACTAGCTTATGAGACCGATGAGGGCATTTTCGCAGTCGCAGCCAGTGCATCCGGCATCCGGCAAGGCGCCAACAAAATCTGTGACTACAACGGCTCCGTCATGGACATGCGCCACCTCTCAGACGGCAGGCTGGTCGTGGCTTGGGAAAACGAGATCTGGGTCTTCCTCTCAGACGTTCACCACAATTATTCCGGAGTCAGCAGAGTGGACATCAACGGCCTCGTATCTGCAATCGTTCCTGGCAATTCCGCCTCTCGGTTCGTCCTTCAAATGACCGACGGCAGGTTGCTGCCCTACCGCATCGAGGAAGGCAACCGGGCTATCCTAACGGGATGGTAGTTGAGAATGAACAATTGATAATGAATAATGAACAATTGGGGACGTGCTGATCTTCAGCAGTGTTCTAATTGTTAATTATTCACTATCAATTATTCATTGACCAGGATTTCCCTTCCAATCGAAATCCCATTGTCCAGCTGCACGCGCAGGGCGTAGGTGCCTTTGCTGAGCATTTGGCTGAATTGGATGGGGACTGTGTCGGATTGGCGGAAGTCGCCGGAGGCCAAGGTGCGGCCGGTGATGTCGAGCAGGGTCCAGTTTCCGGTGCGGCGGATGCCACCGAAGTCGATGGTGGTATGGTCGGCCACTGGATTGGGATAGACTTTCATCCGGTACGGATCAGCGATGGCGGCAGGCGTATTGCCCACCACGACCTCGTGCTTGTTCACGTACAGGTAGGTGCTGAGTTGCATCTCGTCGTTGGTGGTCAGGCCAAAGGTCACGATGTTGCCAGAGGTGTTCGTGTACTTGGTGTCGAAGATGAGGCCCTCGCTCGCGTGGACGGTGTAGAGCGTGTCAAACTCACGGATGGCAGGGTGCTCCCAGTCGTAGAAGCCTTGGTTGAAGGTGTAGTCCACGTTGTAGTAGCCTTCGTAAATCTGCGGCCCGCGCTGTCCGGACACGCTGTCCCGAACGAAGATGTCGAAGTCCTTGCCATACTTGTGGGTATGGGAGGAAATGATCCAGATTTCCCGGTCGTCACCGCCCCATTGGTCGTCCATGGAGACGTTGTTGTTGCCGGGGAGGAGGAAGAGGTTCGCATTGTTCACCAGTTCCGCACGCATTTCCCTCGCGCCACTGCCCCTTGGTTGGGTATAGATGTTCAGGTAAAGATCCGCAGGCAGGATTTCGGTCGCACTGTAGTTTTTGAGGTGATAGTTCAGGTCGAGGATTTCCTTCCGGTCAAAGTAAAATGCCGTGCCGGTGGGGAGGTCCACTGTATGGTCAAACTGCCAAGCGCCTTGGAAAGCCTTGCTGCCGTCGGTTGCGGTATTCAGCAGGGTCACGATGCGGAGCCCTTGAGGATACTGCGCCGCCGCGATGGAATCATCGAACTTGAACAGCAGGAAGTGGTGGCTCTGGGGATTCAGGTCACCTTCGATTTTGGTCACTTCCACGTCGCCGCTCAGATTGAGTTGCTCTTTTTTCAGGTACTCGATCTCATTGCCAGCATTTCCGGTGGTGGGCAGGAAGAGGGGGCCGAGGCGAAGCTGAAAACCTGTGCCGGGGCGGGTGCAGCCGGGGGAGTCTGGAACGCCTGACCGCCATTGGTGTAATAGTCGTGGATGAGCATGGTATCCACGGTGTTGCCGCTCTGCTTCGCGCCCGCCTGGATCCACTGCCGAATGATCTCAGCCTCGATGTTGGTGAGGGACGCGCCCCCGCCTTGCGGCATGGGATTGCCCTCGCTGGGGCTGTCCAGGTTTGAAGTACCCATCAGGTTTACCCGCCTTTTCCAGCAGGAAGCTGTTGTAAGGATGGCACAGATCAATGAGTTTGTGTCCCTTGGCAGCCGCGCTGAGTTCCGGCCAGCATCACACCCACCAAGGCGGTATAGGTCTCGGTCGGCGTCGTACCCAGGTCATAAGCGATGGGGTTGGAGCCACCATGGCACTGCGAGCAATGCGTTTGCAAGATCTCAAAAACCCTTTGGAAGGTCTGTCCCTGCGCCTGCGGCAATCAGGCAAAGGCAAGGCGTTGGCCAGATCGTCGACATCTTCTCTGCATACCGTGAATCAAATCCAAAAGTCCCGTTTTTTTCCACCAGACGGCCAATCACTAAAGGTTTAACGCCCAGTTCCAAAACGATGAAGAAGTTGAGGATTTTGGGGAACAATCCAACGGGGCACGCGGGCGTGAGTAGGAGCAATTCCGTAAATTGCTTACGCCAGGCGCCGATCCATACAGCAGAGGAGAGTCGATGAATACTTTGCCTATCTGAACTCTATCGAGGCCGGGCAGAATACCAGGGCGGGGTGTACCTTGACATGGCTCCTGAATGACCCCGAACATAGCCGGATTGCGGGGAGCCTTGGCGCTGCCATCCATTTTCCCGTCTTGGGGACAACAGCTGTTCCGTTTTCGGCAGCAATCTCCTCGTGGCGATGAACCTCGCGGAGCCTACTTTTTCCCGGATCTCACCGTGGTATGCGGCCCGCTAGAACGGTCGGTAGCACATCCCACTGTCATCCGCAACCCACAGGTCATCGTGGAGGTCATGTCGCCCAGTCTTCATAGGACTTCATCAAATCTTCTCGTTGCTCGGGGCTAAGATCTTGAAATGCCGCATTTTGCCCCCTCCCACCACTCAGCATACGCACAAGCTCCAAATAGACTTGCAGCGCCTTTTCGTCCTGAATCGAATCGATGAGTTGGTGAAACTCTTCCTTGGTCTTCATTGAATAGACTTTTCATTAAAAGTCGCGAGGAATTCTCGAAATGGCAAGTGCTTTTGCTTGGGATATCAAGCTGGGGGTCCACCAGCATCTTCATGATTCGCTGAATTTGGAACCAGGGCAGATCGCTTCAGATCGTTCCAGAGCGGTCCGAGTGCGCTTTACACAAGTGGAGTTCTGAGTATTTCCAGCTTTCAGGTGCCCAAATTCCGCTCCCAATACCCCCCATACCCAAAATTCGCCTGAGGCGGCTTCGGGGCCTCGCGCCGCGATTGACCGCTTTTCATCCGCGCCAGTTCCAGCTTCAGGCTTTCCTCGCCCTTGCGCATGGCCCAGTGATGGTTGAAGGAAAATATCGGCTTGAAGATGAAGCTCAGCCACCGCAGGATCGGCTTGTTCGCGTCCACCTCCCATTCGTAGCGGACATGAACCACCGGCCCGTCCTGCCGAAATGTCCAGATGCCATAGCCCTCCAAATCCCCCGCAGCCGCCAATTCCAAGCGATGGGGCAGCTCCGCTTTGGTCTGATGGAAGTGCCATTTTAGCGTATAGGGCAGCCAGCCCTTGGTGAAGAGGTAGAACTCGTCCCGGTCACCCTCTCGCTTCTTCTCGATTTTCAGATAGACCGAGGGCCACCAGAGTGTCAGCAATTCGGGTTGGTTGATGAGTCCGGCGACCACGTTGATATCGCCCTCCACGGTCCAATTGGTAACAAATCGGTATCGATTCGAGGCCATGATTTTTGATTCAAGATTCCGCGAAACCTACGTCCCGGCCACAAAATCGGATCACCCCATCTCCTTCCTCAAGCCCATTTTTCCCATCTTGCCGCCAATGAAGCCCCACTTCCGCACATCCTTCGTCCTGTTTTGCCTCGCGGCTGCCCTCCAGGCCTGCTCCCTCACCAGCGAAAAATGGGACATCCACCCCGACCAGGATCGCATCGCCTTCCATGAGCGCTTCCTCGCGGAGCCTGCCGCTGCTGCACCCAAGGATCGCCCCAACGTGGTCATCATCATGGCCGACGACCTCGGCAAGACCGACATTTCCCAGTACGGCGGCACCCATGTCCGCACACCCCATATCGATGCCATCGGGCAGGCCGGCGTCACCTTCAAGGAAGGCTACATCACATCCCCCATCTGCAGCCCCTCTCGCGCCGGAATGCTCACAGGGCGTTATCAGCAGCGATTCGGCTACGAATACCAGCCCCACGACCGCTACCCGAAAAATGGCCTCGAATACTTTGTTTACCGCAATTTCCTCGATTCCCCCACTTGGCAGCTCACCAGCGACCGCGAATTTCCCAGCCTCGAAGCCATTGTCCAGCAGGGTCTGCCCATGGAGGAATTCACCCTCGCGGAATTGCTGAAAAAGCATGGCTATGCGACAGGGATCATCGGCAAATGGCACCTCGGCGTGGAGGAGCATGCTTGGCCCAATAAACGCGGATTCGACCACCAATACGGCTTTTATGAGGCCTATTCCCTCTACCAGCCGGACACGGCATCGCCCGATATCCTCAATCAGCACCACGACGACTTCAGCGATCCCTACATCTGGAAAGGCGGCCGCAAGGGGAATTGCGCCCTTCGCTGCAACCATACCGTGGTCGAGGACAGCGTTTACCTCACGCAGCGCCTCGCGCTGGAGGCCTCCGAATTCATCGACCGCCACAGGGAGGAGCCATTTTTCCTCTACGTCCCATTTTCCGCGCCTCATACCCCCTTCCAGATCACCCGCGAATATTACGACCGCTTCCCCAATGAGACCGACCGCAACAAGCGCATCTATTACGGCATGATCGCCGCCCTCGACGACGCCGTGGGGCAGATCATGGCAACCATCTACCGCAATGGCCTGGATTTCAATACCGTAGTATGGTTTCTCAGTGACAATGGCGGCGCCACCTACACCCGAGCCACCGACAACTACCCCCTCAAGGGCGGCAAATTCACCAACTTCGAAGGCGGCTTGAACGTCCCATTCATGCTCCGATGGACAGGCAAAATCGGACCTTTGCAGCAATACAAGCACCCCATCATCTCCATGGACATCTTCCAAACCGTTGCTGAAATTGCAGGTGTGGATTTGCCCAATGACCGCCCTTATGACGGCGTAAACCTACTCCCCTACGTGAAATGCCTGCTTCCGCCCAATCCAGCACTGCAATTTCCCAGGTATTCCGATGATCCGATCCTAGAGAATCCCAATTACGCCTCCCAAATCCCCGACAGCATCGCCCCCCACAAGGCCCTCTTTTGGCGGAGCAACTACGCCTGGGCCGTTCGGATGGGCCCCTGGAAACTCATCGGCGACGAGAAGTCCCACCACTACGCCCTCTACAACCTCCAAGCCGACAAGTCAGAGCAGCACAACCTCTACACCCAAAGCCCCGACATCGTCCGCATGCTCGAAGCCGCCTACAACGAATGGGAAAAAGGCACCCTCCCCCCAAAATGGCAGCGCGTCATGGACTACCGATACCCCACCGCCGACGGCGACTTCTGGTTTCCGCTCTAGTCATTTTAGAACCGCAAAGACGCAAAGAGGCGCAAAGGTAGAGCGGTGGTCTTTGCGATCCTTCGCGTCTTTGCGGTTCAATCCTCTGCGCCCCTCCGCGTCCTCTGCGGTTCAACCCTCTGCGCTCCTCCGCGTCCTCTGCGGTTCAACCCTCTGCGCCCCTCCGCGTCCTCTGCGGTTCAACCCAATCGCCCCCTGCCGTTCATCTCAATCCCAAAGCCTATCTTTGCCCTTGAAATGAAAGCCCTCTTCACCCTCACCCTCGCACTCACGTTCGCCCTCACCCTCCAAGCCCAGCCCCTCACCGGATGGGTGGACATGCACGCCCACCCGCGCGGCGACCTCGCCTACGGCCGCGAGCTCTTCTACGGCACCCCCTATGGCCAAATCGACACCGCCATGGGCGATTGCAAGTCCCACCACAGCGCATGGGGATTCGGCAACCCGCACGGCAACCTTTTCAGGTCCGTCGTCGCAGCCCAGACCGAGCAACAAATGCACGCCCCATGGCGTGACGGCAAGGAAGGCTACCCCGACTTCAAAACTTGGCCCAGCTGGTGCTCCATCCTGCACCAGCAGATGTGGATCGATTGGATCAAGCGCGCCTACGAGCAGGGCGGCCTCCGAATCATGTGCGCCCTCGCCGTGAGCAGCCACTGCATCGCCTCCGCTGCCCAGACAGAAGGCCCCCAAGACGACAAGCAAGTCACCCGCGACCTCATCCAAGGCATCAAGGACATGGTCGCATCCTCCGACTTCATGGAAATCGCCTACACTCCCGAGGACGCCAGGCGCATCGCAGCAAGTGGCAAGCTCGTTGTGGTCTTAGGCTCCGAAATGGACAACATCGGCAATTTCTACAAGCCACAGGACAATTATCCACGCACCTTCATCCCCGAACCTACCGAGGCACAGGTCAAGGCCGAACTCGACAGCCTCTGGGACATGGGCATCCGCTACATTTTCCCCGTCCACCTGAACAATACCCCCTTCGGAGGCACTGCCCTCGCCATGTCGCAGCTCAACGTCGCCAACAAGTTCGTCACCGGAGCAGAATACCAACCCGAGGAGGTCAGCACCGCCGAGACAGGCATCGCCTTCCGCCTCGAACATCCCGGAAACGGACTGAATGCCATGGCCAAAATGGCGATGCCCGCATTGATGCCCAAAAACGTCAACCCCGGCCGCAAGGAAAACTATACCGTCTATGACAGCATCCCCGGCAAAGGGCACCGCAACAGCCTTGGCATCACCCCGCTAGGCCGCTTCGCCATCGGATACATGATGGACCTCGGCGCCGATGATCGACATCGACCACATGAGCGAGAAGATGGCCAATGCAGTCCTCGACATGGCAGTGGAGCGGGATATCCCGTGAACAGCGGACACAGCGGCCCACGCGGCAAGAGCTCGACGACCGCACCCTCGCACAATATGCCAAGCTCAAGCAAGTCGGCGGCATCGTCGGATTGGGCCACAATGTCCAAGCCAGCAAGTTCGTCGAGACATTCAGGCAGGTTTCCCCGCTCATGGGTGACGGCCGCATCGCCATGGGAACGGACGTAGGAGGATTTTCACCCCTGCCGCCCCCCGACAGCACCGTCAAAATCAAATACGACGCCCAATTCACCCCCTGCAAGACCGGCAACCGCACCTGGGACTTCAACGTGGATGGCGTCGCCCACTATGGCCTGTGGCCCGACTACCTCCGCGCATGGGACGCCGCCGGCATGAAACCCGAGGAAAAAGCCGCCTTCATGCACTCCGCAGAAGGATTCCTCCAAATGTGGGCCAAATGCCGCAACCACAATATGCCGAGGCAATAGATGCAACCCTTCCCTCCAAGCCCTGTCTTTGGAACAGATTCACCTCAACGGAAACACGAATATGAAAAAGAACATTGCTTTGGCCCTCGGAATTTGTGGAATGATCGCATTCACCTCCTGCACCCGGGAAAACGGCATCAAGCCTGAAAAGATCCTCAAGCCCACTGCAACCGCGTCGGCGCGCTACGTCGTGCCCCTCACCACCGGACGGCCCAACGGAGAAACCGACATTGTGGACCCCACCAATGCCACCCGCACCAATATCGCAGAGTTGCTGCCGACCATGCGTCAAATCATTGCTGACGCCAAATTAGGCAGGATTCCCTCCTATCCCGACGCCTACAGCACTGACAGCGAGAACAATCCAAAAACCTTCATGCAGCGAGCCCTCAAAAAGATCGAATCCACTTGGCGCCCCGTCTCAGACCAGGAAATGCTGACCTCCTTCGAGATGAATTTCGACCTTGAGGCTTACGATGGATACATCAAGATGAAACCTACCTGCCTCGACGTCACCTTTGTGGACAGCAAACAGATGTATCCGGACTACATTGTCTGTAGCCTCAAGATGTCCGACCTCAAGGACTACCCTGTCCGCCACGGGGCAGGCACCATGCCACTGCCCGATTACCTCGCCGAGCACGCATTTGAACACTACGTGATCCGCGTATTTGCCGCTGACACCTTCGGCATTCGCACCTTCGCCGACTCACGTACCGTGCAGCAGCAGCTTGAGCAAGGTCACTTCGACGTCCAGAACCCCTGGCAACTCAATAAGCAAGACTGATTCCAAGCTTGCCAATCGGAAGGTTTCAAAGTTCACCCCCAACCGAAAGCCGCTGCACCCAGGTGCAGCGGCTTTTCAATGATGCTGTATGAGAAACTGCCTGATTGCGCAGCAGGATCAGTGGGCAACCGTCAGTCTTGCGGTCGTGCTGCCTGCGTTGCTCACCACGCGGACCAGGTAAAGTCCAGCGGGCAGCTTGCTCGTTGTCAGGTTGATTTGGTTCACGCCAGAGCTCATCTTGCGGGTTTCGCTCATGACCTGTTGGCCATTCAGGGTGAGGACGCTCACGTTCACGTCGCCGCCGCGGTCCAGCGTGAAGCTGATGCGGGCTTCGTCGGAGGCAGGGTTCGGGTACAAGCTGAGGGTGCCAGCAACGGGAGCAGTCACAGCCGTGATGCCGCTGGTATAGGGGCTGTTCTGAGGATCCCAGTTGCTCCAGCCGCTCGTCCAGTCAGTCACGCCGTCAAATGCGCCACGGTAAGTGGTTACAGTGAAAAAGCTCGAGCTCAGGTTGGCAGCGCCGAAGTCCGCGCCAAGCAGGGCAGGGGAGCCCACTTGCGGTTGGAAATTGGGGGCTGTCCAGTTGTAGGGATTGCCCAGCATCAGGTCGCCCACGTTCGTGAGGGTGGAGTTGCTATTGGAGTTGAACCAGCTCAGGACATTGATGCCGGTGAGGCCGGTGCTGTCGAAGGAGTTGGTGCAGCCTGCGATGATGTTGTTTTTCCATTGCAGGGAACCGTTGGTGGCATTGTCGGCGGTGGTTTGGCCCTCGATCTTCAGACCAGTGGGGTAGCCCATGAGCAGCGAGTTATAGACACACTCGCTCGTGCTGCGGCGCAGGTGGGCGGCACGCTTGTAGTTCGCATGCACGGTGGTGCCGAGGGTGCGCATCGGACCCACGATGGTGAAGTTGCTGATGATGGGCTTGGTGTTCGGCGTATTGGTGCTGCCAGTGGCGTCGTTGTCGCTTTCGAAGCCATTGGAACCGCTCACGTCGGCATAGGAGCTGTCGCGGAGGCTCACGCAGAATTGCAGCATGCCTTGGAAGCCGTAATCGGTGTCGAATTCGTCGTCCACGCCGCGGTAGGAGATGAGGTGCTTGGCATTGACAGTGCCGCCGAAGAATTCGAACGAGTCGTCGCCACCAAAGCTCACCTGGATATGGTTCACGGTCGTGCCGCGGCCCACACCGCCCATGGTCAAGCCATTGGTCTCGTTGTTGGGTTGGAAGGCGATGCCAGCGTATTCGATGCGGACATACTCCAGCACGCCGCTGTTGTCGTCGGCATCCGTGCCACCATACAGGCCCTTCACCGGATCGATGCCACCTTCTGCAAGGCGCTGGCCAGCGGGGTCATTGATGGGAGCCTTGCCGAGCACGAGGACGCCACCCCAGTCGCCGGGAGCGCGTTGACCCACAGCTTGGTAGGAGGTGAACACGATGGGTTGGCTTGCGGTGCCAGAGGCCATGATCTTGGCTCCTCGGGTGATCACCAATGCGCTTTGGTTGCCCTTGATCAAGGTTCCGGGTTGGATGGTCAGGGTCGCATTGTTGGTCACATAGACAAAGCCACCCGTGAGTTCATACACGTGGTCAGCGGTCCATGTCGTGTTGGAGGTGATGTCGCCAGAGATTGTGGTCACCTGGGCTTGGGCAGCGATGCCCATTAGGACAAACAGTGCGAGTACTAGTTTTTTCATTGTGTCGTTGATTTTGTGTAGGGACATTCCCATTTCAAATCTTTGATGGTGCAAAGTTGAGCAATGATTGTGGCCTATTGATTACCTACATGCTACGGTTTTGCAAATGCAATTTGAATTAATTGTGAAGTCCGGAGGGCTTGTCAGAAAACAAAAACACCAAGCCGTTTCGACGCAGCTTGGTGCCTTTGTGTCTTTGTGGCAAAAAACCTCAATAGGCATTCACCACTCAAATTATTCTCAGAAATTCAATCCAAATCCAATTGAAAGGTTGGAGCCGAAGCGGTTGCCATAGAACTGTGTATCAGTTCCTTTGTCATACTTTCCGTTCTTGTTCTGATCCTGATAGAAGACATTCTTTTGGTTCAGCATGTCAGAGTAATTCAGCTTGATTTCACCCTTGCGGAACACCCGGATAGCGACTTGGAAATCCAACACGGAGCGAGGTGCCTCATAGATGTCGAGGAAGCCGTTGCTGCCCACTTGGAAGATGCGGCGACCGATGCGGTTGAAGAGCATGCTGAAGGAGAATCCGCGCACCACGTCGAAATATTGCAGACCAGTATTGATGAGGTAGGGGGACTGACCTTGCAGGGAGCGGGTACTGTCCGTGCCCATGGCGGATGCGACCCCGCTCAGGTTCACGCGGCTGCGGATATAGCTCAGGTTCGCAAACCAAGTGATCTTGTCCCAGCCAGCCCAGTGGATCAAGGAGTCCATGCGGTTGGCCTTGACGCGGAACTCCAGCTCTGCACCGTAATTCGTGGCAGACGGCACGTTTTGGAAGGTGTAAATCCTTGAACCAAAGCCGCTAGAGGCATCCACGACCTGCTCGATCGGGTTCTTGAAGTTCTTGTAAAATACCGTGCCGGAGATCAATTGACCTGCGCGGGGGTAGATCTCAAAGCGTGCATCCAAGTTGGTGATGTGCGAGCGGACCAGGGTGTCGTTGCCATACACGGAGCTGCTCGTATTGAAGTCGTAGAAGCTGAACGGCGCAAGCTCCCGGAACTCGGGGCGGCTCACCGTGCGGCTAGCTGCGAGGCGCACAAACATATTGCTCTTGATTTCCCAGCTCACGTTGATCGAGGGCAGCAGGTCCAGGGTCGTGGTATCGACCGCCACGGTGTCGCCACCATAAGTAACGGTATGGAGTTGTTGGTTGAACTGCTCCATGCGCACACCCCAGACAGCGCGCAGGCGGCCCGGCAAGTGGTTGTCGCTCAGGAAGTAGCCTGCCACCAAGCGGGAGCTTGCGGTATAGGAGTCGCTCGTGTTCGTGCTTTCCTCCAGGCGGAATCCATTCGCGCCGATGGCATCCGCGTCGAAGATAGTGTCCTGCGCATCATACAGCCTGTTCCAATCGAAGCTGAAGGGGCGGGCAATCACATAACCGAACACCCGCGCCCCAAATGTCCTGTCGCGGAATTGTGAGGAGAAACCGGCATGGATCTTTTGATCGAGACCACCGATTTGGAAGGGCTGCGAGACATTCAGGTCGCCACCATAAAGCACCTCGTTCAGGTTGCCGTAGTATTTGCCAGCATA
>JAXLVK010000096.1:0-21982 GCA_046329055.1 Bacteroidia bacterium
CGGTGATCGTCGGGGTCGCCGGGGTGCCGTTCATGTTCACCTCGACGACGTTCGAGGTGTCGCTGGTGCAGCCGTTGGCGTCCGTGGTCTGGACAAAATAGTTGCCAGCCGTGCTGACGGTGATGCTTTGGGTCGTCGCGCCAGTGGACCAGATGTTGCCCGAGGATGCGCTGCTGGTGAGCGTCACGCTGTCCGGGGTGCAAAGGGCGACCGGGCCTGCGGGGCTGATGGTCGGGGTCGTGGGCAGCGGGTTCACCGTGACGGTGACAGGGGCGGAGGTGCTGGTGCAGCCGAAGATGTTCGTCCGGCTCACGGTGTAGGTTCCGGCCGTGGTAACTGTGATGGTCTGCGTGTTTTGGTTCGTCGGGTGCCAAGTCATTCCGAAGAGGACATTGCAGGTCAGATCCACGCTCTCGCCGTCACAGAATGTGGTGGGCCCCAGGGGCGTGATCACCGGGGTCGGTGGCGTCGGGCTGATGCTGACGTTGACGACATTCGACTGGGGGGAAACGCAAAATCCGTTCACGGTCTGGACCGAGTAGCTGCCAGCGGTCGTCACGACGATGCTATGGGTGGTCGCACCTGTGCTCCAGAGGTTGTCAACTGGGCTGGAGCTGGTCAGGGTCACACTGCCGCCCGCACAGAATTGGAAAGGGCCGGCGGGGCTCACACTGGGTGCCGAGGGCATTTGTGTGACGGAAACCGTGATGATATTGGAGGTGTCGCTTTGACAGAGGCCGTCATTAACCAGCACCCAATAGTCGCCGCTGGCAAAGACCGTGATGCTCTGGGTGGTCTCGCCCGTGGACCAGAAGTTGCCATTGGTGGCGCTGCTGGTGAGGATCACGCTGTCCCCGGAGCAGAAGGTCAATGACCCACTTGCGGTGATCGTCGGGGTGGCCGGGGTTGAATTCAAAGTGACCTCGACCACATTGGAGGTGTCGGAAACGCAACCATTCGCATTTGTCACCAATACCCAATGCGTGCCAGATGTGGAAACAGTGATGCTTTGATCGAGGGAGCCATTTGCCCAGCTATTTCCGGCACTTTCGCTGCTCGTCAAGGTCACGCTGTCCGGGGAACAGATCGCAATGGGTCCGGCAGGTGAAATGACCGGGGTCTGTGGCTTGGGATTGACCGTGACCGTGACTGGGGCTGAGGTGCTGGTGCAACCAAATATGTTCGTCCGGCTCACCGTGTAGGTTCCGGCTGTGCTAACGCTGATGGTCTGCGTGTTCTGGTTCGTGGGGTGCCAGGTCATGCCAAAGGGCACGTTGCAGGTCAAGTCCACACTCTCCCCATCGCAGAAGGTGGTCGGCCCCAGCGGCGTGATCACCGGGGTCGGCGGAGCGGGGCTGAGGCTGACCGTGACCATATTGGATGGCTCGGACACGCATATCCCATCGACGACCTCCACGTAATAGCTCCCTGCTGTGGTGACCACAATGCTTTGGGTCGTGGCCCCGGTGCTCCATTGGTTGCCTACCGGGCTGGAACTCGTCAGCGTGACGCTGCCCCCGGGACAGAACTGGAATGGGCCAATGGGGCTCACGCTGGGGGTATCGGGCATCTGGGTCACAGATACAGTGACAAATGCGGAAGTGTCCGACACACATGTCTGGTTGTCCACCAAAACCCAATAATCGCCCGAGGCGAATACCGTGATGCTTTGGGTGGTTTCGCCTGTGGACCAGACATTGTCCACGGAGGCACTGCTGGTGAGGATCACGCTGTCCCCTGAACAAAATGAGGTGGGACCGCTCGCCGTGATCGTCGGCGCTGGCGGCACGGGATCCACCACGACTGGCACCGAATTCGAGGTATCCGAAACGCAACCATTGGCATCGATGACGATCGTCCAGTAGTCCCAAGTGGAGTCCACCACGATGGATTGGGTGGTCGGACCCACGTTCCAATTGTTCCCGGTTGCGGCGGAACTGGTCAGTTCGACCGTTTGCCCGATACAAAGCGGAACCGGACCGACAGGGCTGACTGTCGGTGTGGGAGGGAGCGGGTTCACCGTGACGGTCAAGGGGGCGCTCACACTGGTGCAGCCGAAAATATTGGTACGGCTCACTGTGTAGTTGGCTCCGGTGAAGACCGTGACGGTCTGTGTTTGCATGTTTCCGGGTTGCCACACCATCCCAAAGGGGACGTTGCAGGTCAGTTGCACGCTGTCGCCCTGGCAAAAGGTGGTGGGGCCGAGCGGGGTGATGATGGGTGTCGGCGGATTGTTGCGGACGACAACGGTGACGGGATCGGAGGCGGGTGAGATGCAGCCATTTTCAGTGACCTCGACGGTGAATGTCCCTGAGGCAGTCACCACGATGTCCTGGGTCGTGGCGCCGTTGCTCCAGGTATTGCCGGAGGTAGCGTTGCTGGAAAGGGTTACGCTGCCGCCAGCACAGAATTGGATGGGACCGCTGGCAGTGATGGTGGGTTGGGCGGGCAGGGCATAGATGGTGAAGGTATTGGGACTGGCAGAACCGAGGCTGGAGGGATTGCTGGAATTGACCCGGACGCGGTAGCTGGTGCCCGTGGACAGGTTGTTGGGGAGGGTGCAGACGATTGGCGTGGCGAAGGTGTCGGTGATGCTGCCGATGACGGTGGGGCTGGAGAAACTGCCTGAAGCATCAGAGAGTTCCACCGTGAACACGTTGCCGATCGTGAAGGTGCCTGTGAGGGTATAGGTGACGGTGATGTCACTGCCTGCACAGAAAGGGTCTCCGAAAACCGAGTCTGTTGTGATGAATTCCCCGTCGGGAAACGACCGATCACTGGAAAATCCATGATCCCCATGGCTAGCCACCGCCGAAAGCGGAAGCGTTGCCATCAGGAAAGTGACAAGCAGAGCCAACCCCCTGCCCATCCTGCAAGCGTACAGCATGTCCATATTCATCCGAAATACTAATCCCAACTATGGGGCTCCGCGATCCCTAGCGGCTTAACCCTTGATTGATCCAATAGACACTTCCCGTCTCTCTGGCGCGTCACCCTTCGCGCCTCAGCAAGAGCCACCAAAATCCAACATGTGATTCTTGTGTCCCTTAAACACAAAGGTATGACAATTTCCGAAGAAAACGGCTACCAACTAGGGAATTATGTGGATGGTCAGGCAGAAAGAACTTACATGGCGATTAGAATTCTTACATGGGGTTTCACCCCTTCTCAATCTGCCTAATTGCCTATCCGTCAAGCGATCATTGCCAGTTCTGGCAGGTTTTGACGTACAATGCCGACTCTGACCTCCAACCTGCCCCCACATTAAACCCTTAAGAATGCCTGCTAACCTAAGGTGGGTGCTCGGATGCTGATCCCCGAGGTGGGCATTTCGGAGTCGGTGCGGTAAGTAATGCAGATGGAGGTTTTGGCAATGATTGCGTGTTTCGAGAGCAATTCGATGCGCTCCCCGAAATCGGGACAGGCAGTGCCACAGACTTCGACAGGCACTTCGACAAAGCTCAGTGGCCACTCAGTCCATCGCCTCAGTACCCGAGCACTGCGATTTTTGAGCGGCTCACAACTTTCCCTATTTTGCAGCCATGCTGTTCAACTCGTCGGAGTTCCTGGTCTTCCTGCCGCTCGTGCTGATCGGGTACTTCCTGCTGCCCTACCGGCTGCGGTGGGTCTTCCTGTTGCTCAGCTCCTACTACTTCTACATGTGCTGGCGAGTGGAGTACGTGCTGCTGATCATGGCGAGCACGCTCTACGACTTCTTCGTGGTGCAGCGCATGGCACAGGTCACTGAACCCCGCGCACGGCGACGATGGCTCTGGGCGAGCATCGGGATGAACCTGGGGGTGCTGCTGTTCTTCAAATACTTCGATTTCCTGATGCAATCGGGCAATGCGGTGGTGGACGCAGCGGGTGGAGGCTGGCATTTTCCGTTGCTCAGGATTGTGCTTCCGGTGGGCATCAGCTTCTACACCTTCCAATCCATGGCCTACGCGATCGATGTCTATCGCGGTCAGAAGGAGCCGGAGCGGCACCTGGGATTCTTTGCGTTGTTCGTCTGCTATTGGCCGCAGTTGGTGGCAGGGCCGATCGAGCGGTCGGGGGCAATGCTCGCGAAGCTCAAGGCACACCATGGATTTGACTACGACCGGGCAGTGCATGGGCTGTCCCGCATCGCGTATGGATTTTTCAAGAAGGTGGTGGTGGCGGACCGGCTCAGCATCTACGTGAACGAGGTCTATGGGCATCCGGACGACTTCGGCACCATCACGGTGGCGACAGCGACGGTGTTTTTTGCATTTCAGATCTACTGCGACTTCTCGGGCTACACGGACATCGCCATCGGCTGCGCTCGGATCATGGGGGTGAACTTGGTGGAGAATTTTGATCGCCCCTACCTGAGCAAATCCATCACGGAGTTCTGGCGGCGCTGGCATATCTCGCTGTCGAGCTGGTTCCGGGACTATGTCTATATCCCGCTCGGCGGCAGCCGGGTGGTGAAGTGGCGGATGTATTACAACCTGTTCCTGACCTTCCTGGTGAGCGGGCTCTGGCACGGGGCAAACTGGACCTTCGTGATCTGGGGTGCCTTTCACGGGATCCTGCTGGTCTGGGAGCGGGTGACGGAAAATGGGCGAAAATGGCTCCGGACGGAGACTTTCCTGGCTCGGATTCCCAAACTGGTAAACCTTTGGAGCATCATGATCACGTTCGCCTTGGTGGTGATCGGCTGGGTATTTTTCCGGGCCCGGGATTTCCATCAAGCGCTGACCGTCCTGAAAAAGCTCTTCATCCCCGACCTGCGGTTCAGCACAGGGGAACTCATGGCCTACAATGGGCCGTTCAACTTCGCAGTGAGCGTATTGGTCATCGGCTTGCTGCTGCTTTCGTATTTCCTACCACGCGACATGAAGGTGAGGTACAGCCTCGCGTTCCTCGTGGTGACGGGCATGGTGATCTTGTTATTCGGGAAAGGAGGACACAATGACTTCATCTACTTCCAATTCTGAGGCCATGAACACCCTCCCCAGTCAGCGGATGCAAATCATTGGGCTGAGGAAGCTGGTGTTGAGGATCCTGTTGCCATTGGCGGTGATCGGGGTTGTGGTTTGTCTGGGGCTGGACTGGCTGGTGGAGAATCAGATCATCCAAAAGACGCCGAGCCACGGGGCTGCCAAGCTCCTGCGCATCCGAGAGCCGCACCCGGATGAAATCCCGATCATCGGGAGCTCGCGGGCGCTCTGCTCCTACATCCCCGACAGCTTGGGCACCAATTATTACAATTACGGCATCAACGGCATCGGGTATGCGGTGATGGATGTGTTCTTGCAGCAGGAGCTGGCGCAACGGGACAAGACCGGGCCCATCGTCCTGAACTTCGACTACGGCATGTTTTACTACCAAACTGGTGACCTGAATGCGTACATCCCCAACCTGGACATTCCGGGGCTGCGGGAGCTGGTGAAGCGCGGCGGCAGGTACAGCGGGCACCTGGAACTGCCGGGCATCCGGTACTTTGGGTGCTTGGACGCCTTCGTGAGGGATCACCTGAATGACCGCTTGCAACTCACCAAGGCCATCAACAAGGGTGCAGTGCTGGAAAAGCAGGCGATCAAGGCGGAGGAATTCGCCAAGCTGGTGAATCAGCGCAAGGACACCGTGGAGAAGTTTGAGCCAAGAATGGAACTGGTGGACACGCTGGTCAAGCGCATCCAAGCCCATCCCAACCGGGAATTCCTGATCGTGATGGCGCCCTACCACAGTAGCTTTTATGCGTCCATCTCACCGGAGGGCCGCTTCCGAGCCGACTCCATCATGGCTGCGCTCGATGCCCTGCCCAATGCCAGGTTCATCCGATTTGACACGAGGGACTGGGCGGATTCGCTGTTTTTCAATACCACGCACGTGGGATTGGCCGGAGCGAGGAAGATGAGCCAAATGCTGCGGGATAGCCTGCGCGGGCCGATGCTCCCGAAGGAGGATACGCTGGGGCAGCCGATTTCGATGGGTGAAGGAGGATTGGAGTTGAAAAGAGGCGGCGGCCTCTGGCCGAAAGCCGATCCTGCTCAAGCCTCTGGCACGGCCATTTCTTTGCGAAGGGCTACAGCAAAAAGTAAATCTCGAATTCCTTCGCCGGAGGCTCCGTCCAGTGTAGCCATGTCCCGATCTCTCGGGGCGGGCTCGATTGTGGACGCCGCGGGCTCGCCTCATTGTTCATTATTCATTCTTAATTGTTAATTGCAGCAGCCTTGCGTCGCATCATAGACATCATCGCCCACACGAATCCCTGGCTGGTTTTCTTGCCGGTGCTGGCGCTGTACATCGTGCTGGCTCTCAAGATGACCCCGCATGACATCCCGATCATGGACGAGGGGCGGTACTTGGGATTCGCGGAGAACATGCTTCATGGGCATTACCACTACAAGGAAGGCTACCAATTCCTCTGGAGTGGGCCGGGATACCCGATCATCCTGCTGCCCTTTGTTGCATTGGGGAGCCCACTCTGGCCGATGAAGCTGCTGAATGCGCTGCTGCTCTACACCTCGGTGGTGACGCTGCTGCACCTGCTCCGGCTCTACGTCAGCCCCAAGCAAGCCCTCCTGGGCGCGACCCTGTTTGCATTTTACTACCCGATGTACGTGGTGGGGCTGCCTTATGTCATGACGGAATCGTGGAGCATGTTCCTGATCGTGATGGCGACCTACCTCACCTGCAAGGCTTTCAGATTCAAGGATTACCGGTGGCGCTCATTGCTCCTTCCGGGTTTTCTCTTCGGGATGCTGGCCCTCACCAAGGTCATCTTCGGCTATGTCTTACTAGCGATGATCCTGATCTGCCTCGGCGCGTTCCTGATACGGGGACGGCGCAAGCGCATGTTCCGCATGGCGATGATCTGGGTCTTTGCGTTGGTGACTTGCCTGCCGTACCTCGCCTATACCTATTCACTCACGAACAAGCCCTTTTACTGGGGCAACTCTGGCGGCTTGCAGCTCTACTGGATGTCCACGCCATACGAAAATGAGCTGGGCGACTGGCATGTGCCGACCCTGATGGAGGACACGACCCTGATGAAAAATCATGGGGCATTCTTCGCATCCATCGAAAACCTGAGCCCGCTGGAGCAGGACCAGGCGCTCACCCAACAAGCCATCGCCAACATCAAGGCGCATCCCAAGAAATACGCTTACAACTGGATCGCGAACCTGGGGCGGACATTTTTCAGCCACCCCCTCTCCTTCCTCAAGCCCTCCAATGGGCTGTTCGCATTCCTGGTTCCCAATATCTTCCTGATCGTCTTCGCGGTGCTCATGGCCTTTCCCACCCTCCGGTTTTACAAGAAATTTCCGCTGGAGGTGCTGGTGATGCTGGTCTTTTCCCTCGTGTATCTGGGAGGGATCAGCCTCATGGCCTCCTATCCCCGGTTCCTGTTCCTGATCATCCCGATCTGGATCACCTGGATCGGCTGGGGGTTGCATCGATTTGTAAAAGTAAATTTTGGCCACATGCCCGAGGCGAATCAGCCTCAACCACTGAACTGACATGGAAAGTGACAAACGAAGTGGACGGATACCCTTGATCTTTTGCACGGACGGCATATTTCCGCATAGCGTCGGGGGTATGCAGCGGCATTCGCGGCTGTTGGTGGAGGCCCTGGCGGCGACGGGCGAGGTGGACATCACGGTCTTGCATCCTCACCCCGGCATCCAAGTGTTCCCCGGCCTGTCGAATGTGACAGAAGTGGCCCTGCCGCCCCTACCCGGGAAGAAGCATTATTTCCTCGAACTCCGGGATTACAGCAAGCTGGTGTTGGCGGAAATCGAAAAGCGGCCCGATCACTTGGTTTACTCACAGGGGCTTTCCGTCTGGGTGGGCCTGAACCGCGTCCGCAAGCGCCTCATCGTCAATCCTCATGGGCTGGAGCCCTACCAAACGCTCACCTTCAAGGAGCGGCTCAAAACTTGGCCCTACCGCTGGGTCTTCAACCGCATCTTCCGCAATGCCGCCCGGGTCGTTTCGCTCGGTGGCAGCCTCACGCGCATCCTGCAACGTGCAGGCCGCAACGTGAAGGTCGTGGTCCTGCCCAATGCCACTCAGGTGCTACCCGTGCCCGACTCGGACCTCCTCAAGTCCAAAGCCAAGCCGCTGAAGTTCCTATTCGTGGGCCGCTTTGCGCACAACAAGGGCATCGATGTGCTGCTCGCTGCGGCCGAACGACTCAACATCCGTGGCTTTTCGGGGGCCTACGAGTTGCACCTCGCTGGCAAGGGGCCGCTATACGATGCGATGCGGAGCAAGTACCGCCTGCCCAATGTCCATTTCTGGGGTTTCGTGAGCGACGAGGACCTGGATACGGCGTACCTGCAGGACCATGTATTTGTCCTGCCGACGCTGTTCGAGGGAATGCCGACTGTGGTGTTGGAGGCGATGGCACGTGCCATGCCCATCTTGGTGACCGATACCGGGGCAACCTTGGAGTTGGTGGGGCCCGAAAATGGCAACATTATCCCCAAACAGGACGTGGAGGGATTGGCGGTGGCGATGCGGGTCATGATCGACATGGATGCCGCGCAGTTCCAAGCCATGTCCGCGAGCTCACTGTCCAAAGTCAAGGAACGGTTCAGTTGGGAGTCCGTCGCACAGGGGCACCTCGCTTTGTTTCGGGAACTCTGGCAATCTTTGTAAGTTTGTCCGGCAATTGAGGGCCTAGAAATTGTTAGATTTTCTCGAACGGCATCAGATTCTCTTTTTGTTCATCCTGCCTGTGTTGATTTTCGCGGGGGCTGCGGTGAACGTGTCGGCGATTGTGATCGCTGCTGTTGCCATCGGGTACTTCTTCAGAAAGGACCGTCACGACTCCATCATCGTGTTTTTCGTGATGGTTTTGTTGCTGGGAGACAGCCGGTTGATGGAGATTCAGTTCATCAAGGGCATCCGGGTCGAGGTCATGGTGCTCATGTTCGCTATCAGCATCTACGAGCTCCGCAACAACTATTACCGGGTGAACATGCTCATGCTTTACTACCTCCCGTTTTTGGGGGTGGCATTGCTGGCCTTGATTTTCAGCCCATTGCAGGAACTCGCTCTGGAGAAGACCATCTCCTTCTCGATCTTCTACTTCGTCCTCTTCAACTACGTCCACCACAAGTTTGAGCGGTACGGGGCGCAGCTCATGATCGATGTCTTGTACCTGATTGTGAGCATTTTGAGCCTGGGATTCATCTTGCTGCCATTGTTCCCGGACTACCTCACCTACGGTGGTCAGCGCTACAACGGCATCATGGGCAACCCGAATGGGATGGGGATGCTGGTCACACTCACGGTGCCGCTCGCGACCTACGTCTTCATGCGGAACAAGGAGCTGCCGAAGCGGTTCAAGGTGATGACTTGGGTGCTGATCATGACCTCCTTGCTCCTTTGCAGCAGCCGTAACTCGATCTTTTCCATCGCACTGTTCGCGATCTTGTTGATCGGACTCCGGGGAGGCACCTTCCGCCGCATCATTTTCATCTTTGTCTTCCTGCCCGCCACAGCCATATTTTTCCGGTTCGTGGATTTGGAAACACTCTTCACGAGCCTGGGCCTGGAACGATATTTCCGGGTTTCGGAGTTGGAATCGGGGTCGGGGAGGATCTTTGCATGGAGCCACGCCTTGGAGCTGATCCAACGACAGCCGCTCATTGGCTGTGGGTTTGCTTGCGAGGAATACCACTTTGTGCACCGTACCACCTTCCGATTATGGATGACCGGTCACCAAGGCGGGGTTCACAACAGTTACCTGGCTTATGCCATCAACACCGGCATCGCTGGGACGATTTTCTACCTCGGGTTCCTGTTCAATGCCGCCCGCAAGGTGCGCAACCTGAAGTTTTTGGTGCCATTTATGGCTGCCGTGCTGTTCTCGGCCATCTTCGAATCGTGGCTCTTCTCCTCGCTGAGCGCCTTCCACATCCTCTTCCTGCTGCAACTGGTCTTCCTGATCGTGGACACGAACCGGGAGGAACTCCTGGTGTCGAACCTGGCTGGGGATTTCTCGCATGAGGCGGCGAAAGGAGTCCTGAAATGAAGGTGCTGGTGCTCTATTCGGAGATTGCAGGGTACTTCATCGCCTGTGTTCGCCGCTTTGTGGAACTGCATGATGCGACCGTCCACATCGTCCGCTGGCCCATCCACCCCGAGGCCCCGTTTCAGTTTTCCGACCACCCGAGGATCGTTTATCACGAGCGCAAGGACCTGGACAAGGCTGCCCTGCTGCGCCTCGCCGATGAGATCAATCCCGACGTGGTCTATGTTTCTGGCTGGATCGACAAGACCTACCTGCATGTCGCGCGTCGGTATTTCAAGCTGGGACGGCCTGTGGTAGCGGCATTTGACACGCAGTGGCGGGGCGATTTCCGGCAAAGGCTGGCGACCTGGCTCTCCCCTTTCGTGTTCCGGCGGCAATTCAGCCATACTTGGGTCCCCGGCCTCTTCCAATACGAATACGCACGGCGACTGGGCTTCCCTCGTGACCGCATCCTCACGGGGATGTACTCGGCGGACACGGCACTGTTCGAGGCGATCTACCCCGCAGCGACCGCCGCCAAAGCCGAAAAATTCCCGCATACCATCCTGTACGTTGGGCGATTCCTGGACCTGAAGGGTGTACTCGAGCTGTACCACGCCTTCCGAGAACTGAGCGAGGAGATGCAGCATGACTGGCAACTCCTCCTCGTGGGAAATGGCCCCCTCAAGGACGAATTGCCGCAGACCGACAATATCCGCTTCCGCGATTTTGTACAGCCCGCCGACCTGCCCAAGCTGGCCTTGGAGGCGGGAGCATTCGTGCTGCCAAGCCGCCGCGATGCCTGGGGCGTGGTGTTGCATGAGTTTGCAGCCGCTGGTCTGCCCCTCGTCTGCACCGATGCCGCTGGGGGAATCGCCGCATTCGTGAAGGAGGGCTACAATGGCTTCATCCACCGCCGGAACGACAAGGATTCCCTCAAGGAGACCTTCAAGGCCATGATCGCCTGCAGTGACGATCGCCTCCGGGAAATGGGCCGTCGCAGCCATGAATTGAGCAAGCAGATCTCGCCCGACACCTGGGCGGCGACATTGTATCACCTGGCGGGAGGGCGCGGCTGATGTGCGGGATAGCGGGCATAGTGGGATCAGACATCGCTCCGGGCACGATCCAGCGGATGACCGCCGCCATGGCGCATCGCGGGCCGGATGCCGAAGGCTATTTTGAAGAGGGGCCGATCCATTTTGGTCACCGCCGCCTGAGCATCCTGGACACAAGCGCACGCGGCAATCAGCCGATGACCGACCCCACGGGGCGCTACGTCCTCATCCACAACGGCGAGATCTACAATTTCCGGGAGGTGCGGCAGAAGCTCGACCTTCCCCACAACACCGAGACGGACACGGAGGTCATCCTGGCCTCCTACATCAAACTCGGCCCCGCCTGCCTGCAGCACCTCGTGGGCATGTGGGCATTTGCCATCTGGGACCGGGAAAAGCAGGAATTGTTCATGGCCCGGGACAGGCTCGGGATCAAGCCATTGTATTTCGTGGACTTTGGCGACGCGGCGATCTTCGGTTCGGAGGTGCGGACATTGCTGGCGTCGGGGATGTGGGAGCCAAAAGTGAATCCGCATGGCCTCACCTCCTACCTGATGTACCAAACGACCTACGGGCTCGGAACCATCGTGGATGGACTGCGCTCGGTGCCGCCGGGTCACTACGCGACTTGGGTGGAAGGCCGGCTGACCCTGCATCCGTACTGGGACATTTGGGAAAATGCCAGCTCCGAGGCGAATTCCATGGATCGGAAGGCCATTTTGGGCCGTGTTCGGGGGTTAATGGAAAAGAGCATCGAGCGGAGGCTGGTCAGCGATGTGCCCGTGGGTGCCTTCCTGAGCGGTGGCATCGATTCGAGTGCCGTCGTGGCCTTGATGGCGCAGGCGTCGGATCAGCCCGTGGACACATTCTCGGTCGTGTTTGAGGAGCCGGAATTCGATGAATCGGAATGGTCGGGCCTGATCGCCAAGAAATACAATACGCGGCATCACCCCATCTTGCTGAAGCCTCAGGACTTCCTGGACGCCTTGCCGGATGCGCTTGCGGCCATGGACCATCCCAGCGGCGATGGCATCAACAGCTATGTGGTCTCCAAGGTCACCCGCGCGCAGGGCGTGAAGGTGGCATTGAGCGGCTTGGGTGGCGATGAACTGTTCGGGGGATACCCCGTCTTCACTCAGCTGCCGTCCATCATGCAGCGAAAGGTCTTCATGTTGCCTGCATTCCTCCGCAACCTGATGGCCTCCGCCTACGGTGCCCTGAATTCTGGCCGCATCGCTGCCAAAAAACAGGCCCTCCTCCGCCTGCCCGACAATTCCTTCGAGTCGATCTACCCCATCTTCCGGACAGTGTACGACTGGGAACAGGCGCAGGCCCTGGTTGCCTCCGAGGAGAAGACATTCCATCCGCTTTCATCTGCCCTGCGGATGAATTACAATGGCCGTCAGAAGTTGCCGCTGCTGAGCCAAATCACTGGCTTGGAAATCCTGGGCTATACTGGCAATGTCCTCATCCGGGACACCGACCAAATGAGCATGGCCCATGCGCTGGAGGTGCGGGAGCCGTTTTTTGACCATGAGCTGGTGGAATTCGTGATGGGCATTCCCGACAGGGAGAAAAGGCCGCATTATCCCAAGCAGCTGCTGGTCGAATCCTTGGGAGACCTGCTGCCGCCGGAACTGGTGCACCGCAAGAAGATGGGCTTTGTCTTCCCATGGGAGCAATGGCTGCGAGGTGAATTGAAAGGTTTTTCCTGGGAGCGCATTCAGCGGCTGGAATCACGCGGCATCCTGGGCAAACCCGGCGAGTTGAGCAAAATCTGGCAAGAATTTCAGGCCAAGCAAGGCCCATGGCTATGGCCACATATCTGGGTGCTGGTGGTGCTGGAGGACTGGCTGCAACGAAACGGCATCCGTGCATGAGCGATCGGAAACGCATCCTCGTCTTCATTGATTGGTACTTGCCCGGCTTCAAGGGTGGCGGCCCCATCACCTCCATCGCCAACATGGTGGCGGCCCTCAAGGACGAATTTGACTTCTGGATCGTCACGAGTGACCGGGATGCAGGCGAATCCAAACCCTATCCGGGCATCGCCACTGAGACTTGGCTGGATGGAGATGGCTGCAAGGTCTGGTACTTCAGCAAGGCCGGGCTGTCGTATGCCGCCGTGAGGCGATTGATCGGGGAGACGGATTATGACCTGCTGTACCTGAACAGCATGTTTTCGGTGGGATTCACGATCTATCCGTTGTGGGGTGGCCGGGCAGCCAAGCCGGACGTACCGATTTTGCTGGCGCCCAGGGGAATGCTGCATCTGGGTGCATTGGCCCTCAAGCCGCTGAAAAAGAAGATTTTCCTGGGCCTGATCCGTGCCTTGGGGATTCAGAAGCACATCCATTTTCATGCGACGGATTCGGTGGAGGTCGAGGACATTCGGCGGGTATTCGGGAAGGAAACGAAAGTGACCGAGGCACCGAACCTGCCCCAACCCTGGCAAGCGGAATGGGTGGATTTGCCCAAGTCTCCCGGCACGCTGCGACTGGTGTATCTATCGCGGCTCTCTGAGAAAAAGGGCCTGCACCTAGTCCTGGAATGGTTGCGGGACCTCAAGGGAGAAGTATCCTTGGAGGTCGTGGGGCCCGACGATGAACCCGGGTATGGGGATCGGTGCAGGAAGCTGATCGCTGCATTGCCATCCAACATCCAGGTGACAGAAATGGGCGCGCTGCCTCAAAATGAGGGACTTTCACGCCTCCGCGCTGCCCATGCCTTCGTGATGCCGACCATGGGGGAAAACTTCGGACATGCCATTTTCGAGGCCCTGAATGCCGGCAGGCCGGTGCTCATCAGCGATCAGACCCCTTGGAGGGACTTGGTGGAGGCGAGGGCAGGGTGGGACATTCCGCTTGCGGATGCAGGCAAATTCCGGGAGGCACTCGAACAGTTGGTCATGATGGACCATCCCACTTGGGAGTCTTGGGCGCGGGCAGCGCATTTCCTTGCCAAACAATATTTGGATCGGGCAGGCCAAGCCGGACACAGCCAACAAATGTTTGATAGACTGGTCACTGAAGCAGAGGAAAATCGGCGGATGAACAGCTGATTTCAGGCTGTCGCCTTCACCTCAAATCTGACCAAAGAACCCCTCGATTTGCCTACAAATCCTCATTGGTACAGGAAAATTATTTCCAAGTCCATTTGCGACTAGTTGAAATAATTCAGAAATTGAGGTCTTCATCTAGGGAGTATGGGATCCTCCCAAGTCATCATCGGGACGTTTTGAGTACCCGTAGCTCTCGGCTCGGTGGGTTGTTTTGGTATTAGTATTTGTTGCTTATCACAAGAGGATTTATGAAGAAGACCTTTACCTTGAGAATGCTCTTGGTTGCAGGTGTGTGCGGTGGCACAGCCTTCACCAATTTTGCTTTTGCACAGAATGTTGGCATAGGAACTGCTGCACCTGCCCAAAAACTCCATGTCTCCGACGCTACCACGCCCAACGCAGCGACAGTGCGCGTGAGCGGCCTTGCGAGCACCACGACCGTTGCAGCGGGCACGGCACCTTATGCAGTGGTGATGGTGGATGCCAACGGGGTGATGTCACGTGGCGGCAGCACTGGCGCGGCTGGCAACAACGCTTGGATGGTCGGTGGCAACGCGGGCCTCAATGGCGGCAACACCACGACCGCAGGAACCAACTTCCTTGGCACCACCGACAACCAAAACATCGATTTCCGCACCAACAACATCTTCCGGGGCCGCATCAGTAACCTCGGGGAATTTTTCATTGGAACGCTGAATACCGTCCTCACGGGTGACCTCATGAACGGTGTGGCCAATGCCGCCTTCCCATGGGCCGTGAACGGCTACAGCGACCAAAATGGCTCCGGTGTTTATGGACAGGTCACCGCTGGTGGAACCATTTTCGCAGGTGTCCAAGGTGAATACAATGGCACCCACGCCCAAGGTTCTGGCGTCAGGGGCATCGCACTCACCACCACGGCGGGCACTGGTTTCGGCGCAGCACATACCGGCGTAAACGGCCAAGCCACCACTTCTGGCACTTACAAATACGGCGTTTTCGGTTCCGGCGGCACCTCCGCCCGCACTGGCGGTGTCATGGGCTATGACTATGGCATCTCCATCGGCGCATTGGGCTACTACGCCAACAGTGCTGTTGACTACGGTGTCTATGGCTTCGGTCAGGCATATCAGACGGGCGTTGCTGGTGGTCGCGGTTCCGGCCAACAAGGCGTGATCGTCGGCATGGACCAAGTCAATACCAATATAGGCCTGGGCATCTATGGTGGCGTCATGGGTGGCTGGGTGCGCGGCATGGTCTATGGCATGCACGTGAAAGGCGAGCGCTCCAGCCTCTACGTGGACGGCAAGACCATCACCAACGAGCCCATCACCCAGCTCGTGACCTTGGACGGTGGCGACCGCGTGAGCACCTATGTGCCCTCCAGCACCAGCGCTGACGTCTATGCGCGTGGCAACTCCAAGCTCGGCAATGGCCAGACCTACGTCCAATTCAGCGACGAATTCAAGCAGGTCTTCTCCAGCCCGCAGGACTTGGTCATCACCGTCACCCCTCGCGGCAATTGCAATGGCGTGTATGTCTCCAACGTGGATGCCAACGGCTTCCATGTCCAGGAAAACAATGGCGGCACCAGCGGCGTGGACTTCTCTTGGATCGCGATGGGCACCCGCAAAGGCTCCGAAAACATCCAACTCAGCCCTGAGATCCTCCAGCACGACTTCGACGCCCACATGCGCAACACCATGCGCAACGACATGGACGAATCCACTCCTGTCGATGGCGCGATCTTCTGGGACGGCTCCGATGTCAAGTACGGCATTCCGCCCGCCAAGAAGGCCAGCAACGAGCACGAGAAATTCGTACGCCCCGGCACTGTGCCCAACAATTGATCTACATGATGTGCATGGGTGAGGGAACTCGCCAGATTTGCAAGGTTGAAGAATAAGACAGCCGCCCCTGAATCCTTGGTTCGGGGGCGGTTGCTTTTTGCGGCAATTGGTGGCTCTGCTGCGCTCACAGCGGGAATTTTGCCTAAATTTGCAGCCACATGGCGCAGTCTCTCCCCAAGACCGATCTCTCACGCTTCAACAACGACTGGTTCGATGAAGGCGCGAGCAAATTCAAGTGGGCGCTGTGGTTCCTGGCAAGTGGCGTGTTTGTGGTGAGTCCGCTCAATCCCTTCAGTTTCTTGCGCAAGCTCGTCCTGCGGGCATTTGGAGCCAAAATCGGAAAGGGCGTTATCGTGAAGCACCGGGTGGTCGTGAAGTTCCCCTGGAACCTGGAGGTCGGCGATCATTGCTGGATCGGGGAAGCGGTTTGGATCGAAAATCAGGGCAAGGTCACCATCGGGAGCAATTGCTGCCTTTCCCAGGGTGTGGTGATGATGACCGGTAACCACAACTACAAAAAAGTCACATTTGACCTGATCGTGAAGCCGATCACCCTGGAGGACGGGGTATGGCTGGGCGCAGGGTCCATGGTCACCCAAGGCGTCACCTGTAGGTCGCATTCTGTGCTCGGCGTGAGTTCGGTGGCGAGCAGCGACTTGGAGCCATACACGATCTACGGCGGCAATCCATGCCAGGTCATTCGTAAGCGGGAAATGGAGGCAGAGGCGTGAAAATCAGCATCATCACGGTGAGCTACAATGCCGCCGCAACCATCCGGGACACGATCGAGTCGGTCATGGCCCAGGACCATCCGGATGTGGAATACATCATCGTGGACGGCGGAAGCAAGGATGGGACCATGGACATCGTGCGGGAGTACAGCGACCGCATGGGCAAGGTGGTTTCCGAGCGCGACCAAGGCATCTACGATGCGATGAACAAGGGCGTGGCCATGGCCACAGGCGATGTGGTCGGCATCCTGAACTCGGACGATTTCTATACTGACGGCAAGGTGCTGTCCGATGTGGCGCGACTGCTCGAATCCAGCGGGGCGACCTGCCTCATCGGGGACTTGGTGATCGTGCATCCTGAGCATCCCGATCGCATCCAGCGGTATTACAGCAGCGAGGGCTTTAGCCTGAGTTGGTTCGAGCATGGTGACATGCCGCCGCATCCGACATTTTTTGTCAGGCGGGAACTGTATGAGCGCCATGGAAATTTCGAGAAGAGCTACCGCATCACGGCGGATTACGACCTGATGCTGAGGATGATGCACCTGGGCAAGGAGCCTTGGGTGCGCCTGCCTCGGGTGATGGTGACCATGCGCGGGGGCGGCAACAGCAACAATGGCCTCCGATCGAAGATCCGCCTGAACCAGGAGATCATGCACTCCCTGCACAAGCATGGGCTTCGTTCCGGCGCCTTCAGGGTCTATTCGAAATACTTCCGCAAGGTATTCCAGCTCTTCCGCCGTCCCAAGCCCACCTCAGGGAACTGATAGAGTTCATCTTGTTGATGGAAGTGGCGCCGATTTTCCCGACATTTGCCGGCTGAAAGGTAGATGAGTCGATGAAAATCCAAACGATAGGCCATGCCTGCATGGTCCTGCGCGACGACGATGGAAGCCCCATCTTGATCACTGACCCGTGGCTGATTGGATCCACGTACTGGCGCAGCTGGTGGTTGCAGAATTACCCCACGACCGAGGAATTGGCGGACTTGGGCAAGACGAAGTACGTCTATATCACCCACGAGCACATGGACCACTTCCATCCACCGAGCATCCGCAAGCTGGGAAATGGGCCGACCTACCTCGCTCCTGCCCTACCCCAAGAGCAAATCGCCGTCTTCCTGGCCGAGCAGGGCTTCAAATCGCAGGTGGCCGAGCCACTGCGCTGGCACCGCATCCACCCCAAAGTGGCCCTGCTGAGCATTCCCCTGCCCAATGACGACTCTGTCCTGCTCGTGGACACGCCCACGGCGCTGATCGTGAACCTGAACGACAGCAAACCCATGCGCTACCAACTCAAGCGGGTGCGCAAGTTTGTGGACGCACAAGCAAGCGGCAAGAAGGTCGTCCTCCTGAGCAGCTACAGCCCTGCGAGCATCGTGAACAGCTTCCGCAAGGACAGCAAGATCGTGAGCATGAAGGACAAGCGCGACTACGTGGCCCGCTGCTGCGAGCTCAGCGAAGCCATCAAGGCGGATTTCTTCATGCCATTCGCCAGCCAGGTGATCTTTTACCGCCAAGACTCGATCTGGGCCAACCCCTACAAGGTCACGACCGCCGACCTCCGCGACAACTGGACCGCCAAAGGGACTACCCTTTGCATGCCCTATACCACCATCGACCTCGCATCCTTCACGGTTCACAGCGTGCCCGAGGAGCAATTCCGCCGCGATGAGGCGATGATTGTGCAGAAGGTGGAGACCCAGATGGCATTTGAAAAGGAATCCGTTTTCACAGCTGACGACCGCGAGCAGTTGCGCTTGAAGTTGCGTTTCAGCAAACTCATTCTGCCGCTGCTTTTCCGGAAGGGGATCGGCTTTCATGTGGACGGACAAGAGTTCACCTTCAAGCCATGGAGCGGCAAGATGGTGGACGGCATCCAAAATCCAGGCTTCTCCCTCATGGTTCCCGGTCAGGCGATCAAGGACGTTTTGCATTCTGGTCACTTCGCGGACCTGGGCATCACCATGTTCACGCTGATCATCCTGAACGGCAAGACCAATCCCAAGATGGTCTATCTCTTCTTCCTGCTCATCGGATTGCATGACTACCACCACTGGTGGAGCTGGAGCAACCTGTGGAAGTGGTTCAAGACCAGCCTGCGCCTGAACAAGTGGAGCATCCCGGCTGTGCAGGGTTGATGATGCCATGAAACCTTCCAACTCCCTCCAAATTCATCCGACCGAGAAGGCATCGCTTTCGAAGGCGCAGAAGGAATTCAACCGCCTCACTGACCGCATTTCGAGCCTCCGGAACAGGTTATTGCAGACGGAGAAGGAACTGGGTTCTCTGATGCAGGAATACAATGCCAGGATTCCAGCGCTGATGTCACAGCACAGTGAAATGCTGGGCAAAATGGCATTTGCGCTGGAAGATGGCGCTGGAGCAACCAAGCTGGGCAAGCACCAATTGGAATCCCTCGGGGATGTGATCAGGGGGCTTCTGGATCAGGTTGGCATGATCCGCGAATTGACTGTGGGGGAAGAGGCACTCTTCAATCGGTGGTCGCCGATGAGCTATCAGGAAATGATCGACGAGGAGGAGAAAACAGACCGGGAGGCCTTCGCCCAATATGTGAAAGCCATTTTTGGCGTGGAGGTTGACCCCGACAAGCTTGGCGATCCAGAAGAGCGGGAGCGAATCGAGCGGGAAATCGGGCAGCGGAATGCCGAAGCCAATGAACGAGCCCACCAATGGAACGGAACGGGCCGCCGAACCAAGGCTCAGGAGAAGGCAGACCAACGCCGCGCGGAAAAGGCCAAGGCAGCTGAGGAGATGAAGAATCGATCGCTGCGTTCGGTTTACATTTCCCTCGCCAAATTGCTGCACCCTGACACAGAGCAGGACGATCAATTGCGCAAGGCCAAGGAAGAGGAAATGAAACGCCTCGGGGCTGCCTATGAGTCCGGCGACCTGAGCACCATGTTGCAGATGGAACTCAGCTGGGTTCATCAGCAGTCCAATAACCTCAGCAAACTCTCCGATGAGAAATTGGACCTGTTCAATTCGGTGTTGCGGGATCAGGTGAAGGAAATGGAGTTTGAGCTCTGGGAGATGCCCAGCC
Source organism: Bacteroidia bacterium (assembly GCA_046329055.1). Lineage (GTDB taxonomy): Bacteria > Bacteroidota > Bacteroidia > J057 > JADKCL01 > JADKCL01. The sequence continues at coordinate 19,740 of JAXLVK010000096.1, forward strand.
AACCTAGATTTTCCCCCTTGAGCAGGTTCATGCAAGGCAGCAGCGGCACGAAATCGGCACTGAAATCGATCAAGGCCGAGGCCAATCGCCTGGAGGTATCGGACAGGTATTACCGCGGTATGATCCGGCAAATCCAATCGGAGGCTCCCAAAACCGTTAAGGCCTTGATGATGGAATTCGTGCGGGACTGGACAGAAGCGATGGAAATGCGCGAGCTGGGCATTCCAGGGTGGTAAAATTGAATGCCCGGAGCACAAGGCCCCGGGCATTCAGAAATTGCATTCTCAGTAACCGAAGAGGTCTTGCAGGCTCAGTTCGATGACTTCACCGAATTGGGAGAGCACTTTCATGTCCAATTTCTCCTTGCTGCCGAGGACGAGCAGATTGAACTGCTTGCCAGCGACGTATTTCTTGTGGAACTCCACCACGTCATTGAAGCTCAGCTTGTCCAATGCCTCATAGACCTCGCGGCGCTGATCGACTTGGATGCCATGTCGGACAGCATTTTCATAGTTGAACAGGATGGCCGTGCGGATGATGCGCTCGGTGTCGATCTTGTTCTTGATGGAAGCCTTGGAGTTGCCAAAGAGGGTCTCAGACTTGGGGATGTTGTTCAGGAGGTCGTTCATGCCAGCGATGGCGTCACCCAACTTGTCAGCCTGCGTGCCGACATAGGCTTGGACGAAGTAGGGCTCGCCGTTGCGGGGCGGGGTGACGAAGCTGCTGAAAGTGGAGTAGGCAAGCGCCTTGGACTCGCGGATGGTCTGGAAGACGATGCTGGACATGTTGCCGCCGTAGTACTCGTTGAAGAGGCGGATGTTCTTGTACATGGCCGGCTCGTAGATGATGGAGCGCGACAGCCAGAGGATTTCCGCCTGCACCATGTCGTAGTTGACGAAATAGACCCGGTTCTTGTCCGTCTGGACATAGTTGTAGGGGTTTTCCTTCGGCGGAATCTTGAGTTCGGCGGACGTCTTGTGGAGGCGGTCGAGGGTTGCAGCGATCTCATTCTGGGCCGTGGGGCCATAGTAGAGGATGCGGTGCTGGTAGCTGGTCAAGCCCTTGATTTTGTCCACCAAGTCTTGCGCCTTCATGCCGCGAAGCTGGTCCTCTTGGAGAATGTCGTTGAAGGGGTTTTTCGCGCCATACATGCCGTAGCTCTGCATTCCGCGCCACAGGATCATGCCCTTGTTGAGCTTGGCGTCCGTGCGGGACTTCATGGTGCGGTCGATCAATGACTTCAATGCAGCGTCATCGGGCTTGACATTGTTGAGCAGGTGCTCGAAAAGCTCCACGCTCGCATCAAAGTTCTTGGCGAGGCCGCTGACATAGACATAGACTTGGTCATCGCCGGAGCTCACGTCGAAGGTCGTGCCCAGTTCATAGAACTTCTTGGAGATGGAGTCTGCGCTGTACTTGTCCGTGCCGAGGAAGGGCAGGTACTCGATGGCGAAGGCCGTGATTTTGTCCTGGTTCTTGCCGAAGTCGAGCAGGTAGTAGAGGCTGAAGAGGGAGTTCTCGTCGTTTTTCACGTAGTGCATGGGCACTCCGGAACGCAGGGAAGACTTTTGGATGTCGCGATCGAAGTCCAGGAAGCGGGGCTCGATCTTCGGCGCCTCAGCGGCAACCAAGGACTTGAGGAAATCGCTTTGGGCATCACGGTTGACCTCCACGGGGGTGATCGGCGGCTTCACGACCTTCTGGACATTCTGCCGCTCGCCGGTGCGCTTATAGACGACGAAGTAGTTGTTCTTGTAATACTCATTCGCGACGCGGACCACATCGGCTTTGGTGAGCTTGCGCATCTTGTCGATCCGCTGGATGTAATCCGACCAATCAATGCCCAAGATGAAGGAATTGATGTAGCCACCGGTACGGCCGCGGTTGCTTTCGTACTGGCGCATCTGGGAGATTTCCATGTCGTTGACCACAGCTGCGAGCAGGCTTTGGTCGAAGCTGCCTTTCTTGAGCAACTCGAGCTGCCCGAGGAGGAGCTTTTCCACCTCTTCGAGGGTCTGGCCCTCCTTGGCTGTGCCAGAAAGCATGAATGCGCCGTAGTCCTTGTTCAGGTTGGTATAGCTGTAGGCTTCGAGCACCTTTTGCTGCTTGACCAGGTTCAGGTCGATCAAGCCCGCCGTGGAGTTGGACAGGATGTAATCGATCATCTCGATGGCGGGGACGTCCTTGTGGGCAGTGCCGGGGATGCGGAAGCCGATGGTCACGAATGCAGCCTCCGGGCCGAC
>JAXLVK010000097.1:0-21960 GCA_046329055.1 Bacteroidia bacterium
GGGCCTAAGTGGTTGGCCTTGGCGGCCTGCAATTGCATGGGGTAGATGATGAAGTAGTAGCTGATGAAGGCTGCCGAACCCACGATGATCGCCAAGCTAGCAACAGCGGGCATCTCGGTGTGGCGAGTGACAAAACCTTCGAGGAATCCCGCAGCGATGAAGACCGGGATCAATCCCAGCACGATCTTGACGCCACGCAAGGCTCCCTGTTTCAGGGATTCCAATCGGGAATAGGTGCCCGGGAACAGGATGCTGTGGCCGACTTGGAAGCCCGCCGACCCGGCAATCACGATTGCACTCAGTTCGAGGGTGCCATGGATGAACACGGTGAGCAGGGTCTCCTTCGCGAAGCCGTATTGGAACAGGAACGAGAAGAATGCGCCCACCATGATGCCGTTTTGAAACAGGATCAGGGCCGTGCCCACCGAAAGCAGCAGCCCTGCCACAAAGGCAAACATGCTCACTTTGATATTGTTCACGGTGATGGCCAGGAACATGTCGATCTCGCCGCCTTCCGCATAGATGCCGAGCGGCTCGCCGTTTTCGATGTTTTCGATCGTGTGGTCCACGTAGTTGTCGCCGAGGATGCTGCGCACGAAGTTGATGTCATAGTTCGTGCTGAGCGCTCCGATGACCACCGCGACCATGAAGATGGTGAAGGCGTACAGCAACTTGTGCCGGGTCGCAAACATGATCTCCGGCAACTCGGTGGTCCAAAAGTTGAAGAAAGCGGAGGACTTGACCTTCTTGTTCTTGACGATGGCTTGGTGGAGCTGTCCAGCCAGTCCGTTGAGGTACTGCGTGGTGGTGCTGCCGGGGTAGTGGGTACGTGCAAAAGCCAGGTCGTCAGTCACCTCGATGAAGAGCTCGGCAATCTTGTCAGGCGGAACCATGCCCTTCCTCGCACGGACCAGAGACTCGAACTCTTTCCACTTTTTTTCGTTTTGTTTGAGGAAGGCCGTTTCTCTCATTATCTTCGCTTTTGAACTATTTGACGGCTGAAATTACCAATTCTTTCGCTGTGACCAAAATCAAAATAACCACCACACAGAACATTGAGATCGAGTATGAATTGGCGACAATCTTTGACCGTATCCTCGCGTGGCTCATTGATTCCATCATCTTGGTGGCTTACGTCGGGATCGCTTCGATAGTTGTCACAGCCGCGATGGGAGAGCCGAGCATGGGGGCGATTTCGATCATTCTTGTACCCGCTTTGTTGTACCATCTTTTGATGGAATTGATCTTTCAGGGGCAGAGTGTGGGCAAGATGGCGCTCCGCATCCGGGTGGTCCGGGTGGACGGCAGCCCTCCCAACTTTGGGAACTACGTGCTGCGGTGGATTTTCAGATTGTTGGAGACGAACGTCGCGATTTTCTACGGCACGGCGGCGATTGGTGCGATCGCGTTTTCCCCCCGTGGGCAGCGATTTGGTGACATGATGGCAGGGACCACGATCATCCGCCTCGGCAGGAAGGTCTCCCTTGCCGAGACGAGCTTTGGTGGCGCGACCCGCGATGGCTATCAGCCGACATTTCCGGAGGCGAAGAAGTTGGATGACGAGGATGCCCGCACCATCCGCGAGGTGCTGTTGCATCACCGTACCCTACAGAGCCAGGGAGTGCTGACATCCTGCGCCAACCGTGTCTGCCACGTCCTCGGCGTCACTCCGCCGAATGGCATGGGGGCCGAGCAATTCCTGCGCGTGGTGCTCCGAGATTATTCCCATACCCATTCCTGAGGAATCGCTTCATGGCCTCGGGCTTCCAAGACATTGCGATGATTGAAAACGTGGTCCTGGACCTCGGGGGAGTTTTGTATGCCATCGACCCGCCACGGACAGGGATGGCATTGCGTGCACTCGCCGGGCCGGGAGCCAAACCCATGGACATGCATCACCCGCTCTTCCTCGACCTGGAGCGTGGGACCATTGAGGAGCCAGAATTCCTTGACAAACTACGCACGGAAATCGACAGCAAGGCGACTGATGGACAGCTGATTGCGGCATGGAATGCGTTGCTTCTAGGCCCGATTCCCGGACGTGTGGATTGGGTGCGGCGATTGGCTGACAAGTACCGGGTGATCCTCCTCAGCAATACCAATCGGATCCATGAAAAGGTCTGGGGGCCAGAGTGCAAGGAACTCTTCGAGCCGATGGAGGCCAAGTTTTTCTCCTTTGACCTGGGCATGCGCAAGCCGAACCGGGACATCCATGATCATGTGGTCCGCACGATGGGATTGGAGCCTGCAACCTGCCTGTTTCTGGATGATTCGCCTGACAATGTAACCGGAGCAATCGCCGCAGGATGGCAGTCATGGCTGGTCAATCCTGCCGACCCAGAGCATTTTCAACAGCATTGTTTAAAATTGCTCGAAAAAGTTTAAACAATCCTCCCTTCCTTTGCGTTTTCCTGTTGAATTAACCACAAAAGTCGGTGGCAACGTACTCCATAAGGGATTTGGAAAACATATCGGGCATCAAGGCCCACACGCTCCGGATTTGGGAGCAGCGGTATGACATTTTGCAACCCAAGCGCACCGACACCAACATCCGCTTCTACGACGATGAGGATCTGCGGCTGCTCCTGAGCATCTCCATGCTCAACTGCAATGGCTGGAAGATCAGCACCATCGCCAAGATGAGCAGGGAGGACATCCACAATGCCTGCCACAACCTGCATACCGTCTGCGATGAATTCGCCCACATGATCAATCTCCTCAGCCTCTCGATGATCGAGCTGGACGAGGAGCGATTTGAGGAGACCGTGACCAGCTGTATCCGCAAATACGGCCTGGAACAAGCCATGGTCAGTGTGATCCACCCTTTCTTCGAGCGGGTTGGGATGCTTTGGCAGACAGGTACGATCAATCCTTCGCAGGAGCATTTTGTCAGCAACCTCATCCGGCAGAAGATCATCGTCGCGATCGATAGCCTGCCGCTGCCCAAGGGGGAAACCCTGCGGAAGTTCGTGGTTTTCCTGCCTGAGCATGAATTGCACGAGCTGAGTCTGCTCTTTGCGGCCTTTATACTGCGCAAGCGCGGCAACAAAGTCATCTACCTCGGCCAATCCGTGCCGGAGGAGGACCTTGACCCCGTTTACAATACTTATTCGCCGGATTACTTCTTTACCATCCTCACGATGGTGCCGCCCAAGGAGTCCGTCCAATCAATGTTGGACCGCTTGGGCAAGCGCTTTGCCAAAACCCGGTTCCTCGTTGCCGGACCTGCGCTCGCAGGGCTCAAGGCCACATCGGACAATGTCATCCTGCTCAAGCATCCCGACGACCTGCTGCGGTACGCGGGCCTCGACTGAGCGGTTTTCCTGCCATCTTGTCATTGATTCTTTTTTCGGTTCGGGAATTGCGCCGAGGCTGTCCGCATGGTTGCACATCCCTTCACCGAGCGTCTGCACACTTCCACAAAACCTGTGGCTGTTGAATCCCGGCGATTGTTAAATTTTCAAAAATCTTTGAAAAGTCATGTTTGGAATCAATTGGATTCTAATCCGTTGACTGATGTGTGTATCAACATGTTTCGCTTGTTTAGAATTGTTTTAAATAAAAATTGTTCAACGTTGGACTTGCAATTCTTAAACAAAGCGCACAACTTTGGATCACTGCTCTCGTAGAGCATCACAACAGCTGAAATTGAGAAAAGCTATGACCGCGCTAGAGTTCGACAACAAGATACAGGGCCTTTCAAGGTTCCTTCGCCCCTTCGCCATGAAGCTCACAAGAGACTCTGAAGATGCGGACGACCTCATGCAGGAGACCATGCTCAAGGCCATCAGCAACCGTGAAAAGTTTGCTGACGGCACCAACCTCAAGGCATGGCTTTACACCATCATGAAGAACACCTTCATCACGCAGTACCACCGCATGGTGAGGAGGAACACCTTCATTGATACCACCGATAACCTCCATTACATCAACTCCCCCGGGAGCGTGACGGAGAATGACTCCATCGGCAGCTTTGCCATGGACGATATCAACGAGGCCATCGCCAACTTGAAGGACGAGTACCGCGAGCCATTCTTGATGCACTTCAAGGGCTTCAAGTACCATGAGATCGCCGAGTACTTCGACATTCCGATCGGGACAGTGAAGAACCGCATCCACATCGCCCGCAAGTTCCTGAAGGACGACCTCGGCAGCTATCAGTTCGATAATTAGTTGTCACAGAAATAAGTGCAAATCGGCGAGGCAACCCCTCGCCGATTTTGTTTAGGGGGGCCTATCCACTGTCACATATCAACTGTCAACTGCCCCAGGTCGTTCCAAAACCCCGGGTAGCTTTTCCCCACCACCTCCGGCTCCAGGATCGTTACCGCTGGGCAGACCATCGCCAGGGGCGCGAATGCCATGGCCATCCTGTGGTCCTGATAGGTTGAAATCTCGTTCTCCATGGGCTGAAATTCTCCCTCCAAATGCCAGACCTCCCCTTCCTCGACCAGAGAAACGCCATATTTCCCCAGCTCCAGCTGCAAGGCTTTGATCCGGTCCGTTTCCTTGATGCGCAGGCTCTGCAACCCCGTCATCCTCACCTTCACACCCAATGCAGCCGCTGCCACCACCATTCCCTGCGCCAAATCCGGACAATCCACAAAATCCCATTCCACCGAATCTGCCACCGGCCCGCCGCCCTTCAGCAACAGGACGCCGTCCTGCCATTCCGTCCGCACGCCCAGCGCCGCCATTTTGTCAGCCACCACGCTGTCGCCCTGCAACGAGTCCTGCCGCAGGCCATGCAGCCGGATTTCTGCCTCCCCATCCAACGCCGCGAAGCAAAACCAATAGCTCGCCGCGCTCCAATCCGCCTCCACCGCAAAAACGCCTCCCCGCACCGCCTGCCGACGAATGGAAATCGTGTCGCCAACCCACTCATGTTGGATGCCGAAGCGAGACAGCATCTCCAGGGTCATTTCTATATACGGTCGCGACTGCACCGGCCCCCGTAGCCGGATGCGCAGTCCGTCAGGCTGTTGCCATGCGACCATGCAGAGCGCCGAGATGTATTGGCTGCTGACATTGCCAGGCAGTTCTACCTCGCTGTCGCGGAATTTGGCATTCTTCCCGAAAATGAGCAGCGGCGGGTAGCCCTCGCGGCCCAGGTAATGGATGTCGGCGCCCATCGCGCGGAGCGCGTCCACCAGCGGCCTAATCGGACGCTCGCACATGCGGGCGCTGCCCGTAAGCTCATGGTCGCTCGGCTGAAATGACAGGTAGGCCGCCAGAAACCGCATCGCGGTGCCCGCATGACCCACATCCATCACCGCTGGACGCTCGCGCAGCAGCCTTTCCAGCGTCTGGGTGTCTTCCGCCTCGCTCAGTCCCTCGACCTTGATTGCACCCCGGCTCAGCGCCTGCATGATCAGTGCCCGGTTGCTCTCCGACTTGGAGCCTGGCAAATGCACCTCCGCCCGCAAGCGGCCATTTTTGCGGAGACGTATCCTTGTAGGGTTGTCGATGCTCATGCGGGTGATGATTTGAAATGCTGCAAATAGGCGCCCAGGCTTTCTTCAATTTCGGAAATGCCGACCCATTGGTCGATTTCGAAGGCGCCGATGCCCCTCAACAGGCTGCAGTTCACGCGGCCATCCTGATTTTTTTTGTCCTGCAATGCCCAAGCGGCGATTTCGGCGATTTCCGTGTCTCCGAAATCGACCCAGCCAAATGTCCTCTCCAGAATGCCGACCACAAGTTCGAAATCCTCCAATCCGAGCATCCCGCGCTTCCAAGCGATCCAAGCCTCGCAAGCCAATCCCAGCGCCACGGCCTCGCCATGCAGCAGCGGCGCATCCGCCCTTGTTTCCAGAAAATGGCTCTCAACTGCATGCCCTACCGTATGCCCGAGGTTCAGCGCCTTACGAATGCCCTTTTCTGTCGGATCCTGCTCCGTGATCCTGAGCTTGCTACGGATCGCGGTCTCGATGATGCGGTCCCAATCGCTGCTTCCTTTTTCAGGAATGGGCTGCAGGAATCCGGTCTTGTCTCCATCCAGCAGGCAATGTTTCAGCACCTCGGCATAACCCGACCGCAGTTCCCGCTCCGGCAAGGTGCCCAGGAACCGCGCATCGGCCACGACCGCCAGGGGATGGGAAAATGCGCCGATTTGGTTCTTGTAGCCGAGGAAATTGATGCCTGTCTTGCCTCCAACCGATGCGTCGGCCAGCGCGAGGAGGGTGGTCGGAATCTGCACGAACGGAATCCCCCGCTTGTATGTCGATGCCGCGAATCCCCCAAGGTCGCAGACCATGCCGCCCCCGAGGTGGATCACAAGGTCGCCCCGCTCAAAGCGGTTCACCGTCAACGCCTCCCAGACCCGTTCGACATGCGCCAAGCTCTTCGCGGATTCCCCTGCCGGAATGCTCAAGTGCATCGCTGTTGGCAGCATCCGCCTCAGAATCGGCAGGCAATCCCGCTCAGTATTCGCATCCGTCAGCACCAAGACCCGCCGTTTCGCCAGCAAGTCACTCCCGACAAATGCCTCCAAGCTCCCAGCCCCCAAGAAAATCCGGGTTCCTCCACTCTCAAATACCGTCGATTCCTGCGCCATTGCCCCAAAACTAGCAAAAATGTCTTTGGAGAGGCGGCGGCGTCCCGCCGCACGCCGATCAGCCCCGCCGCATCCCGGCGGCGCAGCCGAGAAAACAATGCCACCCAATGGATGAATAAACAGTCTATCAACTATCACCTATCACCTCAAGAAGATTCTTCCCTCTCCGCCATCTCTCCATACAGTTCCATCAGCCCCCTCAACACCTTGATCTCCTCCAAATCCTTCAGGATCAGAAATTGCCGCTCAGCATTCAATAACATCAATTCTTGCATCCTGCTGCGCGCCTGTTGCATTTGCAGCTCCCATTTGCCTCTCCATGACCTGCTATCTTGAATATTTTGCATGATTTCCGTTCGCAGCCGGGGTTGTTTTTCGGCTGGAACGGCGCGGGATGGCATGAAAATCGGGCTGTGGCGGAAGCTATTTTCGGCGCAAATAGCCTTGCTGCGCCGAAAATAGTTCCGCCATTGCCTGATTTTCATGCCACCTTGGTGCCGTCCTGCCGAAAAATCCCCGGCTGCGGACACCGCTTGCGAATTTTCAAGATGGTCATGGTGAGGCAAATGGGCATCGAGGGCATTCGCCCCGACTCCGTGGCACGGCCGAGCTCATCACCCCGGTCCCGAGGTCGCGAGAACCTCATCTACCCCCTGTCCCGACGGCCGTGAACATCATCTACTCCCTGTCCCGACGGTCGTGAACATCATCTACTCCCTGTCCCGACGGTCGCCTTGTTAAACAAATTCATGAAATTTGTTTAAATATTTAACCCAAAGATTAAACAAATTTGCAATCGCTACAGTTCTCTTTGCGCTACAATAAAGATTGGTTCTTGAAAATGAAGAAACTTGGATGGATTTGGGTGCTCCTGATCGTCGCATACTCGGGAGCATTGGGTCAAAATGGAATTATCCGTGGCCGTGTGTTCAACGCCATCAACAATGAGCCGTTGGACTTCGCCACCGTAAAGGTGCAACAACAGCCCATTGGCACCTACACCGATTCCACTGGACGATTTGAGATCAAAGGCATCACCCCGGGCCTGTACAACCTCGAAATCAGCTATACAGGCTTCGCGACCAAGGTTTTGCCTGAGTTGGAAGTCACCAACGCCAAGCCTGTGGTGCTTGAAGTCGGACTGCAGGAGGAGGGCGCCAAGGTGGACACTGTCGTGATCACCTCCAGCGCATTCAACAAGACCGAGGAGAGCCCGGTTTCGCTCCGCACCATTGGCGTGAATGAGATCGCGCGCAACCCCGGCGGCAACCGCGACATCTCCAAGGTGATCCAGAGCCTGCCCGGTGTGGCGGGTACCGTTGCCTTCCGGAACGACATCATTATCCGCGGTGGCTCTCCGAATGAAAACCGATTCTTCATTGACGGCATCGAGGTGCCCAACATCAACCACTTCTCTACCCAAGGCGCGAGCGGCGGTCCCGTCGGCTTGATCAACGTGAACTTCATCCGGGAGGTGGACTTCTTCACAGGCGCCTTCCCCAGCAACCGTGGCAATGCATTGAGCTCGGTGATGGAGATCAAGCAAAAGTCCGGTCGCGAGGACCGCCTCGGCTTCAATGCCACGGTAGGCAGCAGCGATTTGGGACTCACCGTCGAAGGGCCCCTGCTCAAAAAGACGACCTTCATCGCCTCTGCCCGCCGTTCCTACCTCGGATGGCTCTTCAAGACCCTGGCATTGCCCTTCCTCCCCAACTACAATGACTTCCAGTTCAAGACGCGCACCAAGTTCGACGCCAAGAATGAGCTGACGGTCATCGGCCTCGGAGCGATCGACAACTTCGCTCTGAACTTGGAGGCGGATTCCACGCAGCAGCAGAAATACATCCTCGGCTACTTGCCTGTCAACACCCAGTGGAACTATACCGTCGGTACCAATTTCAAGCACTACTTTGAGAACAGCTACCTCACCGTGGTCGCCAGCCGCAACATGCTGAACAACCGCAACGTGAAGTATGAGAACAATGACGAGTCAGTTGCTTCGGGCAAGGTGCTGGACTACCTCTCTCAGGAGATCGAAAACAAGTTCCGCATCGAGCACAACCTCCGCCAAGGCAAATGGCGAGCGGTTTATGGCGTGGGCTACGAATTCGCCCGGTACCTCAACGATACCTACAACCGCATCTCGACTCCTGCCGGCATCGACACCATCAACTACTCGACCCGCCTGAACATCCACAAGTATGGGGCCTTTGGCAACATCAGCAGGAGCTTGGCGGATGACCGCCTCACCTTGGCACTCGGCCTGAGGATGGATGGTTCGAGCTATTCCAAGGAGATGGCCAACCCCTTGGAGCAAATCTCGCCCCGATTCTCCTTGAGCTACATCATCAAGCCCCGCTTCAGCGTCAATTTCAACACGGGCATGTACTACCAGCTCCCTGCCTACACGGCGATGGGCTTCCGCGATGCCAGCGGCACCCTGCTCAACCGCGAAAACGGCCTGAAATACATCCGCTCAACCCATGTGGTCGGCGGGCTCGAGTACAATACGAAATTCAATACCCGCTTCACGGTCGAGGGCTTCCTCAAGCGTTACGACAATTACCCGTTCCTGACCCGCGAGCAGATTTCTCTGGCGAATCTCGGCGGCGACTTTGGGGTGGTGGGCAATGCGCCTGTCACAAGCACAAGCAAGGGACGCACTTACGGGGTGGAGGTCATGGCCCAGCAGAAGCTCTACAAAGGCTTTTTCGGAATCCTCGCCTTCACTTACGTGCGGTCGGAATTCACAGACAGCTCAGGCGCCTTCAAGCCCAGCTCCTGGGACAACAGGATGATCGTCACCTCCGTCCTCGGCAAGAAATTCAAGCGCAACTGGGAAATCGGGGTTCGTTGGAGGCTGTATGGAGGTACGCCCTACACGCCCTACGATGTGGACCGCAGCTCATTGGTCTCGGTCTGGGACATCACTCGTCAGGGAATTCCGGACTATACGCTCCTGAACACCCTTCGCCTGAAACCCAGTCACAACCTCGATTTCCGGGTGGACAAGAAGTGGTTCTTCCAGAAATGGTCGCTCAACCTCTACCTGGACATCCAAAATGCCTACAACTTCCAGGCTCAAGGCGTGCCCTACCTAGATGTGGAGCGGGATACCGACGGCAATCCAGTGCTGGATACCAACAATCCCGGACATTACAAATTGGTGGAAATCGAGAATACAATCGGGACGCTGCTTCCCTCGATTGGGGTCGTCATCGATATCTGAGACAGGAATCTGGGGGCGCTGCCGTCAAGGTTGGGCGGCGGCGCTCTCGGGGGAATGCCCGGCGTTCAGGGCGCTTCCATTGGCGGCAAGCGCGACCGATTGACCGCTAGGGGATACGGCAGAAATGCGGGTCACCCCTGGCAGGCTGCCGTGGTGATACGTGGTCATCTCCAGTGCTTTGGCCTGCGGCTGCGCTGACTCTTCGCGCAGGAGGAAACTATTTTCACGGCCAAAATCCGAGTTGAACACGAGCAAAAGCAATCCGGCATAGCATGCCGATAACAGGATGGGAAGCCCAAATCTTCTCATGCAGTTCTCATCTAAAGTCGCCTATACTATTACGATCCCCAACCGAGTGTAATTCCGAATTACGAAAGTTGATTGTGAAGGCAATTTAGAAAATTGATTCCAGACCGGGAAAAATATTCTTCAACAAATCAACGGCTCGGCTTACTTCACTCTAACGAATTGTTAGTTCTCGACGAGCCGAGGCAACAAGTCAAAGTACCCGCTCCTGAACAAGTTCCAGAAACCGCCTGGCGTTCGCGCTCATGAGTGAGTGTTGCGTCACCCAAACGCGATTGACCGGGGCGAACTTAGCACGGAGTTCGGTCACATGGTCCAGTACCTGAGCAAGATCATGAACGAGGCTTGTGGGGGCAAATGGCTTGCAAATCCATCCATTATCGCCATGTCGGATCAGTTCACGGTTGGCGGGGATGTCGTTCACGATGGGAATGGCACCCACGAACCGGCCCTCCGCGAGTGCGGCGCTGTAACCATCATAGACCGGAGCCGAAATGAAGACATCCGTCATCAGCCAGAGGGCATGCATCTCCTCGCGGCTGACGGCCTCGGTCTCAAAACGGAAGTTCCGAAAGGTTTTGGCCAGTTTTTGGGCGCAATTGCTTACCTCCGGTGCCACCTGATACCCCGCACCGAGCATGATGAAATGCGCGTCTGACCGTCCCGCACGCAGCAGTTCCTCGAATGCCTCGAGGATGATGTCCGCCTGATAAATGGGCTTCATGCCCCTCGGGCTCAGCACCACCTTTTGCCCCGGCTCTATGCCGAACCGCCTTCGAACCTGCTCTAGTCCCTGAACCGCCGCCTCAAAGAGCTCAGGCTCAACGCCCCAGCGCAGCACCGCCATCTTCCCTTGGTCTGTCCCGAACCAATCCGCCATGCAGTCCACAAGGTACTGGTTGTCGCCCGTCACGAAGTCAGCGTATCCCAGGGCTTGAGCCACCTTCCTGCGGAAGTAGCGCCGCTTCAAGGCCGCCTTCCATCGGTCCCACCTGCCCGGGTTCAGTGCCGTCGCTTCCCATCCGCGTCCAATTCCAGCAGGTCCCTTGCCACTTGGCGGATATTCCAAGATGTCCGCACCAAATGCGCAAGCCACGACAGGGTGGAACCCCGATTGCATAGCCCAAACGCCTAATGGGGTAATGTTCAGCGGATTCACGACCTCGATCCGTTCAGCAACCAATGCGTCTTGAAGCACCTTCCCGCCCCGGACGTAGTCCATGTAGTTGTATTTGCCCGGCACTCCGCTGCGTGGCATCAGCTGAATGGCGTGGAATGCGGCATTCGTAGGCACGGGATCATAGCTCATCACCACCACCTCGGCCCCCGTCGCCTGCAACGCTAGCGCCCACTTCTGGGTATGGAAATTCCGCGGGTCACTGAGGATGGCAATGCGCATGGCCCCAAAATACGCGAAAAACCAAGGCCCCACACCACCACCCAAGCCCAAGCCCACGATCCCAAATTCCCAATTGAAGCCGGAAAAAGCAATCAATTGACCCCTTCCAGAACCCGCTAGCTGTCAACTATCCCCTGTCAACTATCAACTACCAGATACTATCTTGCACAGTGCTTTTCAATTCGCTGGGATTTGCGCTGTTCCTGCCTGCAGTCTTCGGGCTGTATTGGTGGCTCGGCAACCGGACCAATGGTATCCGGTGGCAAAACCTCCTGTTGATCCTGAGCGGATACTTTTTCTACGGCCTCTGGGATTGGCGATTCCTGATCTTGCTTTTCACTGCGACGGCAGTGGATTACTGGGTCGGCCTCAAAATCGGTCAATACAAAGATCGGAGCGCCCCTGGATGGGTCCTGGCCATCAGCGTGGTCATGAACATCGGCATGCTGGGGACCTTCAAGTATTTCGACTTCTTTTCAAGCAGCCTCACCGATTTGTTGGCCCTGTTTGGCATGAAGGCGAGTCTCCCCATGCTGCACATCATCCTGCCGGTTGGCATCAGTTTCTACACATTCCAAACGCTGAGCTATACCATTGATTGCTGGCGTGGGCGAATGCAGCCTACCCGTGACCCCATCGCGTTTTTCGCATTTGTCTCATTTTTCCCTCCCCTCGTGGCTGGTCCGATCGAGCGGGGGCATCACCTGCTTCCGCAAATGCTCGCTCCTCGGCGCTTCGACCGTGCCCATGCCGTGACGGGCCTGCGGCTCATGCTCTGGGGATTTTTCAAGAAGATCGCCATCGCGGACGCGCTCGCCCCCTACGTGGACCATGTGTACAATGGCGAGCATCCCATTTCGGGCTGGGAAATCACGATTGCCACGTTGCTATTTGGCATACAGATCTACTGCGACTTCAGCGGCTACACGGACATCGCGCGAGGTAGTGCGCGGTTGCTCGGCTTCGAATTGGCGATCAATTTCAATCGGCCCTATTTCAGCAGCAGCTTGCAGGCATTCTGGACCCGCTGGCATATCTCGCTCAGCTCTTGGTTCCGTGATTACCTGTATATCCCGCTCGGCGGCAACCGCGTCGGCCCCACCCGCCAATCGCTCAACATCCTCATTGTCTTCCTCGTCTCCGGGCTTTGGCATGGGGCGGCGGCGACTTTTGTGGTTTGGGGAGCCATCCACGGGCTTTGGTACTTGCTAGAACGATGGCTGAAACTCGATAGTCGCCTGCCCAAGGCGATTGGGACTGCGCTGACCCTCTTCATCGTGATGAGCGCCTGGTTGTTTTTCCGGGCCAAGACATGGGATTCGGCTGTGCACGCTATTGCTGCATTTGGAGATTGGAGCAGTGCAAACGGACTGTTTGCGGGATGCGACGCCGATTTCTCACTGGTTTGGCCCATCGCTTGGGTGCTGATCTACTTTGCTGTCCTCATCGCCTTCTTGCTTGGTGGGGAGGCAATGTTTGACATGGCGCAGCAGCGCGGGCGGTTCGCATCCTTGCCACGAGGGGCCCGTTGGGGATTTTATTATCTCCTCATCATCTGGATCTTGGCCTTCGGCGCTTACGGCACCCCCCAGCAATTCATCTATTTCCAATTCTAGGTGCGTCGGTTCCTCCTCCATATCGCCCTCTTCCTGCTGCCCTTCTTGGGGTTGCTGGCTTGGCTGCTCATCGTCACGCCGGAGCGGGAGTGGTCCTACCGGATGATCCAGAAAGATTGCCGAACTGGTGACTGGATCTACCGCCGCCTGCACCAAGTGGAGGCACCTGTCGATGTCGCATTTGTGGGCACCTCCAAAACCATGTGCAATGTCAACGACTCCCTGATCGAGTACCGCCTCCATCGCGACCATGGCCGCAGCCTGAGAATAGCGAATTTTGGGGTATGCCGAATGGGAGAAAACCTGCATTGGCTTATCGCAAGAGACATTTTGCAGCACAAGGGGCCTCGTCACCTCATCGTGGAGGTCAGCGCCGAGATGGCCACCAACAGCCATTTCCACTTTCCCTACATGGCCACTGCAGGGGAGGCGATCGGTGCGCCCCTTTGGGCCAACAGCGACTACCTCTACGACCTCACGACCCTCGCCTGGAACCGATTGGTATATCAGAGGGAACATTTGCTGGGGATTGAGCGGCAGTTTGGCGACCAAGTCAAGGACAGCCTGCACAGTTTCCTCATCGTGGGCAAGGATGGCATTGCGGACAGCAGCGAAATGGCGGGTACCCACAGCAGGCGGGTGGGGAGGTTGAGTTCGGGGCCGCCCACTGGTATCAAGCGATGGATTTACGACGCCGAGGCAGCTCCACCTAAGCATTACTACCGCGCCATGGCCGACCTCTGCCAGGCACACGGCACCCAATTGACATTCCTCTACCTGCCGATTTATGGCACCGAACGTATTCCGCCATTTGAATCCGCCTTCCTTCAAACCCTTGGCGCCGTATGGATGCCCCCGGACTCCGTTTTCGGCGATCCCAAGCTCTATTTTGACAACAGTCACCTGAACATGCAGGGCGCCCGGAACTTGAGCGATTGGCTCACCCGACAAGTCGCTTCCCTGCCTTGACCCGCGGAAAAGTGCTAACTTCGCAATGACGTCCGTCGCATGAAGTCACCCAAAAACAGGAAGAAATACTTCCGCGTCCACTGCGCCAACTGCCACGCCACGGTGGACAGCCTCCTCTACACCTGCCCTCAATGCCGCAATCGCCTCTACACCAATATGGAGGAGGGCGAATTGCAGCTCATCGAGGAAAAGGTCGCCGAAATGGAGGAGCACCTCGTCGCGCTGGAAGGGCCGCCCCCCTCGAAGCAAAAGCCCGGCGAAAGCAACCCCTATCAACCGCTCGATCAAGCCTGGGCCGTTTACCGGAGCTTGCGCACGCACAGCTACCTTCCCGGCATGACAGCCTATTTGGACCGTGTTCTGGAGGCGCTGCTGCCCTTCAAGTTGCGGCTACAGGAGCGTACCCTTCGCGCCAATTGGGTATTCCTCATCATCTTGGTTGCATTTCCCGTGTTGACCCTGGCCATCGGCATGAAGCCCATGATCGTGGGCTTGCTCGCATTGCCTGCGATCGTATGGGCCATCGTGACATTCCGCGCCGCGCGCGACCTCCGTCTCACCAAAGCCCGTCTCGCCCAGATTTCAAGTGATCAGCAATGACCGAGCAGCGAGGCACCAAATGGCAGGAATTCAAGGAGCGCAAATGGGTGCATTGGACGCTGGTCCTCCTCGTCTTCACCTGCACCGGCCTGAGCGTAGCCCGCATCGGCGGATGGCTCGCAGAAGTGGCAGGTTTCAAGCGCTTCTCCTTGGAGTATTGGCTCATGTGGATCTTGGCCTTGTTGCCAGTTTACAACGTCCTGTTATTGTGCTACGCTTTTGTGTTCGGGAAATTTGTCTATTTCCGTGAGAAGCAAAAGCGGATGTGGCGTCGGATGACGGGGTGGTGGCGGTAAGAAGAAAAATCTTCGCCGGTTAGTTAAACGGGATGGGCCGCCCAAGCAGAGGACGCCCCATCCCCTTTACCAATATTCCAATCTAGATTGCTTTGGCAGCCCAATCAGATTTTCACAATCCGCCGGACGATCCGCTTGCCATCAGCCCCCTCTAGGGACAGGAGGTAAGTTCCTCCTGAATATCCAGTGAGATCCAGCGACCGATGGACCAATCCATCTGCAAGCGACACTTCCTCGTCCACAAGCACTTTGCCGTTTTGATCCGTCAGGCGGAGGCGATACATGGATTGGTCGCTGCAATCGTCACAAGTCAGCTCCACCTCTAGGATGCCTCTTGTGGGATTGGGGAAGGCGGTCATGTCCACCTCAGTCGCGCTTCCTGCAGATGGCTCCGCCTCGGGATTGGCTGCCTTGGCGCCGCCGTTGCAGGGACACGACAGGTAGCCATTGTTCACGTTGCCGTTGTCGTAATTCTGGTTCACCAGGTCCACGGCCCCAGAAAGCGCACTTGCGGAATATTGCGATGTGCACCCACCCAGCTTGCGCTCTGCTTCCGCCAGCAATTGTGCCACGGTCCAGCCAGCAAATGTTCCCGAATTGATGATCAGGTTACGCAGAGGAGTGCTGGAAGACGAGAAATTCGGGTCAGCGTCATCGAAGCCTATGCTGAGCTTGAGAGCGACCACTTGCCCGGCGAGCGTATTGCTGTAGGTGGTGGGATTCACCAGATTGGCAGTGAGGGCGGCAGGCGTACCTCCCGAAGGCAGGAAGTTGGTCACGGCCACGGCCGTCGTGAGCCGCAGGGTCTTTGTGCAGCCGACGGTGAGGCCGCTGGGGAATGCCGCCGACCAGTGCGCATAGAGATAGCTCGCAGGATTGTTGCCTTGTGGTGAGGCGCCCCATCCACCTTGAGTCTGCGTTCGGAATCCTACGCAGCCTTGCAGTGTAATGGTAATGCTTTTCGTAGCAGTGCAGCCTCGGGCATCGGTCACCGTCACGGTAAATGTCCCAGGGCTTAAGCCAGTTGCCGTGGCCCCGGTTTGCTGCGGCGATGTGCTCCAAACATAGCCGAATGGTGCCAAGCCTCCACTCACTGTGGCAGTCGCCGTCCCATTGGGCTGTTGCAGGCACCGGAGTGCTTTGCGTTGCGGTTACCTGCACCGCAAGTGGTGGCGCTGCTGTAACTGTGACGGTAGTGCTAGCAGTGCATCCATTCGAATCGGTGACAATGAATGTATATGTTCCGCGCCGCGAACGAAGCTGCCTATTCCGGTATATGGCGCAGTGCCTCCAGTGGCGGTGACTGTCACAGTTGCTGTGCTTCCTGCGCATCCTGCCGACACAACGGTTGCCGTCGCTACCAATGCTGTCGGCTCTTGGACAGCGATCGATGCAGTTGCTGTGCAACCGTTGGCGTCCATGACGACAAATGCATGACTGCCAGCGTTGACAGAGAAGGAGCCAATTCCCGTGTAGGGGCTGTGCCACCACTTGCAATCACCGTGACTTCTGCCGTGCCTCCATGGCAGAGTATCGTACTTGCATTGATCGCGGCAGTCAATGGATCAGGTTCAGTCACAGTAACCAAAATGGTGTCCGTACAGCCATTGGCATCCTCAATTTCAAAAAGATGCGTCCCCACGCCCACCACGAAACTGCCCGTGTTCAGATAGGGAGGCACTCCTCCCATGCCCGTGATGGTAACGGTGGTCGTCCCTCCATGGCAGAGGATGGAACCATGGTTTTCAATGGCGGTCAAGTCCGAGGCAGGTACCACGGTAACGCTCACCGTGGTCGTGCAAAGGTTTGCGTCTGTGACAGTAAAGGTGCACCCCATGGCTCACTGCGAAACTGCCTGTGCCCGAGTAGGGTGGAACTCCTCCTGACGCACTGACTATTGCCACCGTGGAATCACCCTGGCATTGTATCGTTCCAGCGGTTGCCGTTGCGACGAGCGCGTCAGGTTCCGTGATCAGCCCTTCCCAATTTGCCTGACATCCATTGGAATCGGTCACGAAGATGTATTGGTAGCCAGCGGAGTAAGCATGGATTCCCGTGCCAACATAAGGTGGTGTCCCTCCTGTCGCTGTCACTACCAAGTCCGTGGTTCCCCCAAAGCACTGAACTTCGTCTCCAGTTACGAAGACCTCAATGGGATCCGGTTCGACAATGAATATTTCGCCGTCAAGCACACAATTGTTCTGGTCCGTCACCGTCCAGCTGTAAGATCCGGGATTGAGGTATTGGGCCATTGCTGAGTTGCTCCCTGTGTTCCATTGGTAGGAATAGGGCTCAAGGCCACCGGAAGCGAATACTGCGCCCGTGCCATTGCCATATTGGTTACAAGTGACATCTGTGCTCGAATCCGTTGCCACGAAGGTGGAGCAGCAATCGATGAATGTGATGTCGAACAAATCCGAGGTAGCAGAGCAACCAAAGGCATTTGTCACCCGCAGCCTGTAGCTGCCCGACTGGGTCACGCTGAGGTTTTGGGAATTGCTGATCACCACCTGACCAGGTTCCTGCAGCCATTCGTAGATGTCAAATCCCAATGGGCCCGCGATCTCGACTGGACCGAGCGATTCACAATGTGTATAGCAGCCTGTTGGCATACATTCGAGAACAGGTCTGGGATTCAGCACCAGGGTATTCGAACTCCTACTGCATCCATTGGGGAACGATGACACCACAGAATACGAACCCTGCATCAGGGCAACAATGCTCGTTCCGACCTGTCCCGTGCTCCAGGTATATACCGCACCCGGTTCAGGGTTCGTGACAGACAATGTCCACTGCACATCGGCGCAAAGCGTCCCAGAAGGGTTGCTTGCGATTACAGGTGTCTCAGGACTTTGGTTCACGAGCAAAGCAAATGGTGCAGAAGTGAAGGTGCATCCCGTCACCGAATCTATCGCGGTCACCACGTAATTTCCAGAAGCTCCGACTGTCGCTGTCAATTCCAGTTGCTCGGAATTCGTTCCTACTGCGGCGTAATTTCCGTCAATGGGCGGTGAGTCATGCTCCCATGCATAGTGGTATCCGGGGAAGGTAGTCAGCAGGATGGTCTCATCACTACAATATTGCGCAAGACCATTGATGCTCGCTGAAGGCAGCGGATGTTCCACCACGGTCACGGGTCCTGCGGTAAAGTAGCAGCCATCGGGCGTCGTCACGGTCACACTTAGGGTGCCACTGTGCTTCAAGACAATGGACTGCGTCGTTTGCCCGCCGGACCAACTGTACGCTGTGCCTGTGGGTGCAATCAATTCCACAGAGTCTCCTTGGCAGAATTCAGTTGAACCAACCGTGTTAATCTCAGGCTGTTGAGGAACCGGGTAAACTGTCACCGGGAATACAGATGACTGCAAGGAACATCCGGTATTGCTGTTGGTCACCAAGACCCGGTAGTTGCCACTGAAGGCTGTCGTGGACAATGGGAATTGCAGCGAGGAACTGTTTCCACCAATAGGAACATAGCTGTTGTCAATCGGCAAGGAGTCGTATTCCCAGGCATAGACGTATGGGCCGGAAGGAGCCTGCAGTGACAACTGCATTCCTTGGCAGTAGGTGCTTGCGCCTTGAACTGTTGCCGGAGGCAGTGGGTTGACAGTCACCGTGGCGCTGCCCGATGCGGCTTGACAGCCTGCGGCATTAGAAACGGTCACGGCAAATGTCCCCGTCTGCGACACCGTGATGCTTTGTGTGACTGCACCGGATGACCAGGAATAGCTATCCGCAATCGGCGCGCTCAGCGTCACCGAATTCCCTTGACACAATGTCAATGGCCCTGAGGCAGCAATCGTCGGCGACACCGGAGATGCGTTGACAATTACAGATGTTGGTTGTGAAACCGTGGTGCAGCCTGAGCCTGTAGCAGTTGCGGTCCCCCTGTAATTTCCAGACCATCCCGTATTGTTCAGGAGGAGGGTCAAATCAGCGGAATTGCCTCCCACCGCGGCATAATTGCCGTCAATGGGCAGCGAATCGAATTCCCATTGATAGGTGTAAGCTCCTGCAAGGGTATGCAAGCTCAGCTGACTTCCCGTGCAATACGTCGTTTGCCCGGTGATCGACACTACAGGAACGGGATTCACTGTTACTACAACAGGGGTGGAGACGGAATTGCAGCCACCTTGACCTTGTGCTGTGACCAAAAATGTTCCTGCCTGCGAGACAGTGATGCTCTGCGTGGTTTCTCCAGTGGACCACAATATGGGGCCTGAGCTTGAGGTCGTGAGCGTCACAGATGCCCCTTGGCAGAGTGCAGTCGGACCGGAGGCGGTGATGACGGGGGGAGCCGGGACTGCATTCACCGTGATGGCAATGTCGGAGGACGTGAAACTGCATCCTGAGGCCGTAGAAGTCACCCTCACACGGTAGTTGCCCGACTGCGCTGCGCTTGTCAAAACTTGATGCAGTGTGGCCGAATTCGATCCCATAGTGGCATATATGCCATTGATCGGCAGGTCGTCGAACTCCCATTGGAAGGTGTAGGGGCCGGATGGGGTCTGCAAGTGCAATGCCTCACCCACACAATAGCTCGACTGCCCGGTGATGTTGGCTGTTGGCATCGGAGAGATCGTGACAACCACGGGCGCGGATGTTGATTGACAACCACCTTGCCCCAGAGCATTCACAGTGAATGTGCCGCTCTGAGTGACGGCGACGCTGGAGGTGGTGCTGCCATCAGACCAGAGGAAGGGGCCTGATCCTGAGGCTGTAAGGTTAACCACCGTTCCTTGACAGGCACTGAGAGGGCCCGATGCAGTGATGGTAGGGGTGGCAGGCACAGCGTTGACGGAGACTGCGAAAACAGCGGTTGTCACTGAGCAGCCATTGCTGGGATTGGTCGCGGTGACCCGGTAATTGCCAGCCTTATCGAGCGTGGCAGCGCCTTGATTGAGTGCAAAGGAATTGCTTCCCACCACCACGTAATTGCCGTCGATGGGCAGAGAATCCAGTTCCCAAACAAAGGAGTACGGCCCGGGATTGGTTTGCAGGGTGATCATTTCCCCTTCCGCAATAGGTCGCGCGACCGCTGATGGCTGCCGTTGGAACAGGGGAGCACGCCGCACTTACCGCGGCCGAAGTGACGTTGCAGCCTGAGTCCCAGCGAGGTGACCGTGAACACCCCCGCTCGCTCACCGTGATGCTCGATGTGGTCGAGCCATTGGACAGACAGATTGCCGCCCCCAGATGCCATTAGCGTCACCGTGCTCCCTTGGCAGATGGCTGTCGAGCCGGATGCGGTGATGACCGGAGTTGCGGGGACCGGGTTCACGGTCACCGGATAGTCCGGCGAGACGCTATAGCAACTGTTGCCACTGTTGGAAGCGCGTACACGGTAGTTTCCGGAATAGCCCGCCGTCGGCACCAATAGCGATAGGATGGGGGAATTCGTCCCGATGGGCACATAATTCCCCTCGATGGGCAAGGTGTCGCATTCCCATTGGTAAGCGTAGGGACCGGCAATGGTCTGAAGGGTCAACAATGAACCAGCGCAATACGTGCTTGTCCCGGTCACAGCGACAGCGGGTACCGGATCTGCGATCACGGTCAGCGATGCAGAAGTGGCTTGGCATCCCCCTCCTCCGATTGCGCTGACGAAATAGGTGCCTCCTTGTGTCACCATGATGCTTGAGGCAGTGCTGCCTGTGGACCAAAGCAGGTTGCCACCGCCCGAGGCGGTCAGCGTTACGGAGCCGCCTTGGCAGAATGCCAATGGCCCGGATGCTGTTACGGTGGGCACAGACGGAGTCTGATTCACCGTTACTGACACGGGCGCGGTCACCGTCTGACAATTGGTCTGCGGATTCGTCACCCTGACCCGGTAATTCCCAGTCGCACCGGCACCGCTCAGCGGCAGGGTCAGCGTCGCGCTATTGGTGCCCACCGCCCCATAATTGCCGTCAATGGGCAATGGGTCAAACTCCCAAACGAAGTCATAAGCTCCAGAAATCGTCTGCAATTCCAGAACCTCGCCTGTGCAATAATTGGTTCGTCCGGAGATCTCAGCAATCGGGCGTGGATTGACGGTTACGGCCACTGGATCAGGTCCATAGGCACAGCCATTCAGCGTCGAGACGGTCACGTCATAGGAGCCCGTGCTGCCCACCGTGATGGATTGCGCGGTGCTACCCGTGGACCAGGCATAATTCAGACCCGCCGGAGCAGTCAATGTCACGCTGCCTCCAGCGCAGAAGGTCGTGGCACCAGATATCCCCATCGTATAGGGACCGGGCGGTATGGAGTCCACTGTCACAGAAAACGCTCCTGTGGTGATCGTGCAAACCGATTGATTGTCAGCCACAGTGACACGGTAATTTCCCGCCAATGCGGTGCTGTTCGCAGGGATTTGCAGTCCGGGATCGTTGCTGCCGACTGTCACCCAATTTCCGTCGATCGGCAGCCCGTCGAATTCCCAGGTGTAATTCAGATTGCTTGCGACCACGTTCAGGTCAATCCATCCTCCCTGACAGACATGGTGGCTGCCGCTGATGGCGATCACAGGGAATGGCCTCACGGTGACATGGACCGATCCTGGCGCGTAGGGACAGCCATTCGCTGAGGTGACCACGACACTGTAGTCCCCTGCCGTTGTGGCCGTAATACTCTGTGTGGTCGCCCCCGTACTCCAGAGATAACTGCTTCCCATCGGAGCTGTCAACACAACTGATTCCCCATTGCAAATGATGGTGGGTCCGCTTGCCGTGATCGAGCCGCTGATATTGGGTGCCACCGTGATGGGGAGCACTTTCTTGTCGGAGCAGCCATTTACATCCACGACGGTCAGGCTCACTTGGAAGTTCCCCGGAGAGGCATACACAAAGGAATTGTTGGGCAAGGGGGCTGTGGCCGTATTGTCATTGAAGAAATCCCAGTGGCTTGCGCTGGCAATGACACTTCCGGTTGACAAATTGGTGAATGCCGTCGGGTAGTTGGCGCAGGTGGGATTGGTGAAGCTGAAATTGGCGGTCGGTCCTGCCGGG
>JAXLVK010000098.1:0-21374 GCA_046329055.1 Bacteroidia bacterium
GAGCCGCAAAACGCTGGCAAGCGCATCAACACCGCATTTGACGACATCAGCCCGGACATCAGCAACGACGGCAACACGCTGTACTTCGCTTCCAATGGCCGTGTCGGCTTCGGTGGCTTCGACTTGTACCAAGTGAAAGGTGGCATGGGCTCCTGGGGCGATCCCGAGAACATCGGCGCACCTGTCAACTCCACCTATGACGACCTCTCCGGCGTCTGGGGCAAGGATGACAGCACCGCTTACTTCAGCTCCAACCGCCCCGGCTG
Organism: Bacteroidia bacterium; assembly: GCA_046329055.1. GTDB lineage: Bacteria > Bacteroidota > Bacteroidia > J057 > JADKCL01 > JADKCL01. Next base: position 267 of record JAXLVK010000098.1, read on the forward strand.
CACCGGCCGTGACGACATCTACTGGGCCAAGCGCATCGGTGCTCCGCCCTGCGAGTTCGCCGTCCATGGTATGGTCCTCGACAAGCGCACCAAGCAGCCGGTTCCGTTCGCAACTGTGATCCTCTACGAATTCGACGCCGCAGGCGACCTGATTCCGCTGGACACCGCCAAGGCTGACCAAGCCGCGAATTACAACTTTGACCTCGAGTGCAACAAGAAGTACAAGGTCGTGGCCAACGCCCGCGAATACCTCGCCAATGAAGAGGAGTTCGAGACGAAGACCACCGATCCCAAGAACGACATCGAAGTCAACGTGAGCATCGAGCTTGAGCGCATCGAGATCGAGAAGCCGATCGTCCTGAAGAACATCTACTACGATTTCGACAAGGCTGATCTCCGTCCGCTGTCCATGGTCGAACTGGACTCCCTCGGCTTCCTGCTGGAGAAGAACCCGCACATCGCCATCGAAATCGGTTCCCACACCGACACCAACGGCAGCGAGGACTACAACAAGGAGCTCTCCGAGCGTCGTGCCAAGTCCGCAGTGGTTTACCTGCTCCAGAAAGGCATCGAAGGCGGCCGCCTGAAGTGGTTCGGTTGGGGCGAGTCTGATCCGGACGTGTTCCCCGAGATGAACGACGAGGACGAGCAGAAGAACCGCCGTACCGAGTTCCGCATCAAGTGCATGGACTACCCGACGGATTGCAAGTGACAATCTTCGAATGAATGACATATCAAGGAGGGCAAGCTGCGGTTTGCCCTCTTTGCTTTAGTGAATACCACATGAATCCAGAAAGCAATCGCTACGCGCAGCGCGGGGTCTCCTCCAGCAAGGAGGACGTCCATGCCGCCATCGCCAAGTTGGACAAGGGGCTCTTCCCGAATGCCTTTTGCAAGATTGTCCCCGACCTCGTGGCAGGCGACCCCGATTGGTGCAATATCATGCATGCCGATGGGGCCGGGACCAAGTCTTCGCTCGCGTGGATGTACTGGCGCGAGACGGGTGACCTGTCCGTATGGAAAGGCATCGCGCAGGACGCCATCGTCATGAACACGGATGACCTGCTTTGTGTGGGTGCGACCACGGACATCCTGCTCAGCAGCACCATCGGGCGGAACAAGCACCACGTGCCCGGCGAGGTCATCAGCGCGATCATTGACGGCACCGAGGAGTTCCTGGCGCAGATGCGTGACCACGGAGTCGAAATCCGCTCCACAGGCGGTGAAACCGCCGATGTGGGCGACCTCGTGCGCTCCGTGATCGTGGACAGCACGGTGTTTTGCAGGCTGCCGCGCAAGCAGGTCGTCGAATGCAAGGTGCGCCCCGGTCAGGTCGTTGTGGCGTTCGCGAGTGCAGGGCAGGCAACCTACGAATCCGAATTCAACGGCGGCATGGGCAGCAATGGCCTCACAAGCGCGCGGCATGACCTCTTCCACCATCAGTATGCAACCAAGTACCCGGAGTCCTTTGATCCTGCTGTCGCGGACGCGCTTGTGTACTCTGGCCCGCACCTGCTCACGGATGTGGATGCTGTCACGGGTGTGACCGTGGGTAAGCTCGTGCTCAGCCCTACACGGACCTACTTGCCCTTGGCCAAGCGGATGTTTGCGGAGTACCTCGATAAAATCGGGGCGGTGATCCACTGTACAGGAGGGGGCCAAACCAAGGTGCTGAAGTTCATGGACAATGGGCTCGTCATCAAGGACAACCTGTTTCCGCGGCCGAGGCTGTTCGAATTGATTCAGGCGGCTTCAGGGGCCGATGACCGCGAGATGTACCGCGTCTTCAACATGGGGCACCTGCTCGAGGTCTATACCGACGAGGCGACGGCCAAAGCATTGATCGAGATGGCCGCCGAGTACAAGATCGATGCGCGGGTGATCGGTAGGGTTGAGGAGGCGGAGGGCCGTCATGTGTCGGTTCATGCGCCCTCTGGAGTTTTAGACTATACGGAGTGAGTCTCTACGATTATCCCTAATGAAAAAGGCAACCCCGCGGGGTTGCCTTTTTCGTATCCTGAGGGCACAGGATCAGCCAGCCTTCATGAGCTTGTCGAGCTCGTTCTTGGCGGCGGGCTTATAAGGGCCAAACATGGCTGCTTTGAAAGCAGACTTGGCTTTTTCAGTGTCGGAGTTGCGGGCAGCCATGCCGATGATGAAGTTGTACTTCGCCTTGGTCATGTTGTCCTGGGTGCTTGCCATCAGGGACTCGAGGGAACCAATCGCGCCGTTGTATTGACCGGAGCGGTATTGGGCGAGGGCCTTCAGGTACACGATGGACGGGCTGTTCGGGGTCTTGGAGAGGACGCTGTTGGCAGTGCTGATGGCACCGTTGAAGTCCTCGGCATCGACTTGCAGGGAGACGAGCATGGACTCAAGTTTGCCCTTCTTGGCGGGGTCATTCTCGAAGTTGGCTGCGCTCTTGTAGTTGTCGATGGCGCCTTGGAAGTTGCCGCGCTTCTTGTCGATCTTGCCGAGCAGGAGGTAGGCAGCAGAGAAGTTGTTTTGGAGTTCCAGCGCCTTGTCGATCTGGGCCTTGCACTCGTCAAAGGCATTGATCATGTAGTAGGACACAGCCATCCGGTAGAAGTAGGAGGGGCTGTTGATGGACTTCTCGCGGTCGATGAGGGGCTTGAACTTGCCGAAGTAAGCCTTTTCCCAAGCCTTTTGGGCGTTTTGGTAGTCGCCGAGCTTGTTGTAGGCGTAGCCCAACTCGTACCAGTACTTGGCGGCATTTGCGGGAGCCTCAGTAGCCATCGCGGGATTGTTGGTCGCCGTGAGCATGCTGCTTTTGGCGTTCTCATAATCACCGTTTTGGTTGGAGATCTTCGCGTCGAAGTAGAGGATGTTCAGGTTGTCGGGGGCGACTGCTTTGACCTCAGCAAGGTGCTTTTGGGCTTCTTCGGTCTTGTTTTGCTGCAGGAGCAGCTTGATCGCCTCCATCTTGTAACCCACTTTGCGCTTGGGGTCTTGTTCGTTTTGGAAGGCCAGGTCGTAGTAGTAGATCGCGTTGGGGAGGTCTTCCTTGCGGCGGTAGATCTTGGCGATCAGGGTGTAGGCGAAGACAAAGTCTTTCTTGTACTCGACGGTCTCCTCGAAGGAGGAGAGGGCCAAGTCATACTCCTTCATGGCGTAGTAACACTTGCCACGGGAGAAGTAGTAGCGGTAGTTGCCTGGCTCCAGCTTGATGGCCTCGTCATATTTGGCGACTGCCTCCTGGTAGCGCTTGCCCTTCCGGAGATTTTCCGCCTGGATATACGATGCTTTACCGGGACCCTGCGCATAAAGCGCTGGACCGAGCAGCATAATGGCGGTCAGCAGAAAGAAAACGTGAATTTTGAGTGCCCTCATAACGTAATTCTCGATGTGTTGGACCACGACTTCCCCCTGATTGTCCTATTTGCCAGGACGGAGCGTTGACCCATAAAACCTTGACAAATTAATCAAAAAAAACAGAACGCTAAAGCGCGCATTGGAAATTGTAACACAATTCTAAATGCCGCTTCGAATCAATCCATTTCCCCACCTGCAGCCGTTTTCTAATAATGTGCCTATACCGTAATTTTGCAGTGCGGGTTCGCAAATATACACAAGAAAAATGCAATTGATTGAAGAATTAAGATGGCGGGGGATGATTCAGGACATCACCCCGGGGACTGAGGAGTTTCTCAATACCAACAAAGCCATTGGCTATGTGGGGTTTGACCCAACTGCCTCCTCCCTTGGCATCGGGAACCTGGTCCAGGTGATGCTCTTGCTGCATTTCCAGCGTCATGGGCACCATCCCATCGCCCTCGTTGGCGGGGCTACGGGTCGCATTGGAGACCCCTCCGGCAAGAGCGCAGAGCGCAACATGATCAGCGAGGAGGTCCTCGATTACAACTTGTCGCGCATCCGTGTCGAACTCGGTCGCTTCCTGGACTTCGATTCCGCTGTGAACCCGGCCCGCATCGTCAACAACCATGATTGGTTCAAGGGATTCGGCTTCCTCGAATTCCTGCGTGACGTGGGCAAGCACCTCACAGTGAACTACATGATGGCCAAGGATTCCGTCAAGAACCGCATTGACAGTGGTGACGGAATCTCGTTCACGGAATTCAGCTACCAGCTGATCCAGGGCTACGACTTCCTGCACCTGCACCGCGAAATGGGCTGCCACCTGCAATTTGGCGGCTCCGACCAATTCGGCAACATCACTGCAGGGATGGAACTCATCCGCCGCACCATGGGGCATCAGGAGCAGGTCTATGCCTTCACCTGCCCGCTCATCACCAAGGCGGACGGCACCAAGTTCGGCAAGAGCGAGAAGGGCAACATCTTCCTGAACCCGGAGATGACCTCGCCCTACGAGTTCTACCAGTTCTGGGTGAACAACAGCGACGAGGACATCGTGAAGCTCGCGAAGATCTTCAGCTTGAGACCCGTCGAGGAGATCCAAGCGATGATCGACCGGAACAAGACGGATGTGAAATCGCTCCAATACGCCATGGCGGAGGAGATGACCGAGCGCATCCATGGTGCCGAAGAACTCGCGACAGCCAAGCGTGCCACGGCATTGCTCCACGGCAGCGGGGGCCTCGACGACCTCAAGGCATTGAGCGTCGATACCATCAAGAATATCTTGCGAGGTGTCGCCGAGGGGACGATTTCACGTTCTGCATTGGCGGACGGGATTGCCGTGATCGACTTCTTGGCCGATTCTGGGGCTTGCTCAAGCCGTGGCGACGCTCGCCGCAAGCTGCTCGCCGACCGCTGCGTTTCCATCAACACCGTGAAGACAGCCGAGGAAGACCGCCGCATCACTGCGGAGGACCTCATCCACGATCAGCTCATCCTCGTGAACCTGGGCAAGCGGAACCGGGTCGTGGTTTATGTGAAGGATTGAATCGATGAGAAAGGGAATCCTGATGGTGTTGTGGATGGCGATTTGGGCAGCAACATCTGCCCAAGGCATCTACATTTCCCGGATGATTCCCGGCAACTACCTGAGTGACAACCGCCACAGGGTGGTGTTTTACAATCCCGGGTCGCAAGCTCAGACCCTGGGAGGCTACTTGTTGGTCACACGCGACTACTCCGTGCGTCTGCCGGCGGAGGCGCGTGTGCCCGCCAAGGGCTCGTTCACAGTCGCCCGCTCCCCCGCGCCCGACGTGAACCTGACCTTGGCCACGACCCCGGACTTCCTCATCCGCTTCCCCATGGTGGAGTACGAGGGCAACTACATCGTGCTATTTGACCCGCAGGGGCATATCGTGGAGGCGCTGTATTTCAGCCCCGTGCCCAATGTGCCCTTCCTGCCGGACCGCGACACACTCTACACCTACTCCCGCGAAAAGATCCCCTACTACATCCCGCCGGAGAACCGCACTGTGTGGAGTCACTTCACCGCCGGGTCCAATCCGCCCATCATCTTCGTGAAGGTCGGCGGCACTTGGCGGACCTCCAACCGCAACGACAATCCCGCCACGGAATACCAATCCGTCAACGTCCGTTACAAGGAGGGCATCATGACCCTGAAATGGGCGACGGCCTTCGAGCAGGGGAGCCGCTACCACATCGTGGAGAAGAGCAAGGACATCGAACAATTCGAGCCGATCGACACACTGCGTTCGCAGGGAAATAGCCGCGACCCGCATCAATACGCCTTCTATGACCAGGGACTGGAGCCGGGCGGGACCTACTACTACCGCATCCGCAACGTGGACGACACGGGCCGTGAAATCTACTCCCGCATCCGCGAGGTCAAGGCCGAGGAGGGACAGGAGGAGTTCAGCATGGAAGTGCTTCAAGGCCCGGCCAATACCGTGGGGCAGCTCAGGCTCCGCTTCAATTCGCAGTTTTCGCAGCGGGTGCGGATCAAGCTCTACGACGAGCACCTGATGGAGGTCGCGATCCTCTTCGATGACTTCGTGTATGCCGGCAATCCCGGCTTGCTCAAGATCGGGCGGAAGCTGTCAGTGGGAAATTACCTCATCCTCGCCGAGACAGACACGCGGCGGTTTGGGCAAAATTTCGAAGTGAAGGAATAATCCGGCTTACTGCGGGAAGACCATCAGGATCAATGCGCCTTCGTTCGGGCTCGGGGCAGTGGTATTGCCACCCGCGTAGAAGTTGTCAAAGGCGTATTTCCGAGCACGCACAGTAAAAGTGTAACTGCCGGGAGTGAGGCTCACGGAGTTCATCATGCTCCACGGGGCAATGGTGCCTGTGAAACCCGCCGCGTCGTCCACGTCCACCGTTTGGAACATGTCGGGGATGGCCACGCCGTTGTTGAAGACTTGCACGATCGCACCGGAGCCGCCAAAAGTGGTCGAAAAGGTTTCCATGGAGCCGTAGGTGGAGATGATCACGACGGCATTGGTGGTCAGGTTGACGGTCTGTGAGAGGCCGCTGATCTGAATGAAGCTCGTGGAGTTGATCGTGGTTCTGGTGGCGGTGACTTTGTAGGTCGAGATGAGCCCGCCCACAGGTCCCCATATCGGTGCCACGCCTGCTCCTTGGGAGATCAATACCTGCCCGGTGGTGCCAGGGTTGCCGTTGGGCATGAGTGCGCCGTCAAAGCGCAAATTGCCGTTTACGTGGAGCTTTTGGAGTGGGGTGCTGGTTCCGATGCCTACATTTTGGGCGGAAATACATCCAACTGCGACAAAGCAAGTCAAGGCAGTAAACAGAAAGCGTCGAATCATATTTGGAAGGAGCAATTCGAAAATCAACCAAAAGTTACGGAAATGATTCCAGCCGCCCAAACACCCTCGCCGACAGTCTGTCAATCTTGGGACGATTGGTCGAAAATGATTGGGTGGATTGCCAAATCTCCTTCCTGAACCGTCAATCCCGGCCGAGGTATTCGAGCAGGTCCTCCTCCGGGCCCAGGCCCATCTTCTTTTTCAGCCGGGTCTTGGCGATCCGCACCGATGCAGGGGCGATGTTGCGAATGGCGGCGATGTCCTTGGCCGTATAGCCCAGCCGGATCATCCCGCAGAGTTCGAGCTCCCCGCTGCCCAAATTGGGGAAGCGTTGGCGGAGCTTGTCGAAAAAGGCGTGGTTCACCTGCTCGATATGCTCCTCCTCCAGGTGCAGCAGTCCCTCGCCGTCCATCTTCCCTTTGAGGCCGATCATCAGCTCCTGCAGGCTCCGCTCTGGATTGGGGCTGCGCTTGATCTGCTTCAGGCTTTCCAGGACTTCCTCGAAGATCTTTTTCCGCTGCGAATACACCAATGCATAGTCCGTGATGTCCCGTTGCCGCATTTCCAGCTCCTGCACGAGCTGTGCCTTTTCGAGGCGCTCATTCTTCAGGCTCATCTCCGCCAACTCCCGCTGATAGGTCTCGTTTTCGTGGCGGGCACGGTTGCGCTCAGCACGGCGGCGATAGGAAATGAGCAAGGTCAGCAGCAGCAGCCCCAAGAGCAGCCCCCCGCTCAATGCCAGCAATGTCTGGAACTTCGACTTTGCCGTGGAGGCCTCCGCATTTTTCTGGATCAACCCCAATTCCCGTTGGTACTGCGCCGTCTTGTCGAGGAACAGACCCTCCAATGTGGCGATGTTCACCTTGGAGGCGCCTTGGTTGATGCTGTCCTGCATGGCCGTGAGGTGCTGCTGCTTCAGGTAGGCCTCCTGCCAATGCAGTTGTGCGGATGCCACGGCGATTTCTGCCCGAAGGATGGACGCTTTGGAATTGGTCTGGTCATTGGGACGGAGATGCCGCAAGTCGGAGTGCAGGGTGCTGAGCAGGTTTGCGGCCTGATCAGCCATACGCAATGCCAGCAAGCAATGCACCATTCGGAGCCCGACCTTGATGTGATCGCCTTTGGTGGGGTCCGAGAGTTCGGATTGGTTTTGCCCGAAGACTTCCAGCGCCTCCTCGAGTTGGCCGGATCGCAGGAGCGCGTCGCCGAGGTTGTCCCGCACATGGGTCGCAAACTCCCGCTGCACCGGATTGCCAGGGTCCAGCATCCCCAGCGCATTTCGAAAGACCGTCAATGCAGAGTCATTGTGGTGGTTGTCCTGCAGGACCATGCCCATGTTGTTGAGGGCGGAGGAAACCCACATCGGGTCGGGGAGCTTGGAGGCAATCTGCACGCAGCGGTCATGGTAGTACAATGCGCTGTCTGCCTTCCCCACGCGCTGGTAACCGATGGCGACCCCGCTGCAATGCCGGAACATGCGGGCGGTGGGCGTGGGATCGCGTTGCTGATCGATCGCCAAGGCCAGCACCAGGTGGTGGAGCGAGAGGTGGTAGGCCCCAAAATCGCCGTAGAACCCCGCCAAGTCGCGGTGCATCCTTTGCCTGAGCGGAGACAGCGGTGGCATCGCCGGGTCCAATGCCAGTGCGCGGTTCACGTGGTCGGTTGCCAAGCCGGGTTGCTGCATGGTCCGATAGACCTTGGACAGCTCCCCGTGGAGCAGGCCCTCAGCAGGCAGGTCATGCACCCCACGCGCCGCCTCCAATGCCGATTGCAGCAGCTTCATGCCCAGGGCGCGGTCGCTTTCCGTGGTGAGGCGGTACTGGCTGTAGAGCCTGCCGGCGTCCTTGCTGCGGAAAAAGCGGAGGTCGGTCAGTTCCACGCTGTCCGGGATGAAGCCGGCCTGGGCACTGACCTTCAGCGGAAGGCATTGGCCACAAGCGACGAGGACCACAACCAGCAGCCATCGCCTGAGCAGGGGAGGAGAGGGCAGTTTCATGGCCGCTGAGGGAGACTTTGGTGGTGGATACAATTCATATACAGGGTGATCGATCGGGGCCGGGTTCCGGCAGCTGATGTAAACACTGGTGCTGGAGGAAAATTACGCCCAAATCTAGGCCGGGGTTGGTATTTGGGCGGTTTGTTTCGCGACGAGATCAGGCAAATGCAGGTGATGTAAACGCTTTGTAACGGCTGTATGCGGCAGTCTGGGGCTGTTTCTGAAGCCGCCATCGCGATAATTTTCCCTCCAATACCACACCTAAGGAATTGAATACGACCACCCAAATCCCACCGCGTGCAGCGGTCGGGGGAGAAGATCACTGTGCATTGACGGTGAGGAGCGGGACCGATTGGAGCATCGCCGCACCGCTGGCATTGGCGCATCTTGTCGCCTTGGCAGCGCCATGGACCTTTACTTGGGCGGGATTCCTTTGCCTCGTTTCCATGTACTTGGTCTCAGGATTCGGCGTGACTGCTGGGGCGCATCGGCTGTTTACCCATGTCTCCTTCGTCGCGAAACCGATCCTGCGCAGGGCGCTTGCAGTGATGTTCCTGCTGTCTGCCCAAGGCTCGCTGCTCCGCTGGGTGCGCGACCACCACATCCACCACGCGTATGCCGACCATCCCGGCGATCCCCATAGCCCGAAACTGGAGGGCGGATTCTGGCATGCGCACCTGACCTGGCTCTGGGAAGCTCCGGCCTCGCGCGAGGAAAACAAGCGCCTTTATCAAAGGTTCGGTGGAGGCTTGCATTCGGAGGCATTGCTCAGGAATACCGCTCGCGGGGAGTTCTTGCTGGGCTTTCATCTGGTGGTGATGGCCATTGTCTATGCGGCTGGGGCATTGAGCGAGGCGGGTTTCGTGCTGAATGCGCTGTGGGTCGGCTGGCAGACGGGCTTGAGTTGTGTGGTCTGGGGCGTTTTCCTGCGGATCATTCTCGTGCTGCATGCCACCTCGTTCGTGAACAGTGCCGCCCACCTCTGGGGTTACCGGACTTACACGACCCGGGAAGGCTCCCGCAACAACTGGTGGGTCGCCATCGTGAGCCTCGGTGAAGGCTGGCACAACAATCACCATGGTCGCCCTGCCGCCGCGAACCAAGGATTCCACCGCTGGTGGGAGGTGGATGTGACCTTCATTTTCCTATTGGTGATGGGCTGGGTGGGGCTTGCCTCGGACATGCGGGTCTATCGGCCACGGGTGGGCAAGACGGAGGTCTGGTTCAAGCGGACCGGAGGCTGAAGTCAGAGCCACCAAAATCAATTGGGCAATCATTCGGAGTCATGGAAAATACAATCGCAATCACGAGAACGATGGAGGTGACGGGAACGAAACGGCTGCGCCGGCCAAGGGTTCGGTTCTTGACCCCAGAGCAGTTGGCGCCATTCAAGGAGCAGGTTTGGGAGATCAATGCCGCTTTGGTGGAATGGAGTAAGGAAGAATTTGAACAGGACTTCGACGCTGCGGGGCGGTATGCTGTATTTTTCAGCGCGGGTGAAGTTGTGGGAATCTGCACAGTGATGGAGCAGGAGTTTCAGATTGACGGGCGGCGGGTGTTCACGATCGGACTGGGGAGGGCTGTCGTACAGCCACAGTACCGGAATCAGTTTCTGGTGCAGCGGGCATTGATCTTCAGGTGGATGCGGCGGTTTGCGATGCGGCCCTGGCAACCTATTTATATATGGGGCAACTGTGTGAGCTACAAGAGCTACCTCAGTTTCGTGCGGGTGCTGTCCATCGTCTATCCCGTAGCGGAGGTGTCCACGCCCGAGCGCCATGCCCAGGTGATCGATGCGATTGGGGAGCATTGGTATGTCGAGGCTTACGATGCTGGGCGGAAACTGGTACGGGTCCCCAACTTCCGGGTGAGTGACGAGACCACCCGCCCCAATGTCCAAGACCTCCTGAAGCCCGACATCCGGTTCTACTGCGACCAAGTGCCTGTGGCAGAGGATGCGACATTCGGCCTGCTGACGATCTCGCCCTGCATCCGTAGCAATTTCCTGCCCATGGTAGGCTCCTGGATCCGGAATATCGTGCGCAAGTCGTTGGGGATCCGGCGGAAATTCTGATTTTGCCGATGGGCTGCGCTGTATGGGTGGCCCTTGATCGACAATCGGCGTTTGCATGGCACAGTCACAGGGTCCGCAGTCTTCGCGTTTTTATGTATTGGTGCTCCTGGTGATGGGCAGCTGCATTGGCTCGGGCATTTTCAGGAATCCCAGTCAGGTGGCCAAGGACATACCCTACCCGGGTCTGCTCATGATCGTATGGGTGGTCGGGGGTGTGATCACGCTTTCCGGGGCGCTCAGCTATGGCGAACTCGCATCCAGGTATCCGCAGGCAGGCGGCGTTTACAGCTACCTGAGGGAGGCCTACGGCAGGTTGCCCGCCTTTCTTTTTGGCTGGGTGCTGCTCATGGCCGTCACGAGCGGAGCGATCGCGGGCCTGTCGGTGATCTTCTCGGATTTCCTGAGCGTGCTGGTGCCGATGTCCCCCGATGCACAAAAGTGGGTTTCAGTGTCCCTGATTGCGGTATGCACTGCGATCAACATGCAGGGCTTCAAATTGGGCCGCTGGATCGCGGGGATGGTGACGGCGCTGAAGGTCATGGGCATTGTGGGGCTGATCATCGCGGGGGTGGGGTTGGTGCAGCATCCGGTGGAGGTGGACTGGTCACTGCCGGAGCTGGGATGGGGCGCCGTGAGCCCCATGCTGTTGGGTCTCGTGGGGCTGTACTGGTCCTATGGCGGCTGGCATCACCTCACGTACCTGAGCGGAGAATTGAGCGGGGCAGGGAAGCGGGTGGGCCTGGCGATGTTGCTGGGAGTGCTCGGGGTGATGGCGGCCTACGTCCTGGCCAACTGGGCCTACCTGCGGGTTCTGCCGATCGAGCAAATGGCAGCATCGAAAGGCGTCGCGGCGGACATGATGTCCGCAATCTTCGGGGAAATCGGAGGGAAGTTGCTGGCGGCCCTGATCTGCATTTCAGTTTCCGGATCCATTTTGATTTTCACCATGAGTGCGCCCAGGATCTACTCAGCGATGGCGGCGGATGGGGTTTTCTTCCCGGCCTTGGCGAGGGTGAATGCGAGGACGGGGACCCCGGTTTTTGCGATTGCGGCGCAGAGCGCCTGGGCAGTCGTGCTGCTGTTCCTCTGGGGGACATTTGGGAACCTGGTGGACTATGTGACCTATACCGAGGCAGTGTTCCTGGTGATGGCCGCAGCCTCCGTGTACATCTTCCGGTACCGCGACAAGAAGGCCGGCAAGAAGTGGACAGGCTTCCGGGTGCCGGGCTACCCTGTCACCCCAGTGGTCTATGTGGTGATCACCAGTGCATTCCTCGTGAACGGACTGGCCGCCAAGGCCGATCTCGCTTGGGCCGCTGGAGTATTGCTGGTCGTGGGCTTGGCCCTGTATGTCGTGTTCCGGAAAATGTCCCGGAAGCGTTGATCCCCCTCAAAGGTTCTGGTAATAAGCTCGCCCAACGGGCAGGACTTTGTCGCTGACCATGGCGCGGACATGCGTGATGCGGGTCAGGTACTGCCGATTGACGATGTAGCTCTTGTGGATGCGGATGAACTGCTCGGGCAGCAATGTGGACAGGTGCGAGAGGGTGGTGCGCAGGATCGTTTTCAGTCCATCGTGGAAATGGAGCTCCATGTAATTCGCAAATGCCTCGACATAGAGGAGCTTGTCCAGCTCGATGGTGACTTGCTCCTTGCCCACGGTCACGACCAGCGGCTGCGTGGGTTGCTTGTTTGCCTTGAGTTTCGCGTAGGCGATGCGGAGGTTGGCGGTGAGGGTGCCACGGTCCACTGGCTTCACGAGGTAGGCAAGTGGCTGCGCCTCCACGGCGCGGTTAATGGTTTCGAGGTCGTCGTAGGCGGTGATGAAGATGCAGGGCGTGTCGTAGTCGGAGCGCAAGGTCTTGGCCAGCCGAATGCCCTCCCATTCCCCTTCGAGGTTGATGTCCATGAGGACGAGCGTGGGACGTTGCAGCTCCATCGCGATCATGGCGGCTGCTTTGGACGATGCGACTCCCAGCACTTGATGGCCTGCTTCCAGGCAGATTTCCTTCAGGTATTCGGCGATGATGAGTTCGTCTTCACAAATCAGGATCTTCATGGCGCTGCGATGAACTTATTTGGCAAGGGGCAATTGCAGGCACCACGTGGCGCCGGCACGGTTGAAAAAATCCAGCTTGGCTCCGAGTTGGCGGGCGAGCAGGACGATGATGCGGGTGCCGACCCGGTTGGAGGCGAAGGGGTCGAATTGCTCAGGAAAGCCGATCCCGTTGTCGTGCAAGGTGATCTTGGCCTCGGCTTCTGAGACTTGATCGATCTGGACAGTGATGATGGCCTCTTGATCGCCTTCAGGATAGGCATGCTTGAGGCTGTTGGTGACCATTTCGTTCATGATCAGCCCCAGTTGGATGGCCTTGTCCACGCTCACCTGGACCTCATCCCCCTCGATCGAGATCTCCAAGTCAGGCAGTACCGATCCCAGGCCTCCCAGCAGGTGGTCGCTGATGTCCTGGAAGTAGTCCTTGAGCATCACCTGGCCGATCTCGGTGGACCTGTAGAGTTGCTCGTGCACCAGTGACATGGCCTTGATCTTCTTCTCGACTGCACTCAGGAAGTCTTGGGGAAGCTGGTCGGGATGGTGCGAAATCTGTAAGGTGAGGAAGCTGGTCAGGAGCTGCAGGTTGTTCTTGACGCGGTGGTGAAGCTCCCTGAACAGGAACTCCTTTTCCTCCAAGTTGCGGGCGATTGTCTGGTTGCGCTCCATCAGGTCCTGGGCTTGCTCCTTGATGCGGGCATTGGTGCGGATGGCCCAGAATGAAAGCACTGCCAACAATACGAGCAGGATCAGGACAATGGTTCCGGCGATCAAGAGGCTACGAACCCAAACCCTGGAGTTGCGGTTCTCTGTTTCGAGGAGGGTCTTTTCGCTGGACAGGCGCCCGAGTTCCTCCTTTCGCTTGGTCGCTTCGTAGAGCGTCTCCAAGGCGATCAGCCGCTCGGAGTTGTAGGCGCTGTCGAGGCGCTGGCGCTCTCTGAAATTGAGCACGCTGTATTCAAATGCCTCTTTGAACTGGCCCAGCTTCTTGTAGGCGAGCATGATGCCGTGGAGAAACTCATGATCGCGGTCGTGGAAATCGTATTTGGCGCATGAGTCGAGGCTGGCCTTGCCAAATCGGATGACCTCCTGCGGCGTGGCGATCAGGCGATGGACTTCGAAGATGCTGCCCTGTACGCTGCAGTAATCCCTATAATAACCAATGGCGCGGTACTGGGCGGCAGCCCGGCCAAATGCAGCATTGGCGGCTGGATAGTCCCCCTTGGCTTGCTCCAGGCTCCCCAACTCGCATTGGAGCTGCGCCGCATCCGCAGGTGAGAGGGCGGAACTGGGCGCTCCTATGGCCTCCGCGATGAGCCGCGCTTGTTCCTTGCGATAGGCCGAATCGGGATTTTGAGCATGGAGCTGGTGGTTCACTGAAATCCGCTTGATGCGGGCCTGCATCATGAGCGAAGGAAATCCCGCCCCCAGCCGCTCCGCCTCCTGCGTGGTTGCGAGGGCCTTGTCCAAGGCGTTGCCAAGTCGATAGACTTCTGCGATATGGTACTGGACCTCTGAACGCAGGGCCGAGTTTTGGGCCAGTGCTGCGAGTGAGTCGCCTGAGAGCAGCACCTTCATGGCCTCGGGGAGGTTGTGGTGCTGCTGATGGAGGTAGGCAATCTGGAGCTGGAGGAATGCTGCCTCTGGCTCTGATCCTTTTGGCGGGATCAAGTGGATCGCCTCCGCGTAGGTGCGGGTGATGATGAGTGTGTCCTGGGTCTGCTGCGCGAGTCGTCCTAGGGTGAGCAGGAGCATGAGGCGGCTCTTGCGGTCGGTGGTCTTCAGCAGTTCGGCATTGATCTCCGTGGTCGATTGCCGCTGCAGGTAGGACAGGGAAAGGAGGCTGTCCGGGTCATTGGACCGATTGCTTGATTGCCCAGAAATGGACAATGGCACCATGATACATATCATCAAACAGATGCCGACCAGCCTTGTCACCTTGCTATTCATGTGCGAGCCTAAACTTTCGTTCTTCCAAACCCTATTCCACGTGGCCACATTCAATTTCTTTGGTCATGGGGCAAAATTAGCTCCATTTCGCGGTTCGATTGAGGGGGAGGACTTGTCGTTTGTCCCGCGAAGCGAGTGTTCGTCCCAATTTGCTGCGTTTCGTCCCGCAATCCTGTCGTTCATCCCATGTGATTTCCTTTTCATAATAGACCTCCAGTGATTTGTGATGTGGATTCGACCTGACAATGTCCGGCGAGCCCAACCTATAGAACCCAATTAGTATTCACATACCGTGCGTCGTGCAATGAAACTGGATATGTCCTGTATCCGAGCAGTACTGTCGTGCCCTGAGCGTCCCGGAATTCCGGTCAAGACTCAGGGCAGGCTGCTGGTGCTCCCGCTGGCCCTTGCGATGGCTTTCCTCGCCGCCTTGGGGTCAGTCGGTCAAGCCCAAAATCTGGAGAAGTTGGACCTGCACAAGCCGGTGACCGTGAGCGGTTCGGCGGGGTTGAACCTCGGATTCTACACCGCATTTGGCGCTCCCACCCGTAAGGACCCCTTCCAGTGGCTGGCCAATGCGAACCTGACCTTCAAGGTCTTGAACATGGTCACCATCCCCTTCTCCGCCAATTTCAGCCAGCAGAACCAGAGTTTCATGCAGCCCTTCAACCAGTATGGGGCTAGCCCGAAATATAAGTGGGTCACGGGTCACTTGGGTTACCGCAACCTCACCTTCTCGCAATTGGGCTTGGCGGGCCATACCTTCCTCGGGGCAGGCGTGGAGATGAATCCTGGCAAGTGGCGGATTGGTGCCTGCTATGGCCGCTTCCGCAGGGCCGTTTCCCTGGAAGAGGCCAACGCCAATGGCGTGGACATCAGCTTCCGCCGGATGGGCTACGCCGCCAAGGTTGGCTACGGCACCACCAGCGACTACATCGACCTCACCATGCTCAAGGCTTGGGACGCCCTCAGCTCCGTGAAGATCAACTCCGATTCCCTTGAAGCGGTGACGCCGGAGGAGAACTTGGTCTGGACCGTCGCAGGCAAGAAGACCATCGCAAAGAAACTGGTGGTCGAGGGCGAATACGGCCGCACTGCCATCACCCGCGACACCCGCGCGCTCACCATCCAATCCGGCACCCCTTACGACGGCCTTGGCTCCTTCTTCACACCACGTGCCAGCACCATCTACCGCGGCGCCTTCCTGGGCGGTATCGGTTACACCGGAGGCAGCTACTCCGTGAAGCTTGCCTACAAGCGCATCGCCCCCGACTACCGGACCCTGGGCGCCTACTTCTTCAACAACGACATGGAGGAGCTCACGGCCAACCTCTCCAAGACCCTGTTCAAGGGCAAGGTGAGCTTCACTGGCAGTGGTGGCGCGCAGCGCAACAACCTCGCTGGCGAACTCGCCACCAACACCGCCCGTGTCGTGGGCGCAGCCAACATCTCCGCGGTCCTGACCCCGACCTGGAACGTCTCCCTGCAAGGCAGCAACTTCTCCTCCTTCCTCCGGGTGGAGCAGGATGTGCTCTCCGACTCCCTGAACTTCTACCAAGTCTCCCGGAACCTCGGCGGCGGCATCACCCACCTCATGGGTACCGACGACGTCCGCCACACGGTGAACCTGATGGTCGCCTACCAAGTCGCCAATGCCCGCAAGGAATACTCGGTCGATTTCGACGACCAGACCAAATTTTACAACGTCAACCTGAGCTACAACATGAACCAGAAGCCCAAGGGGCTGACGGTCGGGCTGAACTATACCACGGGCCTCAACATGACGCCGGACGGGCAGATCCTCAACACGGGTCCCGTGCTCGTCGCCTCCAAGACCTTCAAAGACAAGAAGATCAAAGCCGGACTCAGCTCCAGCTACCTCATGGTCTTCATGAACGGCACGCCGAGCTCGGCCGTGTTCAACAACAAGATGAAAGTGGACCTGAATCTCTGGAAACACCATGGATTGGGCTTCACCTCGGCATTCCTGCGCAGAGGCGCCACGAGCACAGCTCCTGGATTCTCTGAGTACCAATTCAATGCAGCATACACCTTCCGCTTCTAGTCGCATCAGAGCTATATGTCTAGGAAAAACATCTATTCGATCCTACTGGTTTGTGTCCTGTTCCTCATGGGGCAGCGGTTGTCCGCGCAGACGCAACCTGTCTCAGGAACTGTCCTCTTCCAGCCGCCGAACTCGGTCTATCTGGATCAGCTCACGGATCCGGCCAAGCCTAGGCTGAACCTCGTGCTCAGTCTGAATGACTTGAACGAGCCCAGCCTGGACGTGAAGCTGCGTGTCACCGTCGAGGGCAACGGCATGCGTCTGGTCACCAAGCAAAATCCGCTGGTCGATCCCATCTCGCTCGTGCCGGGCCCCAACCTCATCACGACGGATCAGCTCGCGCCCTATTTCAGCCTAGACAACCTGGAGGTCCTCGGCTACAGCCGTCAGACCCTGGTGCAGTCCGGCAAGTTGCCAGAAGGCTTCTACACCTTCTGCTTCGAGGTGACCGCCAATTCCCGCGAAGAGGTCGTGCTGTCCTCCAAGATCTGCACCTCCGCCACCCTGCGTCTCAACAATCCTCCGCTCCTGGTCGCCCCTGCGAATGAGGCCACCATTTCCGCAGCCGGGGTCCAGAACATCCCCTTCAACTGGATCTCCAACCACGATCCGGCTGTCGCAGCGGAGTACGCCTTCACCTTGGTGGAAATCCCGCAGGGACTCAATGCCAACGATGCGATCAACGGCGCCCAGACTCCCATGCTCCGCGACCATGTGGTGATGGGCAACGCCTTCACCTACGGCCCCAGCGAGGTGCAACTGACCGCAGGCCGCAAGTATGCTTGGCGCGTCCAGGTGAGCGACCCCAGCGGCAATGCCATTTTCGAAAATGACGGCCTCAGCCCCGTGCAGGTCTTCACCTACGGCTTCAACACCGGAGGCTCCATCACCCTCAATGCCCCCGCCCAATCTGCTACGGTCACCTCCCGCAACAATGTCGGCCTCACTTGGGGCGGCCCCAACAACCTGGTCCCCAACCAGAGCGTCGAGTACCAAGTCCGCGTGGCCAAGGTGGACAATGGCCAGACTGCTGAGCTCGCCTTGCAAGGCAGCAGCCTCCTGGTGGACGAAACCTTGCCGCCGACCACCACGCAGTTCGGCAGCAACTACACCATCAACAGTGAACTGGAGCCCAGCGCCGATTATGCCTGGCAAGTGAAGGCCTTCACCGAAGGCATCGAGGTCGCAGCCTCCGCCGCCCAGATTTTCCGCGCCCCGGCAGTGATCGACGAGTTCTTCGGTGCCAATGGCGCTGTTGCTTGCCGCTTCACCGAGATCACCAGCTTCAACAAGGTCAACGAAACCCAGTACACGGGCATCACGGGCAAGGTGCAGATCCCCCTCGACGCCGCAGGCAACAAGGCGACCGTGGATGTGACGGGCATCTCCATCACGCAGACAGCAGGCACCTGGAACCTGGTCGCTGGCGAGATCGTCGCCCCCTTGGTGCAAACGATGGACCTCGACAACGGCAACAATGGCGAGGCGCGCTTCAAGTCTGAGACCGTGATCCTGCGCCAGAACGGCTTCTTCATCAAGGGAAAAGTGGAATGGGATTACCCCCTGCCCAGCAACAGCGGCTCCCTGCCCAAGATCGTTTCCAAGAACACTGAACTGAACTATGGTGGCTATGCCGTCAATGGCGGCGCATTTGTCGATGACAACCAGTCGGTGACCCTGATGAGTCCTGCGGGTTTTGTCATCTCCTACGCATCCTCCAGCTATTTCCAGCTGGCGACTGGTGTGGTTTCGCTCCACCTCACGGGTGATGTGACGCTCCCCAGCACTGTGGCAACGGCAAGCGGTGATCCCCTGCCCCTGCCATTTAGCGAAGTTTCCAACCCCTTTTTCTTTAAAAACGAGGGCATGAACCCAGCAACCAACCTATTGATGGTGGAAGGCAGCCTCGTGCAAGTCGAGCCCAAGCGCGCTGTCTTTGACTTCTCTGAGAGCAAGTCAGAGGGCGCGTTTGTGGCCGATCCTACCTGGAAGGGCGTGTTTTTCAACGAATTCAATGTCCAGTTCCCCACGGATGGCGATGGCTCTGACCAGCTCGTGCTCGACGACCTCATCTCGATCAATGTCGCCGATGCCGTCACCGAGACCAGCTACTTCGCTGTCAACGGATCTGGCCTCAATACCAAGTTCGTCACCCAATACGACAGCACCGAAAACAGCTACTATGCCCACTTCAACACCTTTCCCGGGCAGCTGCGCAAGCTGACCTACGAGGTGGAGGACGGCATGATCCAGGACGCCAGCCTCACGGGTGCCATCCAGATTGCATTGGTCTCCCGCGAAAACCTGTTCGACTTCGTGATGCCCATCGCAGGCAATGGCTTCCAGACGGGCTACCTCGATGGCGATGGCTTGGACGGCAAGCAAGTCGTCTTCAACAAAGACGCAGCGGGCAGCGAAGTGCGCCTGCTCATCAACCAGGCCCAGTTCGCCAGCGGCGGTTGCCTCGCCATGAACGTGGACATCAACTGGCCCGACAAGGAGATCGAGATCAGCGGTGCCGACAACCTCAAGGTCTGGGGCGACGAGAGCTTTGGATTTGGTAGCCCGGATGGTGCTCAAGCATTGAGCACCCAAGTCGAGGGTCACTTGGACGCCTTCCCGCTCGTGGTCACTGAATTGAAGGCCCACAAAGAAAACGCAGCCTTCAAGATCGACTTCAATGGCGAGATTGTCCTGCCGGGCGGTGCGAGTGCCGAGGGTGGCAGCGACATCAGCTTGGAAATGGATATGACTGCCGAGGAGGAAGGCGAAGAGGAGGGTGAGGAAGAAGAGGAAGAAGAGGAGGAGGAAGAAGAAGAGGAAGAGGAAGAGGAGAGCGATCCCACATTCGTCATCGCCCCGATTGAATTCAGCATCAAGAACCCCTCCATGGAAGTTTCCGGCGAGCTGGAATGGGTCGTCGGCGATGAGGACTGGGGTGACAAGTTCGAAGGCAAGGTCACCGGGCAGTTCCAGGTGCCAGCAAAATTCGGTGGCATGGTCCATGTGATCGTGGGCAGCACGCAGACCGAGGACGAAAAAGACTATGGCTACTGGTACGTACAGGCTCGCTTGATCGGCCTCAATGTCCCCCTTGGTAGCACTGGCCTAGCCTTGGATGGATTCGACGCATCGCTTTACCACCACATGCGCCATCAGACCCCGCAAGAGCGCGAAGAGGGCGGCATGGAAGGCATGGAGGAAGAGGAAGAAGATCCTTTCAGCCAAGAAGAGGAGGAGGAAGAAGAGGAAGAGGAGGGTGAAGAAGGTGAGGAAGGCGAAGAGGGAAGTGGCTCCAAGGGTGAAGAAGGCAGCGGCGACAAAGGTGGCGACAAAGGCGAAGAGGGAAGTGGTGACAAGGGTGGCGACGATGGTGGCGAAGGTGAAGAAGGCGAGGAAGAAGAGGAGGACGAAGGCATGGAAGGCTGGGGTGAGCAGGAATTTGATCTCATCCCGGACATCGAGAGCAGCTACGGCTTCTCCGCCAAGATTGGCCTGAAAGACGCTGGGTCCATGGGGCAAGCCAAGATCAAGTGTCTGTCCTACCTGGGCTTGGAGATGACCTTCTCCGAATCAGGGTCCATCAGCTACGTCGCAGCCTTGGGAGACTTCTACTTCCAGGCCGATGCCCTGAACCCCATCGAAGACAACGTCGGCTACGCCCAAGGCAAGGTGGAATACTATCCTGCAACTGGACAGTGGGCCGGCCAAATCACGGGCGGATTCAAGGTCCCCAAGAAGTCTCCCAAAGCCTGCGCCAAGGGCACCGTCAGCTTCAACTTCGGTGGCGGCCAACCCTGGCAGTTCAATGTCGGCACGCCCTACGATCCGGTGCGCGTGGCCCTGGGCAGTTGCGACGGACCGCAGGTGCAAGCCTACCTCGGCTTCAACAAGAAGAACATCCGCTTCGGATTGGGATACGAGGCCGGGTTTGACTGGACCAGCCCCACACTCGACCTCATCGTCGCCAAGGCCAATATCTACGCTGCAGCTGAGTTCGGCATCCATGTGGACGCAGGCATCGATTACGATCCGTTCGTCTTCCGTGGCAAGCTCAGCGCCCATGCATCCGCAGAACTCGGCATCGGGTGGTGGACCCTTGTGAACTCGGGTCGCTTCACCATCATCGGCGCCGGACTCGGAGGGGAGCTCTCACTGGTCCTGCCGGACTTCTGCGCCAGTGGCAAGCTCTACGGCGAATTCACCCTGCTCGGCGAAAGCTGCGACTTCGAGGTCGGCCTGAAGGTCACGGGTGACGGTGTGGAATTCGGAGGCGACCCCTGC
>JAXLVK010000099.1:0-21200 GCA_046329055.1 Bacteroidia bacterium
GTACTGGAAACCAATGCTTTCCCGCATCGA
Organism: Bacteroidia bacterium; assembly: GCA_046329055.1. Classification (GTDB taxonomy): domain Bacteria; phylum Bacteroidota; class Bacteroidia; order J057; family JADKCL01; genus JADKCL01. Next base: position 31 of record JAXLVK010000099.1, read on the forward strand.
AATCGATCGCATTGAAAACCTCCAGCAGCAAGGGCACAGCCGTTTTCGCCCCAGACATCTCCAGCACCGGCTTGCCATCCATATTGCCCATCCACACCCCAACCGTGAACCGCGGATTGTATCCGATGCTCCAGGCATCCCTCCGCCCGAAGGAAGTGCCTGTCTTCCAAGCCACTCGCGGCAATTTCGTGCGCCCGAGGTACTCCGCAGGCATGTCCGGCCGCTGAATGCCACTCAGGATCTCCGTCACCAAAAATGCAGCCTCCGGGCTGCATACCCGCCCCGTCGCGGCATGCTCCTCCTCCCCTAGCCTCCACCTCAGGGACCGCAATTCTCCCCCGTGCGCAAATGCCGCGTAGGCCCGCACGAGTTCCTCCATGGTCACCCCACAGCCCCCAAGCGCCAGACTCAAGCCCAATTCCTCCCGTTGCCGGATCACGGTCGCAAAGCCTGCCCTCCCCAGCATCCGCAGGAAAGCACTCATTCCCAATTTGTTCAGAAGGCGCACCGCAGGGAGGTTGAGGGAATTCCGCAACGCATCCTCGGCAGAGACCTCGCCCCGGTAGTCGCGGTCATAGTTCACCGGGGAAAAATCCGTGAACTCGCCCGGAATGTCCAGCATACTCGCCTGCGGCGTGACCTGCCCCTTGTCGAATCCCAATGCAAAAATGAAGGGCTTGAGCGCGCTGCCTGGAGAACGCACGGCCTGCACAGCATCCACCTCCCCGTGCGCCGCTTTGTCCGCAAAATCCGCAGACCCACAATAAGCAAGCACCTCCATATTCCGGTTGTCCACGATGAGGATGGCGCCATTGGTGATGCCCATGGGGCGGAGACGGCGGACGCGGTTCGCGAGCAGATCTTGCGCAAGCTGCTGCAAACGAGGATCGAGGGTCGTCCGGAGGGCCGTGGCATTGTTGCCGGGTTCCACCCATTGGCAAAACTGCGGTGCGCGCACGGGCAATGTCCATCTTCCCGAGGGCAGGGTTTCGTTCAGTGCGTCGGAAAGCGCCTTGGGATGGAAAATTCCGTCCTCGCCGAAGCGATTGAGCCACTTGTTGCGGGCAGCGAGGGCGGCAGCGGGCTGCTGATCAGGCCGGAGGGAATTGGGGCGATTGGGGATGACGGTAAGCAAGGCGCATTGGGCGAGGCTGAGCTGCGATGGCGGGCGCTGGAAATAGAGGTAGGAGGCCGCCTTCACGCCCTCGATGTTGCCGCCGTAGGGCAAGTGCGTCATGTACATTTCCAGGATTTCGCTCTTCGAATGGTGCCATTCGAGTTGCAGGGCGCGAAATGCCTCGATGACCTTGCCCCAAAGGGTCCGGGGTTTGGGTTCGAGCATCCGGGCAAGTTGCATGGTGATGGTGCTCGCGCCAGATTCCCGCTGCCCAGAGGTGGCATTGCCAAATCCTGCCCGCAGGACCGCGACGGGATTGATGCCGGGATGCCACCAAAACCAGCGGTCCTCCTTGGCAACCAATGCCTTGGGCAATTCCTCTGGCACGTCTTGCAGGCTTGTGGACATCCGCCATTTGTCGTCAGGCGTGAGGTAGCTGCGCAAGAGACTGCCATCCCGTGCGAGCACTTCCGGGCTGTAGGACTTTGGATTGGGCGCTGGGAAGGTCAGGTCGAGCAACAAGAAGCCGATGAAAACTGCGCTGGCCACCATGAAAATCCTTTCCAGGCCCTGCTTGAGCAAATGGTCGTGGTTGCGTCGGAATTTTTGGAATGGGAAATGCATCGATAAGGGCTTTTAGACCTGTTTCGAGAGTGGGCAAGGCGTGCCCTGCCCACACGCAAAACGCCAGAAAAGGTCATGTTCCAAACAGCTTCCCATCAGTTTTGGTGTGCGACGTTGCGCATGAAGCGTTGCCAGATGGTGTTGTCACCATAGGTGGTGGTGAAGGTCGCGCGGGCGCTGTCGGCCCTGGTCAGGCGGAGGGAGTCCTTTGCCCCTGCTATCATATTACGGCCCGGAATCACCTCGTTTTTGCCCACGATGCGGATGACGGCGCCGCTGCGGCGGCTGTGGATGCCGGCATCGTACATGGCCTCGGCGGTGATGGGCGGCATCAAGTAGCGGCCTTGGTTCACAGCCCTCACGAGGTACTCAAATGTTCGCGTTTCGCCGGATTCCATGCTCACGAAGACATTCACGCGGTCGTCGCGGACATCGTGGTTGTCGAAGTCGGTGATATTGGCATTGCGGAGCCACGAGTAGTCGTTGTGGGTGAGGCGGGTATTTTCCACTTCGAATCCGGCAGGAATCAGGTCCGTGACCGCGATGTTCTCGGCGTAGCGATTGGCCTTGAGGTGGATGCGGCACACGATCAACTCGCCTTGGTTGAAGACCGGGGTCATGATACGACGCCCGGCGGTATTGTACCATTCGCGGCGGACAGCGAGGTCCTGGTCTTGGTTGGGAATGAGGACGGACGCGCCCTTCTTGCTGCCTTCGATTTTCCAGAAATAATAGGCCACGCCCTTTCCCGTCGCATTCAGGGTGATGGTTTTGCCGCCGAGGTCGTTTGCAGCGTAGCGGACATTGTCCCCGGTGAATACCAACAATTCCTTGCCATCCGCCTGCGCGGTGACCTGTATCGCCTCCCTGCGCTTGCGACGTGCGAGCTTGCCCATGGCGAGGAATGCCCATGCGCGCTCTTGCGTGGATTGCAATTGAGTGCGGTGCGCGCGGAGGTAATCCACCAAGTGTGGAACGATGGCTTGGGTGGGTGCGACATCGGCCAAGGTGCTGAGGATCACAGATGCGGAGCGCAGTGGCGAGTCAAAGCTGCCCCCGGTGAGGCGATCCGGTTCATCGACATTGTTGGCCTTGGGCAGGCAATCCGCGAAGCCTTGGCGGTCCTTTTTCAGGGCAAATGCCGCCGCGAGCAGGAATTTGCTGTCTTGGCAAAGCAGCTCCGGACGGATTTTATAGTGATTCATCAGCCCCTCGTCGGGTTTGCCAGCAAGCGCCAATACATACAAGCTGTAGATCAGGTCCTGACTCGCGCGCTCCTCTTGCAGCTTGAGGCCATTGCGGTTGAAGTGGTAGGTGAAGGATTTCTTCTGCGCCGCCAATTGCCCGAGGTGGGAAATGGAACGATCGATGACGTAGGATTGCACGGGAAAGCCTGCCTTCTGTGCCTCTAATAGGAAATGCGTGGCATAAACGCTCCCCCAGGCATTTTCCTCGCCCCCCGGCCAATAGGTAAAACCGCCGTCGTAACCCTGCATCCCCTCAATCTTCTTGATCGCCTCCCGCACATGCAGGACCGAATTGCTGTTTTCGAACTTGTTTGGCGCGATTAACTCGGCGAGGTCGCCGAAATAAATCTGTGGGAAGGCGGCCGACACCGTTTGCTCCAGGCAGCCGTGGGGGTAATTCACAAGGTAATCGAGCTGATCGGCAAACTCGAATGCGGGCAGGCTACTGACGGCGAGGCTGGTGCGCTGAAAATTTGGGTCAAAGCCGCTGGGAACCTTGATGATCACGGATTTTCCCGCCTCAATCCGCCCATTTCCGGCCTCCACGAGCAAGGGCGCAGGCGGTTGCACATTGATGAAGAGGCGCTGCTTGACCTTGGCCAAGCCATCGGATTCCACGGTCACGGTCGCCGATCCGGGATGCAAGGCGCGCAATCCGAAGAAGACATTGTCCATCGATTGCGGATCCATCTCCAATTCTGCGGGATTGGGGCCATCGATGGCAACCGGGCCCTCGATCTTCAGGGTCACCTTCACCTTGCCCTTTTCGTCCATCATATTGGTGAGGTTGACGGGTAGCTGGACGGAGTCGCCCTCGGTCAGGAATCGCGGCAAGGCAGTCGTGAGGATCAGGTCCTCCCGCACGGTCATTTTGCCTTCCTCGGAACCAAATTGCGCCCCGTCGTAGGCCATCACCATGATCCTGACCCGACCGTAAAACTCCTCTGGGACAGGGACATTGACCGTCACCCTCCCGGAGGCGTTGGTGTTCAATATCCCGCTCCAAAATGCCAATGGCTTGTAGCGTTTGTTGCGCATGGGATTGAGTTGGCTGTAGCTCGACCAATCCCCCATGTCGCCGCCCGTTGCCAAGGCTGAGGCGGGGACTTCCGGCAGGAGGTATTCATACATGTCGTAGCTGCGGACATTCAGCTCGCGGTCGGCATAGAACTCGGCAAATGCGTCCGGAGTGCGGTAGTGCCGGATGGCAAGGATGCCCTCATCGACCACGGCGACGGTGACCTTCACCCCTGCACGCGGGGCGGTCTGCACGGTGATGGCCTGCGATTTTCCGGGCTTGATGACCTCGGGGGACGTGATCTTGATGGGTAGGCGGCGTGCGGCATTCTCGACATGCAGGCTCGTGTAGCCGTGGGCGACCGTGAGCGGGAGTTGGCCCTTGCCCTTGAGCGGGCGGAAGAGCGTCGCGGAGACATAGACATTCGGGACGTGTTCGTCGCGAATGGGCAGGATGATCTCGGCGGCATTGTTCTCGACGTTCACGTAGCGGTATTCATGCACCTTTTCCCGCTCGATCGTGACCAACATGCGGCCGGAAAATGGCGCAGTGAGCAGGATGCGGGCGGACTCCCCTACTTTGTAACTGGGCTTGTCGGTGGAGATTGCGATGGTCCCCTCCCGGTTCACGCCAAATGAAGCCTCGGTCGCCACCGATTTCCCGTAAGCGCTGAATCCGAATGTCCGGGTGGCACTGCCATCGACGAGGCTCAGGGTCAGCTCATAATTTCCGGCCTCCACCAATCGCTGGGAAAACTGCTGGAAATCCGCACCTTGAACGACGGTGTCCGTCTTGAGAACGATGGCCTCATTTTCAGAGACATAATAAAATCGATCTCCTTCCTTGCGCAGGACTCGCTTCCATTCACGCCGCACAAGTTGCCTGGCGATTTTCTGCCCCTTGGCCAATTGATCCGCAAAATCGACCGCGACGTAATCGAGCTTGAAGACATCATTCACACTGAAATAGCTGCCATGCTCCCGGATGCCGAGGTAATAGGGCCGCGTGGCGACGGTGAATGTCTTCTGCGCACTGACGGTATGCTGGGTATTGTCATAGACGGTCACCTGGGTCAGTCCCGTTGCTAGCCCGGTGCCACCGAGATTGCTGGGGATGATGTACTCCAGGGTGTCCTTGCCCAATTCATTGAGTTGGCCGGAGGAATTGGACCATTCGGGGCTTGCATCGTTGGCGTTTCCGAAATCAAATGCAGGGAAACGCTTGGAGCGGTAGTCCACGAAGAAGAGCTTATACACCACATCGTAGGCATGCCCATCGCAGGGCGCGCCGAAATAGTAGCCCGCCGTCAACGGAAAACGCAGTGTATCGCCGGGGCGGCCGCTCATCTTCTCGGCAGTGAGGTTCACCTTGATCTTGTCCGGGACAAAATCCTCGACCATGAATTCGTATTCGCCATAATAGTGCTCCATCCCTGGCAACACATCGATGTGGTAGTACCCTGTCCGCGCCGAGGTCGAAATCGGATAGGCGATCTCGATTGCACCATCCTCATTGGTGGATTTTTGCAACTCCTCCCGGGTATCACCACTCGGCCCATAGATTTTCACGGTCACAGGCAGATTTTTCGGCGCGGTATAGTCCCAATTCCTGACGATTGCGCTGAAATACAAGGTGTCCCCGGGGCGATACAGGTCGCGGTCGCCGTAGCAAAATACATCGTAATCACTGCGGGACTTGCCTTCAAGGTCGAAGCGGTCCTGGTCCACATCCGTGTGGTCAAAATCCAAGAATTGGATGTCGTTGCCGAGCTGCGCAGTGATGAGCGCAAGGCGGAAAGTCCTGCTGTCCCACCGGTTCCCCACGTCATTGAAACGGGCTACGCCCTGCGCGTCCACGACAGCAGTGCGGTAGGCTTGGTTCGTGCTCGAAATGAGGCTCACCGTCGCCCCGACAGCAGGTTGTGCGGTGGAAAGGCGGTTTGCAAATACGATGATGTCGTCGTCATTGTACTTCGCGATCAGGCCCAAATCCGAAAGGGAGACGATCTTGTAATCCTCCATCCAATGGTCGCCCGATGCATTGCGCAGCTTCACGACGAAGATGCCATTGAACTTGTTTCGGAACTCCTTTTTGATGCGAATGGGGACGTTGACGACTTCCTTGTGGGCGTTTTTCGGGGTGTAAACGGTCTCCGAGTGGATCAATGCGCCGTATTCGTCCATGCTCAGGTAGCCGTAGTCGCTGCCATAATAGTAGTCCTCGACCGAGTCGAAGTGCGACCATCGGCTCAGGTTGCTGGGATTGGCATTGATGAAATGCAGGAGGTTGTTTTCGTAAATCTCATACAGCTCCACCACGAAACTGTCCATGTTGGTGGTCTTGACGTTGAGGTTTTCGAAGCCGCCACGCATCAGGAAATGCCCCATATCGTCGGCAAAGCGCAGAAATGGCTTGAGTTCAGGCGTGCGGACGGTCTTCACGGCATCGGCATCGAGCAATCCACCCGCCGCGCCGGGCAGGTTGCGCCGGAAACCAACGTGGTAGTCGCTGCCGGGTTTGAAGTCCCCTTCGATCACGAGTTCACTGCCCGAGTTGCGCAGGGAAAATGGCATCTCCGGCACAATCGTGATGTAAGGACGCGCCACGCCTGCTTCGATGCCTTGATTGGCGCTGACCTTGAAGGAAATGCTTCCGGCTTCGAATTCTGGAAAAACCATCAAATCGCTCAACATCGCCACTGGCAGCAGTGTGTCCCGGAGCACGACATCCTCTGGCAGGGGATTGTATTTCAAATCGGAAACCAATCCCTTTTTCAGATGTACCTCGATGGGCTGCTCGCCGGGACCGAATTCGTACATGTCCGTCGATATGTCAAACTCCGTGCTTGCATAATAATTGTTGGAGAAATCCAGCACCTGGACTTTGTGATTGCCGCGAAAGACTTCGAGGTATTGCCGGAGCGACTCAGGTTCAACGGGGTAGTTGAATGTCAAGTGCATGTTCATGGGCATGCGGGCGGTGCTGTCCACCTCGTCGGACCATGTCAGGTGGAGGTCCTTTGCCGTGAAGTAGGGAGTATGGAATTCGAAGTTTGCCGGGCTCAATTCCGCATTTTCCCCCATGAATAGCGCAGGATTGGCGGAAACACTGACCTTCATCGCCGATGGCAACTTACCACCTTCCGGCCAAAAGCTGAGCAGATTGCGCTTTCGCCATTGCCATTTGCCAGAGATGGGTGGATCAAACTTGAGGTAAGGCAGCGAACTCCACATGCCCACCGAATCGGCAGGCGCGATGGAATCCTCAAATTCAAAATTCAGGATTGAAGCGACATCCACCTCCCCGGATGGATACACTTTGAGTGTGACGGTTTTGGTGCAGCCGGACATGATGCCCACTGCTGCGGTAAGCAACAAAAAAAGGTAACGATTCCACATAGCACAGGTATGACGAATGGGTTGACATCGCGGCAAAAATTTCCCGTCCGCATGGCGGCGGCGAACAGGCACAATAAGGATATGTTTCAGAATTCGGATTTTCCCTCGCGGGAAGAATCTTGCTCTGTCTTACGGGGAAGTTGGTGGCAGGTTGTAAGATTTTTGAAAAAATTTTCAAGAAAACGGCTGTAACCGAGATCCGACTCCTGAGTTATTGATTTACAGTCTTTTTCGTATCATTGGTCATGCTTCAGAGAATCGCTTTCGTCCTGATTTTGTCCGTGCTGCTTTTGGGCGGCGATCATTACGTCATCTGGTCGGCGGACCGCAAGCTCACGTGGGAGGATTTCGAAGGGCCTGTGGACGAGGAATCGTCCTACGCGGCGCATACTTGGTCCAAAATCTCCTTGGGTTGGGACTGTGACGGGGACGTCTTCACCTTCACGGCTGTGGCCAAGTTTGACAAGGAACAGAGTTGGAAAAAGGACAACATCACCGAGCATCTGCTTTCCCACGAGCAATTGCACTTCGACATCACCGAGGTCTATGCGCGGCGGATGCGCAAGCATTTCTCGGCTTAAATCAACAATGGCTGCAACTTGAGCAACGACGAGGTCGAGGAGCAGTTCCCAATGCCATCCTGGACGAATGGCGCGCCTCCGAGCTTCAAAAACTCTACGACAAGGAAACCTCCCACAGCAAAAACAAGCCTGAGCAAGCCCGCTGGGAACAATTGATCCAAGCCGAACTCAAATCCCTGTCGAAGTATGCGGTGAGCTGATGGGGATCACAGGAGGTACCCCAAGCCAATGTGAATCTTGAAAAGCTCGGATTCCAGAATGTCATAGGCCAGGTTGTACCGCTTGGCGGATGAGGCATCTGAGAAATAGTTGAGGAACTCGGACAGGCAAAACCTGAATCCCAAGTCCATCTGAACGTGGCCTAAGAGCACAGTGGAATAGCCTGTTTCCAACTGATATCCTGCCCAGAAATGCGTTTCCCATGGATGCTGCATTGTGCCATTGCTCGCCGTCCATGTGGCCACCTGCCGATTCACGTTGACGGCTACCCGAACAAAGGGCCCCAACGGCGCCAACCATCCTTTTCGCAGAAACGGATAGAATTTGGCTTGGAACATCAGACCGACCGACCGGGATTTCACATCACCAATGACATATCCGCCATTGAATTCTTCTGCCTGGAACTTGGGCAATGGCAAATAGGTAGCACCCATTCCAACGACGGTCTTTCGCGAAGTCACTCGGTGATACGTCACGGCATGGGATTGATTGAACCCGATGCCGCCGCCGAACAGCCCCGCAGGCATCGCGAAGAGGTCGTATTGGATGATGTTGCGCTTGCCCAAGTAGCCTGGTTGCGCTTGCAGGCAAACGAACATGCTGATCATTGCCACGAGGAATCTAGTATTTGCTTGCGGTTCATTTCTTCGGCTTCCTTTTCATTTGGTAAAACTGATCGTAGATGGTCGCCTTTCCAATCGCGCCTTTGTCGCCGGCCTTCACCAACCGGAAGTCCCCCATGAGCATCTCCGATTTTTCCAGGTCAAAGACGAATGTCGCATAGACGGTCTTGTGCACGGGCATCACCATTTTGGGGATGGTCAGTGCCAGCAATGGCGGAAAGTAGATGGATGCAAACACCAGGAAAAATTTCGAACGCCTGTCCATCCGGTCGCGAATGGTGACCACGGCATTGAAGCCGAAATACTTGGTCCCGTACTGCTGTATCAATGCATCCACGGCCGACTTGTCCATGTTGATCATGTCTCCACGTCCTTGTCCTCGGCGTCGAGTTGATTGGAAATCCATCGCATGACAGTCGTGGCATCATTGAATGTCGATCGACCTGATCGGGTTGCAGGCTGCGGTTTTCCAGAAGCAGCAACTCCACGTCATTGCGGGCGGCATCTCCTTCATTCGATCCTTGTACTCATCCAGCGCCTCCGCCGATACCAGAGTATTGTGCACAGGGGACTTCTTGTCATAGCGATCCACCACCCGATACATAAGCTGCACCATCACGACCTTGTCGATGCCATAAGTACCCCTCCAAGCGGGATTTTTGGCGTGCAACGGCAATCTCAAAAATCGCCGATAGCGGCTCGTCCCATGGGTTTTTCTTGGGCTTTTCCACCTTGGATTCTTCCACGCATTTGGCCCAAACCATCGAAAATTGGGGTCGTCGAACAGCTCCACGAGGGCCCACTTCATGAAATTGTTGCGGTCCTCCTTTGGGGCATCGGCGACGGAGCGCTCGTGGTAACCTCCAAGGTGTCCGTCGAGGGCTTTTCCGGCAAGGCCAGAAGGCTGTCCCGGAGGCCAGTGATTTTCCCGCGCTCCACCAACACATCCCGTATCAGTTCGGGAAACTCTGCTGGCTTGAAGTGCTCCACCCATTCGACGGTCTCGGGTTGCTTCTTGAAAAACAGGTCCAGCATCCCCTCAGCCATCTCTTGCAGCTCCTTGTCTTCCGGAAATTTGAGGTACCTGCTCCAGACCTCACGGATTGCCACGAGCCACATCCCTGGATAGTCCAGGCATTCCGTGAACCGCAGCATTTGCTGTATCTCCCCTCCCCGATCTGTGGAGGGTGTATGGACGTCGCTGAACTTCCTCGCCTGCTTGTGCATGATCATCCCGTACATGGCACGGGCGATGTTTTTCTGCAGGAATTCACTCTCAGGCTCTTCTTGCAGTAGCAGGTAACTGTTGTAGATCGCATCCTCGTACGCCGTTGCCGCAGGTAAGGTTCGCCAGTTCAAAGATCCCGGCACCTTTTGCGCATTTCCAGAAACTCTTGCACCCCGACTTGAAAATCCTCACCGCGGTCGGCGCCGAGGGATTGCTCAGCTTCCACCAATTTCTCCCCGATCTTCTTTCTCCGTGTATCGACGCTCGGGTGCGTGCTCATCGAATCATCAGAGGCATCCTCGAAATGCGCGTCGTTGATGGGCCATTTCTCATAGCGAGAGGGAAAACGCAGATACTCGGATTCGAAGTAGCTCCTGTCCCAAGGTATCTGGTCAAATGGCTCATCCGCCCCCAAGAGGATGTCAAAGACGGTCTCGGCGGTCCCCGTGTGTACCCGGAGTTCTTGTACAGCTCGAACCCCATCCCGTCGGCCTCGGTCTCGACCTCTCGGGAGTAACGAGCCTTGGCGGCGAGGTAATCCTCCGTGTTTTTCAGCCCCAGCATCTTGGCATTGTCCTTCAACTCTGAGGCATTCATGTAAGTGTTGAGCGGATGCTTCTTGATGTAGTGCTGGATTTCATGGCATAGGACAACCGCCAAGTCCGCCTCCGTCCGCAGGTGCGCGATCAGGCCCATGTTCACGAGCAGCACCCCGCTGTTGGTGGCAAATGCATTCACCACCGGAGACTTCACCACATAGACCCGGATTTGCTTCTGTAACTCGGGCTGCCCCTTGAGGATGATGTCCTTGACCTTGGTGACGTACTGCGTGATGGGATCGTTGAAAAGGACCTTGCCACTGAGCAAGATCTCATCGAGTTGGAAATTGCTTTGTAGGAGGAAACGCTCGTGGGCCTCCTGCTGCCGCTTCTTCTTGGATTGGTCCACCTGTTTCAGGTCGCGTTCGTACTTGTCGGTGGAGGTCATGCGCATGTCCTCGGGTATGGGCGCGACTGCCTGCACAGGTTGGTAGCGGTTCCAATCTACATTTTGTGCAAATGCTCCCGAACCCAGCGACAAGGTGAATATCAGGGTCCAAAACCAGCGTCTCAGGGCAAATCCGCTTGAAATGGGGTGTGTCATGCTTTGCAAAGCTTGGATTGTATTATATGTTGGAACAGCCAAGATAATAAAAAGTCCAGATGCAGATAGGCGCGAATGCCATGCGGCAAGCCGGATTTTCCTTATTTTTCAGCCGATGTTCAAGATCGTGCTGAACGCGATGTGGTCCAAGGACTACCTAACGCCCCTGGCAAAGGTGGTGAGCGAGACCATGCCCTGTTCCCTCGACGAGGCGACGGTGATGGTGCGCGACCTGAGCGATGGCCGACGCATGAGTTTGATCGCGCACACGCCCTCACAGGCGGAGTTGCTCGCCTGCGACCTGCTGCAATTCGGCTGCTACATCGAGGTGGAACAAGTCGGTCCACTCACGGACGAGATCATGATCCACGACCTCCAAAACTGGTTCGCCGATGGTCAGGAGGCCTTCAGCGTGCTCTATGATGCACAGGGCCATGTTCAGCGCATCGTGGAGGAACAGGGGTATGGCGTCCTCCGGTTGGAGTCGCAGCCCGTTGCCGATTGGGTAGGCGAAGAACTGATCCGGCTCGGCGCAAGGAAGCTGGGCGCATCGGAGGCACCTGCTCTGCGCAAGCGATTGGAAAAGGCCATCAAGGAAAATGAAGTGCGTCGTCAACGCATCCGTTCCGAGCGGGCATTCGAAAAGAACCGCCGAATGGAAGCCGGAGAGTCCCTCGATGGGCTGGACAGCGAAGAGGAATGAAATTCTCCAAGCCGCATCTTGACAATTTGAGGCAGGCAGGCGTACCTTTGGCATTCTGAATAAGCGGGAGTAGCTCAGTTGGTAGAGCATCAGCTTCCCAAGCTGAGGGTCGCGAGTTCGAGCCTCGTTTCCCGCTCAGTGAAAATCAAGTGGTTACGTTACTGAAAGGTCGTGACCACTTTTTTATTTGCAAGCCATTTGCAAGCACTTCACTGGTTTGCAAACACCTTTAGATAAGTCCCTCAAAAGAATTCACACAAGCGATTCGGTTCAGATTTCTCCTATCCTGAAAATGCATGCTGCCTTGGAGGATATCGGTCTTCTGACCTTTCCGCGACAGAGATCGCTTGGTTCGATTCATTCCTTTCGTTAATTTGATTCAGGAATCAAGTTCAGAATTGATGCACAACTTTCATGCAAGCGGGGACCGTCCTTTTGGAAACCCCGCCAGTCCTATGCGTCGGCATAGGCGGAACTCTTGCCTTGCGTTTTTGCTATTGTTGGGAAATACACTGTCGCTTCCTGCGCAATTCGGTTACTGGCAGGGTGGTACGGAGCCACGATGCTGCTCCCCCCTGCCCCATTGAAAGCTGCTGGACAGCCGCAGTTGATCCATATCATGGGGACCGGGCAGAGTGTTTCGCTGGGCATGACCTCCCTCCCCGCGCTCAGCCTCTCCCAACCCTACAACAATTACCACTTGGGGACGGTGCTGATCGGCTACGAGCGGCCCTTGGTGCCATTGGTGGAGATCAGTCGGGAAAGTCCGTGCAGTGGCACCGCCAACTCTCTGCATGCGATGGATTCACTGTCGCGGGACATCGTGATCACGGGCACGGTTCCTCGGGATCGATTTACATCGACTTGAAAAAAGGAACCGGGCCCTGGGCGAGGAGTGCTGGCCCAAGTGAAAAATGCCAAAGCTGAGGCGGATTCGATGGGGATGGAGTACAAGCCCATCGGCATCACGGTGATCCACGGCGAACACGACAACTATTACGGCAACGCGCCGCTTTACCAGGATTCCTAGAGGAATGGCTCCATGACTACGGGCATGACATCGATTCGCTCAGCGGCGGCCCGATGGGTATCCGACTCTTCGTGAACCAATTCAACTCCGGCTGGGATGCACAACTCGGTGTGGCCCAGCTCAATGCGCACCGCGACAACCCCGGCGATATCATCTTGGTCGGCCCCAAGTACTTCTACCATTATTCGGATGGCATGCACATGACCAATATCGAGTCCAAGCACATGGGCGAGATGATGGCCAAGGTCATCAACAAGGTCGTGTACAAAGGTGAGACCTGGAATCCGCTGATGCCGGTTGCGGTCGTCAAGCGTGACAGCGTGATCACAGTGGATTACCACATCCCGTTCGGGAAACTGGTGGTGGACACGTCGATTGTGGCCATGCGTCAAAATCTGGGATTTGAATTCTTCCAAACAGGTGGCGACAGTCTATGGATCACGAAGGTCGAACTCGTGAACAACGACACACAAGTGCAAGTGACGCTCAGCGGAATCCCCAACGGCACCAATCCACGCCTGCGCTACGCCTACTCCTGCCATTATCCGCCCGCAGGCATGGCATGGTGCGGAGGTGGGTTTGACAGCATGTCGGTTGGAGGCAATATCCGAGACCAAGACAGCACGATCTCCCCCTCCGTGGATGCCACCGGGATGCCCTTTTACAACTGGAGTGTGGCCTTCGACGAGCCTGTCATGGATGCTGTCGGTGTTGCCAATTCCTTCGAAAACGCGGCCATCATCGCCTATCCGAATCCTGCACGGGGTAGCTTGAAGGTGAATTGGCCGGTGGAGGCTGGGGCACTGAAGAGCTTGCTGCTGATGGATTTGTCAGGTCATGTTGTCGGCAAATGGCCTCAGTCGGGAACATCCGGGCATATCCAATTGGATTTGGGAGGCTTGGCGCGCGGGATGTACTGGCTGGAGGGGGAAAGCGAACAGGGCGTCCGCATTGGCTGTCGGGTGGTCCTGCAGTGACTCAGCGTGTGCCGCGGATCTTCCGCTCCATCCTGGACCTGACCACAAGTGTGGCAATCAGCAGCAGCAATTGAGCAATGACGCCGTAACTGTCCAGCATCGACCGCGTGGTGCGATACTCTAGCAGCGTCTCGTACTGGAACTTCAGCGCAATTCCGATGATTCCAAACAGAAGCACGATCAGGCTGGCCATCAACCACAACTTTGGGTAAATGACCTCGGTCGGCTTGTGACGCTTGCGGTGAAACAAGAACGCCACGGAGACGATCGTACCGATCGTCCCCGTGGCGCTGATGGCTAGGCTCACTAGCCAGAAAAACATGCCTGATAAGTCTAGGATGATTGAAAACCCGCTTACCATCAGTCGATTCCGAATTGGAGTTTCATGGTGATGTTGGCGGTTTTCATCTTGGAGCTGGTGTCGAAGGAGCCACCCCATCCGTAGTCGTCGTTGCTGTTTTGGGCGATGATCTGGAAGACACCCATTTGAGCATTGTGGAGCTTGCCCAGGCTGGATCCAGCTTTCTCAGCGACCTTTTCGGCACGGGTGCGGGCGTCTTCGGTAGCAGCGGCAACCATCTCGATTTTCAGCTCGGCGAGCTTGGTGTAGTAATATGCCGGGGGGAAGGAGCTGATCTCAACACCTTGGTTGATCAGATTGGTCACGTCGCGGGAGACTTGCTCGATCTTTTCGACGTCCTTGCTTTCGATCTCCACGTTTTGGCTCAGGCGATAGCCCTTGAACTCGTTGTGGTAGCGATCTTGGTCGTCGGTCCAAGAGTCGTACTGCTTCTCGGTGTTCACGCTGGAGAAGACGATCTCCTTGGCGTTGACACCCTGGGCTTCGAGGAACTTGCGGACAATCTCGCGGTGTTGCTCGAGGGTGGTGGATGCAGCCTTCAGGTCCACGTTGGAGGCGGAGAAGCTGCCACTCCATACGATGAGGTCGCTCTTGAAGTCTTTGGAGCCGAGACCGGTGACGTTGATCGTATCGGCTTGGCGGTTCCGATGGCGGTAGGCTTGAGTAGCAATGACAACAACGATGATCGCAGTGAGGGCGATGATAGCGGAATTCAGATAATTTTTCATAAAAGTTAAAACTGTGAAATTGGCGTTTGAGAATGAATACGGGCGGTTTTCAGGCAGGTTGGCAATTGTCCCATTTGTGATATTTTGGCCTAAAATTACAAGAACTGCCCCCCTCGAAATGCACATTCCGGCCGGACTGTCCTTATTTTTGGAAGCACAAGCCGACTGAGCGGGACTGCCCGCGCAGCGGATCAGGTTTCAAACAATAATGCATTGAACGATATGAGCCTAACAGGAATCAAGCACGACGACTACGAAGCCCGCTTTCAGAAGCGCATCGCAGACCTGACCCCGCAAGCCAAGAAGCTGAAGTCATTGAATTTGAGGAATCTCGGCATGAATTGGGGCTACGGCGGTGACTTCTATCAAAAGGAGCTTGCACCATTTTTCCACGTTGAGGAGATCGACCTCCACGGCAACTACATCGATGGCCTGATCATCAACCTCAGTCGGTTTTACAACCTCAAGCGCTTGGACCTGAGTTTCAATGCCTACTGGTATTGGGGCGCTTATGGAGATCTTGACCTTGCGAGGGAACTGCCGTGCCCCAAACTTGAAAGGCTCGATCTCAGTTCCAACATGATCGGAGTGGTCTTGCTGCGTGGCACTGCGTTTCGAGACAGCCTGCTCAGTCTGGATTTGTCTGGATGCCATTTTCACAGCCCACGGTTGGAGGACGAAAGGGAGCATCCCGTGCTGCGCCTTGATCGGTTTTCCAAGCTTCAGGTTCTCAAGCTCGCAGACAATTTGCTCCAGCATGTCCCCAACCTCGCATTCCTGCCCACCCTTGAGGAACTGAACCTCTCGCTGAATCCAATGCGTTCCGGGCATGACCTGCTCGAGTCCCTCCCACGGTTAGAAGCGCCTCTCTCTCAGTTGCACCCAACTCTCGCGTGTACCAAAGACCTTGCACCGACTGACCGGACTGGAAGAGCTGGATTTGCGGTTCAACAGCATTCCCTAGAGGAAATCCATCGGTTGCAGCGCTCATTGCCACAGACACGCATCGAGTTTACCGATCCCACGGCGACTTCCCGCCGGATTCCCTAAATTCGCCACATGAATACGAAATGGATGTGGATCGGATTGGCGACTGCGGGTGCGGGACTCGTGATCTTTGTGTTCGTCAAGATGCTCTTCGGGGACATCAGCAATCACCTGTACGAGGGACTCCATGCCGAAGCCAAGGTCCAACTCAGCCGCATTTGCGACCTGGAAAGCATTCACCATAAGAAAAATGGCCGCTATACAGCCGACCTTGAGGTGATCGGCTACTACGAAGACGCCGAGGACGGCTCCAAATTCGTCTATGAAGTGGGCCTTGCGGACAGCAGCCATTTCATCGCCCGCGCATTTTGCAAAGCCGACTACAACAAGGACAAGAAGCAACTCACCTGGGAAATCCGTGAGGATTGCCAACCCGTCATGGTCTCGGAAGATTAGACGCTGTCAGTGAATAATGAATAATTGATAATGAATAATGGGCGATCCCATTCGGGGAAGCAGCCGTCATTGTTAATTATTCATTATCAATTCTCCATTCTCAATGAGTCCATCCGTAGAGGGTGTCCCGCATGCTCTCGATGAATTTCCAGCTTTCGTGTGGGAACATGATGAAGCTGAAGACGATGCCAGCGATGGCGCCCCACATGTGGGCTTCGTGGGCGACGTTGTCGTATTGGCGGCGGCTAGCGAAATGGCTGGAGACGATGTACAGGATCGCAAACAGCCACCCCGGCAGGAACCCAAAGATCCAAATCTCCTCGCGCATGGCCGGACCTAGGATGATTGAGCTCATCACCACACCAGAAATCGCGCCCGAGGCGCCCAGGCAACTGTAGCTTGGGATGTCCTTGTATTTGATGATCGTGGTCAAATCCGCCAAAACCATGCTCGCCAAGTAGATGATCAGGAACTTCGAATGCCCTAACACCTCCGCGATGCGCTGTTCTGTGAGGGTGGGCATCTCCCCTACCCTGACGCATTGCAGGTAAGTGAAATAGTGCTCCAAGTTGAAGGCGAAGTAGTAAAACGTCACCATGTTCATGATGAGGTGCATCCAATCTGCATGGATGAACCCGCTCGTGATCACGGTGAAATACTGCTTCCGACTCACAAAGGCATACGGCCGCAGGATCAGTTTCTCCTTGAGGTATTGGTTCTGCCATGCCGCCAATGTGGTCGCGATCGTGGCAAGGAACAGGGTCAATGCCACAGGATTCGAGAGGAGCTTCTGGATTTGGATGCTCATGGTCAATGGTCGCGGGCTGCCAATGCTTTCAAGAAATCATCGATATGCGCGAAACCCGGGCGTGAACGAAAGCCCTCCGCGATCGCATCCGCCGCCGCGAAGTATTTGTCCATCTCAGCCAGCGTCTCCCGGTGGATGTCCAACTCGTCGTACAAGGCCATCACCCCTGCAATCTTCGAATCGGAGGACGATTCATGGTACATAAGATGATTCAGGCGCTCCCGCTGTCCCTCATCCGCCTTTTCCAGGCAGCGAATGAGCAGGAAGGTCATCTTATTTTCCAAAATGTCCCCGCCCACCTGCTTACCGAATTTGTCCGCCGGAGCATAGACATCCAGGTAATCGTCCTTGAGTTGGAAGCCGATGCCAGCCGTCTCGCCGAGTTCGTACATGCGCGCAACCTCCTCATCATCAGCCCCAGCCGCGACAGCAGCCAAGCTCAGGCTCCCGCCGATGAGCATGGCAGTCTTCTTGCGCACCATCTCGATGTACTGCGGAATGGTCGCGAGCTTGCCCGCCATTTCCATATCCTCCATTTGCCCCTCGCACACGCCCACCGCCACCCGCGTGAACTCGCGCAGGAGCCGTGCAGCATGTTGTGGGAAGTCCGCGATGAGGTGCCCATACGCCAATGCGAACATCGCGTCACCACTCAGGATCGCGGTATTCGTGTCCCATTTTTCATGAACGGTTGCCTTCCCGCGTCGCAGGGGCGCATTGTCCATGATGTCATCGTGGATCAGGCTGAAGTTGTGAAAGAACTCCACCGCCGTCGCGCAGCCCAATGCCTCGGTTCCGCTCCGACCTGAAAGTGCCTGATAACCCAGCAACAGCAGCATGGGGCGGATGCGCTTGCCCCCCAGACCGATGATGTAGGCCATGGGGGAATACAGCGTGGTTTCCCAACCCGCGCCCGAGCAGACCTGCGCGAGATGCGCCTCCAATGCGGTTTTGAGTTCGCCGGGTGACAGTTCACCCTTGATGGCAGTGGATGAGGTTTCCTTCATTGCCGACAAAAATAGGGAATGTCGGGGAGATGGAGGATTGGAGGATGCAGTGCCGCATAATTGATCTGATAATCAAGGACATGCACGTCAATGGACGCTCCAGGCGAGCCAGTGAGTGGCGATTTTTGGTGGGGATAGCCATTGGCAACGCTTTCAATCATCGGAACCGGAGCGAAAAAGCGACGCCCGAAAATGGACTCAGGCAATCAACTTGGGGGCGATTGCCTGAGTTTTTCCATTTGTTCCGCTGCTTCGCCACCAGAGGCGGCATTTTCGATAGCCCTGCGGCCTGAGACCGCGGGCTCCTCTATCTCCGCTTTTTGCCCTTACCTGCGGACTTTCCGGCCGATTTGCCTGCCGGCTTTCCAGCGGGCTTTTTCTTGCCTCCACCTCCACGGCTGCGTTTTTCGCCTCCGGAGGGACCGTACTTTTTCATCGGCATGCCGCCTCGGCGTCCGCCGAATTGCCCGCCTCGGCGTGGAGGTGCGGCTGCGCGACGGTCGTCCATGCTCACATCCGTGTCTTCGAATGCAGACTCCAGGTGCTCCACAAAGCCGAAATCGATGGTGCGGTTGCGCAGGCTTGTGCCTTTGACCTCGACCAAGACCTTGTCGCCAAGGGTGATCTTGTGTCCGCTGAGCCTGCCCCGGATGCAGTACAGGTTCGTGTCCACCTCGTAGTAATCGTCCGTGAGGGTATGGAGCCCCACCATGCCTTCGCAACGGTTCTCGATGATTTCCACGTACATGCCCCAGTTCGTGACCCCGGAGACGATGCCTTCGAAGCGTTGACCGATCTTGTCTTCCAAGAATTCGACCTGCTTGTACTTGATGCTCGCGCGCTCGGCCTCTGCGGCTCGCTTTTCTCGGTTGCTGCAATGTTTGGACGCCATTTCGAGCTTCCCAACGTTGCCGTTGTGGTTGCCACTGAGGTATTGGCCGAGCAGGCGGTGCACGATCAAGTCCGGGTACCGCCGGATGGGCGAGGTGAAGTGGGTGTAATGCTCGAATCCGAGGCCGTAGTGACCGATGTTGTCGGTGCTGTAGATGGCCTTGGCCATGGTGCGCACTGCGACGGTTTGGATCATGTTCTGCTCGGGCTTGCCTTCCACCTGCTGCATAAGGGCGTTGAGCGCCTTGGCGATCTTGCGCTCGTCGCTCAGGTCCAGGGTATAACCCAAGGTCGCGGCGAATTGCTGCAGGGTATAGAGCTTGTCCTCGTCAGGACGGTCGTGAACGCGGTAAACGAAGGGCAGAGGAATGCCTTGACGCATCTTGGCCACGTGGATGGTCACCTGCTTGTTGGCCATGAGCATCCAGTCTTCGATCATCTTGTGGGCATCCTTGCGGATCTTGCGATAGACACGAATCGGCTTGCCTTCCTTGTCGAGTTCGAATTTGACTTCGTCCTCTTCAAAGTTGATCGAGCCCTGCTTGAAGCGCTCCCGTTGGAAAATCTTTGCCAGGCGGTTCAGTTCCATGAGTTCCTCGGCGTATTCGCCTTCTCCGGCTTCCAAGATTGCCTGCGCCTCCTCATAAGCAAAGCGGCGGTCGCTGTGGATGATCGTCTTGCCGAACCATTCCTTGACCAGGTTGCCCTGCTCGTCCACTTCGAAAATGGCGCTGAACGTGAGCTTGTCCTCATGCGGGCGGAGGCTGCAAAGGTCATTCGACAGCCGCTCAGGCAGCATGGGGACGGTGCGGTCCACGAGGTAAACGCTCGTCGCGCGGTTGTAGGCCTCATCGTCGAGGGCTGTGCCGACATGGACATAATGGCTCACATCCGCGATATGCACGCCCACCTCCACGTTGCCATTCTCCAATCGCTTGAAGGACAGGGCATCGTCGAAGTCCTTGGCATCGTGCGGGTCGATGGTGAAGGTCGTGATCGGGCGCATGTCGCGTCGCCGGGCGATCTCCTCCTCGCTGATCTTGCCGTCAAACTTGGCGACTTCGGCCTCTACCGCGGGCGGGAAGGCCACTTCGAAGCCAAATTGCAGCAGGATCGCGTGCATTTCGGTCTCATGCTCCCCAGCCTGACCCAGCACCTTCACGATCTCGCCGACCGGCAGGTGATGCTCCCATTCAGTGAGCTTCAGCAGCACCTTGTCCCCGTCGCGCACCGCCAATTCCTTGGGCACCTGCACGATGAATTCCTGGTTCAACTTGTGGTCGTCCGGGATGAATGTCACCGCTCGGCCTACAAGTTCCACGGTGCCAATGAAGGTTTCCGTCGCACGCTCGATGACCTCTAGGATTTCTCCTTCTGAACGTTGCCCGCGGCCGCCGCTTTTGACGATGCGGACTCGGACATGGTCCCCATTGAGGGCCTTGCCGAGGCGGTTCGGTGGGATGAAAACGTCGTCCTTGACCGCTCGGGCTGCGGTGTCGTCCGTGACATCCAACACCACGAAGCCGTAGCCATCGCCCTTGATCTCGACGCGGCCGGTTTGCACCCGCTGCTTCATGATCAAGCTGTACTTGCCAATCTCGGGGGCTTTCAGCAGCCCAGCCTCCACCATGCTGTCCAGTAGCTCCACCACACGCTCCGTGCTCAGCTCGCCCTTGAGGCCGCAGCCTGCCGCGATTTGCTTGTGGTTGAAGGACTTGTTGGGTTCCTTTTGCAGGAACTGAATGATCAAGGTGCGCAGGCCTTTGATTCGCTTGTTTTCCTTTTCGATCGTCTTAGGTGATTTCTTTTTTACCATTGTCTTAGGGGTTTGAATTCATAAAAAATCTGGTTTGTATGGTTATTATCTTTCAGTCAATCATACGCTTACGTTGAACTCCCGGAGCGCGTTGTTCAGGGAGGTTTTGAGGTTGGTGCTCGGCTTCCGCTGTCCAATGATCAAGGCACATGGCACTTGGAAAGTTCCTGCGGGAAATTCCTTGGGGATGCTCCCCGGAATCACCACC